>JANMXA010000212.1:0-54839 GCA_031394255.1 Gemmatimonadota bacterium
CGGTCGCCCTCACTCCGGCCTTCGCGCCACGCGCCGGCCTTTGGCTTGGCGCGATGCTCGTGACAGCAACGGTGCTTACGCTGTTCGCCGCGACCCGTCGACAGGAGTCGGGGCGCGACCAGCCGGCCGAAAGTGGGAACCCGCTTCAGCTTGGCGTGGCGATCCAGATGGCGCTCGCTTTCCAGGCGGTGTTGCTCTTGATCGACTATGCTCGGGCCTGGTTTGGCGAGCCAGGCGTGCTGGTCGGCGCCGGGCTCGCCGGTCTTACCGACATGGATGCCTTGACTCTCAGCATGGCCCGGCTGGCCCGTCAGACGGCGATGATGGAGACGGCGGCCGCGGCGCTGGTCGTGGGTGTGGTGGCGAACACGTTCCTCAAAACGACTCTTGCCATCGTCCTTGGTGAATCGAGCTACCGACGGAAGGTGGTCCCGGCATTGCTGCTCATGGCCGGCGCGGCGGTGGTGAGCTGGATCTGGCTGCGGGGTCGCCTTCCGGCCGTTCTCTAACGATCCCGGGTCCAGATGACGATGGCGCCGCATCCACCGCTGCCCGGTCCCTCGAACTCGATCGGCAATTCCGACGGGCCGGTGTAGACCTCGATCGCCGCCGTGCGGTCGATTCGATGGAGCTCGAGGTCATAGGGCCGGCCGGGCGAACTCACCAGGATCCCGTCAACCCACACCGCCAGATAGCAGTTCAGGTTGCTGGAGTTCATGCCCGAGTTCCCCCGCATCGATACGGCCGCCAGGGTGTTTCCGACTGGCACGACCCGCAGGCCACGGAGCGTTCGGAGCATGTCCGCGAGCCGTTCGTCCTGGTGTTTCGCGAGGTCATCGGGCCCGAGGAACTGGCCGGTAGCGGAGATCCGCCGGCGGCGATCGAACTCGGCCAGGCGGGGCGACATGGTGTTGGCCTTGCCAGCGACCGTGATGGAGTCAAGGACAACCGCAGACGGCGTGAGGGTGAATTCGACCTCCATCGTGTCCGATCGGGTCCGGAACCGGAATGCCCGGGAGAGATAGCCGATCCGGCGAATCTGGAGCCGGAACGGGCCCTCGGGGACGTCGAGGATGAAGGTTCCGCTCAGGCCAGTCCGGGTCAGCCGGGCGAAATCCATCAGAACAATCTCGGCGCCGACCAGAGGGGCGCGGTTGGCCTCCGAGAGGACACGGCCCTTGAGCACTCTGGTGACGGGGGCGGGGATCTGGGGCTGAGGCTGCCCGCGGAGGAGCGGGGAAACGCCGAACGCCAGTCCGGCCGCCAACGTCAGGAGGCGACGCATCATAGTCTGGAAATAATACCTTGCGGGTTCATCGGACCGCCAGCGCGGTTCTGGCGGCGTCGATTAGCCGGTCGATCTCCGCCTCGGTGTTGTAGTAGTGCGGGGACACCCGCCACCCTGCGGCGATGCCCTTCCGGTCCATGTCGATCACCGCGGCCGAGCGGGGGAACCAACTGGTGTTGACGCCGGATTGCCGCAGGGCGGCCACCAGGTCGGCCGGGGCAATGCCCTGGACGCCCGCGGTCACAATGGCGCCCTTGATGCCGCCCCGGTCGAGCAGGGTCACCCCCTCGACCTCGGTCAGTCGCCGCCTCGTCTGGACCGCCAGCGCCGCGGTCAGGTCGAGGGCGCCCGCCGCTTCCGCATCGATCGCATAACGGGCGGCCGCGCCCAGACCGAGCACGAGGGCGTAGGCAAATTCCCAGTTCTCGAACCGACGAGCCCCGGCGGCCGGTTCGAATCGGTCGGGGGCGGTCCAGGTACCGCCGCGGAGGTCGATGAACAGGGGATGGCGACCCGCCGAGAGGATGCGATCGGAGACGTAGAGAAAGCCAACCCCCCGGGGCCCGCGGAGGAACTTGCGTCCGGTCGCGGCGAGGAAGTCGCAGCCGAGGGTTTCGACGTCGACGGGGAGGTGCCCGACCGCCTGACAGGCGTCGAGGAGATAGGGCAC
Organism: Gemmatimonadota bacterium; assembly: GCA_031394255.1. Classification (GTDB taxonomy): domain Bacteria; phylum Gemmatimonadota; class Gemmatimonadetes; order Gemmatimonadales; family GWC2-71-9; genus SHZU01. The sequence goes on from JANMXA010000212.1 coordinate 1,959, forward strand.
CCCGTGCCGTCGGGCAATCGTCCCGATCGCGGCCGCATCCTGCACCAGGCCGGAGTTGGTCGGAATCCACGACAACAAGAGCAACGCGGGTCGCCGTCGGCGGACGAGCGCCTCGACCGCGGCGGGATCGATCCCGCCCTCGGGAAGGTCAGGCGCCCTGACGATCTCGATACCGCGCCGCGTGGCGAGTGACAGCAGCATGAGCTGGTTCGAGACGTAGTCAGCCTCGCTGGTGATCACGACATCGCCGGACTCCCAATCGAACGCACTGAGGGCCTGCGCCACGGCGACGGTGGCGTTCTCGACAATGGCGATGTTGGCCGCGGGGGCGCGGATCAGCTGGCCAGTGGCATGGTAGGCAGCGGTGATTGCTTCGGAAGCGAGATCGGCGGCCTCGTAGGCGCCGATCGACGCCTCGAGGTCCAGGTGGTCCTTGATGGCCGAAAGCACCGGCGCGGGCATGAGGCCGGCGCCGGCATTATTCAGATGGACCCTGCCAGCGGCCCCGGGCGTGTCGGCGCGCCAGCGGGCGAGATTCACATCTGGCCTTCATCGGCGCTGGGCCCGTAGGTGGACGGCAGCGGCACGTCCTTGAGCCGTAGGTACACACTGAGCTGGCCGCGGTGGTGGATGGTGTGGTTCAGCACGAAGGACCGGATGACGACGACGCGGGGCATGGCCATGGCGACCTGGCCGCCGCTCTTCAGGGTCCAGTTAACCAGGTAGTCGGCGTCGCTGGCTTTGGCGAGGGAAGCCCGACAGGCGGCGACGCTGGCGTCGAAGGCGGCCAGGTTGCTCGCCTGGTCCGTATAGCCGGGCATCTTCATCGGCTCGCCGCCCGGCGGATTGAGGTCCAGTTCGGTCTGGTCCATCGTGAAAACGCCCCACGTCGGCAGATGGGCCAGGTGGGAAGCGAGGGCGCCGAGCGTCATGGACTTGGCGTGCGGCTTCCAGTCGGCTGCGGCTTCGGGGACCCGCGCGAGCATCGCCCGCGTGGCGGCCATTTCGTGGTCGAATTCGGGGAGGACGGTTTCAGCGATGCTCATGGACGACTCCAGTTCAGGTGAGTTCCAGTTCGACTTGGGGTGCGGTGCGGACGCGGGCATAGCTCGGCGCGACGGGGATTGGACCGACCGGCACATCCTGCGCGGCCACCGCGAGGGTGCCCCGAAATCCGAGCGGCGCCAGGAGGTCGAGGACTGTTCGTTCGGCGACCTCCGGGGCATTGCACCGCCGACTCAGGTGGGCCAGCATCACCACGGAGAGTCCGTCGTGCCAGAGGTCGGTCAGCAGCTCGGCCGCCGCTCGATTGGAGAGGTGGCCACCGGACCCGGCGATGCGATGCTGAACGGAGGCCGGGTAGTTGCTGGTCCGCAGCATGACGTCGTCGTAGTTGGCCTCGATGACGAGGGCGTCACAGTGCCGGAGGAGGTGACGCAGTCCCATGGTCGGGCGGCCGAAATCGTAGGCGAGTCCGATCCGGGCGCCGGAGGTTTCGATGACGACCGCGGTCGGCTCGGCGGCATCGTGCAGGGTACGGCAACTCTCGAGCTGAAAGGGGCCGACCTCGACGATGGACGCCGATCGCAGCGTGGCCCTCGGTTCGTCGTCTGCGAGGTCGAGGGCGCGGAGGGTACCATCGGTGGCGACGATCGGAACTCCGTGGCGCCGGGCCAGGCGCCGGGCGCCGCTGGCATGGTCGCCGTGCTCGTGAGTGAGGGCAATGCCAATGAGGCGATCGAGGTCCAGCCTCAACAGGCCGGCACGGCGGGTCAGCTCGCGGGTACTGAAGCCAGCGTCGAGCAGCAGCATCCCCTCGGGGGCGTCGATCAGGAAGGCGTTGCCGCCGGATCCCGAGCCGAGGGCATACAACTGGATCATCGAGCGAGGCGCCCGTGGAGCGCGACCAGCGAGGCCTCAATCTGCGCGGTGACATCCACGCCCCGGCGAGGCATCACCCGGCGGGCGATGGTCAGGAACCCTTCGAGCGTGGCGAGGGTCCCGGGCTCCCAGAGAAACGGGCGGACGTAGCGAGGGCCCGGGGCCGACACGACGTTGGCGCCGGCCCCGATCACCGTCCCGGTGGACAGCAGGGTGCCGATTGCGGTCTTGGCGTGGTCGCCGATCAGGCTGCCGAGGTTGGTGCGGCCGGTCTCGAGTCGTCCGTTAGGCAGGTCGAGTCGAATCGGGCCGTAGGTGTTTTTCAGGTTGGACGTGATGGTACCCGCGCCGAGGTTGACCCATTGGCCAAGGACCGAATGGCCCAGGAAACCGTCGTGGCTCTTGTTGGCATACCCCAGGAAGACCGAGGCGGAGATTTCGCCGTGAACCCGGCAATGAGGTCCGATGACCGATTGGCGCACGGCCCCGCCCAGGACCCAGCTGTGCGGACCGACGTACAACGGGCCTTCCAGTCGGGCGCCCGCCCGTACCAGCGAGTCTGCGTCGAGGACGATCGGTCCCTTGCGGACGTCGAACACGACGTGGGGCTCGACCAAGGCCGTTCGGACGATCACCAGGCTCGGATCGCCGATGACGACACAGCCGTCCGGGACTCCGCTCGTTCCGGTCTCGGCGTACGACAGGCAGTCGTCCTGGAGGAGGCGCTCGCAGGCGGTGATGAGATCCGCCGCGCCGTCGAGTCGGAGCCCCTTGATGTCGAAGGGATCGACGATCTCGGTTGGGCCGGTCCAGACCTCGCCGGGGGCGAGGATCCAGGCCACGGTCAGGCCGTCGATGGCCAGTCCGCGAACGGCGGCCGGGAGGGCGAGGTCGGTCCCGATCGGGACCACAGTGGATCGAGCGACGATCGCCGGTCCGACGATGGCGCCGGCGTCGACGATGGGCCGCGAGTCCACGTCGGCGAAGCCGGGGGTCGACGGCGAAACGATCGCGACTTCGCCGGTCGCCAGCAATCGGTGCCACCGCTCCCAGATCCGGAAGACGCCGGCCCGCAGTTCGGCGATCGGCCGGACACCGGCGAACGGAGCCCAGTCATCGCCGAGCCGGGCGGGTTCGAGCATGAACAGGCGGCGCATCTCACACCTCCCGGATCTGCGGGGGGAGCTGGTCGAGAATCGACTTGAGGTCGGGCGCCCGAGACCGGTCCATGATCAGGATCCGGCCGTTCGCTTCGACCACCACGATGTTGGAGAGCCCCGCCACGACCACCGGCGTGTGCTCGCTCCACGCAATGATGTCGTGGCTGTCGATGGCCACGACCGGACCGACCACCACGTTGCCGGCCGGATCGACCGGCCGAAGCCGCCCGAGTGCCTCCCAAGTCCCGACGTCATCCCAGGCAAACTCGCCCCGGAGCACCGCGATGTCGGGGCTCCGTTCGAGGAGGCCGACATCGATCGAGACGGCCCGGCACCCCTCGAAGAATCCCGCGGGATCGTTCTGTTCGAGCCGATCGAGGGCCGGGGCGATCTCGGGGGAGAGCCGGGTCAGCTGGTCCAGGAGGAGCGACGCCCGCCACGCAAAGAGGCCCGAGTTCCAGAGGGCACCGGCGGCGATCAGTTCGGTGGCGCCGGCGGTGGTTGGCTTCTCTCGAAACCGGACTACCCGGTGGGCGCCGTCGAGCGGGGCGCCAGGCACGATGTACCCGTAACCGGTCTCGGGGCGGGTCGGCACGATCCCGACCGTGACCAGGATGTTGGTCCGTTCCGCCAGGGCGAGGGCCTGTTCGGCCACCCGGACAAACCCGTCGGCATCGGGGACCTCCCAGTCGGCGTGGGAGGAGAGCACGACCGCATCCGGATCCCGGCGGTGGGCTTCGTGGCTGGCCCAGGCAAGCGCGGGGCCGGTGGACTTCTGGGTGGGTTCAACCAGCACGTTGTCCGGCGCAATGCCCAGGCGATCGGCGATTGGCCCCGCGAGTCCCGGACCGGCGACCAGGAGAATCCGGGTTCGATCCACGACGCGGAGGAGGCGCTCGAAGGAGGTTTCGGCCGTGCTCTTCGGGCCGGTCAGGGGGAGCACCTGTTTCGGAACCCGAGGCGTGGAGAGCGGCCAGAATCGGCTGCCCGAGCCGCCCGCGATGATCACGGCCCAACGCATCGGCTAGAGCGCCTCCGCGAGGGTGGACCGGCCCTGGCGGATGTCGAACAACAGGGGACCGATATCCAGGCCCGGCCTGGCGAGGACGATCAGGGTGTGGCGGGTGTCGAGAGGCGTGATGACCGCGGGGCCGCCCGTGAGTTCCATGATCGTGGAGCCCAGGGTGCCGCCGACGGCCGTCCCGAGCTGTTCCGCATGACGCCGGACGGCGACGGCGAGGGCGGCGACGGCTTCGCCATCCACGTGGCGCCCGAGGTCGTCGTGGACCAGGAGTCCATCTTCGCTGATGATGGCGGCCCCCTGGATGACGGCGCGGGAGGGCCATTGGTCGAGTGTCTGGCGGAACGGCAAGGCTACCCCCTGGGATCGTGGGACAGACTAGCGGAGTGGGACGAGCGAAGTCAAGGAAAGATCGCGGGTTGACCCTGTTTCCGCCGGTCCTTAATCTTAGCGCCTATGCGCGTTCTGACCTGCCTCGCGGTGGTGGTCGTCGCGGCGGTCCTGGCCGCCTGCGGGAACCCCCTGGCCCTGCTGCCCGCTTCCATCAATAACTCGGTCGACACGGTCGAGATGTATTCGGTCAACGGCACCGCCCTGGACCGGCCAAGCGCCTACGTTGTGGCCGAACGGCGGCCCGTCAAGCTGGGAGTCGACGCGACCCGCTACAACTTCGACTTCGTTTATCGACTGACCCCTTCGGGGTCGGAATTTGCTCCGTACGCGGTGGTGGCGGCCAACAACGATACCACGGTCACGTCGGGCAAGCCGGCATTTCAGGTGACGACGACTGCCTTCGATGCGATCACGATCGCCGAGCAGACCGGGTACGAGCCGAACAAGGCGCTGAAGCTCGCCGTTGGCCAGGTGATGTACGTGCGTTCGGCGATCCCCAATGGTTGTTACCTCAGCATCCCGTACTACGCCAAGCTCGAGGTCCTCTCGTTCGACTCGGCGGCGAAGTCGGTCAAGTTCCGGATCCTCGTCGATATCAACTGCGGGTACCGCGGACTCGCGCCCGGCATTCCCACGAAGTGATCGACCTCAAACTCTTTCGCCAGAATCCCGAGGCCTTTCGCCGGTCGATCCTCCGGCGCCGGGACCCTACCGTTGCCCAAGCCATGGTTGCCATCGGCGAACTCGACGGCCGCTGGCGGGCGATGCTCGGTCAGGTCGAGGCTCTCAAGGCCCAGCGGAACGCCGCGAGCGACGAAGTCGCTCGACGGAAACGGGCCAAGGAGTCGGCCGACGATCTGATGGGCGAGCTCAAAGCGTCTGGAGAACGGGTCAAGGCTCTCGATGCCGAAGTCCGCGTCGTGGAGGAGGCCCTCCATGACGCGGCCATGCGGATCCCCAATCTGCCCCATCCGGCCGCGCCGGACGGCGACGAGACCGCGAACCGCGTCGTCCGGACCTGGGGCGAACCCCGCCAGTTCGATTTCACGCCGAAGCCCCATTGGGAGCTTGGCGAAACCCTGGGCCTGTTCGACCTCCCCCGCGGCGCCAAGATCTCCGGCTCGGGGTTCCCGCTTTTTACCGGCATGGGCGCCCGCCTGGTTCGGTCGCTCGCGGGCTTCATGCTCGATGTTCATACCCGTGATCACGGGTATCGCGAGGTCCTGCCTCCGTATATCGTCAACCGGGCGACGCTGACGGGCACGGGGCAGCTGCCGAAGTTCGAAGATGACATGTACCGGACCGAAGACGACCTCTTCCTGATTCCCACGGCGGAAGTCCCGGTTACCAACATCTACCGCGACGAGATCCTGGACGCCGCCCAATTGCCGATCGGATTCGTGGCCTACACGCCGTGCTTCCGCCGTGAGGCGTTTTCGCACGGCAAGGACACTCGCGGCCTGATTCGGGTCCACCAGTTCGACAAGGTCGAACTGGTCCGTCTGGTGGCGCCGGGAACCAGCGATGCCGAGCATGTCATGATGACCGGCCACGCCGAGGCGATCCTCCAGCGACTGGGACTGCCGTATCGGGTTCTCGAACTGGCCGCCGGTGATACCGGCTTTGCGTCGGCGCGGACTTTCGATCTCGAGGTCTGGGCTCCAGGCGTCGGCGCCTGGCTCGAGGTGTCGAGTTCGAGCACGTTCACCGACTTCCAGGCCCGACGCGCCAACATCCGGCATCGGCCGACCGCCGGCGCCAAGCCGGAGTTCGTGCACACGCTGAATTCGTCCGGCGTCGCGTTCCCGCGAACCATCATCGGGATTCTGGAAAACTATCAGCAGCCCGACGGCACTATCCTGGTGCCGGATGCTCTGGTGCCGTATCTCGGCACCGACCGACTCGGCCCCACCTCCTGACCGCGATGGCGTCGTCCGATCTCGTCCTCGCGCTCAACCCGGAGCAGCGGGCGGCGGCTGAACACGTCGAGGGCCCGATGCTGGTCCTTGCCGGCGCCGGCTCGGGCAAGACCCGGGTGCTCACGACCCGAATCGCCCTCCTGATCGAACGTCACGGAGTGCCCGCGGAACGGGTGTTCGCGGTGACATTCACGAACCGGGCGGCCGGCGAGATGAAGGAGCGGATCGGCTCGATGCTGGCCCGGACTCCGGTGGGCGCGTGGATCGGGACTTTCCACAGTCTGTCCGCGCGACTGCTCCGGCGCGAGGCCGAGCGCCTCGGATTTTCGCGCGAGTTCACCATCTACGATGAAGACGACCGCCTGGCGCTGATCAAGCGGATCCTCGAACAACGCAATCATTCGCCCAAGATGTTTCCGCCGAAGGTCGTGCAGTACATGATCTCGGCGGCAAAGAACCGGATGCAGTCCGCCGATCAACTGGCCGCCTCAGCGGCCGATCCGCTGACGGAGGTGGCCGCCGACGTCTTTCGGGCCCTCACGACGGCGCTCCGGCAGCAGAACGCGATGGACTTCGACGACCTGATGCTCCATCCGCTCGAACTGTTCCGCCAGCATCCGGATCGCCTGGAGTGGTACCGTCGCCGGTTTCAGTTTCTGCTGGTGGATGAATTCCAGGATACCAACAAGGCCCAGTACCAGTTGATCCGGATGCTTGGGAACCACGGGAACGTCTTCGTGGTCGGCGATGACGACCAGTCGATCTACGCGTGGCGTGGCGCCGAAGTCCGCAACATGCGCGACTTCAAGGATGATTTCCCCGGGGCGGCCCTGGTGAGACTGGAAGAGAACTACCGGAGCACCCAGGTGGTCCTCGACGCTGCGAACGCCGTGATCGCCGCGAATACCGGCCGGATCGGCAAGACTCTCCGAACCCGCCGAAAAGGCGGGGAGCCGATCGTGCTGCTGGGCGCCGCCGATGAACGGGATGAAGCGGAGTGGATTGCCCGCGAACTGCAGACCCGCCGGTCTGCCGGGGACTACGGCACCAGCCAGATGGCGGTGCTCTACCGGACCAATGCCCAGTCGCGGGCCATGGAAGAGGCATTCCGGCGGGCCGGGATGTCGTATCGGATCGTCGGATCGGTGAGCTTCTACGACCGCCGCGAGGTCAAGGATCTGCTCGCGTATCTCCGCCTGATCGTCAACCCGTCGGACGACGAGGCGTTCCTGCGCGCGATCGGGATTCCGAAGCGCGGCATCGGCGATACCAGCCTCGCCGTGGTCCGTCAGGCGTCGGCGACCTGGGGGAAGCCCCTGCTCGAGACGGCTTCGATCGGCGGCCGGATCGAGGGGCTTCGGCCCAATGTCCGCGAGGGGCTCCGCCGTTTCGGCGAGTTGATCAGCGGTCTCCGCGAGCGGGTCGGATCGAAGGCGCCGGCGGAGGTGCTCGAGTCCGTCATCGAGGCGATCCACTACGAGCGGTTCCTCCACGACGAGGGGCCTGAGGGCAAGGACCGGTGGGATAACGTCAAGGAACTCGTGGCGGCGGCCGCCGGCTGGTCGGAGGTCGTGGTCGAAGAGGCCGATGATACCACGCCGCTGCAGCGTTTCCTGGCTGAGGCGGCGCTGCTGTCGTCGCACGATACTCAGGACGGGGATGAGGCGGGGGTGACGCTGATGACCATGCATACGGCCAAGGGCCTTGAATGGCCGGTGGTCGTGGTTGCGGGTCTCGAGGACGGCCTGTTCCCGCTCTCCCGTGCGACCGAGTCGCTCGAGGGGCTGGAAGAGGAGCGGCGACTGTTTTACGTGGCACTGACGCGGGCCAAGGACAAACTCTACCTGACCCATGCCCGGTCCCGGCGGCGCGGCGGCGAGATTCTCCCGAGCATGCCGTCACGGTTTCTGGAGTCGCTCCCGCCCGGTTTGCTGGATGAGAAGCGCACGTCGTCCCTGTTTGCACCGAGCTGGGGCGGGGGTGGCGGAGGCTACAACCGGGGCGGGGCGGGGTGGCGGGGCGCCGCCACTCGTCCGGCCACTGGTGGCTTTGGTGCGAAGCCGGCCACGGGGGGGTGGCAATCGAGGCCGGCCGCCGCCCAGCCGCCTAACGTTCCTGCCTCGGCGCCAGAAGAAGTGTCCCAGGATGCTCCCCGTTACATCAAGGGCGAGCGGGTGCGCCATCGCCGGTTCGGGAGCGGGACGATCCAGGGTCTGAGCGGTGGCGGGAAGGATCTCAAGGTCACCGTCGTGTTCGACGGCGAGGAAGTGGGGATCAAGCAGCTGCTGGTCGCGTATGCGGGGCTCGAACGCGATTGGGAGAGCGCGTGACCATTACTCCTGACGACCTCGCCCGGATCGCACGGCTCGCTGAGCTCGATGTCGCTGAGGCGGACCTGGCCCGCCTGGCGGGCGAACTCGATGGGATCGTCGCGTATGTCGGGCAACTCACCTCGCTGGCGGAATCCGATGGCCAGCCCGCGGCCGGACCGCCCGAGGGTGTCGTGCTGCGTGACGACCGGGTCGATCCGATCCCGCTCGATCGGCCGCCGGCCGACTTCGCCCCCGAGTTCCAGGACGGCTTCTTTCTGGTCGCCCGACTCCCGGCGATTGACGGCGGATGACGCTCGCCGCCGAAGCCCTCGCGGTCGCGGACCGGCTGGAGCGCTCGGCGTCCCTGAACGCGGTCCTGGCGTGGTCCCGTCCGGCGCTCGAAGCCGAGGCGCGGCGGGTCGCCCGGATCGGGACGGCGGGGCCTTTGGCGGGGATGCCGGTTGCGGTCAAGGACAACATCGTCACCTCGGATCTGCCCACCACCTGCGCCTCGCGGATACTGGAAGGCTACCGATCTCCCTACGACGCAACCGCCGTCCAGCGGCTTCGGCTCGCCGGGGGGATAGTGGCCTGCAAGACCAATCTCGACGAGTTTGCCATGGGCTCCTCCACTGAACACTCGGCCTTCGGCCGGGTCCGACACCCGCTGGATCCCGCCCGGGTGCCCGGCGGGAGTTCCGGCGGGTCGGCCGCGTTGGTCGCCGCGGGTGTGGTGCCGGCCGCGTTAGGCTCGGAGACTGGCGGATCGGTCCGGCAGCCGGCCGCGTTCTGCGGTGTCGTGGGAGTCAAACCGTCGTACGGCCGGGTCAGCCGCTTTGGTCTGGTGGCCTTCGGGTCGTCCCTGGATTGTGTCTCGGTGTTCGGCCGGACCGTGTCGGATGCCGCCCGGGTGCTCGCGGCCATCGCGGGCCACGATCCCCGTGACGCCACCAGCCGATCGGCGGAGACCGTGCAGGTCCCGGTGCCGCGGACCGACCTTCGCGGTCTGGCCTTCGGCCTGCCGGTCGAGTATTTCCCGCCGGACCTCGACCCGGGGGTCCGGGCCGGCATCGACCGGGCGGTCTCGCTGGTCCAGGCGCTTGGCGGCACGGTGCGGCCGGTTTCCCTCCCGCACACCCGTTTCGCGGTGCCCACATACTATGTGCTCGCCCCGGCGGAAGCGGCGGCCAACCTCGCCCGGTATGACGGCGTCAGGTATGGCGTTCGCCGGGGTGGCGCGCTTGATCTGCGATCGGTCTACCGGGCCACTCGGGGCCAGGGATTCGGCCGGGAAGTCCAGCGCCGGATCCTGATCGGGACGTATGTGCTGAGCGCCGGATATTACGACGCCTATTACGCGAAGGCCCAGGCGGCCCGGGTCCGCATCGCAGCGGATTTCGAGGCCGCTTTCCTGAGTGGCGTCGACGCGCTGCTGACCCCAACCACGCCGACGCCGGCTTTTCGGGCCGGCGACAAGACGGCAGATCCGGTCCAGATGTATCTGGCCGACATCTTCGTGTCGGCCGTGAGTCTGGCGGGCCTCCCGGCGATGTCGGTCCCGGTCGGGCGGAGTGAAGGGCTGCCGGTCGGCCTCCAGATCATCTCGCCTTCCTTCGATGAGAGCCGGATGCTGGCGATAGCCGCGACACTCGAGCCGCACCTGTCGCCTGCGGGGGAGGTCCGGTGACGCCCTGGGAGACGGTGATCGGTCTCGAGGTCCACGTCCAGCTGGCGACCCGGAGCAAGCTGTTCTGCGGCTGCGCCACGGCCTTCGGCGACGAGCCGAACCGGAACGTCTGTCCGGTGTGCCTGGGACTGCCCGGCGCCCTGCCGGTGCCTAACGCGGCGGCGGTCCGGCTGGGCGCCCGGGCGGCGTTGGCGCTCGGGGCCACGGTCCATTCCGTCAGCGTGTTTGCCAGGAAGAACTACTTCTATCCCGACCTCCCCAAGGGCTATCAGATCTCCCAGTTCGACCGGCCCCTCGCCACTGGTGGCCAGGTTCGGTGCGAATCGCCGGATCGAGGGGCGGTTGCCATCGGCGTCACCCGGCTCCATCTCGAGGAGGACGCGGGCAAGCTCCTCCACGACCGGGTACCCGGGCGGACGGCGATCGATCTCAATCGGGCCGGAGTGCCACTGGCGGAGATCGTGAGCGAGCCGGAGCTCCGGAGTCCGGCGGAGGCACGGGCGTATCTCACCGTCCTGAAGCAGCTCCTGATCTATGCCGGCGTCAGCGAGTGCAGCATGGAGAAGGGCAGCCTCCGGGTCGATGCCAATATCTCGCTCCGCCGCCCCGGCGCCCCGCTCGGGACCAAGACCGAACTCAAGAACATGAACAGTTTTGCCAACGTGGAGCGGGCGCTCGAGATCGAACGGGAGCGCCAGCGCACGGTGCTCGATGGTGGGGGCCGGGTTGAGCAGGTCACGCTGCTCTTCAATGCCGATGCCGGGACGGTGCGTCCGATGCGGGGCAAGGAAGAGAGCCACGACTACCGGTATTTTCCCGATCCCGATCTGCCACCCGTCGTGCTGGCGCCCGACTGGATCGAGGCCACCCGGGCTGACCTGCCCGAGCTTCCGGACCCGAAGCGGGCCCGGTTGCAGGAGGTCTACGGCCTCTCGGCCTATGACGCGAACGTATTGTCGGCCGAGCGTCCCGTCGCGGAGTATTTCGAGTTGGTCGTTCGCGCCGGCGCCGACAGCAAGTCGGCCGCCAATTGGGTCATGGGTGAATCGATGCCGAGCTACCGCGAAGCCGGCGCGTTCGCGGTGTCGGCGGCGCGGCTCGCGGGGCTGATCGGGATCATCCAGGACGGCACCGTGAGCCATCAGGCGGCCAAGCGGGTCTTTGCCGAACTTGGCGCCGGCGACGAAGCCCCTCTCGGTGTGGTAGCGCGCCTTGGCCTGCTCCAGGTCCGCGACGATGCTCAGCTGGGCGCGTGGGTTACCGAGGTAGTCGCTGAACAACCGGCCGAGGTGGAGCGTCTTCGGACCGGGGAGCAGAAACTGTTGGCGTTTCTGGTGGGACAGGTGATGAAGAAGAGCAAGGGCAAGGCCGACCCGAAGGCGGTCGCCGATCGTCTGCTCACACAGATCGAGGTATCATGACGTCACGATCAACCGAAGAGATCCGAGCCCGCTTTCCGGCGCTGCGCCGGGTGCACGCGGGCCGGCCGGTGGCGTACTTTGACGGACCGGGGGGATCGCAGGTTCCGCAGGAGGTCATCGACGCGATGGCCGACTACCTGGCAAATCACAACGCCAACACCCACTGGAATTATCCGTCGAGCGCGGAAACGGACGAAATCATCGCCGGGGCGCGGCAGGCCGTGGCGGATTTCCTGAACGCCGGCCCGGCCGAGGTGGCCTTCGGTCCGAACATGACGACGCTGACATTCCATCTGGCCCGTGCCCTCGGCCGCGGGATGTCGAGCGGTGACGAGCTGGTGGTGACCGAACTCGATCACCATGGCAACATCGGCCCCTGGGAGGCCATTGCCAAAGAACGCGGGCTCGGATTGCGGCGGGTCCCGTTCCAGGTCGAAGACGGCACCCTCGATCCAGCGCGCGTCATCGGAATGCTGGGACCGCGGACCCGCCTGGTGGCCGTGGGCGGCGCCTCAAACGCCCTGGGCACGGTCAACGATGTCGCCGCGGTCTGCGCGGCGGCCCGCGAGAAGGGGGTGCTCTCGTTCGTCGATGCGGTGCATTCCGCCCCGCACGTGCTTCCGGATGTCCGGGCGATCGGATGCGATTTTCTGGCCTGTTCTCCGTACAAGTTTCACGGCCCGCATATGGGTGTGCTGTACGGGCGGCACGACCATTTCGCGACGCTCGATGTCCCCAAGCTCACGCCGGCGCCGAACCAGGCACCCGATCGCTGGGAAACGGGAACTCAGAATCACGAGGGGATCGCCGGTACCGGCGCCGCCATCGACTTCCTCGCCTGGATCGCTCCTCGGGCCAGTCGCCGGGCGTCATTGGTCGCGGCGTTCGATGTGTTACACGCCCGGGGTGCGGCCCTCTTTCAGCGGCTGTGGGACGGCGTGGGCGCCATCCCCGGCGTCCATCGATTCGGCCCCGGGCCTGACCGGCCCAGGACCCCGACGCTGGGGTTCGTCGTCGAGGGGGTACCGTCTTCCGCCGTGGCAACCCAGCTGGCCGCTCGGGGGATCTGGGTGAGCCACGGCGACTTCTACGCGACGACCGTGATTGACCGATTGGGACTCGGCGAGGAGGGATTGGTTCGCGCTGGGGCCGCCTGCTACACGACGGCGGACGAAGTGGACCGGTTGGTGGCGGCCGTGGCCGAAGTGGCCGGCCAGTAAAGCGACGCGGGGTGAGCGTTTCGCTCACCCCGTCGTGTCGTTCAAGCCGCCTTCTTCTTGGCCGCAGCCTTGAGCACTCTGGCTCGCGGCCGCTTCTTGCCGGTGGTGCCTCGAAAAATCTTGCCCTTCCGGCTCCGGCGATCACCCTTGCCCATCGTTTGCTCCTTCGTCATCGGTTACAGGGTTGAGTTCAGCCTGACTGGCCAATGCCAGCCAGGGACGATCCACTGTGGATGACTGCCAGAATCCCAGCTTGTCGTCCGGCAGGCCGAACTTTTCTTCCGCTACTTCCAGCATTCGCTCCGGCTCCCACAGACCGCCGGCCCAGAGCGCTTCCCGTCGCCACCGTTTGGCCCTGCGGAGGGGCGTTTCGCCCGAGGGATCATAGCCTCGGGCCAATCCACCCCGGCCGCCGATGGTTTCCAGCGTTTCCATGATGAAGTCGTACGACACCGCCAGATGGCGCTCGACGTCGTGGTCTGTCAGGAGCCATCGGCTCCGTTCCCGCGCCGCCTGCATCGCCCGCTGCCAGCTCCTGGTGTCGGACAGGTGTACGATGCTGCGGAAAATACGCCGGTTGGTCGCCACACTGAACAGGGTGGGCGAGATGATCTTTTCGAGGTGCCGGTCCGCGGCGGTGTGATCGAGCCGAATCAGGGCCCGCGCCCGCCGGGCGAACCGGTCGGTCAGATGGGTTTCGACCCGCAGTTCCCAGTATTGGTGCCCCATGGTCTGGGGACTGCTGGTCAGGAGCAGCTGCCGGGGCACGAAGAAATTGTGGGCCACCGTGTCGGCCGCGAGGTGGGTCAGGTAGCCGAGGCCGAACGCCCGAAGCTGGTCGGATGGCGCGAAGTCGAAGGTTTCCTGCCCGACGTTCCAGAAGTGGGAGTGGCGCCCCTTCGGCACGTAGTGCTTGGCGATCGAGGTGTCGGGCGCGATCGAGCCGTAGTAGAAATCGTGGGGGAAGGCGCCAATCAGGTCGGCGACACTGGCCGGCAGCAGCTTCAGGTTGGTGAGGATCGTCTCGCTCAGGAAAACGTGGGTTCCGTGGGTCCAAGCGTGGGCATCCGCCGGGAGCAACGCCACCAGTACCAGGCCGATCACCGCGCCGGCCGCAAGGGAACGCCAACCGGTCACCGGCGGCCTCGCACCAGGAACCGTTTGATCCGGCTCAAGGCCGACGCACCGGTCCGGACCGACCGGAGCGTCGCTGCCACGTCGAGAGCCGTCTCGGTGACTTCCGAGGAGACCACCTCGTAGAGGGCGTCGAGCTCCTCGAGGCGCCCCTCCACCCGTTTGGCTCCGCTGACGGCCTGGCGCCGCAGCCGGCGGCTGACGTCGACCACCGCCAGGATCTCATCCTTGAGGCGGCCCCCAACGTCGGCCCCGGACCCCGCGATCCGGTTCACGGCCTCGATGGTCGGGGCCAGATCCTTCCGGAGCGAGGCGACTTCGTCCGTGAGCCGTTCCGCCTGGCGACCGGCAGCACGGCCCGCCAGCACGACCGCGGCGGCGATCGCGAGGAACCCCAGGGCGATCACCACCAGCGAGATCGCGACGGTCGGGCCAACCCAGGCGGGTGTCATCATGCCCCCAAACATAATGTCTTCGCCTTGACGCGCCGCTATTACGGGGGCGAGGTTTTGCCCCATGCCGCCTCGATTCATTGTCACCGGTGGGCGTCCCCTTGCCGGTACCGTCCGTCCCGCGGGCAACAAGAACGCCGCGCTCCCGATCCTCGCCGCCACGCTCCTCGCCGAAGGGCCGGTGGATCTGGCCAACGTGCCCCGGATTCGGGATGTCGAGAATATGATGGCGCTGCTCGAACACCTCGGCGCCAGCGTGACCTGGACGGGGCCCAATGCGGTCAGGATCGACACCGCCAACGTGACCTCGAAGCCGCTGGATCCCGGGCTCTGCGCCAGGATCCGGGCCTCAATTCTGCTGGCCGCGCCGCTGCTGGCGCGGTTCGGGCAAGTGGTGCTCCCTCCGCCCGGCGGCGACGTAATCGGGCGGCGCCGGGTCGATACCCATTTCCTGGCGCTCGAGGCCTTGGGGGCCACGGTCATGGTGGGCGAGCGGTATGAGATCGAGGCCCGGAAGCTCACGGGTGCCGACATATTCCTGGACGAGCCCAGCGTCACCGGGACCGAGAATGCACTGATGGCTGCGGTCAAGGCGGAGGGCACCACGGTCCTTCGGAACGCGGCGGCCGAGCCGCACGTCCAGGACGTTGCCCGCATGCTGGTGGCGATGGGGGCGTCGATTGACGGGATCGGGAGCAACACCTACATCGTCCATGGCGGGCAGCCCCTGGGCGGCTGCCGCTACGAGATCGGCCCGGACCACATCGAAATCGGCAGCTTCATCGGGCTCGCGGCGGTGACCAATAGCCAGATCACCATCGACGGCGTCCGCGGTGATGATCTCCGGGCCACGCTGATCGGGTTCGAGCGGCTCGGGATTCGGCCCCGGCTGGAGGGGAGCCGTCTCATCGTGGACCGTGACCAGGAGCGCCGAATCCGAGCGGACTTGGGCGGACACGTGCCGAAGCTCGAGGACGGCCCGTGGCCGGCATTTCCCGCCGACACGATGTCGATCGCGGTGGTGGCCGCTACCCAGTGCGCCGGGATGATTCTGATCTTCGAGAAGATGTTCGAGTCCCGGCTTTACTTTGTCGATAAACTGATCGGCATGGGCGCCAGGATTGTGCTCTGCGATCCGCATCGAGCCGTCATCTCGGGGCCGTCCCCGCTACGGGGTGGCACGGTCGAGTCACCTGATATCAGGGCGGGAATGGCCATGCTGCTCGCCGCTCTCGCGGCGGAGGGGCAGAGCACGATCCACAATATCGGCCAGATTGAGCGGGGCTATGAGCGGATCGACAGCCGCCTGATCGCGCTCGGTGCCGCGATCGAGCGAGTGGATGACTGAGCCGGTCGCGGTGGCGGAAACCGCCGCCTCGGCCGTCGGGATCCCCTGGTTCGAGATCCCGGGGTGGCGGGAGGAATTCGGTGTCGTCGCCGGGGTGACCGGGCGGGGCGATCCCGAGGCTCCGTTCGACCTGGGGTTGGCCGGGACCGCGCCAATCGGGACGGTACTGGAGCGGTGGCGGGCCGTGGCGCGGGCCTTTCCCGGGGTCCAGGGGGTGGTCGTGGCGCGCCAGGTCCACGGCACTCGGGTGTTATGGCACGATCGGGCCGCGGATCTGACCATCCGTGAGGGGGCCGACGGCCATGCGACGCGGACGGCCGGGGTCCTGCTCGCGGTCTCGCTGGCTGATTGTGTGCCTGTGTACCTCGTGGATCCCGTGGCGCGTGCGGTGGCGCTGCTTCACTCCGGGTGGCGGGGGACGGCGGGCCGGATTCTGGCGGCGGGGGTCCTGGTCCTGCGGTCCGAGGCCGGCTCGGTGCCGGAGGATATCGTGGTGCATGCGGGGGTCGGAATCTGCGGGGCGTGCTACGAGGTCGGGTCCGACGTGGCCTCTGCCTGCGGCCGGCCAACGACGATGTCGCCGGCATTGCTGGACTTGCGGGCCGTGATCGCCGAGCAGGCGATGGCGCAGGGGATTCGGCGGGTGTCCGTGTCAACGGGGTGCTCGGCCCATCACCGGGACCGGTTCATGAGTCACCGGGCGTCGGGTGGGCGCGATGGGAGGATGGTGGCGTTGCTGGGGTTCCCGGCTTCATAATTGGGAGCAGGCGGCTATTCAATTGGGGGGGCAGGGCATGAAACGATTGCTGGTTGGCATGGGAGTCGGGTTGCTGGCGATGGCCTGCGGGAGCGTCACGACGCAGTCGGACAACGACAGTCCGATCGTGTTCATCACCTCGCCCAAAGCCGACTCGACGGTGGGCGGCACCGTGGCCTTTACCGCGCAAGCCCTTGACGGGTTTGGGGTTGACAGTGTGGTGTTCAAGGTGGATGGGGTGGTGATCGGGACCGACATCTCGGACCCCTTCTCGGTTCAGTGGAACACCCGGGCGGCCGGCAATGGAGCCCATGCGCTTCGGGCCGAAGCCTTCGACCCATCCCGCAACACGGGCTTCGCCTCGATCAGCGTAACGGTCGATAACACAAAGAACTAGCCTAACCGGCACGATTGACGGTCGGGGCCGGGAAGGGTAGATTCCCGCGTTGGATGCAGTGGGGTGGTTCGGCGATGTGGGGTGTTCCCCCACATTTTTTTTCCCGGCCAAGTCGTTGAAGTCGTCCCCCGTGCGTCCGGGGACGCGCGCAGGTGCCCACCGGCCCTCGTCCCAAATCATCACGAACGTGACCTGATCGTCGCGGACTCGAGTTGAGTTCGCGGTAACCTTGGCCTCCGTGCGGAGGATGTTGTCGATGGCTGGTTCCGCCGAAATGCTCGCGGCCTTCCGCGAGTTGACGAATGCGAAGCAACTTGATCGCGCCGATCTGCTTGATCTGCTGCGTGACGGGATTCATGCGGCCCTGGTCCGAAAGTTCGGACCGAACGTCAAGTTTGAACTCGATGTCGATGAGCTGCAGGGCTCGATCCGGGTGGCCCGGCTCCGGACGGTGGTCGACGTGATCGACGATCCAAGTTGCCAGGTGGCGATCGAAGAAGCGCGGTACGAGGACGAAAGCTTCCAGGTCGGGGACGTCCTCGAGGAGGAGGTGCCGTTCGCGGAATTCGGACGGCTGGCCGTGCAGGCCGCGAAGCAGCGGATCATCCAGCGGGTGCGCGAGGGCGAGCGAACCAAGATCCGTGAGGAGTTCGGCGACAAAGTCGGCCAGTTGCTGTCGGGTGAAGTCCAGCAGATCGAGCGCGGCAAGATCGTGCTGATGCTGGCCAAGTTCAAAGAGGCCGAGGCCATCATCCCGTACCGGGAGCAGAATCACCGCGAGCATTTCCATCAGGGCGATACGATGCGGGCGGTGCTGAAGCGCCTGGAGGAAACGCCCAAGGGGCCCCGGCTGGTGTTGTCTCGCGCCGACCCGATGTTCGTGGCGGCGCTGTTCCGGCTTGAAGTGCCGGAAATTGCCCAGGACGTCGTCGACATCCGGGCGATTGCCCGCGAGGTCGGGAGCCGGACTAAGGTGGCCGTGATTTCCAAGGACGACGCCATTGACCCGGTGGGCGCCTGCGTCGGCCTCAAGGGCTCCCGGGTACAGGCGGTGGTGAACGAGTTGTCGGGCGAGCGGATCGACATCGTGCCGTGGTCGCCGGACCCCGAGCGGTTCGCCCGGCTGGCGCTGGCGCCGGCCCGCGTCGCCAAGGTGTTCTCCGATCCCGAGACGAAGACGATTCAGGCCGTGGTGGACGAAGACCAGCTGTCGCTTGCGATTGGGAAGAACGGGCAGAACGTCCGGCTGGCCTCGGAACTCACCGGCTGGAAGATCGATCTCTACTCCAGCCGCGAGTGGATCGAGCGGGGCGGCGAAGGTCCGTTGTTCGCCCCGGAACCGCTGGGTGGTGAAGAGATGGTCAGCCAGATCAACCTGTCCGAGCTCAAGGGGTTGTCCGCCGATGTGGTCGGCATTCTGGGCAAGGGTGGCTATCGCACACTGAACGACATTCTCGACCTCGAGCGCACCGATCTCGAGAAGATCGCCGGGATGACCCCGGAAGCGGCCGAAGAGCTGTTGGCGTTCCTCGCCGACCTGACGGCTGAAGAGGCCAGCGAGGATTCGGCGAAGGCGGAATGAGCGGGATTGTCGGTCTGCTGGGGCTCGGGCTCCGGGCGGGTCATGTCCTGATCGGCGTCGAAGCGGTTCGGCGGGCGCTGCAAGTGGGTGAGTGCCGATGCATCGTGGTGGCGAGCGATGCCAGTCAGCGAGCGCTTGAGAAGGCGTCTCGGTTGGCGACGGCGAAGGGGATTCCGCAGATCGGCGGCCCCGCGTCGCAGGCGTTAGGCGCCGGTCTTGGCAAGCCCCCGGTAATGGTGGTGGGCGTGCGGGATCCGGCGTTGGCGGACGGGATTATCCGGCTCGCCAGTGGGCAGGGCTCGATGGAGGCATGAGTGGTTAAAACGAAAGTCCAGGATCTGGCATCTGAGTTCGGCATTCCGAATGAGCAGCTCATGGGGCTGCTCAAGGAAATGCACGTCGTGGCGCGTGGTCCGCTCCAGCCGCTCGACGATTCCCAGGTGGCGGCGGTGCGGCTCCGCTGGGAACGTGAAAAGCGGAAGCAGGCGACGCAGCCGGATGACGCGAAGAAGCCGAAGCGTCGCACCACCAAGGCGGCTGCCGCAGCCGCGGTGGCGGCCGCCGAGGCCGCGCCGGTCGCGCCGGCCGCGGGGGACGCGAAGCCGGCCAAGCGCCGCCGCACCGCCGCCGAGGTCGCCGAGTCCGAAGCGCTGATCCAGGCTGAGGCGGATCGCGTGGCTGCGGAAACGCCGATCCTGGATCTGGAAAAGCCGGTCCATTTCGAACGGGTCGAGACCGCCGTGGGGCCGATGCCGACGCTCGACGAGCGCGCCCGGGCCCTCTTCAAAGACCCACCCGTGCGGTCGGAGGACGAGCCGCCCGAGGCGGCGGCTGAGCCGGAGCCGGAACCCGTCAAGCGAGAAGAACCGAAGCCCGAGCGGCCGCCGCTTCCGCCGATTCCGCCGCGCCTTCCGTCGGTCAGCCAGCAGGCAGCGTTGCTGACGGGTCAGGACCCGGCTCTCGCCGGGCCGCGCCGTCCGTTCGTGCCCCCCCGCGTGCAGCGTGGTCCGACGGGGCCGCGGCCGGTCTTCAGCAGTGCCGGCGGGAACGCCCGCCCCGGAGAGCGTTCCGGTCCGGGTGGGCAGCGAGGCCCCGGCGGACCCGGTCCGCGGGGTCCCGGTGGTCCTGGGGGACCCCGAAGCGGCCCGCCCGGGCGTCCCGGTCAGTTCAACCGACCGGGCGGTCCTCCGGGACGGACGGGCCCTGGCGCGGCCCGTCCTGGCAGCCCCGGGTTCCGGCCTGGCGCGCCGGGAGAGCCGGTGCGGACCTTCGGACCGGACGCGCCCGCCAAGGGGCAGGGTGGACGGAAGAAGGGCAAGAAGAGCCGGAAGAATTACGTCGACCAGGATCAGGTGCAGGCGAACATCCTGAAGACCCTGGCGGGCATGAAGGGTGGCCCGCGGAAGCGGCGCGCCGACGAGCCCAGCTATCGCGACATGATGGCGACGCGGAGCGCGGAGGAGAAGGAACGCGAAAAGACCCGGATCCGGGTGAACGAGTTCATCTCGGTCTCCGAGTTGGCTGACGCGATGAAGATCCCCGGCAACCAGATCGTCCAGTTCGCGTTCAAGGAAATGGGCATGATGGTGACCGTGAACCAGCGGCTCGACTTCGACCAGATCGAACTGATCGCGTCGGAATTCGGGTTCCAGGCGGTTCGCGAGGAGGAATACGCCGCCGAGATGGTGCCGACCGCGACGGATGATACGGCGGCCAGTCTCAAGTCGCGGTCCCCGATCGTGACGATCATGGGCCACGTCGATCACGGCAAGACGTCACTGCTCGACTATATCCGGAAGGCCAACGTCGTCGCCGGCGAGGCCGGCGGCATTACCCAGCACCTCCGTGCCTATCACGTATCGCTGGGCAACGGGAAGGAGATCACCTTCCTCGATACGCCGGGCCACGAAGCCTTCACCGCGATGCGGGCCCGCGGCGCCCAGGTCACGGATATTGTCGTGCTGGTCATTGCGGCCGACGATCAGGTCATGCCACAGACGATTGAGGCGATCAGTCATGCCAAGAACGCCGGCGTGCCGATGATTGTCGCGATCAACAAGGTCGATCTCCCGACCGCGAACGTGCAGAAGGTGAAGCAGGACCTGCTGCAGCATCAGGTTGTGCTCGAGGACTTCGGCGGCAATGTCCTGTCGGCGCCGATCTCGGCGAAGAAGGGGACCGGAATCCAGCAGCTGCTGGACCAGATCCTTCTCCAGACGGAAATTCTGGACCTCAAGGCCAATCCCGACGCCGAGGCCAGCGGCACGGTTCTCGAGGCGACGCTCGACCCGGGCAAGGGGCCGCTCGCGACCGTGCTCGTGCAGCGTGGCACGCTCCGGCCTGGCGACAACTTCATTTGCGGCAAGTACTCCGGCCGGGTTCGGGCCATGACGGACGAGCGGGGCAAGGCCGTCAAGGAAGCCGGTCCGTCCATTCCAGTCCGGGTCCTCGGCTTCGACGGCGTGCCGTCGGCTGGTGACACCTTCATCAGCGTCTCGGATGCGGTGGAAGCGCGGGACATCGCGCAGAAGCGGCAACGGCTGGATCGCGAGGCTCAGAACCGGCGCAGTGTCCGGGGCGCCTCGCTCGAAGACATCAGCCGTCAGCTCAAGGCCGGCCAGGTCACCCAGCTCAAGATCATCATCAAGGCAGACCAGGGCGGCCCGGCCGAGGCGCTGGCCGATGCCCTGGCACAGCTCTCGACGACCGAAGTGCGGGTCGACGTGGTCCACCGCGGTGTCGGTGCCATCACCGGGAGCGATGTGCTGCTGGCCAAGGCGTCGGGTGCGATCATCCTTGGCTTCCATGTCCGCCCGGACGCCAACGCGCGCCAGATGGCGGAGCAGGAGCAGGTGGACGTCAGGACCTACCGGATCATCTACGAGGCGGTCGAGGACGTCCGCAACGCGCTCGAAGGGCTGCTCCGGCCGGAACAGAAGGAGACGATTCTGGGCGAGGCCGAGATCATGGAGGTCTTCAAGGTCTCGAAGATCGGCACGATCGCCGGTTGTACCGTCCGCGCCGGCACGATCCTGCGCGTGGCCAAGGCCCGCGTGGTCCGCGACGGCAAGTCGGTTTACACCGGCAACATCTCATCGCTCAAGCGATTCAAGGACGACGTCAAGGAAGTCAAAGAAGGACTCGACTGCGGTATCGGCATCGAGAACTTCAATGACGTCAAGGTCGGCGACCGGATCGAGGCGTTCCGCGTCGATGAGGTGAAACGGACGCTGGCGTCGCCGCCGGTGGGCGCGGCGAGCTGACGAGGTCGCGTGAAAGCCGCTTCGTCCAAACGCCGGCCCGACCAGGTCGGTGAGATCATCCGGCAGGTGGTGGCAGAGGCGTTGATTCGCGAGGTACGTGACCCGCGGATCAACATGGTGACGATTACCAGGATCGAGGTCAGTCCGGACCTGTCCCACGCCCGGTTGTTCGTGACGATTCACGGCGAGGGCGAGGAGCGGACGCTGGCACTCGAAGGTCTCAAACGCGCGTCGGGGTTTCTGCGAAGCCGCGTGGCGAAGGCGTTGTCGACCCGGATCACGCCGGAGTTGACGTTCATGCCGGATCTCGGGGCCGAACATGCCGCCCGGATCGAACACATCCTCGGCGCCTTGAAACGCGGCGAGGAGGCTCCCTGATCGGCGGGTTGCTGGTCGACAAACCGGCAGGCATCACCTCGCACGATGTGGTGGCGACCGTGAGGCGCCGGTTCAAGACCAAGGCGGTGGGGCACACCGGAACGCTCGACCCATTCGCGACCGGACTGCTGGTCATGGTGCTCGGTGGCGCGACGCGCCTGGCGCGTTTTGTCGAGGCGGAGCGGAAGACGTACTGGGCCGTGGCCCGACTTGGTCAGGCCACGGAGACCGATGACCCCACCGGCGGCCCGATGGGCCCGGCGTGGGGCGGTGAGTGGCCCGTTCCGGGTGCGGTGGAAGCGGCCCTGGGGGCGCTGGAGGGGCCTGGAATGCAACGGCCGCCCGTCTTCTCGGCGAAGTCGGTGGACGGGGTCCGAAGCTATGCGCTGGCCCGCCGCGGCGAAGCGGTAGCGCTGGAGCCGGTGGCGGTGCTGGTCGAGCGCCTCGAGTTGTTGGCGTACGAGCCGCCGTTGGTGACGTTCCGGGCCACGGTGGGTGCCGGAACGTATGTCCGTGCTCTCGCGAGAGATCTCGGCGAACGACTTGGGACGGCCGGCCACCTTGAGTCGCTGCGCCGCGAGGCCGTGGGTCGGTTCACCGTGGCGGAGGCCGTGCCGCTCGACCGGCTGACCGGCGATGAGACGTTGATTCCTCCGGTTGACCTTCTCCCGTTCGACCGGGTCGAAGTGACCGCCGAGGAGGCCGCGCAGCTCAGGCTGGGGCAGCGGGTGGGGTCGGCGGGGACCGGCATGGCAGCGCTCGTTCACGACGGTGCTTTGGTCGCCGTCGGCGAAGGGCGCGATGGCCGGTGGCAACCCGTGGTGGTTCCGGCGGCGGCATGACCGCGTTGCCAAGGTTCCCGAACGGCGCAGCAGTGACCGTTGGAAGCTTCGACGGGGTTCACCGCGGGCACCGCGCGGTGGTGGCCGAGACCGTGAGGCGGGCCAGGGCGGCGGGACGAGCCAGCGTACTGGTCACGTTCGAGCCGCATCCGCTCGCTGTTCTGCGGCCGGCCGAGGCGCCCGCTCGGCTGACCAGTTCGGCGGAACGCTCGGCGGCGCTGGCGGAAACAGACCTGGAGTACCAGGTCGTGCTGGCGTTCGATGCCGCCCTCGCTGCAATGCCGCCGGAGCAGTTCGTGCGTGACGTGCTGGTCGGCGAATGTCAGGCCCGCGATCTGGTGATCGGACATGATCATGGGTTCGGCCGGGGGCGCGCCGGCGATCGGTCGATGCTCGAGCAACTGGGCCGGTCACTCGGGTTTGCGGTCGACGTCGTGGGGCCGGTCGTGCTCGATGGCGAAGCCGTCTCGAGCAGTACGATCCGCGAGGCGGTCAGCCGGCGTGATTTTGCGGCGGCGGCCCGGGGACTGGGCCGGCCCTATCGGGTGTCGGGCACCGTGATGCGTGGGGCGCAGCGCGGTCGCACCATCGGCGTGCCGACGCTCAACGTGGCGCCGCCGGAAGGGAAGCTCTTGCCGCCCGACGGTGTCTATGCGGTTCGGGTCGAGTGGGGCGGCGGCGTCGCCGGCGGGATGCTGAATCAGGGTGTCAGGCCGACGATCGGTGACGAGCGCCGCTGGCTCGAGGCGCACTTGTTTGACTTTGCGGGTGATTTGTACGGGCGGGAGATCCGGATCGAGTGGGTCGCCCCCCTCCGGGATATCCGGCGGTTCGATTCGCTGGAGGCGTTGCGAGACCAGCTTGGGCGGGATCGAGACACGGCTCGGGCCGCGCTCGACCGGGCTGGAGACCTTTAACAGAGTGCCGGGCAACCGGCACGCGGTGCAGGGACGATGTTCAACAATCTTCGCAATCGATTCATCGTTATCGCGATCCTGATCATCGCGTCGGGCTTCTTCCTCTGGAACAACAAGCGGAGGACGACTCGACCCGATCAGCCGGGCTCGGTCGTCAACCTCGGCCTCGACCTCCAGGGCGGGATGCACCTGGGCCTGGAACTCGATCAGGCCGAACGGAAATCAGCTGACCCTTCCAAGGACATCGACCTTGCCCTGACCGTGTTGCGGAAGCGGCTCGACGAGTTCGGTGTTCTCGAGCCGCTGATCCAGAAGGTCGGCAACGACCGGATCGTCGTCGAACTGCCGGGCCTCAAGGACCCGGATCGGGCCCAGGCCGTCGTCCAGCGGAGCGCGTTTCTCGAGTTCCGGATCACGGACAAATCGCAGTCGCTCGATAAGGCGATCCCTTCGATGGACCGGGCCCTCAAGGACAAGGGCGTCACGGCGACGATCTCGACGGGCGCCGGCGCTGCCAAGAACGCCGTTCAGCAGCTGCTGGCCGCCGGCGATTCGGGGAAGAAGAAGGCCGAGGCGACCGACAGCACGATCACGAACGGGATTCTGGCTTCGTTGATCCAGCCGGCCAACTCGGCGGGGCTCCAGGCCATGCCGGGTGAATACGCGGTCAAGGAAGCGGCCTACAAGCGAGTCGACAGTCTGCTTCACATTCCCGAGGTCCGCCGACTGTGGCCCCGCGGCGTCGATTTCCGCTGGGCAGCGCAGCCGGTGAGCGCCGGGGTGGAACAATTCCGGATGCTGTACGCGCTCGATGACAAGGCGATTGTGACTGGGGGGAGCCTGGTCAACGCCACGGCACAGGTCGATCCGCTGACCAACGGTTCCGAGGTCAATTTCGAACTCGACCGGCAGGGCGGCCGGAAGTTCGGGCAAGAGACCGGCCGGCATGTCGGCGACTACATGGCGATCCTCCTCGATAACATGGTTCAGGGCCGGCCGCCGGTGATCCAGAGCCGGATCGACCGGCAGGGTCGAATCCAGCTTGGCGGGCGCACGTTGCAGGATGCACAGGACCTGGCGCTCACGCTCCGCGCCGGTGCGCTGCCGACGCCGCTCAAGATTGTCGAGAAGCGGGTCGTCGGGCCGAGTCTGGGCAAAGACTCGATCAAAGGAGGCGTTGTCGCCGGCATTGTCGGCACAGCCCTCGTTGTGCTAATCATGGTCGGGTACTACGCCGCCAGCGGCGCGCTCGCGGTCGCGGCCTTGATTCTCTACGCCCTGTTCACGATGGGCACGTTGTCGATCTTCGAGGCCACGCTGACGCTACCTGGTCTGGCGGGGTTCATTCTGTCGATCGGCATTGCTGTTGACGCCAACGTGCTGATCTTCGAGCGGATCCGCGAAGAGCTTGCCCTCGGGAAGACCGTCCGGCTAGCGCTCGACGAAGGGTTTCGTCACGCGATGCCCGCGATCGTCGACTCGAACCTGAGCACGGTGCTCACGGCCCTGTTCCTCTTCCAGTTCGGCACCGGCCCGGTGAAGGGCTTCGCGGTCACGCTGATCGTGGGCATCTTCGCCTCGATGGTCACCGCGATCTTCGTGACCCGGACGTTCTACCTGATGTGGCTCCAGCGGAATCCGGATGCGACCACCATTTCGGTCGGCTCGATCCGGTGGTTCAAGGACGCTGCCTACGACTTCATCGCAGTTCGCAAATACGCCTACGGCGTTACGGCGGCCATCCTGTTCGTTGGCGCCATCCTCCTCATCAAGCCTGGCATCCAGTATAGCGTCGAGTTCACCGGGGGTACGCTGCTTCAGATCAAGACCGACGCCAGGATTACTGACGACCAGCTTCGCACCGGCCTCGACGCCCAGGGCGTCCGTGGGGCCGAGATCCAGAGCTTTGGCGGGGCGGGTGAGTTCGTCATCCGGGCCCGGAACGCGGGCCAACAGAAGGACGCCAACGACACCCAGGCGGCCTCGGCTGCGGTGACCGCCGGGCTCAACAAGGTGGTCGGCGAGGGCAAGTTCCAGATCGTTCGGACTGAGGCGGTCGGCCCGAAGGTTGGCGGTGAGCTCCGAACCCAGGCGTTCCTGGCGATCTTCCTGTCGTTCTTCGCGGTGTTGGCGTACCTGGCCTATCGGTTCGAATGGCGCTTTGGTCTGGCCGCGATCGTCGCGACCGCCCACGACGTCCTGACCACGATCGCCTTCGTGGCCGCGATCCGGCTCGAGGTCAGCCTGGTGGTGGTCGCCGCCTTCCTGACCATGGTCGGGTATTCGCTGAACGACACCATTATCATCTTCGACCGGGTGCGCGAAAACCTTCATAAGCACCGCCGGGACAATCTGATTTCGATCCTCAACCGGTCGATCAATGAGACGTTGCCGCGGAGCATCCTGACCCACGGCACGACGCTGTCGACGCTCCTGGCCCTCGCCATCTTCGGCGGCGAAGTGATCCGGCCCTTCGCGCTGGTCATGTTCTTTGGCGTGTTCACCGGAACGTTCTCGTCGATCTTCATTGCCGCGCCCGTGCTTCTGTACATTGAGACCCGGTGGCCGCCCAAGGTCAACGCCGTCGTCGGCGCCCGGGCCGCTCATTCGACGGCCACGACGGCGGCTCGCGCGCAGCCGGTGGCGTAGGAGCCCCGGCCGGCACGCCGGTGCTTCAACTGATTGACACGCACTGCCACCTTGCCGACGCGGCTTTCGAGTCCGACGTCGACGAGGTGGTGTCGCGTTTGGGGCCGGCTGGAATCGGTCATGCGGTCGTCATCGGCGAGATGCCGGAGACGTACGAACGGGCCCGGCCGATCGTGGCGCGCCACCCCCACCTGTCGCTGACGGCCGGCCTCCACCCCCACGAAGGGCGGCGCTGGTCGCCGGCGCTGGCCCGGTGGCTCGCTGACGCGCTCCGGGACCCGCTGGTGGTCGCGGCAGGCGAGATGGGCCTGGACTACCACTACGACCACTCCCCGCGCGACGAGCAGCGGGCCGCCTTCGAGGCCCAGCTGGATATCGCCGAGGCCGCGGGCAAACCGGTAGTGATCCATGCTCGCGAGGCGGACGATGATGTCGCGGCCATTCTCCGGAACCACCCCCGGGTGACCGCCGTGATGCATTCCTTCTCGAGCGGGCCGGCCCTTCTCAAGGTCGCCGTGGGACTCGGGCACTACGTGTCGTTGTCCGGGATGATCACCTTCAAGTCATGGCAGCTCGATGACGAGTTACGGGTCGTTCCGGCCGACCGCTTGCTGGTGGAGACGGATGCTCCGTATCTGGCCCCGGTGCCCAATCGGGGGAAACGCAACGAGCCGTCGTTCGTGGTACACACCGCGACCCGTCTCGCGGCCGTGATGGGGGTGCCGTTCGACCGGATCGTGGAATGGACGACGGCCAACGCCGTCCGCTTGTTTGGTAGCCGGCTCAAGACAGCCTGATCCTGGAGGTCCGACCGTGACCGCAGTGCCTTCCGACATCGCCATCGCCCAGGCGGCCAAGCTCCGCCCCATCGCCGATGTGGCGGCCGAACTGGGCCTGTCTGCCGACGAGATTCTGCCCTATGGGCGGAACAAGGCCAAGATCACGCCCGCGGCCATCAAGGCCCGCACCCCGAAGGGCCGGCTGGTGCTGGTGACCGGCATCAACCCCACGCCGGCCGGCGAAGGCAAATCCACCGTCACGGTGGGTGTGAGCCAGGCGCTCCGGCGCCTGGGCAAGAGGGTCGTGGTCTGCATCCGCGAGCCGTCGCTGGGCCCGGTGTTCGGGGTCAAGGGCGGGGCGGCAGGTGGCGGGTACGCCCAGGTGGTGCCGATGGATGAAATCAATCTGCACTTTACCGGGGACTTCCACGCCATCACGTCGGCGCACAACCTCCTGTCGGCGATGCTGGACAACCATATTCACCATGGTAACGCGCTCGGGATCGACAGTCGGCGGATCACCTGGCCCCGAACCATCGACATGAACGACCGGGCGCTCCGGCAAATCGTCGTGGGCCTGGGCGGCCTGAACGGGGGACCGTCGCGCGAGGAACGGTTCGTGATCGTGCCTGGTAGCGAGGTGATGGCCATCCTCTGCCTCGCGACCGATCTTCAGGATCTCGAAGCCCGGCTCGGCCGGATCATCGTCGGCCTGACCCGGGACAGGAAGCCGGTGACGGCAGCCGACTTGAAGGCGTCCGGCGCGATGACGCTGCTCCTCAAGGACGCCATCATTCCGAACCTGGTCCAGACGCTCGAGGGCGGGCCGGCGCTGGTGCACGGCGGGCCTTTCGGGAACATCGCCCACGGATGCAACTCGCTGGTGGCCACCCGGCTCGGTCTCTCCCTCGGTGACATCGTGATGACCGAGGCCGGCTTCGGCGCTGACCTCGGAGCCGAGAAATTCCTGGACATCAAGTGCCGGTTCGGCGGGCTCAATCCTGAGGCGGCGGTCATCGTCGCGACGGTGCGGGCGCTCAAGATGCACGGTGGCGTCAAGAAGGATCAGCTCGGCGCACCGGACGTCGCGGCCCTCTCGCGGGGGCTGGTAAATCTCCAGGCCCACGTCGAGAACCTGGGCAAGTTCGGATTGCCGGTGGTCGTGGCGCTCAATCGGTTCACGTCGGACTCGCCCGAGGAACTGCAGGCCGTGCTCGATGCCGCCGGAACGTGGGGCGTCCGGGCGGCGCTGTCGGATGTCTGGGCCAAGGGCGGCGAAGGGGGTGAGGCGGTGGCGAAAGAGATCCTCGCGATCCTCGACGAAGGCAAGGCGAAGTTCAAGCCGCTCTACGATGCCGCGCTGCCGATCAAGGTGAAGATCGAGACGATCGCACGGGAGATCTACGGGGCCGATGGCGTGGATTACGCCGCCGCCGCGGACCGCAACATCGCCCAGTGCGAGGCGATGGGACTCGGCCAGACGCCGATCTGCATCGCCAAGACCCAGTATTCGTTCTCGGACGACGCCGCCAAACTCGGCCGGCCCCAAGGCTTCCGGATCACGATCCGGGACGTCTATCCTTCGGCGGGCGCCGGGTTCGTGGTGGCGCTGGCCGGCGAAATCATGACGATGCCTGGCCTGTCCAAGACCCCGTCGGCGGAAGCGATCCGGGTCCATGCGGACGGCCGGATCGAAGGACTATTCTAAAACTGAGGCAACGATGACGAACATCGAGATCATCAGCACCGAGCGGGCGCCGAAGGCGATCGGCCCCTATGCCCAGGCGACCGTGGTGAACGGAATGGTGTACACCGCGGGGCAGATCGCCCTCGACCCGGTCACCATGGAAGTGGTGCCTGGCAGTGTGGCCGCGCAGACCGAACAGGTGTTCAAGAACCTGGCCGCCGTGCTTGACGCGGCGGGCTCGAGCCTGTCGAAGGTCGTCAAGACCACCGTGTTCCTCGCCGACATGGCGGAGTTTGCGCCGATGAACGAGGTCTACGCCAGGGCGTTCGGCGATCACCGCCCGTCCCGGTCCACGGTGGCTTGCCTTGGGCTGCCCCGTGGCGTGCGGGTCGAGATCGAATGCGTGGCGGTGCGATGAGTCATGAGGGGGTGGATCGGGCCTGGTGGCTCGGCCGGTCTTCAAAACCGCGATGAAGGGGCCTTCGGTCACTTCGGTGGGTTCGATTCCCACACGCTCCCGCCATCGCGCCGTCGCATGGCTCCTGGTCGCGATCGTCGCGGCCGGCGCCCCCGGCTGGCTGGTCGCTCAGGCCCCCCGTCCCAAACCGGTCCCGCCGAAGCCGGTGTCAGCCGCGCCGGCGGTGGCGGACACGACCAACCCGCTGGCCCCCCCACTCAAGCCGATGAAAGCGTTTGTCATGTCGCTCGCCGTGCCGGGCTGGGCACAGGCCCGTCTGGACCGGAAGCTGACCGGCGCGATCTTCGTCTCCCTCGAGGGGGCCGCGTTAGGCATGACCATGAAGACCGCCCGGGAGATCAACTATCTCACCCGGGTCGCGGCCGACACGGCTCGCCTCACCGGCAAGCGCCGCCAGCGGCAGGATTGGCTCATCTTTCTGGGCTTCAACCACCTGTTCGCCGGGATCGAAGCCTACGTCGCCACCCAGCTGCACGAGTTTCCCCGGGACGTCGGCTTCCGGGTGGTTCCCGCGCCGGGCGGCGGGGTGCTGGCCTTCGCGTCGGTCCCGTTCCGCGTCCGGTGAACCGGGCGCCGATCGGCATTTTCGATTCCGGGCTGGGCGGCCTCACCGTCGCCCGTGCGATCTATCAGGCGCTCCCCCATGACTCGACCGTCTATTTCGGGGACACAGCCCGGGTGCCGTACGGCCCCAAGTCGCCCGCCACCGTTCGTCGCTACAGTCTGGAAATCACCGATTGGCTGGTGCGCCAGGGCGTGAAGGCCATCGTGGTTGCCTGCAACACCAGCACGGCGCACGCCCTCGAAGCGCTCCAGGCGGCCACCACCGTGCCGGTGATCGGCGTCATCGAGCCGGGTGCCCGGGCCGCCGTTCGGGCCAATTCCGGTGGACGGCCGATCGGCGTGATCGGTACTGCCGGCACGATTCAGAGTCGGGCCTACGAACGCGCGATCGAGACGGCCGCACCGGGAACGGTTGTGGTCTCAACGGCCTGTCCGCTGTTCGTTCCGCTGGTGGAGGAGGGGTGGTTCGACCTCGAAGCGACTCGCCTCGTGGCGACGGAGTATCTGGAGCCGCTCCTCGATCGCGGGATCGGGACTCTGGTGCTCGGCTGCACTCATTACCCGCTGCTCAAACCACTACTTTCCCGGGTGGCCGGTCCAGGTGTGGCCCTGATCGACAGCGCCGAGGAAACCAGCCTCGAACTGAAGCGCCTCCTGACCGAACGCGACCTGCTGGCCCCGGGCGGTGGGCAGTCATTCCATCGATTTGCGGTCAGCGACGATCCGGAACGGTTCCGGACGGTGGGATCACGATTCCTGGGCGAGCGGATGACGGCTGCGGAGGTTGTCGTCCTTGGGGGGCACTAGGCGTCGAACTGCCGTTGTTGGACTTCGTCGGGCGAGACAATCGCGAAACGGCGGCCCTCGATCCAGGCCCCGGGGTTCAGGTAGCGGCGCCCGGGGAACGGCTCGGCCAGGGTCGGACGGTGGGTGTGCGACATCACCAGGAGTCCGATCGAAGGATCCGCGGCAAGCCTGGACGCCGCCCACTTGGCCTGGCGAACGCTGGCCCGCTCGAGCACGGCGGCGTCCCGGGTCGAGTCGGCCAGGCGGGTACTCATCCGGTCGACCAGCCCGATGCCGAAATCGGGGTGCACGAGCCGATAGGCCCAGCTGGTCAGGGGATGTCGCGTGACTCGGTGCATGACCCGGGCGGAGCGGTGTTCTTCGGCGACCCCGTCCCCGTGCAGTGCGACGATGTCGAGACCCGCGGCTTGAAACCGGATCTCGGACGGCTCATACCGAATGTCGGCGTCCTGCTGCCAGAAGGTGCTCCCCCATCGGTCGTGGTTGCCGCCGGTCATCATGACCGGCATCCGCCGCGCCAACATGGCGAGGGACGCCGCGGCGCGGAAGCCGGATCGCGGAATCACTCGGCGGTACGAGAACCAGAAGTCGAACAGGTCACCGTTGATCAGCAGGGCGTCGCCCAGATCGGGCACCTGGTCGAGGAAGGCGAGGAACCGCTCGTCGCTCTCGGTGGGAACCGCCCCGAGATGGGCGTCCGATACGATGACCAGTCGATTGCCAGGCATGGCCGAAGATAGGACCGTGGAGGAAGGCATGGAAGCGAGTCACGACATCTCCGTCATCGAACTCCGGGTCAACTACAGCGAGACCGACCAGATGGGCGTCGTTTATCACGCCCGATACCTGGTCTGGTGCGACATGGCCCGGACCGAGCACCTTCGCCGAACCGGCCTGAGCTACGCCGACCTCGAACGGCAGGGAATCCGCCTCGCCGTCGGCGAAGCGCGGGTGCGCTACCGGCAGCCCGCCAAGTACGATGACATGATTCAGGTCAGGTGCTGGGTGCGCGATCTAGCCTCCCGCCGGATCATTTTCGGCTATGCCATCGACCACGCGGAATCGGGTCGCCTGCTCGCCACGGCCGAAACCAGCCTGATGGTGCTCGATCAGAACTTCAACTGGAGCCGGCTGCCAGCCGAGGTCGCCCGGGGCCTTCCGGTCGCCCCGGACCCGGTCAGGCTCTAGGGGACGCGCTATGACAAAGCCCCCGGTCGCCACTATCATGCACCCCATGACGCGCCGCCTCGTTCCCCTGGTTTTGACCTTCGCCGCTGCCTGCGGCGGCGCGGCGGGCATCGTGGTTCCCAAGCCGGCGGCGTTCGTTCCAGGGTCGCCCGACAGCGCTCAAACCTGGGCTCGGGCTACGCTGCCCTCCGAAGCGCGAGAAATCCGCTTCCGGTGGCAGTTTCGAGACGACCAGGGCGCGGCCGGGGGACGCGGGCGGATTCGGTTCGCGCTGCCGGATTCGGCGCGGCTCGACGCCCAGGGCCCGCTGGGCTCGGGCCGCTTGGCGGCCTTCGTGAGCGGGGACACGGCCATCTGGGCCCAGCCCGAAAACGATGTCAAACGCCTGGTGCCGAACTACCCGCTGTTCTGGGCGCTCCTCGGCATCGTGCACCGGCCGGCCGGACAACCGGTCGTGTTCCGGGCCGCCGATCCTAACGTTGTCGCCTGGCGCTTCCAGACCGGCGCGGACACGGTTGACTATTTCCGGTCGATCACCCCGAACCGGCTCGTGGCGGAGGTCCGCCAGGCCGGGAAGAGAATCGGGCTGGTCGAGACGATTTTTGGTCCCGACGGTTTGCCCGTCACGGCTCGCCTCATCGTGCCCAGTGTCCCAGCCCGGCTCGACATCACGTTCTCGTCCAACTTGAAAGCCAAGCCCTTTGCGACTGATACGTGGACTCCTCCCCAGCCTTAGCCTCGTTCTGACGGGCTGTTTCCTCTACGGCTTCGGCGGCGGAACGGGTTTTCCGTCGACCATCAAGACCGTGGCGGTCATCCCATTCGAGAACCTGACGGCGGAGCCCGCGCTTACCAACGAGATCAACCGCGCCGTCCGCGAGGCGGTCCAGGGCCGGCTGGGCCTGAGGCCGGCCGGTGAGGCCGCCGCCGACGCCGTGGTGAAGGGCACCATTCAACGCTACGAACCGGACATCCCGATCGCCTTCGGCGGCGCCCAGAATCAGAACGTCCAGGTCAGCCGTCGCAAACTTCAGATTTCCATCAACGTCCAGATCATCGACCAGAAGAACAACAAGATCCTGTGGGAACGGAACGGACTTTCCGTCGAGGGCGACTATACCTCGACCGAAAGCGAGGGGCGCAAGAAAGCCATCGAGCGCCTGATCACCGAAATCGTGGACGGAGCCCAATCGCAATGGTAGCGACGTCTCGTCGGACCCGCGGGACCAGCACGCTCGGATGCCTGGTGTCGCTGGTGGTGACCTTCGTGGTCCTCTACTACGGGAACCGCGTCGGCCGAGTCTGGTGGCGGTACCTGGAACTCAAGGATCGGATGGGGCAGGCGGCTCGGTTTGCAGGGAGCCACACCGATCCGGAGATTCTCCGTGAGCTGCAGGGCGATGTCGCCGAGATCGGGGCGCCGGCCGAAGCGGCCAAGTTCCGGATCGTGCGGATCGAGGTCCCGCGGGCGATCACGATCGAGACGGCCTACTCGGAGCTGATTGACGTTCCCCTGATTCGTCGGACCATCCGCCTCAAGCTTTCGGTCAATCAGCGCCTGTGACCGCAGCGCGATTCCCCGGTTCGGCCGCGAAGATCGTTGGCTCAAGCGACGCCCTGGCCTGGCGGCGCGCGATGGGTGGGCCGGTGGTCTTCACCAACGGCGTGTTCGACCTCCTCCATGCCGGGCACGTCGCCTACCTGGAAGACGCCCGCGCCATGGGGAGTGCCCTGATTGTCGCGCTCAACTCCGATGCCTCGGTTCGGTCCCTGGCCAAGGGGGCGGGCCGCCCCTTCGTTCCCGAAGCCGAACGGGCCCGGGTGTTGGCTGGACTCGCCGCGGTCGACCGCGTCGTGCTGTTCGATGACCCGACCCCGCTCGCGCTGATCGAGTCCCTGGCTCCCGACGTTCTGGCGAAGGGCGCCGACTACACCAGGGAGACCGTGGTGGGGGCCGACTTCGTCGAATCCCACGGAGGCCGGGTGGCCCTCATTCCCCTCGTGCCGCACCAATCAACCACTTCACTTGCGGAGCGTATTCGTGGCTCGCGTTGATGGACGTACCGCCGACCAGCTCCGCCCAGTGGTGCTCGAGCGGGGAGCGAATCCCTATGCCGAAGGCTCCTGCCTGGTCCGGTTCGGCGGGACCCTCGTGCACTGCACGGCCTCGGTAGAGCAGGGGGTTCCGCCTTTCAAGAAGGGCTCCGGGATGGGGTGGGTTACCGCGGAGTACGCGATGCTCCCGCGCGCCACCATGGAGCGTTCCGGCCGTGAACGAAACGGGCCCGGCGGACGGAGTCAGGAGATCCAGCGCCTGATCGGCCGCTCGCTTCGGGCGGCGGTCGGCCGGTGGGACTTCGGTGAGTACACCGTCAAGATCGATTGCGACGTCCTCCAGGCTGATGGCGGGACCCGCACCGCCAGCATCACCGGGGCGTGCGTCGCGCTGGTCGATGCCTTCGACTGGCTGGCCAAACGCACCGGGCAAGTGTCGCCCTTCGGCCAGTTGGTGGCCGCGGTCTCGGTGGGCCTGGTCGGTGATGAGGTGATGCTGGACCTCGCCTATACCGAAGACAAGGATGCGCAGGTCGATGCCAACATCGTGATGCGCGCTCCCCATGATTTTGTCGAGCTGCAGGGGACCGGGGAAAACGGGACCTTCACCCGCACTCAGTTCGATGCGATCGTCAGTTCGGCCGAGCGGGGCATCGCCTCGCTGTTCGAGGCCCAGCGGAAGGCCCTCGGCTGGTGAACCTGCTGGTGGCGACCCGAAGTGGGGGGAAGCAGCGTGAGGTGCGCCGGCTGCTGGCCGGCGCCCCGTTCGACGTCCTGTTTCCGGACGACGCCGGGGTGGTCGAGTCGCCGGCAGAGGACGTCCTCGAATTGCACGACTCATTTGAGGCCAATGCCCGGGCCAAGGCCGAATACTTCTGCCGGAAGACCGGACTCCCGACGGTGGCCGACGACAGCGGACTTGAGGTGTTCAGCCTGGGCGGCGAACCCGGTGTCCGGTCGAAGCGCTGGGCCATGGCGACCGGGACGCCCGCCGAGGTGGACGCCGCCAACAACGCCATGCTGGTGCGCCGGCTCGGCGGAGCCTCGGACGTTCGCCGCCGGGCCCGCTATCGTTGCGTTCTTGTCCTGGTCCGCAAAGTCGGCGGCATTCCGCAGCCGTTCGAAGCCGCCGCCGCTGGCGTGATTCTTCCCGACCCGCGCGGTGCCAGCGGGTTCGGCTACGACCCCTACTTTCTGAGCGACGACCTCGGCCGCACGTTTGGCGAGGCGTCTGACAACGACAAGGACACGGTGAGCCACCGCGGGAAAGCATGCCGCGCCTTGCTCGAGGCCCTCACGGTCCGCCCACTCTGACCCGCGACACCAAATCCATGGCGATCATTCCGCAGAACCGACTGAAGCAGCACCTGGCCCAGGGCAAGACCGCGATCGGCACGATGATCGCCGAGATTCGCCAGCCGGCCGTCATCCAGTGCCTCGCAAACGCGGGCCTCGACTGGGTCATCATCGACAACGAGCATGGCTCCTTCAGTTCCGAGACCGTGGCGGAATTGAGCCGGTTCGGCCGGGCTATCGGCCTGACACCGATCGTCCGAGTGCCGGCGCTGACCTACGAGTTGATCAGTCAGTCGCTCGACGGCGGGGCCCAAGGGGTCATGCTGCCCCGGATTACCTCTCCGGAGCAGGTCCGCGATGCGATTTCGATCGTGAAGTATCCCCCGGTCGGCCGCCGGGGAAGTGCGCTCGGCCGCGGGCATACCGAATTCAAGGGCGGGGACGTGGTGCAGATGATGGCGGAGTCGAACCGGGAGACCTTCGTGATCGTCCAGGTCGAGACCCGCGAAGCGGTGGAACGCATCGACGAGATCGTCTCGGTACCCGGCGTCGACGCGGCCCTGATCGGGCCGAATGACCTGTCAATCGCCCTGGACGTCCCGGGCAAGATGCGCGACCCCGTCCTGACAGCGGCGATCGAACGGATGATGGCCGCGTGCTCCAAGGCCGGTGTCTACCCGGCCATTCACACCAACGATGTCACGCTGACCGCGGAGTGGGCCCGCAAGGGAATGCGCCTGGTCAGCATCTCGAGCGACCTCGGCTTCCTGCAAAAAGCCGCCAAGGAAGCCACCGACACAATCCGCACCCCGTAAGGGCGGGCGTCAGCCCGCCCCCTCCACCCCCCCCAAAGCCCGCCCGTCACCTCACCCGCACCCCCAGCGAGTCCTTGGGTGAGCCCCAGATCGTGGCCGCCCCCCGCTGCTGCCGAAACACGAACTGCTTCCCGGCATGCCTCACCTGGTCATCGACGATGGCAAACGTCGTCTCGTCGGCCGGGACCAGCGAAGCTTCGGCGCCCTCGTAATCAGCGAACAGGGAGTCTCCTCGAAGATAGATCCTGGTATCCCCGAATCGCGTGTCATACAGCCCCACCCACCGCTTCTTGGCCGCGAGGGAGATCCTGGCCGCGGTCGGAGCCGGCGGGGCATTCCAGGTGGCGGTGGGCAGTGTGTCAACAGGCCCACCGGCCAGGACCTTCAGAACGGCCGGTGCAATCGGGACGACCCCGTAGTCCTCGCGGTTGAATGCGAAGGCAATACCAGTCTTCTGGTCAGGAAGCATGATCCACAGAGACACCATTGTGCCTACCGACCCGGCCTTTTTGACGGTGAGGGCGCCGAACGACGAGTCGACTTCCCATCCCAGCCCATACTTCGTCGGACCGCCTAACTCGCTCTCGGCCTCCGCCTGCGGCCGCATGGCTTCGGCGATCAGTTCGGGCGTCAGAAACTGCGTCTTGAGCACTGTTTTCCCGCCGTTCAGCATCGCCACCAACAGGCGTCCCATGTCACGGGGCGTTGAGACGGTCATGCCGGAGGGGCCATATCCCCGGTGGAGCGAGGCTGGAGTCGGCTGGTTTCGAACCTTGAACCCGGCGGCGTAACCAGTCACCAGCCCGTTCACTTTCCAGAATTCGAGCGTCGTCCCGGTCATGCCGAGGGCGTCGAACACCACCCGCTTCATGAACGTTTCGACCGGCTCTGCCGCCACCCGCTGGATCAGATAGCCGGCCAGGAGCCAGCCGCGGTTCGAGTACAGGTAGCTCGTCCCCGGCGCGAAGACGAGCGGCAGTGCCGCCGTCTCACGGGCGATGCGCTCGACGGCCTGGTCGTCCTGCACGGACGGGAGAGTGTGGGCCGGCCCCGAGAACCCCGACACGATCCCGGACCGGTTGTTCAGCAGCTGACGGACCGTGATGGCGGCGCCCCGGGGGTCCTTGAATCGCAGGTCGGGCGTGTATCGCGCCAACGGCGAATCGAGTCCCACTTTGCCGAGCTGGACTAGCCGCAACACCCCCAGCGCGGTGAGCGGCTTGGACGTCGACCCGATCACGGTGGGCGTCGAATCCGTCATGGCCCGGCCGGACGCGATGTCGGCCATGCCGAAACCCTTGGCGTATACGATCTGGTCCCCCTTGACCACAACGAGCGACGCGGCCGGCAGCTCACGTTTCGCGATCGCGTCGGTCATGATCTGATCGAGTTTGGCATCGACCGATGACTCGGCTCCCTTCCCGGGGGCATCGGCGGCGGGGGTGCCGCATGCGGTCACCGTGGCGGCCCAGAGCAGCAATGCGAACGATCGACGGATCATGAGAACAACCCCTTGAGAGCGGTGACAACGGTGTCGGCGACATCGAAGTTAACGAGAATGTGAATCAGGATCGGGACGTCCAGCGATTCCCGCCACGTCACGTCAGCCCGTCCCGGCGGAGCCAGACGAAGGGCATTGTGAGTTCCCAGGCCAGCGCCATCGTGCCCAGCGTGACGAGCTGGAGCCACGCCGCGCCGATGCCCGTCAGCGGCATGAGCCAGGGGACGAGGAACTGGACCGACAGCCAGCCAAAGGCGCCGGCAGCAGGTGCAGCCCGATTACTTTCCAGCGGCCACCGGGCGTTCGCGCCTGGTGCGACTCGACCCATCGGTCGTAGCTTGGATCGGGCCTGACGAGGACCGATCGAATCGCATGACCGAGCGGCATCGGGCGCTCCTGAACACATGGGACGAATTGCAAACCAACACTTGTTGTATTTAACGTAACAAGCGTTGTTTTTGTGTCAAGCAAACGAGGCTGCCATGGCGCGTGTGGCGGGACGGACCCTGACCCGGGAGGAAGTGGCCGAGGCCGCATGGCGCGTCATTCTCCGGGATGGCCTTCACAACGCGAGCATTCGGGCCATTGCCAGGGAACTCGACGCGACCACCGGCGTCGTGACCTACCACTTCCACGACAAGGCGGAGTTGTTGCTGTTCGCCCTCGACCGGTTGGGCGGGGCCATCATCAGGAATATGGAGGCCGCCCAGGCCGGGTCGACCGGCATCGAACGCATCCGGCGGATTCTCCGGACCACGCTGCCACTCGGCCCGCAGGAGGTCAGCGGCTGGCGGCTGTGGATCTCATTCGTCGGCCTGGCGATGAGCAACAAGAAACTCAGAGAAGAGCATCAACGGCGGCTCGATATCCTGAACGAGCGATTCGAGATCGAGTTGCGAGCCTTGGTCAAGAGCGGCGAGATTCCGGTCTCGATCGACCCGGCCCAGGAAGCCGATGCGCTTGTGGCGCTGTCCGATGGGATCGGACTTGGCTATGTCCTCCGGCCCAAGGCCTATCCGCCCCAGAAACAATGGGCCATCGTGGATGGCTATATCGAAAGCCGATTTGGCGTGTCCCGGACTGCGAAAGGACCCTCCCGAACATGAAGTCGCGGCCTACGAGCAACTGGCTGATTGCCGCATTCCTGACCTTCCAACTCCTGTACCCGATCCGCGGGGTGATGCAGGCCAAGTTCGACACTTGGGGCGAGTTCACCTGGAACATGTTCAGCCAGACCTACGAGTGCCTCGGCCGGTATCGCCTGATCGACCAGGCCGGGGCCGAGACGGAGCTCAACCTCCGCCAGTACTTCGTCATCCCGGCCAAAGTGGGCCGAGCCATGAACCGGCAGGATCTCCCGGTCCTGCACCGGTTCCTCTGCCGGCAGACGGCCCTCGAGGGCCGGCCGGGCCAGATTCGGGCCCGGGTATCCTGCACCTGGAACAAGGTAGAGACGAGGAGTCTGGTCCAGGAGAACGTCGACATCTGTACCGCGCCCAACAGCGCCGTGTTGTGAGCCGGGTCGAAGGGTGACTGGTGCTGTCGATGCGCCGCCGCCGGTACCCGGGCTGGCCGAGCGGTGGAACCGTTTCTGGTATGCGGAGGGCAGTGCACTCAGTCTCGGCGTCTTCCGGGCGCTCTTCGCCGTCTGCCTCGCGTGGGAGTTGCCGGTCACTGTGGCTGGGTCCTGGCGGACGTGATGGGTGGGGAACTGGCGAAGGGCCCATTCGGCCGCCAACTGGCTGGTTTGCTTTCGGCAGAGTCGTTCCAAGCTTTCACCGAGGCAGCGTCCCGGCCTGGATTCTGGGTCCCGGCCGTTCCACCTGGCCATCGGCTAAACCATGGGGATTGGCGTGTTCTCCTTGGCGATGATCTCCTCCTACCTGTTGTTTCTCGATCCGGCCACGCTGCCGAGTCTGCAGGCGCGACTCAGCGGGAGGCCCAACCCGGCCCCGAAGCGGTCATCGAAGCGTCGCGGGGCCCGGGCCTGAGGTTATATTCGTCCCGCCGGACGGGGCGTAGCGCAGCCCGGTAGCGCGCCTGCCTTGGGCGCAGGAGGTCCCGGGTTCAAATCCCGGCGCCCCGATTTCTCAACCCGAAGCCTCACGGTCAGTTCGACCGTGGGGCTTTGCGTTTGCTACCGCGGCGGGTTGGTAAGGCGTGCTGCGAGCTACGAGGCCCCCTGACCTCTGCTTCAGAATTCCAGCTGCCAACCCAACCGGAGGACCCACTTCCCGCGCAGTTGGGGGCCGTCCAGGGATTGCGCCAACGGCAGCTCGCCAAGGACATGCACATGCTGATTGTTGAGGAAACCCTTCTGGGGATGAAGGGTGATCCCCAACAAGGCGCTGAGTCGCTTCCCCCCTTGGAGATTCGGGTCCTTCGTGGGTTCATCGGTTGGATCGAGAAGAGGATCGACCCCGTGAATGTTGCCCCAGCTTTCGCCCCGGACACCGGTCGAGATCCCGATCCAATGCGGGAATTGTCGCGCGATCGTCACGGTGGCCTGGTGCCGGTTCCCGAGCCTGTAGCCGACGTTGTTCCTGCCCAGGGGCATCGTGGTGGAGAGACCCGCTGCCCAGCCCCACGGCACCGCCTGGCCCAGGTAGGTGAAGCCGGGCAGCAGGGCGAAGGTGCCCGATCCGATCTGCATCGGGTATTCCATCCGGGACCCCTCCGGGTCGCGCGCATTGACGGAGCCGGTCGGAAGGCCAACCCCGAAATTCGCCAGAATCCGGTGGCGAAGGCCCTCCGCTGCATATAGAGAGTAGAGCCCACGGACTTCAAGGTCCCCGACGCCCTGGCTCCGTTCCGTCGAGCTCGTGCCATCACGATGGAGTTCGCCCATCGACATCCCAATGTACGGGAGCATCGCCATGAGGGTCAGCTTGTCGGTGGGGGCATACATGACCATCGCCATGTGCATCCGCATCGTCATGTCGGTCGGCGTCGTCGCGAAGCGGTCGAGCACATCCGCCTCACTGATGCGCCGAGCGCCGTCGAGGATCCCGTCCAACCGGCCGACCATGAACTGATAGCCGACCATCCATCGTCCCGCCTGTCCGGTCATGATTTCGAAGGGCACCAGGCCAGGAGCGCCCATCATGTGACCTATGCTCGCGGCCTCCGCGGCCGGGCCGTGCTTCATGGCCATGGCCGGGGGCTTCTGCGCGTGAAGGGGCCGAACCCCGAACATCAGAAGGATCGCGAGCCCGACTGGCGTGACCTGCCTTGACATTCGGTACTCCGTTTCGACCGGCCGCCCCCGATGGTCGGCCGAGCTGGCCAAGCCGGTGGGTCGGAGTTCTCAACTGGGCTGAACGGTACGGGCCGAATGCGGGCGGCGCCATTGATCAGACGATGGAGTTCGGCGTTCGTCGGACCTGGCCCCCCCAATCCAACTCGTCCCATTGATCGATGGCACGGCGTTCTCCCGGCGGGGTACACTTCACGGCCGGTTCAATCGACGACCGGGCCCTACGGGCCGGTTTGGGCGGCTGGATCGACCAATGGGAAACGCGCAACCAATCCAACGCGGTCAACCGTGGCACGAAGGAGGACTCATTGCAATTCCAGTACGGCTGGCTTACGCTAGCCTCAATCGCGGCAATCGGGTGCGGAACGAAGCCGCCGGTGCAGGCGGCCCGAGATTCCGCTTCCGGCATGATGCAGATGAGTAGCCAGAGTCAGGGAATGGTGGGGCCAATGCGTGCCTATCTGGACTCCGTCACCACGATGTCGCCCGATCAAATGCCCGCGATGATGGCCACCCATCAGGGCCGGGTGAGCGCGATGCTCGACGCCCTGGGCATGGACATGCAAAAGATGCCGATGGCGGCTGGATCGGCCTGGTCGAGCTTGGCCGACTCGGTGCGGCAGGACCTCGCCCAGATGCCGGGCATGTCGGGATCGGCCCTTGGCGACCGGATGCGGGCTCACGCGGACCGAATGCGGCGGCTGATGGCGGACGTGAAGTAGGATGCCCGGTAGCGGCCGTCTTGATCACCGACATCGTCAGCGCGAAACGGTTGTCGCAGTTGATCGTCAACGACCCGAAGCGCTGGGCCAGCTGAATTGGTGGCGCTCTCCTTGAACGAGAGATGTTCAGGTTGATCGAAGAGGTCGGGTTCGCGCGGGTTCGGTCGGTCATGGTGCCGCATTTCAAGTTCAGCAAACCGGCGAGTGAAGACATTCAAGAAGCGCCGCGTCGACCAACGTGATCCGGCTCGTCACACCGTGCGCAGGCCTCGACCTCAGGCGAGCCGCGTCATCCGCCAAACGGGCGGCCGTGGTGGCTCAAGCCACCGCAGGTCCGAATGTGCTCAGAAACGCGTTCACTCGCGAAGGCGCCAGGCCCGTTCACATCGGCATTCTCGCCGCCGGTCGAGTCTTCGCCATCGTCAGAATGGTTGAGAAACAACAGTCCGCAGCCCGCCTTCCAGTTCAAAGAACGTTAACCTGACCCTCAATTCGGATTCAGCGCCGTCCCCATAGCTTTCAGGCCGGTTCCTGCAACTCTATGGTGGCGCCATTCTCGTTGGCAAGGAGGAACGTTGTGCTGAAAGCGGCCGGGCGCTTCGTGAGCATCGCACTGATCTGGTCCCGGCCCTTGGCGCCGGCGCTGACGGCGCAGGCGCCCAGCGACAGGCCGCCGTCCGGCCTCACGCTCGGCGAGGTCTTTCGGACGCTCGAAACCCGGAGCCCCCGATTGGAAGCCGCCCGCCAAATGGCCGCCGCGGCCAAGGCCAGGATCGATCCGGCCAAGACCCTGCCTGACCCGCAGCTCCAAGTCGGCCTGATGAATCGGAATCTTCCGGGCTTCGGCCTCCAGGACCCCCTTGGCATGAACCAGATTCAAGTGATGCAGATGCTCCCAATTGCCGGCCAACGTGGCTTGGCCGGCCGGGTGGCAACCGCCCAGGCGGGAGCCGCGACCGCCCGGGCCGCCGATGTGCTCTGGGAGCTCCGGGCCAGGGCCGCCATGGTGTTCTATGAGCTGTACCAGATCGACCAGAGCATTGGCGTAGCCGTGACCACCCAGGGGCTCCTTCGGGACATCGGTACGACCGCGCGGACGATGTATTCGGTCGGCCAGGGCCGACAAGCCGATGTCTTGCGAGCCCAGGTCGAAGTTGACCGGATGACCGAAGAGATCATTCGAATGCGGGCAATGCGTGAAGGGGCGGCGGCGCGGTTGAACACCCTCCTCGACCGGCCGTCAGATACGCCGGTCCCCCCGCCGGTTCTCCCCTCGTTCCCTCGCGACCTGGCGGCGCGCGACTCGCTCGAGAGGCTGGCCCTGACGGGGCGTCCGATGCTGACTGCGGGGGCCTTGGAGGTCGAGGCCTCGATCGCCGCCCGCCGCCGCGCCGACCGGGAGATTTGGCCTGATCTCCAACTCGGCGCCGTTTACGGCCAGCGGCCGATGCCGGGGGGAACTGACCGGATGCTCAGCCTGATGGTTGGCTTCTCGGTTCCGATCTGGGCCGGCCGCCGCCAGTTCAGGATGCGGCAGGAAGCCGAGGCGATGCGGCTCGGCGCCGAAGCGGAGCTCGGCTCGATGCGGGCCGAGACCCGAGGCCGCCTTGGTGAACTGGTCGCGGCCCTCCAACGGAGTCGCGACCTCCGGACCCTGTATCGGGCCACGATTCTGCCCCAGGCCCTTGCCACGGTTAACTCAACCCTTTCTGCGTATCAAGTTGGCGACGTCGATCTACCGATGCTGCTCGACGCGCAAATGACGGTCAACCGGTACCGCCAGCAGGTCTTCCAGCTCGAGGCCGACGAGGGCACGGCACTCGCCGAACTCGAAATGCTTCTCGGACGGCCCCTCTTCGACCCCGAACGTGTCGACTCGACCCCACCCGGAGAAGGACAATGACGACGCTTCGACGAGGCGCGCGCCTCCGCGGGATTCTGATCTTCGCCGCCGTGCTTGGGGCCGCCGGCTTTGTTACCTGGTACTTCGCCCGAGGGTCGGCACCCGGTGCCGAAGCAGCCGCCCACAATCATGCGGCGGCCCCGACCTCTGATAGCGCCCGCGCCGTGATGCTTTCGACCGAAGCGGCCCGCCGCATCGGAGTGACTTATGCGCCGGTCCAGCGTGGCCCGCTTGCCCGGGTGGTGCGCACCGTCGCGATCTTGAGCTACGACGAGACCCGGCTCAAGTCGGTGACCAGCCGCGTGGATGGGTGGGTCGACCAGTTGTACGTGAACTTCTCCGGCCAAGCCGTGCGAATCGGAGACCCGCTCTTCGCGCTCTATTCACCGATGCTGGTGGCCGCCCAGCAGGAGTTGCTGCTGGCCAAACGGCTCCGCGGCGACGTCGCCGCCGGGACCGCCGATGCCGTCCGGAACGCCGACGACCTGCTCGAATCCTCCCGCCGGAGACTGCTCTACTGGGAAGTACCACCGGACGAGGTGCGCCAGATCGAGGAGACGGGAGTGATCCGGAAGACCGTCACCTTCCGGTCGCCGGTGAACGGCGTGGTGACCGAAAAAGCGGTGCTGGCCGGGCAACGGATCATGGCCGGCGAAGCCATCTATCAGATCGCCGATCTGAGCACGGTCTGGCTCGACGGAGAAGTCTTCGAGCGCGACCTTCCCTCGGTCCGCCTCGGCCGGGACGTCGTGGCCGAGTTTCCCGCCCTCCCCGGCGGCCCCCGAACCGGCCGGATCTCCTATATCTATCCAACGATCAATCCGGAAACGAGAACGGCGCGAGTACGAGTCACTCTGCCGAACCCCGGCCTCACGCTCAAGCCGGGAATGTATGCCACCTTCAGCTTCGCGGCCGCAACCGAGCCGGTCCTCAGCGTGCCGCGGTCAGCCGTCCTTTCTACCGGCAAGAGGAATCTGGTGTTCGTGCTGCTCC
This sequence comes from Gemmatimonadota bacterium, assembly GCA_031394255.1. GTDB lineage: Bacteria > Gemmatimonadota > Gemmatimonadetes > Gemmatimonadales > GWC2-71-9 > SHZU01. The sequence continues at coordinate 46,736 of JANMXA010000212.1, forward strand.
CCGACCGCATGCTCGCGCCCCGCGACATTGGGATCGGGATCGCGACCGACGAGCGGATCGAGGTCCGTTCCGGGCTGGCCCTCGGCGATACGGTGGTGAGTTCGGCCACCTTCCTCGTGGACGCCGAATCCAACCTCGGCTCGCTGCTCGGCGGCATGGGCGGCATGCCGGGCATGGACATCGCGGCACCCGCCGGGCCGAAACCAAGCACCCCGCCGCCGCCAGGCCCCGCCGCGCCGAAGCCGGCGAAGGACACGATGAAGATGCCGATGCCGAACCCAGCCGGCGCCCACAGCGGTCACACGCCCCCCCGACGGGACTGATCCGGCCATGCTCAAGCGCATCATCGCCTGGTCGATCGCGAACCTGCTGCTGGTATCCCTCTTCACCCTTGCCGCCATCGCCGGCGGGGTCTGGGCGATTCAACACACCCCGCTCGAGGCGCTTCCCGACTTGAGTGACGTTCAGGTCATCGTGCAGGCCGAGTACAACGAGCAGGCCCCGCGAATCGTGGAGGATCAGGTGACCTACCCGATCGCCGCGGAGATGCTCAAGGTGCCTGGCTCCCACACTGTCCGCGGCTACTCGTTTTTCGGGATCTCGTTCGTTTATGTGATCTTCGAGGATGGCACCGACCTCTATTGGGCCCGCTCCCGGGTGCTGGAGTACCTCAGTGGGATCAAGGGCAAGCTGCCGGCGAACGTCACCCCGACGCTCGGGCCGGACGCCACCGGTCTCGGCTGGGTGTACCAGTACGCCCTGGAGGACACCACCGGGCGGAAGAGTCTCGCCGAACTGCGCAGCATCCAGGACTGGTACCTCCGCTACGCGCTCACCGCCGTGCCCGGCGTCTCCGAGGTCGCGGCGTTGGGCGGATTCGAAAAGCAGTATCAAATCGATCTCGACCCGTCCAAGCTGCTGGGGTACCGGATTCCGATCACGGCGGTGATGACCGCCATCCAAAACGCCAACGCCGACATCGGCGCCATGGTGGTCGAGCTATCCGAACGCGAGTACATGGTGCGAGGGCTCGGCTACCTCAAGTCGCTTGCCGACATCGAGAACGTGGTGGTGGGCGCCACCGAGAACGGCACTCCGATCCGGGTCGCCGAGCTCGGCCGGGTGAGCGTGGGTCCGGCGGTACGGCGCGGTGTCGCCGAGCTCGACGGGCGGGGCGATGCGGTCGGCGGCATCGTGATCATGCGCTTCGGCCAGAATGCGCTTACCACCATCGGGCGGGTCAAGGACAAGATCAAGGAGATCCAACGGGGGCTGCCCGAAGGGGTGGTGCTCACCCCGGTGTACGACCGAAGTGATCTGATTCACCGGGCCATCGAGAACCTCCGCGGGAAACTGATCGAGGAGAGTCTCGTCGTCGCAGCGGTGTGCATCGTCTTCCTGCTCCATGGGCGATCGGCCCTGGTGGCGATTCTGACGCTGCCGATCGGCATTCTCATTGCCTTCATCGCCATGCGCTCGGTGGGGGTCGGCGCCGACATTATGTCGCTCGGCGGGATCGCGATCGCGATCGGGGCGATGATCGATGCCGCCATCGTGATGATCGAGAACATGCACAAACATCTGGAGCGCGCGGTCGAGGCCAAGGAGCGGGCCGCCGGCCGGAGCGATCCCGGTAAGTCCCTCGACACCTCGATCCTGACCGCGGCCGAGCGGTGGATGGTCGTCTCGGAGTCGTCCCGGGAGGTGGGGCCGGCGCTGTTCTTCTCGTTGCTGATCATCACCGTGTCGTTCCTCCCGGTGTTCACCCTCGAAGGGCAGGAGGGTCGGCTGTTCAAGCCGCTCGCCTTCACCAAGACGTTTGCGATGGCGGCCGCGAGCCTGCTCTCCCTGACGCTGGTGCCGGTCACCATGGGACTCTTCATTCGGGGCAAGATCTACCGGGAGTGGGCCAACCCGATCAATCGCGGGCTAATGGCTCTGTATCGCCCGATCATCACCTTGGTCCTGCGACAGCGGTGGCCGGTGGTCGGTGCCGCGGTGGTAGCCCTCGTCCTGACGGGCATTCCCTGGTCGCGGATCGGGGGCGAGTTCATGCCGCCGTTGGGCGAGGGGACCATCCTCTTCATGCCGACGACGCTGCCGGGCGTCAGCGTGGCAAGGGCGCGTGAGATTCTCCGGATTCAGGACGGCATCCTCAAGAGCTTCCCGGAGGTGGATCACGTCTGGGGCAAGGCGGGCCGGGCGAATACCGCGACCGATCCGGCGGGGCTCGACATGTTCGAAACCACGATCACCCTGAAGCCGGAGTCGGAATGGCGCCAGGGGATGACCTATGACGGACTGGTAGCGGCGATGGACTCGGCGGTCAGGCTCCCCGGAATCACCAACGCCTGGACGATGCCGATCAAGGCCCGGATCGACATGCTGGCCACCGGGATCCGCACCCCGGTTGGGGTCAAAATCTTCGGGCCGGACCTGGCGGAACTCGAACGATTGGGCAAGGAGGTCGAGCGAGCGGTCCAACTGGTCCGGGGCACCCGGAGTGCGTTCGCCGAACGGGCCGTCTCCGGGTACTACCTCGACATCGATATCGACCGGGCCGCGGCCGCCCGCCACGGACTGAACGTGGGGGATGTCCAGACCGTCATTGCCACCGCGGTCGGCGGAATGACCATCACCCAAACGGTGGAAGGGCGGGAGCGCTATGGCGTCAGGATCCGGTACCCGGTGGAACTGCGGGACACGCCCGAGCGGCTCGCCGCCGTCCTCGTCCCCGTCGTCCATGGCCTAGGCGGTGCCCGCCCTGGAGCGGGCATGCCCGGAGCTCCAATGGGAGCGGCCGCCGCGGGCAGTGGCGGCGAGGCCTTCGTCCCCCTTGGGCAGATCGCCACGATCAAACAGGTGGCCGGCCCGATGGTGGTGCGCACTGAAGGAGCGCAACCCACCGCTTGGGTCTATGTCGACGTCGTCGGCCGGGACATTGAAGGGTATGTGGCCGACGCCAAGCGCCAGGTCGAGAGCGCCGTGACCCTCCCGGCCGGGTATTCCCTGGTCTGGAGCGGCCAGTACGAGTACATGCAGCGGGCTAAGGAGCGGATGAAGCTGGTCATCCCGGCCACGCTCGCGATCATCTTCTTGCTGCTCTATTTCAACTTCAAGAGCGTCGTAGAATCGCTGATCGTGATGCTCTCGTTGCCGTTCGCGCTCGTGGGCGGGATCTGGTTCGTCTGGCTGCTCGGCTACAACTGGTCGGTGGCGGTGGCGATCGGCTTCATCGCCCTGGCCGGGGTGGCGGCGGAAACCGGTGTGGTGATGCTGATCTACCTCGATCATGCCTGGGCGGCGCGTCGGGCGGCGGGAGGCCGCCCCACCGTTCGCGAGCTCTACGAGGCCGTCATGGAGGGCGCGGTCGAGCGGGTCCGGCCCAAGATGATGACGGTGACGGCCATCATGGCGGGATTGCTCCCGATTCTCTGGGGGTCGGGAGCCGGCGCCAGTGTCATGAAACGGATCGCCGCCCCCATGGTCGGGGGGATGATCAGTAGCACGGTGTTGACGTTGGTCGTGATTCCGGCGATCTACTCGCTCTGGAAGGAGCGAGAGATCCGGGCCTTGGAGACGGGCGGTGAACCAGTACCGGCGGGCCTGGCTCCGAAGGCGTAGCCACGAGGGTCCGATCTGGGCTGACCTGCTCCCAGCCAGCGACCCGCCGCCTCTCGCCGATCTCAAGAATCCTTAACCCCATTTCACGCCTTCGATCGATACCAGGGCCTCCCGCACAGCGTATCTTGCGGCACTCGATGCGGTCGAGGGGACGGCGGACCAGTGGAGTCATGGCGTACGCGATGAGACGCAGGGGTCCGGGTCATCCGACCCGACCGGCGCAACGGGGAGATTGATATGGGCTGGAAACTAGTCCGGGTTACGATGGCAGCCGGCGGGCTGATCCTGGCTCACCCCTCGCTTGCCCAAGCCCAGATCGACTACCGAAATCTGGACGACGACCGCCCCACGCTGATCGAAGACGCCTACCCAGTCGAACGGTACGCTTTTGAACTCTTGACGCCGTGGCGGTTTAGCCGGGATCGGGCGGGCGGAACGATCCATGCCTTCGTGCCGGAACTCGCCTACGGCCTGCTCAAGAATGCCCAGTTCGGTCTCAAGGTGCCGATCGCCGGTGCGAGCGCGACCAATGGCCGGGACTGGGGGGTTTCAGGCCTCCGGGTCTTCGCCATGTACAATTTCAACACCGAAAGCCGTTCCCTTCCGGCGTTGTCGATCCGGAGCGACGTGACGCTCCCGGTCGGCCGTCTCAGCGGCCACGGCACCCGGTTGTCGCTCAAGGGCATCACCACTCGGTCTTGGGGCCGGACCCGGCTGCACCTGAACGGTGCCTACACGTTCGGCAAGGACCGCCCGCTCGCCGCGGCGGAAGCAGCGAACAAATGGTGGTATGGCGGGGCCGTGGACCATACGCTGTATCGGCGAAGCGTGTTGCTCATCGGGGAGGTGTACGCGCTGCGCCCGCTGGCTTCGGCGCCGGTGCAGGTGAACACCTCGGTCGGCCTCCGGATCCAGGTGACTCCCTACCTGGTGTTCGATGCCGGATTCGCTCGCCGGCTCAAGCGGACGGCGGGCCCAGACCTCGAGCTGACGGCGGGGTTCTCCCGTGCGTTCGCGCTTCCTGGATTGATGCCTGCGGGACGGTCCCGATGACACGTCTTCTCGCGGTGGTGCGAATGATCGGCGGGATCGGGTTCGGGCTGACGCTCGGCCTGCCGGGAACCCTTGGAGCGCAGGATCGGCGGGAGGAGCAGTTCTACTATCCCGGCTCCTTCAATTGGACGTTCCTGAAGCGGTACCCTGAGGCCGCCCGGCTCTTCAACGCTTTCGACTACGGACACGCGGTGCTCTACGAGCGGCTGCTGACCAAACCGAGCGTGGAACGGGATGCCGCGCTCGAAAAGGAATATCAGTTCCTGACGACCAACCTGCTGCTCCGGCCGCCGCGATTCGCGATCGCGGAAGAGGTGATTGAGCCCGCATACTCGAAGCTTGCCTGGCAGGCCAAGCAGATGTTCGACTGGGCCCACCTGCTGCATCGCCAGATCTACGACATTTATTCCGACGAACGGGTGAGCAGCCGGGACAAGGACGCGCTGATCGAGCGGGTGACGGACTACTATCTCAGCCGGAAGGATGTCGCGTTCACCGAGGTGCCGAAGTCCATGGCGCTCATGGACGAGCAGTACTTCAGCCAGATCTTTCGAACCCGGCACCCGACCTTCAACGGCTTGATCTGGTCCTACCACTGGCTTCAGGTGGGCCTCTATGAGCCGTTGATCCTGGGCCGGACGGTAACGGAAAAGCAATCGGGGGTGAAGGCGACCCTCGCTCGCTTCTGGTCGATGCTCGAGGATCCTCCTTCGCGATTCCCGAAGGCGATGCCGATGACGGCGACGATCGCGCCGACCTTTACCGCGCAACATCCTCGGGCGGCGGTCATCTTCGACAACCTCCATATGATGCACGACATCATCTCGGATGTGCTGGCGGCGGATACTATCCCGAAATCCCGGAAACGTGACGTCATCTATGATCAGCTCGCGGAGTTTCGCGACGGAACCAAGAACGTGATGTCGATGGAGGAGTGGAAGGGCATGAGTGAGATGATGGGCGGGATCGGCGCGATGGGGGGGGCGGCCACCGCCCTGCTTGTGCCGGTGGCCCCGGCCGCCGACTCAAGCCGAGAAGTGCCGATGCCGCCGGGTATGACCCACGCACGACCGGCCGGTGATTCCGCGCCGATGGAGGCGATGCCGGAATCCCACCGGACCCACACCAAGGAAGGGATGGAACCAATGCTGGAGTTGCATCAACGCATGTTGGCCGACCCGGTGATTCGCAAACGGGTCGAAGCGGATACCGGAATGCGGCGGCTGCTGCGCGAGGCGATGCTGGTACCGGCATCTGACCGGGTCGCCCCCGAAGCCCAATCCCGGCCGGCCAAGCCGGCGGTAAAGGCCCCGGCCAAGAAAAAGCCGGCCGCCAAGCCGATGCCGCCGATGCCGGGCATGAAGCACCCGGCCGGTAAACCCATGCCGCCAATGCCGGGCATGAAACACCCATGAGCCGTTTCACGGCGCGCTGGTGCCGGATCTCGTGGCTGGCGGCGGGTCTGTCAGCCACGGTTCCGGGCCTCGCGCTGGCTCATCCTTTTTTGCGGCGGTCAGTTCCCGCGGCGTTCGACACCCTCGCCGGTGGCCCGGCCCAGCTCCGACTCGTATTCAGCGAGCCGATCGAGCTTCGCTTTGCCAAGGTGGAACTGGTGGGTCCCGATGGCACGCTCGGGTTTCTTCCCGGGCTGGCCGCGGTTCCCGATTCCCTCGGCACTCTGACGGTGCCGGTCGCCCGGGTGCTCCCGCCCGGAGGCTATCTCGTGCGCTGGCAGGCGGCAGGGGATGACGGGCACGTCGTTCGAGGCGAATATGGCTTCACGGTGGTGGGAGGCCAAGGCGGCGGTGAGGCCGCCGGCAAGGTGATCACTCCAGGGGCCGGACCGGTGCACGAAATTCAGCACCCCAGTTCCGCGCCGATCAGCGGCGGGCTCGACGCCAGTAGCCCGGCGTTCGTCGCCTTGCGCTGGGCGATGTATCTGGGTCTGCTCGCGATCATCGGATCGATCATCTTCCAGGGGATCGTGTTGGTGGGGGTCCGTCGGCGGGGATGCGAGGCAAGCCTTCGCGGCGCCGACAAGATTGAGCCGCCGGTAGCCAGGCTCGGCCTTGCGGCGACCGGGCTCTTCCTTGTGACCGTCGCGGGCAGGCTGTTCGCCCAGTCACGGTCGATGCACGGCGCTGACTTTCTCGATTCCGGGCTCCTCGCCGGTATGATCGCCCACACGATGTGGGGTTGGAGCTGGATGGCGCAACTCGCCCTGGGCGCCGTCGCCTTCGCCGGCTTTCGGCAAGCGGCACGAGGGCAGGGCGGTTGGGGCGGCCTCCGGGTCGTCGGGCTCCTGCTGGCCTTCACGCCGGCTTTTTCCGGGCACGCGATTGCCGCCGAGCGGTGGATTCCTCTTGCCGTGCTGGCCGACGGCATTCACGTGCTGGGGGCCTCAGGGTGGCTCGGAACCCTCGCCGTGCTGGTGGTGGTTGGCCTGTCCGCGGCGCTGGGGTTGGCGGAAGCCGACCGCGGTCCGGTCGCCGCGGATCTGGTGAACGCCTTCTCGCCGGTCGCCCTGGTATTCGCGGGGACGGTGGCTGCGTCGGGTACGTTTTCCGCGCTCGTGCACACCGGGCGAATCGCCGATCTGTGGGAAACGGGGTACGGCCAAGTCCTTCTCCTCAAGCTCGGCGTCCTTTCGGTAGTCGCCGGCACCGGCGCCTACAATTGGCGTCGGGTTCGTCCGGTTTTGGGCGACGAAACCGGCGCGCGGCGGATTCGTCGCTCGGCGACGGTTGAGCTGATGGTCGCGGTTATAGTATTGCTGATAACGGGGGTGCTCGTTGCGCTTCCCACCCCGCTCGCGGCGCGCGGTCCTTGAGATTCGTGCTCGTCGCGGACTCCACAATGAAAGGAAAGCCTACTGTGTTCTCACTACCTGCAGGTCATCGGATGCTTTCATCGTGTCCCCCCGGCCGAGCCCGCCGTCCCGTTCGGGCGGCACTCAGCCTCGTCCTTCTGGCGGCCGCCTGCGGGCCGAAAGCCGAGAAAGCCCAGAGCCCGGCGCTCGACACGACGGCGGTCGCGGCCGCCCCGGACACGACACCAGCCGCCGCGGGCCACGACATGGCCGGCATGTCAATGACCGGTGACGCGGATCGCGACTTTTTGCGGATGATGAGCGATCACCACAAAGGGCTCATCGCGATGGCCCATGAATCGATGGAGAAGGGGCGCGGCACGACCCAATCCCGCGCTGATGCGGGCCGATTGGATGCCAATCAGGACAAGGAAATCGAGCAGATGGTCAAAATGCTCGACGCGAACTACCACGATCCGTACGAGCCGAAGGTCCCGCCGGCCGACCAGGCGGTGGTTGATTCGCTGCAGATGCACTCCGGCCCGGCCTACGCGGCCGAGTTCTATCGAAGGGTCGTCGCTCACCACCGCCGGGCAATTGCAATGGTCGACGAGTACC
>JANMXA010000213.1:0-18811 GCA_031394255.1 Gemmatimonadota bacterium
CGCCGACATCTTCAATGCGTTCGGCTCCAAGGTCACCCTGGTCGAGGCCTTGCCGCGGATTCTGCCGATCGAGGACGCGGAGTGCTCGGACGCACTTACCAAGAGCTTCAAGAAGCGGGGCATTGCGGTGATGGCGGGGGCCAAGGTCATGAAGGCCACCGTGGGCGCCGGGGACGTGACACTCGAACTCGAGGTGGCTGGCAAGGCGGAGAAAGTCACGGTCGAGAAGGTACTGATGGCGGCGGGCCGTGCCGTCAACACCGAGAACATGGGGTTCAAGGAGGCCGGGGTCCAACTCACCGACCGGGGCTTCGTGAAGGTGAACCTCGCCACGCTGGAAACGACCGCGCCGGGCGTCTACTGCATCGGCGACGTGGCCGGCCCGCCGATGCTGGCGCACAAGGGAAGCCGCGAGGGCGTGGTGGTGGCCGAACGAATCGCGGGTCACCAGCCGCACGCGATCAAGTACGACAACATTCCAAGTGTCACCTACTGTCATCCGGAAGTAGCCAGCATCGGAATGACCGAAGAGCAGTGCAAGGAGAAGAAGCTCGACTACCAGGTCGGCCGCTTCCCGTTCAGCGCCAACGGCCGGGCCCGGGCTTCCAATGAGACCGAGGGCTTCGTCAAGATCATCCGGGACAAGAAGTACGGTGAGATCCTGGGCGCGCACATCGTGGGCGGGCACGCCTCGGAGATGATACACGAACTGGTGGTGGCGCGGGAGAACGAGTACACGGTTGAGGAGGTCGATCTGGCCGTGCACGCCCACCCGACCCTGTCGGAAGCGATCGCGGAAGCCGCGCTCGATTCCATGGGTCGGGTCATCCACACCTGAGGCGCCGGTGGCCTTCAGGAAGTTCGTGGACCGCGAGGGCCACGAGTGGGAAGTGCGGCCGAGGTCCCGGAGTGAGTGGGACCTCGAGCCGGCGGGGATGAATCCGGGGAAGGCGCGGAGTGTGGCGTCCCCGGGGTATGAGAAGGATCCCTACGAGTTGAGCAAGGAGGAGCTGCAGGCGCTCCTCGATCAGGCCCGCCCTCCGAAGGCCCGCGAGCTCAAAAATCCGTTCGCCGAGTGACGCCCTGGTTCACATTTCCCGGCCGAGCCCGTCCGGGTTCGGTCCGGGCCACTTCGAGTCGAAGGCCCACGCCCCGATGGCCAGGAGCGCGTAGCCCCCGACCATCAGCAGCCCAAGCCGGGCCTGATCAGGACCGGCCACCATCCGGAAGATGAACGAGCCCCCGATCGTATTCAGGGTGGCGTGCCAGATCGCAGCCGGGAACCAAGTGCCGGACCGACGGAACAGCGAGAGTACGAGGAACTGGAACGCGACATTGCCGCCGACGCCCAGGGTCCAGGTCAGGTCCCCATGAAGCATCAGGGGCAGGTGCCAGACTACCCGGATGGTGGCCAGAATGAGCCAGGCCCCGACGAAGCGGTGGCGCTTGAGCAGAATCGGCGCTGCGAACGCGGTCCACCCCGCCTCCTCGCCAATGCCGACCGCGATCAGCATGCCGAGGAACGTCGGGCCGAGGTCGGTCCAGCCCTTCAGCTGCGCGGCCGTGGGAAGCGGAGCGCCCAGGGCCGCATTGGCGAAGACCGCCGCAACCATGATGGCCACCGGAGCAACGAGGGCGACCAGATACCACGCTGGCGAAGCCCGGAGATTGACCAGGCGCGCTCCCCAGGTTCGGATGCCCGGTCTCCCTAGTCCGACCGAGACGATCGCCGCCGCGATGATCGGGCCGAGGGGTAGCTGATCCGAGGTTGCCGGTCCGCCGAACCCGTGAAGGATGCTGAACATCCACCCAAAAGCACAGGCGAGGACAGCAAATACCGCAATCTCGTTGCGGGCGAGCCAGGAGCGTGCGCCTGTCATCGTCGTTGGGTGAAGGTGTCGGAGGGTACGGTGCGGCAACGCTCGAAGTTTCAGCGAGGCGTACGGTAAGTGTCAGGGAGACTGAACACCGCCCCGTGCGGCACCCCCGGACCTCGACCGCCGTGCGGCCAGTCTTGGTTCTCGAGGCGGAAACCAGGCTCGGCGCTCCCCTCCGCCCGAAAGCGCTGATCGAGCGAGAGCGCGCCCGTCGCTGAATCGAACCGCGCAATCAGCACCCGGTTCCTCATCCCCTGGTACCCGGTGATGACCACTCGATCCATGTTCGGTTCGAGGCCGATCCAGTGCGGCACGTCGTTCGGGCCGAGAGTGATGCGAGACGCTTCCCTGGGATGATCGGGATCGGATATGTCGAGGCTGACCACGGCGTTTGATGACGGGACCGTCACCAGGTAGAAGCGACCGGCCACGATCGGAATCGCGCAGCTCGTACCCGCCTTCCTGGGAAACGACGCCACCATCCTTCCGCTTGGCGCGTCGGTTGCGATCCCCTCCAGGCGATAGAGCCCGCAGTTGAAGGTCGATACCAGCACCGTCTGCCATCGGTCAGGACCCGTGGCTCGGCCGTATTGTACCCCTCGCCATGAGGGCCGGTTGGGAGCTCGATCGAACGAAGCAGGGCAAGGTCGGAGAGGCGCCAGATCTGAACCAGACGAGTCGAGTCCCCCTTCTCCATGTTGGACGTGGTGGTCACAACCCGATCCATTCCCGGGAGGATCGCCGCCGAGTAGGGACGAACCCGGCGATCGCCACCGGAGCGATTGGCCGAGGCGCTCCGCACCACCTTTCCTTGAGGGGTGAGCTCGACCAGCCCACCAGGCGCCTCGCCCAGAGAGTCGTGCTGCATCTGGAAGGTGGCTAGCAGGTTGCGGTTGGGAAGGCGCAAGAAACTGTGCGGGTGCATCAACGGGCCGGCATCGCCAAACTGGCCGTCGAGGCGCGGCCTCGTCGGGTGCGAGAGGTCGAAGATGAACGTCTGGCCCGAACCGAATCCATTGGCGAACAGCCGACGGTCCGCCGGGATCGCGTGTTCGGTGTGATGGGGCCGGTTGCCGCGCCCCGGGACGGGCAGCGTGGTTACGAGCCTTCCATAGCGGTCCCCCGTGGGCTCGACGTCGAAGACCGCGAGGAAGTCAGGCGCCGCGGTGTCCGCTGACGCCGTCCAGAGATACAGGTAGCGACTCGGCGGGCCCGGCGAGGGCGGGACCCCGCGCGGCCTGGGGCCCGGCACCATCAGGGCGACGGCGAGCGTGAAGACATCGAGTCGAAGGCGCATCGTGGTTTCCCGGATCGTCCGGTTCGGAGGTCAGGCGAGGGAGTAGAGGAAGTCGACGTACGACTTCACCGCCCCGTCCCACCCCGCCACCTTGGGATTCGACGCCTCGATGATGTAGTACTCGTCCGGCGCGTGGGCTCCGCCGCCGTGCCCCAGCCCGAACTGCCCCGCCGGGAGCTTGAGCGGAGCCCCGGTGAACGTGACCCCGGGCCAGGAACCCGCGAGGCGAGGCCACAGCAGCGGCTCGACCCCGGACTTCCGATAGGTCGCCACCATCGCCTTCACCAGCGTGGAATCGGGATCCGTTTCGGTCGGATCGTAGCCACCCGACATGTTGACCTCGACGTCGCCGAAGCCGCGTTTGGCGAGGTGCTTCTTGAGCAGGTCCAGCGTGCCTGACGCGGTCATGTCCGGCACCAGGCGCATGTCGATCTTGGCCACGGCCCGATGGGGAAGGATGGTCTTCCCGCCCGGCCCGGTGTAGCCGCCCACGAGACCCTCGATGTTGATCGTGGGCTGCGTGACCAGACGGACCTGGGAATCGTGAAAAGACTCATCGCCGAACCAGTGGTCGACACCCAGCGACTTCTTGGCGCCGGCTTCGTTGCGTTTGGGGATCGAGGCCTCGAGAATCGCCTTCTGGCGGGCACTGAGCGGCTTGACCAGATCGAAGAATCCCTCGACCGCCGGCGTGTGGCCATCCGCCTTGACGAGGGTGTTGAGGGCCTGGACCAGGCGCCATGCGGGGCTGTCTACGGACGCCTCATACGAGGAGTGGACGTCGAGCTTCGGTCCCCGGCCCCACTTCTCGCCGCTCGACACCAGTTCGAGTTCCACCACCCCCTTGGCGCCGAGATTCACTTCGACCGAGCCGTCGGGTGACTGGCTGCCAAGCGGAATGATGATGCCGACGCACTTCCGGAGCGCGGCCTCGACTTCGGGCTTGAACACGATCTGCCGGAAGTTCGGCGACCCGATCTCCTCCTCCCCTTCGCCGACCAGCACCAGATTGACTGGAAGCTTCTTGTCCAGCGCCTTGAAAGCGTGGAGTGCCGCGAGCACCGCCATCTGAGGGCCCTTGGTGTTGGTGGCGCCTCGGCCAACGATCACTTTGCCATATCCGGGCTTGTCCACGAGCCGTCCCTCGAGTGGGGGCGAACTCCATTCCGACGGGTCGAACTGCTTGACGTCGTACATGAAATAGAGGGCGAGCCACGTCCTGGCACCGGAGTCGAGGGTGCCGAACACGCCGGGCTTGCCCGCCGTCGGTATGAGCTCCACCTGCTGGAACCCCGCCTCCCTGGCGAGCTTTGCTATGTACTCGGCACCCTGCGGATAGTTCCGGTTCTCGGCCGCGATCGACGGGAGGGCGATCCACTCCTCCAGCATCTTGACCGTCGCGTCATGCTGCCGGGCGATCTGCCCGACGACAAGAGCCTGATCGGGGTTCTGCGCCGCCGCGGCCAGGGCCGCCCGGTCGCCCAGGGCAACGGCCGCGGCACCGACGGCGGCGCCCTGGAGGAAGTCCCGGCGATTGATATCGAAGGTGGGGGGGCTGACTGAGTCGTTCTGGTCTGAGGTCACGCTGCCTCCGGTCGGTGTAGTCCACAAGTGATGCGGATTCAAGGTATGGCGGGATCAGTACCGCATGGAAGGACCCGGCGTCCGCCAACTACGCGGCGGGCTTGCGGCCGGCCAGCCAGCCGTCCAGGCTCAGCGGACCGGCCCCCCAGGCCGCAAAGACAAGCCAGATGAAGGCGTACAGCATCACCATCTCACCATGGTTCTGCCACCACCAGAGCTGGCCGCCTCCAAAGTGGATCCAGAAGTAGGCGACGGCCATCTCCCCCGAGGCCACGAACGCCACCAGGCGGGTGGCCAGGCCCAGCACGAGGCAGGCGCCGCAAACGACCTCAATGACGCCTGCCGCACCATAGCGGCTCATGAGATCGACGGTCCCGGCGCCCGGCCCCATCCCGCCGAACCAGCCAAAGAGCTTGGCGCCGCCATGGGAGAAGAACGTCAGGCCGGCGGCGATACGGAGGGCGGCCTGGGCCGCGGGGAGGTAGCGACTGCTCAATGGGGCGATCATACTGACACCTCCAGAGGGGTACGGGGCCTGCATGGTCTCCAGCTACGAAGAATCGGCAAGGCATGCGGGTCCGTCGTCCGACGACAGCTCAAGCTCGAGAAAGGTCGTGCCCGCAGGCCGATACCGATGCTCACTCGCGGTCGATGTCCGCGGTTCCCGCCATCGCCCCGCGGAACCGGTACACCTTGGGCCCCGCCTCGGGACTCGGGTACACCCGGGCCGCATCCATCCCACGGTAGAGCACCCCATTCTGCATCACCATGTCGATCTTCCTGGTATTGCGGATGTCATCGAGTGGATTGGCGTCGAGGATCACCAGGTCGGCGAGCTTTCCTGCTTCGATCGACCCCAGCTGACGGTCGAGGCCGAGATACCTGGCACTGTTGATCGTGGCGATCGCCATGATCTCAGCCGGCGAGAAACCGCCCCGGTTCAACAGCTCCATCTCCCAGTGCTTGTCGAGGCCATGCATCTGGCCGTGCCCGCTCACCTGCAGCGACACCCCGGCCGCCGCGAGTTTCCGGATCTCCCGGGCCATCTCGGTGGCGTAGATGTCGTCTTCGAAGTACCGCGTCGGCCGGCGGAAACCGATCAGGTAGTCTTTCGGAAAGAAGTTGAGCAGCTTGGTATCCTCCCACAGCCGCTCGGTCTGGTGAAACGCGCCCTCACCCTGAGGGCCGTTGTAGGAGACGATCAGGGTCGGCGTGTTCCCCGCCCCCGTCGAGCCCCACAGTTTGAGAACGTCGTCGTAGAGTGGCGTGAGGCCGACGGTGTGTTCGATCCCCGACACCCCGTCCATCAGCATGGTCCAGTCCATCTGGAAGTCCACCGCCGACTCCGCCACCACGTTGACCCCCATCCGCCGCGCGGCATCGTACATCTGCATCCGGGCCGAGCGGGTGAACTGGACGTAGTCCTTGAGGGCGGTGGCGCCATAGGCCTTGTTGAACGCCACCACTTCGTCGGCGTCATCCTGGGAGAGAATCGGCCGATAGAGCTTGGTTCGATACTGCGTCAATCCGTAAATCGGCGCCCCGACCGAAAGGAGGCGGGCGCCGGGAATCGCCCCCTGCCGCTGGAGATCGCTGACCAGGAAATCCTTGACGTGATTGCCGTAGACCTCGTACATCGTGGTGGTCCCAAAGGCCAGGTTCGCCACCAGACCCAGGTGATTCTGCTCGACCACATTCAGGGTCGATTCGTCGGGGTTGTAGTGGGCGTGGGCGTCGATCATTCCCGGCATGATCGTCTTGCCTTTGAGATCGAACACCTTGGCCCCCGCCGGTACCGGGATACCCTCGCCGACGGCTTCGATCACGTTACCGTCGATGATCACGGTGGCGTTTTCGATGACCCGCCGTCCCGGGTTCACGGTGATGACCCGGACATTGGTGAGCGCGATCTTCCCGGCCGGCCGAGCCACATCGTACTCGAACGAGAGATCGGTCTTTCGGGCCGCAGCCCCTTTGCCGGCCAGGATATCCGCCAGCGCCTTCTCGTAGAACGCCGTCCCGCGGGTCCACGTCAGTCCCGATCCGCTCGATGCCCACTCGAGGTACTCGCCGTCTTCCGCGTCCACCCGGAACGAGGTCCCGGTCTTGTCGAAGCCGCTCAGGGCCACGGTCTTGCCGGCAAACGAGGCCGGCGCAACATACGACCGGAGATACTCGCGGAACGCCACCCACCGGCCATCAGGGGACAGGCTCGCGCGCACGGCATGCGGGAAGGCGTACAGGGTCCGGGCATCCTGCCCATCGCTCCGGATCGAGCGCAGGAGGAGCGTGTCGCGGACGATTTCGTCGTAATACAGCGTGCCGCCGTCCGCCGAAAACGAGAGGGCCGGCGGGCGGCGGGCCGGGAGCGGGTTGGTCGGCTGCCACCGGACGGAGGTGACGACCTTCTCCTGTCGATCGGGGCCGACGGTCACCAACTGGAATTGATCCTGACTTTCGAGCGTCCCCCCACGGTTGAAATCATCCCCGCCCTGAAGCCAGGCGAGCGTCTTCCCGTCCCGCGACAGCGTGAGCGAACCGTATTGGGTCGATTTGCTCGACAGTCGAGTCGCCGGACGGTGGGGCGTTGTGCCAAGCGACAGGGCCCAGACGCTGCCAAGACTGTCGTCGGACCAGGAGGCGTAGTAGACGGTTCGCGTCGTCGGATCGTAGACCGGGCTCGTCTCCAGGGAACGCGGGCTCTGGGTCAGGTTGGTGAGTTTCTCGCCGTCTTTGAAATAGATGTCGCCCAGAGCCTCATAGAGAATGCCGAGATCGGTGCGCTGCCCCCAGCGGTGCGAGCGGGTCCGCGCTTTGCCCGATACCGGCAGCTCGACCGGGAACTTGATCGTCTCCGCCATCACCCGGCTCACCGGCGCACGGAATGGGATGTCCTTTACTGCACCCGTGCCGGTGTCGATCGCATGGAGCCTCCCTCCGAAGGCCACCACCACCGAGCGGCTGTCGGGCGTCCAGGCCGTATTGGGATAGATGCCGAAGGTGACACCGGCGCCGGACTCCATCCGATCACGGTCGAGGACCGTGAGCACCCGCTCCTTCTGGGTGGCGAGTTCGTGGAGCACGAGGACCGAGCGACGGTCGTCCCGATGAACGTACGTGAGCCACTTTCCGTCCGGCGACACGGCCGGGTCGGCGGCGCCGCCGGTCCGTTCGAGATAGACGGCGAGTTCGCCGGTCTTGGTATCGTAAGTCCGGATCCGGAATCCTGACTGGAAGATCGGTCCGGCGGGTTCGCTGAAATAGACCTTGCCGTTGGTCGGGTGCTCGGTAAAATGGGTCGGCGAGGCGAAGACGCCGTTCCGGACCAGATCGGTCCGAGAGCCGTAGAGGTCGATCCGGTGGCCCGAGTAGCGGGCCCCAAGGTCCATGGCGGTCAAGTAGATCGATCGGCCATCGCGGGACCAGCTGCCCTGAAAGGCCCGGTAGTCGAACTTGGAGACCTTCTCGAGCGAATCGGTGGTCCGGTCGAGCAGCCAGAGTTCCTCTTTCCCGCTTCGGTCGGAGGTGAAGAGGATCTTCCGCCCATCGGGACTGTAGCGCGGGAACTGATTGTAGGACCGGCCCCGGGTGAGCGGCCGGGCATCGCCGCCCGCGAACGGCATCTCGTAAATGGTGCCAAGGAGATCGAAGGCGAGGCGCCGCCCGTCGGGGGAGACGTCCACACTGGTCCAGGTGCCCTCTGTGGCGGCGAACTCGAGCAGGTGGGTCTTGGCCCGGACCGAGTCGACGTTGAAGGCGGGTTGCTGGGCGGCAGTGGTGGTGGTCACCGCCATCAACGCGAGGGCGGCGGTGCGGCAGGAAGCCATGGGGATCTCCGGCAAGGTGAACGACCAAACGAATCTATCGTAGCGCGGGCTGTACCGCCCGAGACCTGCCGGCTGCTGGTTCAGGGCCGGACCCCGGTCACGGTGGCGCTGAACAGGACTGGAGCCAGCCCATAGTAGCCGATCGTCGTGAGGCCGAGCAGCGCGACAGCGATCACGCCTGCGCGCCTTCCACCACTCCTGGTCACGACCAGCACCGCCGACCACGCGCACGCCACGACCGTCGCCACGGCAACGGCGCCGGCCACCCAGCCGGACAACGGCGTCGCGATGATCGCGAATTCGGGATCGAGATACAACGTTCTTCCGACGAGAAGAATGCCACCGAGCCAGGCCCAAAGCGCCATGAAAAACGGCGCGGCCGCCCGTGCCAACGCCGCGCGCAACTCCGAAAACGACAGCCCGGGACTCGGCCCCGAGGGCATCATCCCGATACAGCCCGCGACCACCACGACTTGGCAGGCGCCCCACGCGGCCCCGACCACCAGCATCACCGGCAACACGGCCCGCTCCGGCAGCCGGTTTCCGATCTGGTGCGCCGTCATCGTGACCAGTGACTGGACGGCGCCCGAGGCCATGGCGAAGAGAAGGGGCCCACTCCCCCGGCCGGGATTGGAGGTCATACTCGAACGCTAACACCCCTTCGGCTAGATTCCCGCCCATGGAATCGATCCATCCCCTCGGGCCGGACGCCCCCAAGGAAGACTACGTCGGGCTGGCGTTCGGAGCCCTGGCGTTCTCCTTCGCCTTGAGCGTCGGACTGAACGCCTGCGTGGCGTTCGCGGTCGCCACCCTCCGCGCCCAGGGCGCGCTCGAGCCGAAGATCGACCTTTCGGCTCCACCGGCGGTCGTTCTGCTCTGGGGCACCCTGCTCGCCTGCTTCGCCTCGGCCGTCGCCACCTGGCGCCGGCTCGCCCCGATCCAGAATGGATACCGGCAGGGCGCCCTCGCCATGGTGAGCTTCTTTGCCGGGTTCGTGGTCACCTTGCTGATGGTACCGGTGAATGAGCTCGGCGGACGGCCGGCGCTCGGCCTCATTGCCATGGCCGCGTTTGTCGCTGCCGGCCTGATCGCACGCCGGATCACCTCACCAGCGTCGCCCGCAAGAACGTGATCCGGGTCGTCGACCTCGGCCTCCGGCCCTACGCTGAGATCCTCGAACTGCAGCGACGGCTTTGCCGGGAACGGGGCACCGGTCTGCGGGACGAAGACCTGCTCCTCCTGGTCGAACATCCGCCGGTCATCACGCTCGGCCGCGGCACCAAGGCGGCAAGCCTGCCGCTCGACCAGGCGACCCTCGAACGCCGAGGCCTTGAGGTCTTTGAAGTCGAGCGCGGCGGCGATGTGACGCTCCACGCTCCCGGCCAGCTGGTCGGCTATCCAATCTTCCACCTCGAGCACCATCGCCCCGATCTCCACTGGTACCTCCGCCAGCTCGAGGAGGCGCTGATCCGGGCCCTCGCTGAATCTGGAATCACCGCCGAGCGAAACCCGGGCTTCACCGGCGTCTGGACCGGGGGCCGGAAGATCGCGAGCATCGGCATTCACGTGAAACAGTGGGTCACCTTCCATGGTTTTGCGCTGAACGTGACGACGGCGCTCGATCTGTTTGACCTGATCGTGCCCTGCGGGATCCATGGCGTGACGATGACCAGCGTGGCGCGGGAAACCGGACCGACGGAGACACTCATGGCGCTCACGCGGGAGCGGGTGGCCCGCGGATTCGCCGCCGCCTTCGAACGCGAGGTGACGTGGGTGGATGAATCGATCCTGACCCCGAGGGAACCGGAGCCGGCGCCGGGGCGTTGACTTGCCACCATGATACCGATCGACGTGCGCCCATCGAGTCGCCGGCTTCCGCCGGGGCAGATCCAGACCGGCAAATGGCCCGTCTTGCACTACGGGCAGATCCCGATGATCGAGCCATCGGCCTGGCGGTTTCGCGTCTTCGGCGCGGTGGGGCTCCCGTTCGAGCTCGACTGGGCCACCTTCGCAGCCCTCCCCCGCCAGGACGTGCTTTGCGACATCCACTGCGTGACCCGCTGGAGTCGCTTCGACAATCAGTTCGCCGGCGTTCCGATTCGCACCATCCTCGACCGCGCCAAGCCTGATCCCAAGGCAACGTTCGTCATGATCCATGGCGCCCCGGACTTCACGACCAACGTGCCGCTGGCCGACCTCGACCGCGACGGCAACCTCCTCGCAACCCACTTCGCCGGCGAGCCCCTCACGGCCGAACACGGCGGGCCGGTCCGGCTGGTCATCCCGCATCTGTACTTCTGGAAGAGCGCCAAGTGGGTCACCGGCTTCGAGTTTCTTCATGAAGACGAGCCCGGCTTCTGGGAGCGAAACGGCTATCACATGCGGGGCGACCCCTGGACCGAGGAGCGGCACGGCAGCGACGACTACCTCCGGATGCGTCGAGGCCCCCGCAGCTAGCTTCCCGCGGTTATCTTATCCGGCGGTATGCCGGAGCCAATTGATCTCGCCAAACTCGCCCCGATTGCGGACGACAAGGTCCGCGACATTCTGCGGGCGGCGTCGAGTTGGGCAAGCGAGGCTCCCGGTGCGCTGACCCCGGCCATCCGGGCTGTCTGCGTCCGCCTGGCCGAGATGGTGGCCGACCAGCGTCACTACCTCGCCCCATTGCCCGAGCCCCAGGAATCCGAGCGGGCCGGCATTCTCAGTCAGATTGCAGAACGACTCCGAAAGAGCCCGGTTACCGACGGCATCGAGGCGCTGCTGGCGGAACTCGCCGAACTCGAGCTCCGGGGGACGGCGTCATGGTCCCTGGTGGACGGCGCCCAGAGCGAGTGGATCGCCACCGCCATCCGGTTCCTCGAGAAACAAGCCGCCGCGCTGCCCAGGCCCGAGCGCCCGGACGATTACTGGGCCGACGACGTGGTGGCCGGCATCATCGTCTCAGTCCGGGCCCTCATCGGCGTGGATGAGCTCCACGCGCGGACCGAATCCCGATATTCCGGCGGCCACAAACGCGTCATCCCCGAAGGCGAGCGTTAGGCATCGGAGCCGCCATCCGGACCGCCGGCCTCGTCCTGCTGATCCCGATCGCGGCCGGCTGCCGTGCCACGGCCAGCGAAACGGCCATGGGCCCCCCGAACGAAGCCGAGACCTGCCGGCCCTGTCACCAGGAAGCGGTCCAGACCTACCTCACGACCGCGCACTACCGAACCTCGGCCGTCGGCGACTCGACCACGGTGCGTGGACCACTCGACGCCGCCCATGGGCGCCTTTCCACTGGCCGCGCCGGGGTGTCTTTCCTGATGGCCATGCGCGAGGGGCGGCCGACCCTCACCGCCTCGGATTCGGCCCGGGGCCTCTCCCGAACCGAGCCGCTGGACCTGGTGATCGGATCGGGACGCAAGGGGCAGTCCTATCTCTACTGGTACCACGGACTGCTGTTCGAGTTGCCGGTCTCCTATCTGACGACCGCCAATCAGTGGATCAACAGCCCGGGATACCAGGACGGGCAGGTCGACTTCACCCGGCTCATTCCACCTCGATGCCTCGAGTGCCACACCACGGCATTCGACGTGGTCGAGAACGGCGGAACCGCGGTGTACTCAGACAACTATCGACTGGGGATTACCTGCAGGAAGTGCCATGGCGACGGAACGGCGCACGTGGAGTACCACGCGAAACATACCGGCGAGAAGGTCGGCCGGTCGATCATCAACCCGGGCCGCCTCACTCAGGACCGGAAACTCGACAACTGCGGCCTCTGTCATTCGGGAGCGAGGAACCTCAAAGCACCGGCCTTTACCTACCGGCCCGGTCAGCCGCTCGACAACTATTTCGCGCCGGCCGCGGACCGGGACAATCCGACGCCGGACGTCCACGGCAATCAGATCGAACTGCTGCGCCGGAGCCGCTGTTTCCGCAGCAGCCCGGGAATGACCTGCTCGACCTGCCACAACGTCCACCGCCCCGAGCGAGACTTGACGGCGCTGGCCGAGAAATGCCTCGCCTGTCACCAGGACGTCCAGCACCCGGCCTCGGCCGGGATCGGGGCCAGGCTCAAGAGCGCCTGCATCGACTGCCACATGCCGCTCAGGAAGTCGAATGCGCTCCAGATCAACACCGCGACCGGTCAGGGCGGCGTGTACTACCGGAGCCACACCATCGCGACCTATCCCGATGTCGCCGCCGAAATCGTCAGGACCAGGCCCGACCGTTAGGCCCTGGGCAGCTCCGCGAATTTCTCGTAGAACCTCGCGAACACGTCGATCCCTTCCCACAATTGTTGCAGGTCGAGCTTTTCGTTCGGCGAATGCAGACCGTCATCCGGAAGGCCGATCCCGGTCAGGATGACCGGCGAACCGGACTTGGCGAACTGCGTCACCACCGGAATCGACCCGCCCGCCCGCACCGGCACCGTACCACGGCCCACGACCTCGGTGAACGCCTGGTTCAGCAACCCGAACGCCGGGTGATCGATGTCCACCTGGACCGGGTCGCCGCCATGCAGGATCCGGACTTCGACATCGGCCCATTTCGGCGCCAGCTTCTGCACCGTCTTGGTCAGCCACTTGCCGACCTTCTCGAACGAAAGCCCCGGCACCAGCCTGAGACTCACCTTGGCCATGGCGGCGGCCGGAATCACGGTCTTGGCGCCCTCGCCGACGAAGCCGCCCTTGATCCCGTGGATCTCGAAGGTGGGGAGCGCCCACATCCGCTCGAGCACCGACGCCTTCTGGATCCCCGTCAGCGCCTTGCCCGTAACTTCCTCCTTGAGAAACCGCTTTTCGTCGAAGGGGAGCTCCCGCCAGGCCTTCAGTTCGTGGCGGGTCGGGCGCTTGACCGACTTGTAGAGCTTGGGAAGGTTGATCTTCCCGGACCGGTTCTTGAGGTCGCTGAGCAGGCGGGCCAGCGTCTCCATGGCGTTCGGCGCCGTGCCGCCATAGGTCCCGGAATGCAGATCCCGCTCGGCGGTGCGCACGTGGATCTCGGCGTAGCAGAGCCCCCGCAGCGCGGTGTACACCGCCGGCCAGCCGACATCGAAATACGACATGTCGCAGATCAGAATCGCATCGGCCCGGGCCCGCTCGGGCTCCCGCTCGAGGAGCTCGGTGATCACCGAACCGCCGCATTCCTCTTCACCCTCGATCAGAAACCGGATGTTGACGGGTGGGTGGCCATCGGCCCCGCGAGCGGCTTCGTACGCCTTGAGCAGGCAATACACCTGGCCTTTGTCATCAGCGGCGCCACGGGCGTAGATTCGGCCATCCCGAACAGTCGGCTCGAACGGCGGTGTGGTCCACTCCGCGATCGGATCGACCGGCTGGACGTCGTAGTGGCCGTAGATCAGCAGGGTCGGAGCGTCGGGAACCGGGGGACTTTCGGCCCAGACCACCGGATGGCCATTCCCCTCGATCAGTTCGATGACGGGGAAGCCCAGCTGACGACACTGGTCCATGACCCAGCCCGCCGCCTTGCGGCAATCGGGGGCGTGGTCAGGAAGAGCGCTGATGCTGGGAATCGCCAGGAAGTCAGTCAGCTCCTTGAGGAGCCGGTCGCGTTCGCGGGAAACGAAATTCTGGTCCATGGTTCGACGGTGAAGGGGTTGGACCGATCATAGCATCAGCCGCGGGCTTTCGCTACGAAACCGTTACCCGGATCCACCGACTGGTCAGGTAAACACAACAAACGTTATATTCAGACCAACCTCACCAGACTATCCTAATGACTCAACCCGCCCTCCTGGCGATGGCACACAAGGTCGGCCAGCCGATCGGCACCTCGCCCTGGCTCCTGATCGATCAGGCCATGATCGACCGGTTTGCCGCCGCGACCCTGGACCCCGACCCGATGCACATCGACCCCGAGTGGTGCCGGGCCCAGAGCCCGTTCAGCACGACGATCGCATTCGGCTTTCTCACCACCTCGCTTCTGACGTATTTCAGCCACCACGCTCTGGGCTGGGTCAACACCACCGGCGCCGATGACGGGGGCTATGCCCTGAACTACGGTTTCGACCGACTCCGACTGATCGCGCCGGTACCTGTGAACAGCCGGATCCGGGCCCACTTCACGCTGCTGGTCTGGGACGAGGTCCGTCCCGGGGAGATCCGCTGCAAGTACGGCGTCACGGTCGAGATTGAGGGCTCCGAGCGACCCGCCCTCGCCGCCGAATGGCTCGGCCTGTGGGTCAGTGGCGAAGGCCACCGCCGGATCGAATCCAAGCACCAGGGATGACCAACGTGTCCGGTTCGTTCCGCCGGCCCCACCGGCCCCTTCCCGAAGCCAGCCGGCCGCCGCGCCTCACCCTGATCAGTGACTACCCGCGCCACTGGGCGGAGCACGCTCCCGACCGCGAGGCGATGGTCTTTGGATCCGCCCGCTGGAATTTCGCCGAGTTGGCCGACCGGGTCGACGCCTGTGCCCGGGCGCTGATCGCCGCCGGGATCGAGCCGGGCGATCGGGTCGCCACGCTGTCGCCGCCCCATCCGGACTTCTACGTCACGTTCCTGGCCGCCGCCTCGATCGGAGCGATCTGGCTGGGCTTGAATCCCCGTTACCAGATCCGGGAACTCGACTACGTGGTCAACGATGCCACGCCCAGGCTGATCTTTGCCAGAAGCCGGATCGATGACCGGGACTATCAGGCCGAACTCGGCCACCTCGCCGGGAATTGCCCGAGCGTCGAGCGCTTCGTCCACCTCGACCGGCCGGTACCTCTGGCCCGAAGTCAGGCCTGGGATGACTTCCTCGCCGCTGGCGCCGGCGCGGACCTCGAGGCCCGCCGGGCGACGATCACGTCCCGGCACCCCTGCCTCATTGTCTACACCAGCGGTACCACTGGGCGGCCCAAGGGCGCCATCATCGACCACTACAGCCTGGTCCACGTGGCCCGGGTCCAATACGCCATCTGGCCGGTTTCACCCATTCGGGCGCTGAACAATCTGCCCATCAATCACATCGGCTGCGTCGGCGACATCACCTGCGACACCCTGGTCCCGGGCGGAGCACTGATATTCCAGGAGCAGTTCGATCCGGCCGACATGCTGGCGGCGATCCCGCGCGAGCGAATTACATTCTTCGGGCACGTGCCGACCGCGCTCCAGTTGCTCGTGAACCATCCGTCCTTCGAATCGACCGACTTCCGTACGGTCCAGATCATCATCTGGGAGGGCGCCGCGGCGCCGATCGAGTTGATCGAACGCCTCCGGGCCCGCTGCCCCGAGGTCGCCAACGCCTACGGCATGACCGAGACGGTGGGATCGGTCACCTTTACATTCGACAGCGACGACATCGACGTGCTGGCCGACTCGGTCGGTTGGCCGGTCCCTGATTACTCGCTCCGTATCGCCGGACCGGCGGGCGAACCAATCGAGGCCGGCACCCCGGGCGAGATTCAGGTCCAGGGCGACTTCGTCACCCGCGGCTACTGGAACCGGCCCGAAGCCACCGAGGAACTGTTCACGCCCGACGGCTGGCTCAAGACCGGAGACCTCGCCGTCCTCCGGCCCGACGGAGCCTACAAACTGATCGGGCGGTTGAAGGAGATGTTCAAGTCGGGCGGGTACAACGTGTACCCGAGGGAGATCGAGCAGGTCCTGGAGACCCATCCCGACGTGGCGATGGCCGCGGTCATCGGGGTTGCCGATCCGCTCTACCAGGAAGTGGGCCATGCCTTCGTCATGGCTCACCCCGGCCGGACGCCGACCCCCGCCGAGCTCGAGCGTCATTGCCGTACGGGCCTGGCAAACTACAAGGTGCCCAAACGGTTCACGGTCTCCGCCGAGCTGCCCATGCTGCCGATCGGGAAGGTCGACAAGCAGGCGCTCAAGGCCATCCCGCGATAAATTCCGACCATGGCCGACTTCGCACTTGACGACAAGTACCTCCGGGACGAGGGCCCCATTGCGCTCTCCGGTGTGCAGGCTCTGGTCCGGATCCCGATCGACCAGCACAAGGCCGACCGCCGGAACGGACTCAACACCGCAACCCTGATCTCCGGCTACCGCGGCTCGCCCCTCGGCGGCTACGACTTCCTGCTCCAGGCCAACCGCACGATTCTCCGGAACCACCAGGTGACGTTCGTACCCGGCGTCAACGAGGACCTCGGCGCCACCGCGGTGTTCGGCTCGCAGCTCGCCAACCAGTTCCCCAAGCCCAAATACGATGGCGTGCTGGGGATCTGGTACGGCAAGGGGCCGGGCGTCGATCGTTCTGGCGATGCCTTCAAACACGCCAACCTGACCGGCGTGGGCCGGAACGGCGGGGTCCTCGCGATCGCCGGGGACGATCCCGCGTCCAAGTCCTCCACGGTGCCCTCGGCCTCGGAAATCGCGCTGTTCGACGCCCAGATGCCGGTCCTCTTCCCCGGCAACGTGCAGGAAGTGATCGACCTCGGCAGCGCCGGCCTGGCCCTGTCCCGCTACTCGGGGCTCTGGGTCGGGTTCAAGATGACCACCAACGTGGCCGACGAGTTCGGGACGGCGGTGGTCTCGCCCGATCGCCACCGCTGGGTTCGGCCCGACTTCACCTTCCACGGCAAACCCTGGCAGCCAACCCAGAGTCATACCCTGTTCGCGCCGTACAATCTCCAGCTCGAGCAGGAATTATGGGAGGGCAAACTCGAAGCCGCCCGCCGGTTCGCCGCCGTGAACGGCCTCAACCGGATCACGGTACCTTCGCCCAAGGCCTGGCTCGGTATCGCGGCCGCGGGCAAGACCTATTTCGACGTCCGTGAGGCGATGAGCCAGCTGGGCTTCGCCGATGAGGACCTTGAAGCCGCGGGCATCCGGCTCCTCAAAATCGGCATGCTCTATCCCATGGAGCCGGAGATCGTCCGGACCTTCGCGAAGGGCCTGGAACAGATCATGGTGGTCGAGGAGAAACGCTCGTTCCTCGAGATGCAGCTCCGGGATGTGCTCTACAACCTGACGGAGCGGCCCCAGATCGCCGGCAAGTTCGACGAATCGGGTCGCCCGCTCGTTCCCGGCCACGGTGAGCTCGACGCCGACATGATCGCCGCGATCATCCTGGCCCGCTTCGGCTCACGGCTGCCGCCGGCGCTGGCCGCCAAGGCGGCGGCGAGACTTACCCCCGCCACTTCGCCCTCGGTTCAACCCCTCGGTCTCCAGGCCCAGCGGCTGTCCTATTTCTGCTCGGGCTGCCCGCACAACCGGTCGACCGTGGTGCCGGAGGGTTCGATCGCGGCCGCGGGGATTGGGTGCCACGGCATGGCGGTCACGATGGACCGGATCGGCGCCGGATTCACCCAGATGGGAGCCGAAGGTGCCCAGTGGGTCGGCGCCTCGTTCTTTACCGAGACGCCCCACATCTTCCAGAACCTGGGCGACGGCACCCTTTTCCATTCCGGTACGCTCGCCATCCGCCAGGCCGTCGCCTCGGGGGCATCGCTCACGTACAAGATTCTCTACAACGGCGCCGTCGCGATGACCGGTGGCCAGGTCGTGGATGGCGTGCTCCCGGTTCCCGAGCTGACCCGCGAACTGGCGGCTGAAGGCGTGAAGAGGATCCTGGTCCTCACCGACGAGACGGACCGGTACCGTGGTGTGCAGCTGGCTGCCGGCGCCGAGTGCTGGGAGCGGGAGCGGCTCGACGAAGCGCAGAAGGTGCTTCGGGACATCTCCGGCGTCACCGTCCTGATCTACGACCAGCACTGTGCCGCCGACCTCCGTCGCAAACGGAAGCGCGGCCTGGCACCCGAACGCCCGATGCGGGTCTTCATCAACGAACGGATTTGCGAAGGCTGCGGCGACTGCGGGGTCAAGTCGAACTGCCTGAGTGTCATGCCGGTGGAAACCGAATTTGGCCGCAAGACCCGGATCCACCAGTCGTCGTGCAACACCGACTACTCATGCCTCGAGGGCCACTGCCCCGCGTTCGTGAGCGTCGTGCCAACGGCCAGGCCGGAACGGAAACCCACCGGGGTCGGGCTCGCCCTCGGCGACGACCTGCCCGAGCCGCCACGGCACTTGGCGGAGGCGGCCAACCTGTACTGTATGGGAATCGGGGGGACCGGGGTCGTCACGGTCAACCAGATCCTCGGCACGGCCGCGGCCCTCGAGGGCAAGACGGTGCGCTGTCTCGATCAGACCGGCTTGAGCCAGAAGGGCGGCGCGGTCGTCTCCCACCTCAAGATCTTCGCCCGACCGACCGACGTGTCCAACCAGGTCGGCCTCGGCGAGGCCGACGCCTACATCGGCTTCGACGTG
>JANMXA010000214.1:0-4279 GCA_031394255.1 Gemmatimonadota bacterium
CATGGAGTCCCGAAGTTGTCGAGGGTCCGAACCCAGAGCCGGTCGGTCCGGTCGGCGAACACCTGGTCAATTCGGGGGAAGGTCGTTCGGGGCTTGATCTCGGCCAGCAACTTGTCGCCGGTCTTCCGGACTCGCCGGCTCGGCTCGAGGAGGTAGTGATCGCGGAGTGCCGCCTGCCACCCCGCGGCATCGACCGGCCGTACTGGATAGTCGAGCACGAACGTGCCGACCGTCACGCCGGTCGTGTCGAGCACAGTACACATGCCCTCGTGGTTGGTGCACACGAAGATCCTGGTCCGCCCGGCCGCCGCCAGCACATCGTGTCCGAGCGGCATGTTGGTACCGGCCGAAACGCCCCGCCCAATGTAGAAGTCCCGCGCGCCTGGCCTTGAGATCGTGTCGGTCCGGTTCGCCGCCACCCGAATCAGCACCGTTGGGACGGCTGGTTCGCTTCCCCGAGCCACGTCGTCCCTGGGCTGATTCACCAGGACGAACAGGGTGCCAGCCGCTGAGCACCACAACACCTGATCGAAATTCGCGTCCGGAGGGAGGGGGACCGTCCTGCGGAACTCGCCACTGGGGGTGAGCATGGTGAGGTTGCCGTGCGCGCCGTCTTGCACGGCGATCGTACCGTCCGCGCATTGCCCCATCCATCGCTGCTGCCGAAATTCGCCCGGCCCGTCGCCGGCCCGGCCGACCGACCGGACAAACCGCCCCTGGTCGTCGAAGAACGACACCCGGTTGTTCCCACCGTCGCCGATCGCGACCGATCGCGAAGCCGTTCGAACCACGCCGGTCACCCCATCCAGCAGGCTCGGATCCGCACCGACGGCCGATCCAATGTTGAACCGGGGCTTGGCCGCCAATACTAGCCGGCGCACCGGGCCCCGCGGCCAAGTGCCTGCGAAGGTCCTTTCCTGGCCAACAAGGTCAACCGCAACCAATGCAAGAAGAGCGGCGGCCACAGTCCCCGGCGCCCAATTCCGGAGCCGGAACGGCGACGGCCTAGAAACCAAGTGCGCCACAGTTCTTGTTTAGACGATTGTTGCAGATGGTGCCAAACGATGCGAAGCAGGCGCACGCGCCGCTACAACTGTCGTTAGTGCACCCAAGGCACTCGCGTGTAGACGAGGCGGCAACGCGGTGTGGCGCGCCCGTCAACAGTCCGACAAGCCCGAGGACGGAGAGGAGAAGGAATGTTGGCCGCATAGGTAGCCCCGAAGGTTGAGGTACCAGCAAATGTGGGAATTCTTGGACCGGCGGTCAATAGACGATTTCCCTACACGACCACGCTTGCAAACGGAATCTCCTTCGACCCGCTGTGATTGAAGTGGAAGGCGCATTACGATTCAACTATCCCGGCGGGCAACCGCTCGAACCAACCCGCACCGAGTACCCATGCGCTTTTCTTCCTTGACCCAACGAATCGCCGGCGAAGGCTCCGACGCCTGGGATGTCCACGACCTGGCCATCAAACGCCGCGCCGCCGGTGAAGACATCTTCCTGCTCTCGATCGGCGACCCCGACTTCGACACCCCGGCCCCGATCCGCGCTGCCGCGATCGAGGCCCTGAACAGCGGCCGGACCCACTACTCCGCCATCCGCGGCGAGCCTGCCTTCCGCAAGGCCATCGTCGAGCACACCCGCCGCACCCTCGGCATCGACGTGGCGCCTGAGCAGATCACGATCTTCCCCGGCGCCCAGGCCGCGCTGTTCGGCGTGGCCCAGTGCCTGTTCGAGCAGGGCGACGAAGTGATTGTGGCCGAGCCGACCTACGTGACATACGAAGCGGTGCTCGGCGCCCCGGGCGCCCGGATGATCCAGATCCCGCTCCGTCCCGAAAACCGGTTCCACCTGGAACCCGACGCCCTGGCCCGCGCCATCACGCCCCGGACCCGCGGCATCATTCTCAACTTCCCGCACAATCCGACCGGCGCCTGCCTCACCGCCTCGGAATCCGCCGCCGTGGCCGACCTCTGCCGGAAGCACGACCTCTGGTTCGTCTCCGACGAAGTCTACGCCTCGCTCGGCTTCGGGCTTCCCCACCAGAGCCCGCTCTCGCTCCCGGGCATGATGGAGCGCGGCATTCTGATTTCGAGCCTCTCCAAATCCCACGCCATGACCGGCTGGCGCTGCGGCTGGGCCGTCACGCCGCTCGACCTCGCCCGGCACCTCGACCACCTGGCTCGGGCCATGTTCTTCGGCGTGGCGCAGTTCATCCAGGACGCGGGCACGGTGGCGGTGGGCGAGGGCAGTGCGGACCTCGAACGGCTCCGAGCCACCTACCAGCGGCGGGCCGAAGTGGTGGTAAAGGCGCTGACTGGAGTGCCGGGCATGAGCGTCCGGATGCCGGACGCCGGGATGTACATCTTTGCCGACATCCGCGGCACGGGCCTGAATGGGAAGCAGTTCGCCCGCGGACTGCTTGAGGTGGAGGCGGTCTCCGTCACGCCAGGCGAAGGCTTTGGCCCGAGTGGGGCAGGACACGTGCGGATCACTCTCGGCACCGGCGAGGATCGGCTCCTCGAAGCCTGCCGGCGGATTGCCCGGTACACCGCGTCGATCACATCGGTCTGATCATGATGGATCGAGCCTCCCTGGGAACACAGCGCCGCTTGTTCGGTCTGGCCGTGGTCTTTGTCGGCGGTTGCGGGCTCTTTGGGCCTAACGACACTCCGCCAATCAAGGTTGAGACTATCGCCTCCGGCGAGCGAAGCGGAGTCTTCTCCGATTCCACGACGGTCGAGATCAGGCGAGGAACCGTGGTCCTCGAGTCGACGGTCGGCTATAACCAAGGCGGGTTCAGCATCGACGCGGTTGCGTCCGACAAAGCCGGGGATCTAACCGTCGACGTCAACACCAAGAAGGCAGATGGAATATTCCTTCTCGAACCGCTCTTTGTTCGACACCGATTCACGGTTACGGCACTAGCCGCCGGAAGAAGGCGCCTCCGCCTGGTGTGGCACAACGTGTACTACCCGGACGTCCTGCGGGTCCGGAACGTCCTCGATACGGTGATCACAGTCCGATAAGCTGGCCCGGGCCCGCGCCCGGGCCTCGCGCAGGCCTATCGCCCCTCCCGCGGCAGCGGCTCGTCCCGCATCGCCGCCAGGTACACCATGCTGGCCAGAATCACCGCGTTCCGCCGCATGTCATCCGCCGGCAACCGATCGAAGACGTCCATGTTGGAATGGTGGGTCCGGCTCTCGTAGTCGAGCGGGTCCTGAATGAACTGGAACCCCGGCAACCCCGCCTGATCGAACGCCAGCGCATCGACCCCGAACTCGTTGTTGATCGTGATCGTCGTGGCTTCGAGGTCGGCAAACGGCGCGAGCCAGGCCTCGAAGATCGACCGGACCCGCTCGTTCCCGTGGAGATGGATCCCGCGGATCCGGCCGGCGCCGTTGTCGACGTTGAAATACGCCGCGAGCTTCCCGTAATCCGGCCCCGGTTTGGCCGCCGAGCCGAAGTGCCGCAGGACGTAGGTCCGCGACCCCACCACACCGCCCTCCTCGAAACTCCAGAGCCCCACCCGTATCGTCCGCCGCGGTTTGACGCCGATCGCCTTGAGGATCCGCATCGCCTCGAGCGCCACCGCCACGCCGGCCGCATCGTCCGTGGCGCCGGTCGCCGCGTGCCACGAATCGAAGTGCCCGCCGAGCATCACGATCTGATCCTTGAGATCACTCCCGGCGATCTCCGCCGTCACGTTGTCGGCCGTCGTGACACTGGTGTCGAGCGCGTTCCGGACCTCGATCTCGAGCCGGGCCGGAATGCCCTGCGCCGCCACCCGGTAGATCCGGTTGTAATGCTCGGCCGCCACGGCCACCATCGGCGGCGACGCAATCACCCCGCGATAGGACCGGTCCTGCCGGCTGCCCGGCCGGCCATCCACGAACACCGTCCCGTCCTGCCCCGGCGCCGCCTGGAGCACCACGCCGACATTTTCGCTCTTGAAGAACTTGAGGATGTCGACCGCCGACGGCCCCGAGCCACCCGCAACACCACCGACCGGGAGATAAGTCTTGATCACCGGATCCCAGCGATACTCGGTCCCGTCGATCCCGGTCGGCGCCCCGATCGTCGCATGCTCCTGGGCCCGAAGCTGGTCCGCGCTGAATCGCTCTGCGTCGGCCGCAAACCGCGGCCCCACCGGACCGGGCGGCGTCGCCAGGACGATGGCGCCGGCGAGTTTCCCGCGATACTTCGCAAAGTCCGCCTCGCTCCCGATCGCCACGTTCTTCGCCTCGCCCGTGAGCTTGCCCGCGGTGCCCGGCGT
>JANMXA010000215.1:0-3053 GCA_031394255.1 Gemmatimonadota bacterium
CCCCGAGACCCGCCGGTGATGAGAATCGATTTGCCCGCCAGTGAAATCATTGCAACATCTCCTCGACCCGTTCGACGATCAGATGCTCGATCGCCAGATGAAGTTCCTGAATCCGGCTCGTTTCCGCCGACTCGACGACCAGTGCCAGGTCGGCCAGCGCCCGGAGCGCTCCCCCGTCACGACCCAGCAGCGCGACCACCGGCGTGCCGGTCCGTCGCGCCGCCGCCGCGGCCGCCACCAGATTGGCGCTCTGTCCGCTGGTGCTGTGCAGGATCAGCAGATCGTTCGATCCCGCGTGCGCCTCGACCTGCCGGGCAAAGACCTGCTCGAAGCCCAGGTCGTTCCCGGCCGCCGTGAGCAGCGACGTATCGGTCGTGAGCGCGATGGCCCGGTACGCCCGTCGGGTCGCCACGAACCGGACCACGTACTCCGTGGCGATGTGCTGGGCATCGGCGGCACTGCCGCCGTTTCCCGCAAAGAAGAGCGTCCCGCCCTGCCGAAGCGTCGCGGCGTACCGGGCCGCCATCTGCTCGATCAGGTCGGCCTGGTTTGCCGTCGCCCGGGCCAGCTCCGCCAGCGCGGCCAGGCCCATCCGGATCCCTTCGCTCATTGCCCCATCTCGTCGACCCAGCCTTTGATCCGTTTGAACAGCGAGACCTTGACCTCGAACGGCGGCACCGGCTCCAGAGGGTGGTCCGCGAGTACCGCTCCGGGATTCCGCACCATCAGGAACTCCGCCGCGGCGCCGCCCCCTAACGCGCTGAGCTTGGCAAACGGCTCCGCCAGCGAGCGCCGGTCACCGTGATTGTCGGCCGCCAGCACATCGGCCAGCCCCTCGGCCAGAAGCGCCCGGGCCCGGGCCCCGCGGCCGGTCGGCATGAACACCGTGTTGGCATCCACCTGGATCGCGACACCCATGGCCCGCCAGCTTTCGACCAGCGCCGGCGAGCAGATCGAATACCGCTCCGGATGCGCCAGCAACGGCACCAACCCCTCGCGCACTACCTGCGACAGCGCCTGATTGGCCATCGGCTGCGCCACAAGACGAGTGAACTCCACCAGGACGTACCGGGAATGCGCCAGCGTGATCCGCCGCGTCGCCACCGCGCGCGGCGTGAGCGATCGATCCAGCATCACCTCCGCCCCTCGATGCAGATGCACGCCGGGTGGCGCGGCCGTCGACAACTGGGCGAAAGCTTCATCATGCGCGGGAGGCGGTCCCTCGGAGATCCGGCTGGCGTCCAGATGCGGCGTCAGCACGACGTCGGTGATCCCCGCGGCCGCCATCGTCTGCAGCACCCGGACCGACTGCTCCACGCTCCGGGACCCGTCGTCCACGCCGGGCAGCAGATGGCAGTGGAGATCGATCACGAGGCCGAACTTTCGGCGCGCCGGAGCGCCGACGCAAACTCCGCCAGCCGTTCCGGCGTTGTCTCCACGGCGGCCGCCAGCGCCAGCGTCACGAGGGCGTCGGCCGCCAGGAGGTCCAACGCCGCTCGTCGGTCGGGCGCCGAACCCACCGCATGGTCGAGGGCCCGGCGGCCCGCGGCGGCCAGGGTCTCGGGATCAACGGGCCGGCCCGACACCGCAACGAACTCCCGGGCCCGCGCCGCCAGCTCCTGCGGGGCCCCCTCCAGCTGCGCGGCAAACCAGGCCGGGTCTATTGGGCCAGCCATTCTGCCACGACCGCCGGGGCCCCTTCGCGCGCCGCGCCGAACCGGCTCACATCCCCGGCGCTCGCCGACGCAAATGCCGGCCGGCCGCCGCCCTTGCCGCCGCTGATCGCCGCGATCCGGTTGACCAGGTCGCCGGCCTTCTTCCCCTGCTTCACGAGATCGTCCGTGATCGCCACGTGCACCGCTCCCTTGCCCCCTTCGGCAAACAACACCAGCACGCTCGCCGAGGCGCCGGTCCGGTAGCGATCGGCCACGTCAGCCACCTCGTTCCGGTCTTCCAGGCCGGTCACTCCGATGGTCAGCTTCACCCCGCCCACCTCGACCACGGTCCGCTCCGCCTCGTCGCCCGCCCCACCCCGGCGGAGCGCCTCGGCCAGCTTCTGCTCGAGCTTTTCCCGCTCGGCCAGCAGCTGCTCCAGCCGCCGCGCCACCTGATCCGGGTTGGCCTTGAGCAGCTCGGCCGCTTCACCGATCCGCCGGTCGATTTGTTCGATCGCCCCGTAAGCCACCGGCCCCGTCACCGCTTCGATCCGCCGGACGCCGGCGGCGACGCCGCCCTGACCCGAGAACCGAAAAACGCCTAACGCCCCGGTCGACCGGACGTGGGTCCCGCCGCACAACTCGATCGACGCCCCCATCCGCACCACTCGGACCCGATCCCCGTACTTGTCGGCGAAGAACGCCATCGCCCCGAGAGCCAGCGCGTCGGGATAGGCCATCTCCTCGATCACCACCGGCTCGTTGCTCCAGACCAACTCATTCACGTCACGTTCGATCGAGGCCAGCGCCGCCTTGTCGATCGGACTGTGATGCGAGAAATCGAACCGGAGCCGTTCCGGATCCACCGACGATCCCTGCTGGCGAACGTGCCCGCCCAGTCGCTGCCGGAGCGCCCAGTGCACCAAGTGCGTGGCGCTGTGGTTTCGCTCGATGTTCTGCCGCCGGACCTGATCGACCCGCGCCGACACCAGAGTCGGTTCGAACCGGTCGCCCGAGGTCCAGCTCCCGCTGACCACCGTGCCCCGCGGACTCTTCCGCACCCCATCGACCAGCAACGACCACCCCGCGCCGAGCAGTTCCCCGGTGTCGCTCACCTGCCCGCCCGACTCGACGTAGAACGGATTGGCCTCGAGCACGATGTCCACCCGCCCCGCATCTTCCCGGAACGCCAGGATCCGCGACTCAGCCCGCGTGCTGGCATACCCGGCGAATCGCTGAGTTCCTGCCGCCACCTCCACCCACCCCTCCCCCCCCCCCTCCCCCGGGCCCCCCTCCGTGGGGGCGGTCGTCAGGCCGCCCCCGCCCCCGCCCCCACCCTGGCGCTGCCCACTCGCCGCCCGCGACCGCTCCCGCTGCTCCTCGAGCGCTCGCCCAAAC
>JANMXA010000216.1:0-21708 GCA_031394255.1 Gemmatimonadota bacterium
CTTTCATCTCCCTGAGATCGCCGGGCTCCTCGGCGCCGGTGATCGCGTCGATCGCGTCGCCGTGGCCACCCGCCCCGGTGTTGCGGCCGACAGCGCGGCCGTTCGCCTGAACCAGCTTGCGTTCGGCTACCGGGCCTATCCTTCGGCCGCGATTGCGTCGGAATCCTCGCAGACCTTCGCCGTGGTGAGCCGTTTTCATCGGGCCATCGGGCTGATCGCCATCATGGCCAGCGCCATCTTCCTGCTCTGCATCATGCTGCTCAAGGTGGAGGAGCGTCGCCTCGACGCCGCCGTCATGCGAATGATCGGGATCGGGCGCCTGACCATCTTCAAGGCGTTCGTGCTCGAAGCCACCTTCGTCGCTGCCATCGGCTCGGCCCTCGGGGTCGGCCTTGCCTGGGTCGCCGGCACGATCACGAACTTGGTCTATCAGCGTCGGTTTGAGACCGCGCTCGTCTTCTCCTACCTGACCTCCGACATCATCCTGCTCGGGGTCGGCCTGTCGCTTGGCCTCGGGGTGCTGGTCGGCGCCTTCGCAGCCGCCCGGCTGGTCCGGACCCGGCCGCTGGCCCTCTGGCGGAGGACCGGATGACCTGGGCCCTCGTGGTCCGTAGTCTGTTCCGCCATCCCGTGCGCACCGCGCTGGTGGTATTGGGGATCGCGGTTGCCGCCGCCCTGCTGCTCGACATGGTGATGCTGTCCGGCGGCATGGAACGATCGTTCAGCCGGATGCTCCTGAGTCGAGGCTTTCAGATCCGCCTCTCGCCCAAGGGAACGCTGCCGTTCGACACCGAGGCCACGATCCCGGGCATCACGCCGTTGCTCGACCGGCTGCACCAGGATCCGGACATTGCGGCCGCCGGCCCCGTGGTCGCAACATCCCTGCACGCCCGGGTCAGGGACTCGCTCGTCACCTTCGTGGGGTACGGGATTGACCCCTCCAATCAGGGCCTCTACGAGGTGCGCTCCGGTAAGAATCTCTCCTCAACCGACACCACGGGCCTCCTGATCAGTGACCCCGTTGCCGAGCGGACCGGATGGACGGTCGGCGATTCGGTGACCCTGCTGGGCCGCCTCGATCCCCAATCCGCCCGCGCCGGCGCCGAGCGAATGCTGGTGATCCGGGGCGTGGTCCGCTGGCTCTACGACGCCCGCGGCCAGCGATCCCTCGGCGCCAACTTCCGCGTCATCCAGCAACTCGGCCGTTTTCCCGATCGCGACGTCGCGTCCATGGTGATGATCAAGGTGAAGGCCGATGCGGCCGTCGACCGCGTGGCGGCCCGGATCGGCTCACTGCATCCGGGCATCGAGGTCAACAGCGTTGCCGCCCTGGTCCGCCAGTTCAGGGCTCGGCTGGTCTATTTTCAGCAACTCTCCCTCATTCTCGCCACGATCAGTCTCGTCGTGGGCGTTCTGCTGGTCGGCACGATCCTGACCATTACCGTGAACGAGCGGGCCGGCGAGTTCGCGGTCCTCCGCGCGATCGGCTTGAGGCGGGCCCGGATCGTCGGTCTCGTCATGGCGGAGGGCGCCGTGCTCACCGTCATCGGTTCGATCCTCGGTACTGCGCTCGGGCTCGTCACCGCGCGGTTCCTCGACCGGATTCTCACCTCGTTCCCGGGCCTTCCGGCGGCGATCTCGTTCTTCGTACCCGCGCCGGACACCACCGCGCTGGCGGCGTTCGTCATTCTGGTCGCCGGGGTTTCCGCCGCCGCCTATCCGGCCTACCTCGCCGCCCGCGCACCCATTGCCCAGACCCTCCGCGCCGACGCGGAATGACCATGACCCCGACTCCCGTCATCCTCGCGCGCGACGTCATCAAGACCTACTTCGTGAACGCGCAGCCCGTCACCGCACTCCGAGGCGTGTCGCTCGCGTTCGGTGCCGGAGAGTATCTGGCGATCACCGGGCCGTCGGGCTCCGGCAAGTCGACGCTGCTCCAGTTGCTGGGCGGCCTCGACCTCCCCACATCCGGTCACCTCGAACTGATGGGGACGCCGATCGAGCGCCTCTCCGACGCCCAGCTGGCCGATCTCCGGCTCCAGCGCGTCGGTTTCATCTTCCAGCGTTTTCACCTCATGCCGGTGCTCTCGGCCCGTGAGAATATCGAGCTCCCACTGGCCGAAGCCGGCGTGCGTCAGGCCGAACGGACCGCCCGCGCGATGGACCTGCTCGCGTATGTCGGGTTGACCGCCCGCGCGGACCATCGAGCCACCCAGCTGTCAGGCGGGGAGATGCAGCGGGTCGCGATCGCCCGGGCGCTCGCGAACCGGCCCGCCCTGATCCTGGCCGACGAACCAACCGGCGAACTGGACGCCCGGACCGGCGCCCAGATTCTCGAACTGTTCGACAAACTCCACGCCGACGGGACCACGCTCGTGGTCGTCACTCACGACGAGCACCTGGCGGAGCGGGCGGCCCGCCGCGTCCATCTCCTCGACGGACTCGTGGATCGCGATGAAATCACCCGGCGCTGATTTCCGCACCGTGTTGCTGCTCGCCTTCCGCCATCTCCTGGTGCGGCGGGGCCGGGCCGTGATCCTGCTGTTCGGATACGCCGTGGGTGCCGGCGTAATGATGGTGCTGCTCTCGGTCGGAGAAGCGATGCTGGTGCAGTCGAGGGACGTCTCGCTGGTCGGCGGCGGCCAGGTGACGGTCCTGCCCGAGGGGATCGACCTCGAAGGGCTCCGAACGGGCTCGATGAGCGGGCTCTTCTTCGGGATCGACCGGGCCCGGTTCCTCGAGCGCCAGCTGATCGGCGGCCGGCGGCTCGACGATGTGGTGGCGGCGGTGTCGCCGGTGATCGAGCACAAGCTGATGTACCTCGAGCGGGACGGCGGACTCATTCCGCTCCGCGTTGGCGGCGAACTGCCGTCAGCTGCCGAAGCGGTCGGCGCCGGGTTGGCGGTCCAGGAAGGTGCCTGGCGTGACGCCGCGGCGGACGACCGTTTCTCCAGACCGACGCCCCAACAGCTGTACGATGAGATCGACCACTTTCACCCGCCGGTTCGGGATTCGACCTGGGCGGAATGGCACTACTTCAACATCGCGCCGGCTCCGGACGAGTGGTGGTACATCACCTATCTGGTCGGGGGCCCGATCGCCGAAGGCCGAGGCGGGGGGCAGCTCCTGGTGACGCGACACCGCCGAGGTCGCCCTCCGGCCCGATTCGAGGCCCGGGTGCGTCAGGAGGCGGTGCGTTTCGATACGACCGTTGCCGATCTCAGCGTGGGCGCCAACACGGTGGTGCAGCGCGACGGACGGTACCGCATCATCGGTCAGGCCGCGGGACCGACCGGATCCGTGCGCTTCGACCTGCTCGTGCGCCCGACCCCTAACGCGTACTTCCCGCCGGTTGAGCTCCGGAGGGATCGCTATCTCTCCGGCTACGTCGTGCCCGCCGTGAGGGGTACCGCGACGGGCTCGATCTGCGAGACCGGCGAATGCCGGCGGTTCGACGACGTGGCTGCCTATCACGACCACAACTGGGGTGTCTGGCGTTCCACGGTCTGGAACTGGGGGCAGGCCCGGGGGGCGGTCATCAGCCTGGTCTATGGGGGTGTGATCACGTCGGATTCGCTCTCCGCTCCCTCGGCCGCGCCGTACTTCCTGGCTGCGGTGGACTCCCAGGGCACCCGGCAGATCCTCCGGTTCGGCGCGATCGAGTACCAAGGGGCTCATCCTGTGGCGGGCGTACCGGGGCTCACCGCGCCCGACGCGTTCGTTCTGCGCGCGATTCGAGAACCTGATACGCTCGAGGTCCGGGTCAGGGTCCTCGAAGCCCAGGGCACCGCCGCCGGAATCGGCGGTGACCGGGTCTTTCTTCAGATGCGGGGGTCCTTCCGGGCCCGCGGCCGGCTGCTCGGGGCCGTGGTCGCCGACAGCGGACTCGGCTTCTTCGAGACCTTCGTGGGCCGAAGCCCCTAGCGCGGGTAGCCCGGCGAGGCCTTCGCTTCGTCAATCTGGTCGATATGCCGCGTGCAGTGGCGAATCAGGAAATACAGCCAGCTATCGCCATTCAGGGGCCCCAGGGCCGGATGCGGCGCCACGAACCGGGTCAGATCGAGCGCGGTGGCCCTGAGAAACTCGAGCGTGGCCTGTCGTGTCTCATTGAAGGCCGCGGACATTTCATCCGGTGTCGTCCACCGGCCGGTGGGCAACACGAAGTCCGGGGCCTGAAACACGCCTTCCCGCTTCAGCAGGCGGCGGTCGACCCTGGCGTACCCGTCCCGGGCCGTTTCGATCAATTCCGGCGTCGCCTCCTCGCGGATCAGCTTGCCCCGCAGCAGCTTGCCTGACCCGGTCTCGGCCACGATCACATGTTCAACCGTCTCCGCGATGGACCAGCGGTTCGGCCCCGGTTTGAAGTGAAACTGGCCGGAGGCGAGTCCCCGGAAGGCGGCGACGAAGCTCGCCGCCGAGGTCTCGAGCCCTTCGATGAGTTCGGCGCGGTTGGTCATGACGGGTTGGGTTAAGGAGGTGTAATATTAGGCCATGACTGGAGCCTCTGCAGGCAGTATCGACAGCCGGACCTTGGGCCGGACCTTGATCGACACGTTCACCAAGGGATGGTCCAAGGCGGATGTGGCCACCATTCTCTCGGTCTTCACGGATGACGCTGTCTTCCTCGAAACGCCATTCGCCGAGCCGTTGACCGGCCACGAGGCGATCCGGACCTATTGGGCCGACGTACCCTACCATCAATCCGAAATCACGGCGACCTCGGGTGAGATCTTTTCCGTCGGCCCGTGGTTCTCGACCGAGTTCAAGGTCATCTTCCGCCGCCGCCGGACCGGTGAATGGGTTGAAGCCCGCGGGGCGCTTTTCTGCGAGACGGCCGGGGACAAGATCGCCGAAATGCGGATGTACTGGCAGCGCCGGTAGAGTCCGCCCATGCTCCCGTGAGGGTAGATTGGGGATGCCTGTCGCTTCTCGGCGTCACGTGTCATCGGGCGGGGACAGGTTCCAGGCTCGGCTTGCAAGGCTCAAGTTGCTTTGTAGCAAGTACTTGGACTGGCTGTTCGGGGTGGCACGAAACTCGAACAGCAGTTGAGTATCACCCGGAGGTCATATGATACCCCTCGTTGGTCTGTTCATCACCGCCCTGTCGGCGGACCCCACGTTGGTGTTGGTTCCAGTCTCCCAGGTTGCCGCCCCGGCGGTTGAACCTGGCGCCGCACCCCCGATCAAGCTCTGGATCAACAGCGGCCGTCAGTTTCGGGAAGGTGACCAGGCTCAGGTCCAAGTCGAAACCCGGGACGACGGCTATCTGATCATCTTCAATTACGACACCGACGGCCGTCTCCGGGTGCTCTTCCCGATCGATCCCCGGGACGACGCCGCGGTCCAGGGTGGCCGCCGGTACGAGATCCGCGGCCGTGCCGATCGAGGATCGTTCCTGGCGGGTGGGGACGGCAGCGGCTTGGTCTACGCCGCCATCGCGGCCGACCCGTTTCGAATCGACGAGATCGCCGCGGCCGGCAACTGGGACTACACCCGCCTCAACCTGGGCCGCGACTCACGCGATGCCGAGGCGGACATCACCGATATCCTCCAGAAAATCACCACTGATCGCGGCTTCGACTACGACGTCCTCGACTACCGGGTTTACGGCTACCGGGATCGATACGTGGCCGGTGGCAGCATGTGGTATCCCCGGTCGTACGGTTACTGGGATGACTACTACTGCGACTCTGGATTCCGGGTCAGTCTGTTCGGATGCCGGTATTATCCGGCAGGCGGCTGGTATTTGGGTTCGGGATACGGCTACGGTGGATATGGTGGGTATGGGTACGGGCATGGCGGGTACGGGTACGGTGGGTATTACCCCGGGTCGTACGGCCGCGCAAACTACCGGAATACGTTCCTGGCGGGCCGGCCCCGTGGTTACAGCATCGTCCGTCGGAACAACAACGGCAACAATGGAGCGGTAGGCCGGTCGGGGCCCTTCGGCAGCTTTGGAGGGGGATCCCTGGGTGGCGGTTCGCGGCCCGCGGGCGACTACCGGCCCCGCAGCTTCGACGGCCGACGGCCGGGCGAGGTCACCGGAGTTCGGCCCAGCGTCGATGGGGCCGCGCGGATGCCAGACCTGGACCGTCCGCGGGGTCGGCGGGTCAATCTGCCTGAGGACCGGGGCCCGATCGTTGAACGGGATCGGGGCCGTGGTGAACGCGGGCCGGTGGATTTCGGCGGCGGCCGCGCCCGCGGTCCGGAACGGCAGCCCGACGTCCAGCGAGACCGGCCGCGCGACAACGACCGCCCAAGGGCCAATCCGCCCCGGAATGATGCGCCCCGGCGAGATCCGCCCTCCAGTGCGGCCCCGCGAAACAACGGCGGGGGCGGGGGCGGTGGCGGCGGAAGTCACCGGCCGCACCGGCCGTAACAAAGAAGCGCCGTGGCACGAGTTGCCACGGCGCTTTGGCTTTCAGGGCAACGCCTCACGCGGGCCGGTGCCGCCTCACGTAGTCGAGCCCCCATTCCAGCAGTTCGGCGCCCCGGAGTCCCATCCGCATCGCGCCCTCGATAGCCGCTTCCTCCGTCATCCCATGGTCGAGCATCAGGTGCGGGATCATGGCGCCTCCAACCCGATTGCCGCTGGCGCAATGGAACAGCATCGGGCGGGTTTGATTGCCCCGGACCACGGCGAGGATTCGCTCCAGCGTCGGGTCGTCGAGGTTGACGGCGGTGACGGGGATGTTGATGTATTCCATCCCGAGCCTGGCGAGCAGGGCTGGTTCGTCGAAAGGGCGGGGCTCCATCGGATCCCGGATGTCCAGGACGATGTCGACGCCGGCTAGCTTCAGGGCTTCGAAGTGGCCGGCGCCTGGTTGCCCACCGGTCACCAGGTTGGGCAGCGGTGCCGCCGCGTTGGCGACACCGGCGATGGCAGCGATCGGGCTGGTCATGCGCCAAGAATACCTCTCCCTTAGCTTACCGGCCATGCCGCGCCTCGCGATCGCTCAGTTCCGTCCCCGCAAGGCCGCCTACCGCGAGAATCTCGCACGGTTCGGCTCGCTACTTCGGGACATGGCTGCCGGAGACGTGCCCGATCTCCTCATCCTTCCCGAGACCGCGTTTACCGGGTATTTCGTCGAGGGTGGCGTCCGGGAACTCGCGGTATCGGCCGAACAGTTGTTCGCGGACCTCACTGACCAGCACACCCGTTCCGCGGCCCCGCCGCTTGACGTCGTCGTCGGTTTCTACGAGCAATGGAACACTCGCCTCCATAACAGCGCCCTCGCCGCCCGCCTCGGCGGCGAAGACGCCGGGATTCGCCACGTTCACCGCAAGATCTTCCTCCCGACCTACGGCGTCTTCGACGAGGAACGATTCGTCGAGCCGGGACGATCGGTTCAGGCCTTTGACACCGGTTGGGGCCGGGCGGCGGTGATCGTGTGCGAGGACGCCTGGCACTCGCTCGTGCCCGCGATGGCGGCCCTCGACGGCGCGGAGGTCGTCATTATTCTCTGCGCCAGTCCGGCGCGGGGGATCCAGCCGACCGAGGAAGCCGATGGCCGGCCCGCCAGTACGGTCCGATGGGAGCGGACCGCCCAGGCGATCGCCCAGGAGCACGGGGTCTATGTCGTGGTGGCCCACCTCGTCGGCTTCGAAGGCGGCAAGGCGTTTCCCGGCGGGTCGGTCGTCGTCAATCCTGCCGGGGTCGTGGTGCTCAAGGCGCCGATCTTCGAAGACGCGCTCGCCGTGACGTCCATCGATCTGGCGGAGATTTCCAGAGCCCGCGCGGACGAGCCCCTGCTGTCCGATCTCGAAACCCATCTTCCTCATCTGCTCGACGCGCTGATCGCCCGCCGCGAAACCGGGCGCCTGCCCGGTCCCCCGGAAACCGTTGGCACCTGGTCGCCCCGGTCCGGCCGGACGGCGCCGCCGCCTTCGCCGCGGGGCGGTGCCGATCCACTGGCGATCGATCCCGAGCTGACCGGCCGGTGGCTGGTCGAGTTCCTCAAGGACGAGGTCACCCGGAGGCGGGGGTTTACCAAAGTCGTCCTGGGGCTGTCGGGGGGCGTGGACAGCGCGCTCGTGGCCTACCTCGCGGCGCAAGCGTTCGGGCCCGACAACGTCGTGGCGGTCCGGATGCCGTACCGCAGCTCCAGCCGGGAGAGCCTCAGTCACGCGCAACTGGTGATCGACGCCCTGGGCATCCAGGAGCGTACCATCGACATCTCGGCGGGGGTCGATGGGATTGCCGCGGCGCTGGATGGGCCGCCCCCGGCCAGGCTGGGCAACATCATGGCCCGGATGCGAATGATCACGCTGTTCGATTTCTCAGCCGCCATTGGCGGGATTCCCCTCGGCACCGGCAACAAGACCGAGCGCCTGTTCGGCTATTTCACGTGGCACGCCGACGACTCGCCGCCCGTCAACCCGATCGGCGATCTGTTCAAGACGCAGGTGTGGGCCCTGGCGCGTCACCTGGGCGTGCCGGCGGCGATCGTGGACAAGGCGCCGACGGCGGATCTGGTGGCCGGTCAGACCGACGAGGGCGACTTCGGCATCAGTTACCCCAAGGCCGACCAGATCCTCCATTGGCTGCTCTCGGGCTATGCCGTGCCCGCCATCCTGGGGCTCGGGTTTTC
This sequence comes from Gemmatimonadota bacterium, assembly GCA_031394255.1. GTDB lineage: Bacteria > Gemmatimonadota > Gemmatimonadetes > Gemmatimonadales > GWC2-71-9 > SHZU01. The sequence goes on from JANMXA010000216.1 coordinate 8,595, forward strand.
CGAGGCCGAGATTGCCCTGGTCAAGAAACGGCTTGACTCGACTCACTGGAAGCGGAAGCTCCCTACGGTGGCGATGCTCTCGCCTACGGCGATCGGCGAGTTCTATCTGCGGCCGGTGGACTACTAAGTGAGCATGTCATGATCAACGACCGATTCCGCGCCAGTCCATCGGCGGTTCCCCCGGACAGCCGCCTGATGTCCTACTCGCGAGGCGAGCTGACGACGCTGATCATGCCGCACATGCAGAACATCCTGGGCGATCTGTTCGGCGGTGATCTGATGGCGCTGGTCGATCAGGCCGCCGCGGTCGCGGCGATCCGCCATGCCGGCGGCCCCGCGGTGACCAAGTCGATCGATCGGCTGGACTTTCATCACTCGATTCCGGTCGGTGCCCTGGTGACGTGCTGCTCGACGGTCGATTTCGTCGGCAACAGCTCGATGCACATCACGGTGGAGGTCTCTTCGGAGCAGGTGGCCTCGGGCGAACGCCGGCACACCCATACCGCGCACGTCGTCTTCGTGGCGATCGACCGGGACCGGACGCCGAAACGGGTGCCGCGCCTGGTCGCCGAGTCGGCGGAGGAAAAGGCCCGCTACGAGGCGGCCCGGCTGCGGTACGAGGCTCGCCGGGCCTAGATGTCCGGTATGGTGACGGCGGTGCTGTCGGGCGGCGGAGTGAAGGCCGCGGCCCAGGTCGGCGCGCTCGAAGTCCTGGTCGAGCATGGCCTGGTTCCGACCCGGTACGTCGGGACCTCGATGGGGGCGGTGGTGGCGGCGGTTCTGGCCGGCGGCCTCTCCCTGGACGAGACCATCCACCGGCTCGGGTCGATCAGGCGGGAGCGGGTGGCCGCGATCGACCGGACGGCGTTCGTGACGGGAATCTTCGCCCGGTCGTTCCTCAGGGGCGCGCCGCTCCGAGAAACGTTAGGCAGTCTGCTGCCGGTGGCCCGGTTCTCCGACCTGCTGCTGCCCTTGTCCGTGGTGACGACCGATCTCGACACCGGTGATCTGGTGGTGTTCGGCGCCGGGGGCGAGGACGCGCCGCTCGCAGACGTCCTGGCGGCATCGTGCGCATTGCCGGTCTTCTATCCGGCCGTGGAGATCGGCGGGAGGCGGCTGGCTGACGGCGGACTCAGGGCCGTGCTGGCACTCGAGATCGCCGCGCGGTTCCCGGCCGACCACGTCGTCGCGATCGACGTCGGCCCGGGGTTCGACTCCGAGTCATCGCGCGACCGGTCGCTCCCGGCCCTACTCGCGGCTCACAATGATGCCCAGCACATCCTGATGGCGTCGAATACCGCGCTGCAGGTTGCACTCTGGCGTGCCACTCCTGGCAGACCCCCGCTTCTGTACCTGCGGCCCAGGGTCCATCGGGGCGAAACGTTCGCGGTCGAGCGAGTGGACGAGTATCGGGACGAGGGCCGCCGCGCCGCGCGGGAAATGGTCGCCAATGGGTTCTTGACCTGACCCCTCGGCGGACCGATGATTGTGGACCCCAAGCGAGGGCGGATCGCAGTGGACGTGCACATTTTCACCGTCGAAGAAGCGGAGCGGACGCTCCCGCTGCTCAAGCGGATTCTATCCGATCTCCGGGTCGAGTACGATATCTGGCGCGAAGCGATGTCGGGCTACGAAATGCTCGCCGCTGGCAGCCGGGCAGAGTCGGGCGAGACGGCGGACCTGGTATCGTCGCGAGTGGCGGTGACCCGGGCGGCCAACCGGATCAACGATTTTCTCCTCGAGCTGGAATCGATCGGCTGTCTGTTCAAGGGGTTCGATGAGGGTCTGGTGGACTTCTACGCCCTCAGGGATGACCGGCTGGTGTTGCTCTGCTGGAAACTCGGCGAGGATCACATCACGCACTGGCACGAGGTCGACGCCGGATTCGCCGCCCGGCAGCCGATCGACCCGGCTCTTTTCAGCGCGGTCGTTCCTTGAGACACCTCTGGATCTTCATCCACCTGCTTGGCATTACGATGTGGCTGGGCGGTGGTCTCTCGTCGATGTTCATCGGCATCGGCGCCAAACGGGAGCCCCGCGAGAATCTGGCGGTGGTCACCCGGATGCTGGCCTCGAACTCCCGGATTCTCATGCTGCCCGGCAGTCTGGGCACCCTGTTGTCGGGGTTGATCCTGACCCTGACGATGTACGGCTCGCCCGGTGCGGCGCTGGCGGTCAGCCCGGCGTTGATGTTGATGCAGGCGCTCGGGCTGATCGGGGCGGTCGTCACGCTGGTCTTCCTGGTGCCGAACGCGGGGCGGATTGCTCAGGTGGATCCGGTGGGACAGGCCGCTCAGTTTGACCGGATGCGGGCGCGGCAGGCGCGGCTCGGGATTATCAGCGGTCTTTTCGCGATGGGGGCCTTGATCGCGGGAGCGATCGGCCGGCCTTGAGTGTCCTCCGTCCGGTCGAGCAGGAGCGGACGACCGGACATTCCCAGCAGCGCGCTTCCCTTGCGGTGCAAATCACCGCGCCGAGTTCCATGATCCCCTGATTGAAGCTCCAGGCGCTGTCCCCCGGTCGGGGGACCAGCGCCTGGGCCGTCTTCCAGAGCTTTTCCTGGTCACGGGCCTGGCGCCCGGCTCTTGGATGGAAGGCCCGGCGGATGACCCGGGCCACGTTGGTGTCCACCGCCGGTTGGGCGGCCTCGTAGGCGAAGGTGGCGACGGCGCCGGCGGTGTAACGTCCGACTCCCGGCAGAGCCCTGAGACCTTCGATGTCCTGCGGAATCACGCCGCCCTGGTCGCCGTGGACGGTTCGGGCCAACTGGTGGAGGTTGGCTGCGCGGCGATAGTACCCCAGCCCCTCCCAGCTCTCACGAACCATGGCGGGCGTTGCCCGGGCCAGGGTCTCGAGGTCGGGATAGCACTCCAGGAACCGGTGGTAGAACCCCTCGACCCGGCTCACCTGGGTCTGCTGGAGCATGAATTCGGACACCAGAATTCGATAGGGATCGCGGGTCCGGCGCCAGGGGAGGTCGCGTCCGTGCTTCTTGAACCAGGCGATGATCGAACGGCGAAACGCGGTCAGGGTGGACTTCGACGGCATGGGGGGGCAAGATACAGGCATGGCCAGTGCCGTGCTCGAAATCCCGAGGGTGGTAGGCCGAGGTATCCTGGGCGGTCTGGCCCACCTCGGGCGCTTTGCCATGATGTGCGTCGAGATCGGCCGCGGTTTTCGGGACTGGCGGACCTGGATTCCCCGAACTATCGAGGAGTTGGCCAACATCGGCCTCGGGAGTCTTCCGATCGTGGTCGTGATCGCGGCGTTCGCCGGGGCGGTCACGGCATTCCAATCCGGCTATCAGTGGCAGACCAGCCTCCCGGTCTACGTCCTCGGCACCTTGATCGTCACCAACATCGTTCTCGAACTCGGGCCGGTGCTGGTCGGGCTGGTGCTGGCCGGCCGGATCGGGGCCCGCTACGCGGCCGAACTCGGTACTATGCGGGTGACGGAGCAGATCGACGCCCTGGAGAGTCTGGGCCGCTCGCCGGCCTCGCACCTGATCATTCCCCGGGTCCTGGCCGGCTTCATCATGGTGCCGATTCTGGTCATCATCGCCGACTTCATCGCCGTCGCCTCGGGGTGGTACGGGGTGAAGCAGGTGCTGCCGATCACCGATGAGGATTTCGCCTACGGGGCCCAGGCGTTCTACCGGAACTTCGACGGCTATTACTCGGTCATCAAGGCGTTCTTCTTCGGCGGCGCGATCGGCCTGATCTCCTGCTACATGGGCTTCAACACCAAGCAAGGCGCCGAGGGTGTCGGGCGGGCCACGACGGCGGCGGTGGTCGCGAGTTCCGTGGTGATCCTGCTGCTCAACGCCGTGCTCGCCAAGCTGCTGCTGAATCAATGATCGAGCTTCGCGGGGTGAAGAAACGGTTCGGCGAGCAGATCGTGCTCGACGGCGTGGATTTCACGGTCGCCAACGGCGAAACCGTGGCGCTCCTCGGCCCGTCGGGCACCGGCAAGAGTGTCCTGCTCAAACACATCAATGGGCTCATTCACCCGGACGCCGGCCAGATTCTGGTCGACGGCAAGAACGTCGCCCTGCTCAAGCGGGATGACCTGGCGCACCTCCGGATGTCGATCGGCTACGTGTTCCAGAACGGGGCGCTGTTCGATTCGATGAACGTCTATGAGAATGTCCGGCTCGGGATCGTGAACCAGAAGCAGTTCGGCGACGATGATTTCTGCCGGAACCGGGTGGCCGAATGTCTCCGGCTCGTGAACCTGACGCCGGACACCGCGGACAAGTTCCCGGCCCAGTTGTCGGGCGGGATGCGCAAGCGGGTCGGGATCGCCCGGGCGATTGCGGGCTCGCCCACGTACCTGCTGTACGACGAGCCGACCTCGGGTCTCGATCCGGTCAATTCGGACATCGTGGACCGATTGGTCAGGCGGCTGTCCGACGAACTGGGCGTGACGAGCGTGATGGTGACGCACGACGTCCGGGGGGCCTTCCGGGTGGCGGACCGGATCGCACTGCTGAGTGAAGGGCGGATCGTCCTGCAGGGAACGCCCGACGAGTTCCGGGCGTCGAATAATCCGAAGGTGAAGGCATTCCTGGAACGGGATTTCGAGACCGAAGAAGCGGCCTAACGATATGGATCTTCACCACAAGCAGGAAGTGACCGTCGGGGTGCTGGTGCTGGCCGGCCTGGCGATCTTCGTGGGCGGCACCATGTGGCTCAAAGGGAGCAGTTTCTCCAAGAGCAGTGGTGGCGTCCGGATTCAGTTCGCCGACATCGGCACCCTCAAGAAAGGATCGGTCGTCAAGGTTTCGGGAGTGAGTCTCGGCAAGGTCGAGGGGATCGAGTTCGAGCGGGTCGGCAAAGTCGTCGTGACCGTGAGCCTGTCGCCCCGGGTGGCGCCGAAGATCGATGCGGTCGCCAAGCTGGCCTCGGTGGGCCTGGTGTCGGACGCGGTCATCAGCTTCAACCCCGGGAGTTCGACGCAGCCGCTGCCACCCGGGCAGGTGATTCAGGGCGTCGTCGACCAGGGCCTGATGGACATCGGTGCCGATCTCGGGGAAAAAGCCAAGACCGCCCTCGAGGGTTTGAATCAGGTCGCCAACAAGAAGCTCGCCGACAATCTGAACGCCACACTCGCCGCGATGCAGAAGATGATGGCGGTCTATTCGGCGACCGGGTCCGGGCCGGTGGGCCAACTCACCACGACCATGACCTCACTCCAGCGGCTGTCCGCCCGCGTCGATTCGGCCGTCGCGGAGGCAAAGATGGCCCGGACCCTCCGGACGGCCGACACTCTGATGACGACGGCCGCGGCCAGCAGCGCCCAGTTCACGGTCACGGCACAACGGCTCGACAGCCTCCTCCAGAAGATCAATCGGGGGGAGGGAACCATCGGGAAGTTCATGACGGACACGTCGCTTTACAACGACCTCCACCGGGTGTCCGGCGCCCTCGAGAAGCTGATCGACGAGCTCCGCAAGAATCCGGGCAAGATCACGATCCAGATCAAGGCCTTCTAGCCCTATCCCTCAAGTTGGCCTGATCTGATCCGATAGTGGAGGCCATGCGAATCGTGGCCTCCAATGTCCAGTTGTCGAGCGCCCACCTCTTCGAGGCCAGGCAATCGACTACCGAACGGCTCCAGTTCCGGGTTGGGCCGGGGCGGCACGAGGCCCGTGGGCATGACCATCAGGACCACTACGCCGGCGGGCCGGACGCCGAGGCCCGGGATATCCAGAAGCTGGTCAAGCTGCTCGAGAAGTACCTCAACGGAAAAACCACCGAAGACCCAAACAAGATTGCCGACAAGATCGACGCGCTGGTGAAGCGGATCGAAGCGGCCGAGGCGCAAGGCGGGTCGGAGCGAGCCGCAACGGAGCAGGAAGCTCCCGCGCGGTTCGATCTCCGATACTCGAGGACCGAGAGCTACCGGGAGGTGGAGGCGACCAGTTTCCGGGCGTCCGGGTCGGTTGCCACCGCCGATGGACGGCAGATCGACTTCACCCAGGCGCTCGATCTGGCCCGGGTCTATGCCCGGACCGAGACGATTTCCCTCCGGGCCACAGGCACGATCGATCCCAACGCGGTTGCCGGTCCGTCGGGCGGGGCACCGGTACCTGCCGCGCCGGCCGGTCCGGCTTCGGTGGTCGCGGCTTCGGGTGCCGCCGCCCCGGTTGTCGCGGCTCCGGCGACGCAACAGGCCCTGTCGCTGGGCGGCAGCGTTCTGGGCATCGACGCCAATGGGGACGGCCAGATCGACCCCAAGACCGAATTGGTTGGTCAATCCGGCAACGGGTTCGCCGAATTGGCCAAGTACGACCAGGACGGGAACGGCTTCATCGATGAGGGCGATCCGATCTTCGCCAAGCTCGCGCTGGTCGATCGGTCGGCCAACGGTCTCACCGCGACCACCCTGGCCGCCAAGGGGGTCGGCGCGATCTACACCGGCTCCGTGGCCACGCCTTACACCGTGACCGATTCTTCCAATCAGGCGACGGCCCAGATCGCCCGGTCGGGGATCTTCATCAACGAGAACGGCACCACCGGGATCGCTCAGCAGGTGAACGTCCTGGTCTGACGTCCGGCTCGGCGGCGCCCTCCTGGCGGGGTTACTTTGTTCGCCATGCTGGGGGTCACATTCCTGGGAACCGGGGCGGCCTGCCCCACGGTGGAACGGAACGTTTCCGGCCTCGCGCTGATGCGCGAGGGCGAGATGATTCTCTTCGACTGTGGTGAAGGCACTCAACGCCAGATGATGCGGTATGGCGTTGGGTTCTCGTTTTCCGAAATCTTCTTTTCGCATTACCACTCCGACCACATGCTGGGCGTGATTGGCCTGTTCCGGACGATGGGGCTCCTCGACCGGAAGGACGGCGTCACGTTGTACGGGCCCAAAGGCGCCCAGCGGATACTCGGCGGGGCGCTCACTGTCGGACTCGAGCGGACCAAGTTCCCGGTCGAGATCGTGGAGGTGAAGCCGGGTGACCGGCTCAAGCGGAAGGAATACGAAATCCAGGTGTTCGCGACCGAACACCGGGTGGACACCGTCGGGTACGCTCTGGTCGAGAAGGATCGGCTGGGCCGGTTCGAGCCGGAGCTGGCCAAAACGATCGGGATTCCAGAGGGCCCGCTGTGGGGTCAGCTGCATCGCGGTATCAGGGTGACCCTGCCGGACGGGCGCGAGATCGGTCCCGAAGGTCTCGTGGGCCCGTCCCGTCCTGGGCGGACCGTGGTCTACTCCGGCGACACTCGCCCCTGTCCGGGGCTCCGGGAAGCGGCGCGCGGCGCCGATCTGCTGATTCACGAAGCCACCTTCGGGGCCGACGAAGCGGCTCGCGCGGTCGAGACCGGCCATTCGACAGCGGGCGAAGCAGCCACGCTGGCCCGTGACGCCGGAGTCGGCCGCCTGCTGCTCACCCACATCAGCGCCCGATACAACCGCGACGCTCCTGAATTGCTGGCCGAAGCCACCGCGCTCTTCCCCGCAACGACCATTGCCAGGGACGGAATGGCGGTGGACGTTCCGTTTCCCGACAAGACGGGGGATTGAGCATGAGGCTCTTCAGGCTCCTGGCCACCGGCTTGCTCTGGGCCGGTGGGGTGGAGTTGTTGGATGCCCAGTCACGGCCGCTCGAAGGGTTTGACCCGTACGTCGAGCGTTCGATGAAGGCCTGGAAAGTCCCGGGGCTCGCGATCGCGGTGGTGAAGGATGGGCAGGTGGTCCTGGCGCGGGGCTACGGCGTCCGGAGAGTCGGACAGCCGGAGCCCGTGACGGCCAGCACCCTGTTTGCAATCGGTTCGGCCACCAAGGCCTTCACCGCGACGGCCGCCGGTATCCTGGCGGACCGCGGGCGGCTGGATCTCGACGCCCGGGCCACGACCTACCTCCCGGGCTTCGAGCTCGCCGACCCCCAGCTGACCCACGACATCACCGTCCGCGATCTCATGACGCACCGCACCGGCGTCGCGGGCGGGGATCTGTTGTGGGCGAGCGGAGCCTTCAACCGAGACGAAATCGTCCGGCGGATCAGGTTCGTTCCGGTGACGTGGGGCCTGCGGTCGCGGTTCGACTACTCCAACATCATGTTCATCGCGGCGGGACAGGTGGTGGCGGCCGCGGGCGGCGCCAGCCTCGAGCAGATTCTCCGGAACGAGATTCTGCTTCCCCTCGGCATGACGAGCACCACCACCTCAGTTCGGGACCTGCCGCCCGCTGGCGACGTCGCGACGCCGCACGATCCCCGGACCACGGGTCCGGTTCCGGTGCCGTGGCGCAACATGGACAACACGCTGGCCGGCGGCGGCATCAACTCGAGCGCCACCGACATGGCGAAATGGCTCCGGTTCCAGTTGGGGCGCGGTGCCCTCGACGGCCGGCGGCTGGTGAGCGAGCGGTTCATCGATGAAGCCCGCACACCGCAGATGGTGATTCGCCGGGAAGGCTTCTGGGCCGACATGACGCCCGATGCCCACTTCATGAGCTACGGGATCGGGTGGTTCCTGAGCGACTATCACGGCTACCAGATGCTCCAGCACGGCGGCGGGATCGACGGGATGAGCGCGATGGTGGGCCTGATGCCGGAACAGGGCGTCGGTGTGGTCGTGCTCACCAATCTGAACGGGAATCTGCTCCCCGGGGCCCTGATGCACCGGGTGTTCGACGCCTATCTGGGCCGGCCAGCGGTCGATTGGAGCGAAAGGGCCCGCAAGGAGGTCACGGAGGAGACGGCGGCAGGCGAGGCAGCCGACAGCGCCCGCGCCAAAGGCGTGGTGGCCGGTACGACGCCAACGCTCCCTCTCGCGCAATACGCCGGCACCTACCGGCACCCGGCCTGGGGGGATCTGATGGTCCGGGTCGAGAACGGAAAACTCGTGGCCCAGTACGGAACCGAGTTCGTGGGGGAACTCGAGCACGTTCAGTACGATGCCTTCCGGGCCCGCTGGTGGAATCCGGCCCGGGGCACCGACTATATGAACTTCACCATCGACGTCACGCGGCGCGCGGCTCGCGCCGACCTGTACCTCTGGCTCACCGCGACCTTCGACCGGGTCGCTGAGCCTTAGTCACTGACTGGAGGCTGGATGCGATCATTCGCCACCGCGCTCACCGCGCTCGTTACCGTCACTGCCGCCCAGGCCCAGACTTCCTCTCATCCGCTCGACGGTCTGTCTCCATCCGAGTACTGGGCTGCGTACGAAGTGCTCCAGGCATCCGGCAAGCTCGACTCCACCGCCAAGCTGTTGTACGTCGGGCTCAACGAGCCGCCCAAGGCGGAGGTCCTGGCCTGGAAGGCGGGGCAGCCGTTCCGGCGAGAGGCGTTCGTGCACCTGGTGCAGTCGAAGCAGGGGTATGAGGCCGTGGTCGATCTTGCCGGGCGGAAGGTCCTGGCGTGGCGGGATACCCCCGGCCGCCAATACATGGCTCACGAGGCCGAGAGTCAGGGAGTCACTGAACTGATGCTGGCCCGGCCCGACGTCCAGGCGGCGCTGGCCAAACGCGGCATCAAGGATCTGACCCAGGTATTCTGTTTCCCGGCCAATCATGGGTATCTCGACTCCCCCGAGGAGCGGGGCCATCGGTTGGCGCGGGTCGCCTGTCAGGACGGTCGCGGTTCGGTGTCCGGATGGGGGTCGCCGATCGAGGGGCTCCAGGCGGTGGCCGACCTGCAGGAACAGAAGATCGTCCGGGTAACGGACACCGGGGTCCGGCCCCGCGCCGGCCTGGTCGGGGAGCATCACGACGAGGCGATCGGCCCGGCGAGAAAACCGTTGTTGCCGCTCGTGGTGTCCGAACCGCTGGGGCACAACTACACGGTGGACGGCGGCCAGGTTTCCTGGGACAACTGGCGGTTTCATTTCCGGGTCGACGCGAGGCGCGGCCTCGTGTTGTCGCAAGTCGGCTATGTCGACGGCGGGCGGCAGCGCTCGATCCTCTACCAGGCCTCGCTCTCGGAGCTGTTCGTGCCCTACATGGACCCGGCCGAGCCGTGGAATTACCAGGGCTTCTATGATCTGGGTACCTATCCCGCGCAATTCAGCGGGATTGCCAGCCGACTCGACGAGGGCCGCGACTGCCCCGCCAATGCCACCTACTTCGACAGTTGGGTGATCGGTGATCACGGCGGGCCCAAGGAAACCCAGCGGGCCGCCTGCCTGTTCGAGCGCCAGGGTACCGAGCCGGCCTGGCGCCACGACCGCGACGAGGGCGTGACCGAGAGCCGGGTCCGTCGTGATCTGGTCCTCCGGATGATCATGAACGCCGGGAACTACGACTATCTGTTCGACTGGGTGTTCATGCAGGACGGTACCATCAAGGTGAACGTTGGTGCGACCGGCATGGATCAGGTAAAGGGCGCTTTGGCCCGGAGCGCGGCGGAGCAGGGCGCCTCCCGGGATGATCTCTACGGCCGGTTCATCGCCCCGTACCTGGTCGGCGTGAACCACACCCACCTGTTCAGCTTCCGGCTCGATTTCGACGTCGACGGTCCGGCCAACTCGCTGATGGTGGACCGGCTCGAGACCGAACGCCTCCCGGTCGCCAATCCGCGCCGGAGCCTCTGGCACGTGAACACCCTCGAGGCCCGGACCGAGTCCGACGCCAAGCGCCACTCCCCGATGAACGCGCCGGAGCTGTGGCGGATCGTGAACCCATCAGTGAAGGGCGCCTATGGCGACCCCGTCGGGTACATGATCGCCGGACACGGCGTCATGAGTCTGCTGGCGCCCGACGACATGATGCGGCGCCGAGCCGGCTTCACCGACTACAATCTCTGGGTAACGCCCCAGTCCGCGGATGAACTCTATGCGGCGGGGAACTACCCGACCGTTGGGCCGGCCGGGCAGGGGCTCCCCGACTGGACGAAGGCCAACCGCCCGATCGCCAACACCGACATCGTGGCCTGGTATACCCTCGGGTTCCACCATGTGCCAAGGCCCGAGGACTGGCCGATGATGCCGATGGAAATTCACGGATTCGAGCTCAAGCCGGTGGGCTTCTTCAACCGGAATCCGGCGATCGACCTGCCCCGCCAGCAGCCCTAGCCCGGGGAGGGGCCGGCCAGCGCGGCTTCTCCGTCCGGGAGTTTGCCCGAGAGGCCGAGGGATCGTCCGGCGCGAATTCGGCGCCGCCAGGTGAGAAGCTCCTCGGCCGTTTCCACCGCCAGGAGCTCGTGGCCCGATTCCCAGATGACGGGGGACCGGGTGAGTGCCGCGAGGCGCGCCTCCTGAACGATCGTGGTTCTGAACCAGGCCAGCGCCAGCTCGAGTTCCGCCAGGTTCGGCGTGTGGACCAGCGCCCGGAACCGATCGGGCAGCACTGCGAACTCGTCGACGACCACCTTCGGGAAGAATGCGTTCAACTGTCCCCAGCGCTCCAGCACCAGTGCGCCGATCAGGCTGGCGGTCACCTGCCTGGGGCCGAAGGTCACGAGGGTGGGAACCCGCCCCGCGGTCCAGAGAGTGACCGCCCAGATACCTGCTTGCCAATCCATTGTGCTGCTCCGTCGTAAAGGACGGAGACATCATGCTCCGGGGGACACCGTCTCCGTTAACCGATTTGCCGCAAGGGAGGGCGAATCCAACGCGGAGCGGGGAACCCCGGACCGTTTACACCAAGGGCCGACGCTCCGATATTGAGCCAGGCATTCCATGCCTTCCCGATCCCATTCGACCAGGAGCCCGTCCATGACCCCCTGGCCTCAAGTGTACGACCCGCTCGGCGGCCATCCGCTCCTCTCGGCACTCCTTGCGGCGGTGCCGGTGGTGGCGCTGCTGGCGTCGCTGGCCTGGTTCAAACTCAGAGCGCCGGTGGCGGCCGCCATCGGTCTTGGCTCGGCCCTGTTGCTGGCGGTTCTGATCCTCCGGATGCCGTGGTCCGCGGCGGTCGCCAGTGCGGGGTTCGGCGCGGCCTACGGGTTGTTCCCGATTGGCTGGATCGTCCTCAACGTGCTGTTCCTGTATCAGCTGGCCCAGGGGCGGGGGCTCTTCGACGTACTGCGGCGGAACATTGCCGCGCTGACCGACGATCGCCGGCTCCAGTTGCTGCTGATCGCGTTCAGCTTCGGAGCCTTCGTCGAAGGCGCGGCCGGGTTCGGGACGCCGGTCGCGGTCACCGGCGGCCTGCTCATCGCGCTCGGCTTCGCACCGCTCGAGGCGTCGGCTCTGTCGCTGATTGCCAACACGGCGCCGGTGGCCTTCGGGGCGTTAGGCACCCCGATCATCGCCCTCCAGGGGGTCACCGGGCTCGATCTCCATCAACTGTCGGCGCAGGTCGGCCGCCAGCTGCCGTGGTTCTCGCTGATCGTGCCGTTCTGGCTGATTGTGGCGTACTCCGGGTTTCGGGGGCTCAAGGACATCTGGCCCGCCGTGCTCGTGGCCGGGGTAACCTTCGCGGTACCCCAGTATCTGATGGCGACGTTCCACGGGCCCTGGCTCGTGGACATCGTGGCTGCCATCTCGTCGATCACCGGGCTGACGCTCTTCCTCCGGGTCTGGCGGCCCAAAGGCGCCGCGCCCCGTACGGTGATACCGGGCGTGGCCGAGCCAAATCCGGGGCCGGTCAAAGCCTGGCTCCCGTGGCTGGTGCTGAGCGTACTGGTGTTCGCGTGGGGGATTCCGGCGGTCAAGAGCGCCCTGAACGCGATCTCGGCACCGAAGTGGCCGGTGCCGATGCTTCACAATCTGGTCGAGCGGACGCCGCCCGTCGTCATGGCGGCAACGCCGGAGCCGGCCCTGTTCACCTTCAACTGGCTTTCGGCCACCGGCAGCGCGATTCTACTCTCCGCTCTCGTGACCGCGATCATTCTCCGCTACCGTCCCGGCGAAGCGGTGCGGGCGTACGTCACCACGCTCAAGCTGGTGCGGGTCTCGCTGCTCACCATCTCGCTGATGATGGCCCTGGGCTATCTCACGCGGTACAGCGGCCTTGATGCGATTCTCGGTCTGGCCTTTGCCAGGACCGGCGCCTTCTATCCGTTTTTCGGAACCATGCTGGGCTGGCTCGGCGTGGCGCTCACTGGATCGGATACGTCGTCCAACGTGCTGTTCGGGAGCCTCCAGCGGATCACCGCCGAGCAACTTGGCCTGAATCCGACCCTGATGGCCGCGGCCAATTCATCGGGCGGCGTCATGGGCAAGATGAT
>JANMXA010000217.1:0-9749 GCA_031394255.1 Gemmatimonadota bacterium
ACCAGCACTTTCACTGCCTCGACGCCATAACTCGGGAAGTGGAGCCGAGGCCTGGCACCGGTGTCGGCACCGAAGTAGCGGGCCGGATCGGTCCAGTAGGCGGCCCAGCCGGTACGGAGCAGCACAATCGCGCCCTTCGGAATCGGGCCGTGGACGCGCTCGTGGGCCTGGATGTCCGCCGGCAACAAGGCATAGTCGCGGTTGGCTGCGGCTTCCTTCCGGATGTCGATCACCACGGCGGGCACGATCAACCGATCGAGGGGAATCTGCTCGTTGGTCCATCCGCCACCGGCGGCATGGCGGGGCGCGTCGAGATGGGTGGAGAAGTGCTCGTTCAGGGTGAGACGGAAGAGCGCGGCCGTCGGGCTCGCCACCAACGTGTCGAGCTTGAAGGGGTTCTTCGACCCCGGCCAGGCGGGACCGTTTTCAGCCAGCTCGTGGGTCAGGTCGACCATGGTGTAGCGGGAGAGGTCGACCGACTGGGCTTCGGCCCGCCGGGCACCGATAAGCAAGGCGCCAACCACAATGACACGACGCACATTCATGATGGGACGACTCCATTCCACATTCAGGCTGGGACAGCCGCCCAGCCATCGGACCAGCCATCGTTGAAGAACAGACTGTCGCTGATGGCCGCCAGGGTTTCGGCCTCACGCCAGGCCCGCTCCAGGCCGGCCAGCTCACCCTCGAGCGCCCGGCGTTCGGTGTCCTCGTTGGCGGCCATCTCCAGTGCCAGGCGATCGACCAGCGGCAGCCGGGGCAACGGCGTCTCCGGCTCGCTACCGAGCCCGCCTCGGCCCCAGAACGACCGCTTGGTAAGATGAAGCGCGAGGCGCTCGGCGTCAGTCGCGGGCAGGGCGGCGGGGGCCGGCAGGAGATTGTCGGGACGTTTCCCCCACCAGCAACGCAGCGCGATCGCGGCGACGCGGGCAAAGTAGCCATCGGGATTGGCCGCGTCCTCGAGCTTGGCCACCGCATAGCGAATGGCGTCGTCCCCCGCCCCACTGCCGTTCAGCACCGCCAGCAGCTTGCCGGCCACCGCGAGACCGTGGTCCCCCGAGAGCGACACGGTGCCGGCATCGTGCCGAACCACGAGGCGCCAGCCCTCACCGGGGTCGGGGCGCTTGAGCTCCGCCGTCTCGAGATGGCGGGCCCGAACCACACGCGGAACGCCGTCGTCATCGAACAGCGCCACGATCCGTTCGGGCCGCCGCCTGAGCTTGAACCACACCGCGAGGTCATAGTCCCGCCGAATGCCCACTCTGGCCGCCGCGACACCGACCACGCGATCCGCCACCCGATGGATCCGCCCTCCGATATCGATGGGGCCTGGGAGCCAGCGCCTGAGATAGCGACCATAGCGCCATGCCGCCATCTCCGGCTTGAGCGGTGAACCGATCCGGACCAGTCCGAGATCCGGCGGCACCTCCGCCACGCCAACGTTGGCCGTCGAGAACCGGAGGCGAGTGGACCGGAACAGCCGCTCGCACGCCTCGACCGCCTCCCACCGATCCTCGACCGGCACCAGGTTCCACCGCTCGCATCGGGGGCAAATGACCCAGAGCCGTCCACGAGCGGGGTCGAAGGCCAGCCGGCGGCCGACCGGAAATTCCTCGATCAGGTCGTTCCGGCCCAGATGGCTACTGCAGGAGAGACAGTGATGGTACATCAGCGGCCCCGCCGGTTGGGGGTGGGAGAGCGCACCGGGTGTTTGGGCGCGGGGCACGACGGGCCCCCGTGGCAGTGGCCTGTGGACCGGCGCCGGCGGCCGGGGCGATTTTGACGCGGGCATATTCACTCTACGAATGATACCACCTTTCGGCGTCACGCTCGACGGGACTCGGCCTCCGATTTGACAGTCCACCGCCCGTGGGCGACACTATCTACGGCCTGAAACGCCTGCTCTGGCCGGATCGGCAGAAAGGATCGACCATGGACGACATCAACGCGCCCCCGCCTTCGGCCCGCATTGAATCAGTCGATATCGTCAGGGGTGTCGTGATGCTCCTGATGGCGATCGATCACGTCCGGGTCTACGCCGGCGTCCCGCCGGGCAGCAGTACCTCGGCGTCACTCTTCCTGACGCGATGGGTGACCCACTTCTGCGTGCCGGCCTTCGTGTTTCTTGGCGGCGCGAGCGCCTTTCTCCATGGCCGGAAACTCGGCAATCCGGGCGCGCTGTCGCGATTCCTGGTGAGCCGCGGCCTGGTGCTCGTCCTGCTCGAACTCACCGTGCTCCGGTTCTTCTGGACGTTCAATTTCGATTACGCCAACTACTCCCTGGCCGGGGTGATCTGGATGCTGGGCTGGTGCATGGTGATGCTGGCCGGGTTCATCCGGCTCCCCTGGGCCGCCATCGTGGCGGTCGGCGCGGTGATCGTGGCCGGCCACAATCTCACGGACAGTGTCCTTGCGGCGGTGGGTCCGGCGGCGCAGCAGAGCGGACTGGCGTGGCTCTGGCAGATCCTCTATTTCGGCGGACAGGTCAACGTGTTGGGCTTCCCGGTGGCGATCCTGTACTCCCTGCTGCCCTGGGCGGGCCTCATGGCGCTGGGATACGGATTCGGGCGAGTCCTGGTGCTTCCCGCGGAGGCCCGGGTGCGGTGGTGCCTCCGGCTCGGCGCGCTGGCAACGGTCCTCTTCCTGGTGCTGCGGGCGGCAAACGGCTACGGGGACCCCCGCCCCTGGAGCGGCGAGCGCGGTCCGGTGTGGATCTCGTTCCTGGGCACCACCAAGTATCCCGGCTCGCTCGACTTCCTGCTGATGACCATGGGCCCGGTGCTGCTGGCGTTAGGCGTGATCGACCGGGTTCGAGGCCCCGTGGGGCGGGCCGTGGCGCTGTTCGGCCGAGTGCCCATGTTCTACTACTTGCTGCACCTCCCGCTCATTCACCTGATCTTCGTCGGGCTTTCGATAGCGCGGTTCGGGACCGTGATCCCGTGGATGACCGCGAACCATCCGATGAACCCCGGGCCGCCGCCGGATGGCTATCCCCACGGACTGCCGGCGCTCTACGCCATTACCGCGCTGGTCATTGGCCTGCTTTACTTCCCGTGCCGCTGGTATGCCCGGGTCCGGGCGGAGCGGCCGCGCTGGTGGATGAGCTACCTGTGATGAGGACCGGCGACTAGAGAAACTTCCTGACCGAACTGGGCAAGCCTTTGCCCGGCAGCGCCATCAGAGTAGAGGTACCGTGGGCCACCATCTTGCCGTCGGGCCCGGTGATCGCGGCCTCGGCGTAGGAGATGGTCCGGCCGCCACGGATCAGGCGCCCGGTGGCGGTCAGCCGGCCCGAGCGGACGGCGCTCAGATAGTTGAGTTTGAGATCGTCGTTCACGAGCCCGTCGCCCTCAGGCAGCGGGGCGAAGGCGGCCCAGAACGTGGCCGTGTCGATCAGCGTGGCGATCACGCCGCCGTGCACGATCCGGAACGGCTGGAGGTGGCACTCGGCCACCTCCAGTTCGATCACGGCGCAGGTCAGGTCCAGTGACACCAGCCGGAACGGAAGGTGGACCGGGAACGGGCTCGAGTTCACGAGCTGGTACAACCCCGCGAGGTACGCGGGGTTCAGTGTTTGTACCTCAGGCATCAGTGAGAGTCTCCAGCCGACGGTGCCTTCCCGGCATCCAGATCGTTCCAGTTGAGAATGGCGTTGAATCCGAGGAAGAAGGTGCCCTGGGTCTGCCACCGCCAGAACGGCCTGATGGCGAACATCACGACATGGCCCTGCCCGACGGTGGCGTCCACCAACTGCGCCTTGTTGGCCAGCACCTGGCCGCCGGCCAGCGTGCCCGAGAGAAGCATGTCGTTCGGATTGGCCGGGAACTGCATCACCACCCGGGGCCGAGCCGTCTCACCACCGAGGCCGAACGCCCGCGCCAGCTGGCGGAACTCGGCCAGCTGGTCATCGCCACCGGAACGCTTGGGGGCTGCCGATTCGGAAGAGTCGGGCTCCCACGCGGACATCCGCTGGGGCGCCGCCATCGGGGTGGTGTTCTGGCCCACGCCGGGAATCGGACTGGCCCCGCCGCCGAAGAACGCGGCGAATTCGGCCGGAATCCCGGCGGCGCCGGCGTTCAGTACCGGATCCTGGTTGAAGTAGACCGGCACCTGGGCCTCGAAGCCGTAGGCGAGGGGGCTCTTCCGGTCGGTCACGATGCCGCGCATCACCGAGCCGCGGGCAAAGAGTTGCGAGGAGTTTTCCACGGTGACGCCACTGGTGAGGCCGAACGCCGGGAAGATGGTCGAGGTCGATCCCTCCACTATCAGGGTGCCGCCGGCCTGGACGAACTTCGCCAGCTCGAGGAGTCCTTCCATCCCCATCCCGCCGCGGATGTCGTCGCTCTCGTCAAGCACGCCCAGGTTCGGCGTGGTGGCGGTCTTCCGGTATGGGAGCGCCGGGCCGCCGGTCTTGGCGATGCCGTTCACCTGGGCGATGGCGTCACCGCCGACATGGGGATAGATGATCACGTCGTAACGGCTCCGGAGATTCCCCTCGCGGAGTTTCTGGTCGGCAAAATAGGTGTAGGGCACCGCGTAGGTGTCGAGCGCGGCCCGCACCCATCCTTCGTCCTGAGTCCGTTGCCACGAGTGGACGTACCCGATCCTCGGCACGTCGAGGTCGTGCGACTTGACCGTCGGGGCGTGGTCCACCGCGACGGCCGTGATACCTAACGCCTTCAGCGTGGGCTCGATCGCCTCCCGGGCGGCAGCGGGCACGATGAAGGCGCCGGCGTGGAACTTCCGGCCGCCGGCCTCGAAATCCTCCTCGGCGGCGCGCATGGCGACGGCGGCATGCTGGAACCGGAACTTCATCAGGTTGTTGTCGCTGGTGTGGTCGATCACCAGCGTGCCCCCGGCGCCCTCCACGCCACCCGCCGCCACCACCGGCTCGGCGATTCGGGTCATCGGCTGGGTGAGGAGCGCCTTGTCGGAGGCGGGCTGGACCTTGACGTTCCGCATCAGCGGGAAGGTCCAACCGGTGTCGTCGTAGGGCCGTGGATTGGCCGGGGCGTAGTTCTGCACCGGGAAATACATGTCGGCGATGGTACGATAGGGCTGATCACCACGAATCACATAGTCCCCGGCTTCGACCTTGAGCTTGCCGGCGGTGAATGCCCCGGTGGCGCGATGGACCTCGAGGCCCTGCCGCATCAGCTCGTTCACCGCATCGGCCGCGTCCGCCTTCCGGCGCTGCCCCGCCGGAATCACCCACCCATAGAGCGGCCCATTGGCCCCCTTGGCCACGGCACGCTTGTTCTTGAGCCAGTAGTTCTCGAGGTAGAGTTCCTTGTTCTTCGCGACGTGGTTGAGCGCAATCAGGAGGGCCGATTCCTGGATGTTGGTGTTGTTGCGGGGGCCCCAGGCGATCGACGGCAGGGGCGGATTGGCCCGGAACCACTCGCGGCTTGTGGTAGTGGCGCCGGCCCGGACGGTGGTGGTGTCCGGCCCATAGCTCTGGACCTCGTAGAACCGGCCGATGGCGTTGTGGGTGTGGGCGATGAAGAACATGTAGTTGGGGACCCAGCCATCGTAAAACCCGTAGGTCCACACGCCGGGCACGCCCCGCTTGGTCATCTCCATCACTTCGGTCTTGGCGAGGAGCCACCATTCGTCGATGGTGATCGGGTCGAGGGCGTCGTTGTAGGGGCCGGTCCCGGTGGAGGCGTAGAGATAGGTCTGGGCTTCATGCAGGTCGTGCATGATGGTCGGGGTCCACTCGTTGTAGAACCGGGTGACGTTCCGGGTGAGCGCCAGGAACTGCCCCATCCCGTCGCGGTTATTGTCGTGGGCGACGTACTTGCCCCAGTACATGAGCGGAAGCCGGGAGGCGTCCTTGGGGCGGGTCTTGTTGAAGTAGTAGGTGTCGACCTGTTTCTCGCGGCCGTCGACCTCGATCACTGGCGTGATGAAGGTGATGACGTTGTTCCGGATCGTCTGTACGAACGGGGTTTCCTCGACGGCGAGCCGGTAGGCCAGTTCCATCAGCATCTCCGGCCCGCCCGTCTCCGGCGAGTGGATGCCGCTGGTTACCCAGTAGATCGGCTTGGCGGTGCCGATCAGACGCCGGGCCTCTTCTTCCGTAGTCTTCCGCGGGTCGGTGAGGGCTGCCAGCATGCCCCGATACTTCTGGAGCTGCTTGATCGCGGCGGGATCCGCCACGGCGAGGACCACCATGTCGCGGCCCTCTTCGGTCTTTCCGATGTTCCAGACCGTGATCCGGTCCGAGGCCTCGTCGAGGGCCGCGAAGTACCGGTACATGTCTTTGGCATACGTCAGCTCACCCGGTGTGCCGACGATCCGGCCGAGGAACTTGAGCGGGCTGGGCACCGTCGACGACGCGGGCAGGTGGTCGACCAACTCCGTCGTGATGCGAGGGTCTCGAAGGTACTCCTTGATCTTGGCGGTGTAGGCCTGATCGACGGACTGGGCCTGGGCTCCGCCGGACACCAAGGCCGGGAGCAGCAGGACGGAACCGAGCAATGAGCGCATGGGTGGCTCCTGAAGTGGATATGCGGAGAACGACGGAACTTAGCGGACGTCGGCCGTCCCGCCATCGGGACGGAGGCGCCTCTTACGCCTGAGTTCGGCGATCACCAGATTCAACGGTGGCCCGATTCACGGATTGCGGCCCAAGGTCATAGTCCCGTTCTGACCCCGAGACGAACGGCGGACCCATGCGTATTCTTCCCCGGTGGCGGTTCGTGTTCCTGGCCGGCTTGGTACTCGGCTGCCGCCATCCCTCCGCCGACCAGGGCCCGGGCCCGGACTCGCCACCGGCGCCCGCGGCGGCGGACCCCGCCAACCTGGTCGTCGCAACCCCTCCGGTGGACAGCGCGGTCGACACCGCCGCCGACGCCAGCCTCCGTGACTTCCTTCCCGACGGGATCGAAATCCGGGCGGGAGACTCGACCCTCGACGAGCGAACCGTCGAACCCCGGTCGGACTTCAATGCAGCGACCACCGCCCTGCTGTACTTCCGGGTCCCGCCCAAATTACCGGTTGGCACCCAACTCGGGGTCGCCGGGCACCACCATTGCGAAATCAGTCGGGCGGAAAGCGATGCGGTCCCGGTGATCGAGCTTGGCCTCCAGCTCTCAACCGAGGGCGTGTCCCTCGGCGGCGTCACCGGATTTCCGGAACCCGGCAACTGGTTCCCGGGCCACTACCGGATTGCCTGTTCGGTCGATGGCCGGGTCATCGGATCAAACTTTCGGGTTGCCGGCCTGCCCATGAAGACGAATCAGAACTGGGTCGGCCACATCGCGGCTCTGGCAGACCGATCCGTCGGCGACCGCCGCGCGATTGCCTTTACGGCTGCCGAGTGGGGTCCGACTTGACGTTAGGCAGGGACCGGACGCATGCCCGGCCGAAGTTGAGGGCGTCGTCCTCGGACGCCTCGGCATGAAGGACGTGGAACGCCTCGTGGGCCATCGCGCCCGCCAGCCACTCGACCGGACGGTCGAACGCCGGCGCCCAGAACTGGACCGCCAGTGGCGCGGTAGATTCGGTGGTGTAGGACGCCCCGTAGTACACCAAACCGGCCGCGGTGTCGGCCCGGGCCCAGACGCTGACGGCCCCGACCTGCTCCAGCCAGACCAGCGTGGTCGCTGCCAGTCGGCAAGCCGGGTCTTCGCTGCCGGCAAGGGCGCCGAGGGCCCGGCGCCACGCCACGCGGTGGGCCTGATCCATCGGCGACGTGGGAACCCACGTGGTTGACTCGCTCAGACACTGGCGGCCGGCCGCCTTCGCCGCGCCGAGGGGATGGGCAAGCCGCAGGCGAACGGTGATCTCGACGAGGTTACACCGGCCAGGAGCCCGCGGCAGGTCGTTGTCGGCCAGGACCTGTGCAGAAGCCTGGGACCCGAAACCGAGCCCCAATGCGATCGCAACCGTCATTGTCCGAGTGACCTGCGCCATGTGCCCCCCCATCCTCTTAGGAAGCCCGTGTACTAAGATCGCACGGAGGGGCGTTTTTCGTCACGCGTCTGTTACAATTCTTCAAACTGCCAGCTCGCCAACGGCCGCCACGTTTACCGGAGCGAAATCATGCGCCACCCCCCCCGCTACACCTTCGTCGCCCTCCTTCTACTCGCCCGCGGCCGCCAGGCCGCGCTGGCCCAGCGGGGCGCCCTCCCGGACAGCATCAAGGCCCGTCGGTGGGCCACCGAGACCGAACTCCAGTCGATCGGGGTCGTCGATCGCAAAGTCATGATCCGGATGCGGGACGGGGTTCGCATCCCGGCCGACATCTACTACCCGAAGGACGCCTCGAGGAAGTATCCCGCCATCTGGGTCCGGACGCCCTACAACTTCAACTTCTGGGATGTCCGCAACGGCGTGCCGAGCGACATGTCCGATGTCGTGGAGGCGATCAAGCGAGGGTACGCCTGGGTCGACATGCAGGAGCGGGGGCACTTCTTCGCCGAAGGGAACTACGACATTCTCGGCGCTCCCATCAGCGACGGCGACGACGAGCTCAACTATCTCCGGACCCAGCCCTGGTCGAACGGGAAGATCGGGACGACGGGCTGCTCCTCCACCGCCGAATGGCAGCCGGCCGTGGCCGCGCTGGGCAACCCCGGCTTCGCGGCGATGAACGTTCAGGGATTCGGCGCCGGTGTCGGCAAGGTCGGGCCGTACTACGAGATGGGCAACTGGTACCGGGGCGGCGCGGTGCAAATGCTCTTCATCGACTGGCTGATGGGCGAGCAGAACCAGATCCGCCCGATGTTCCCCGCCAACACCTCCCAGGCCGACCTGATCCGGGTCTCCAAGTCGTTCGATCTGGCCGAGCAGGCGCCACCGGTGGATTGGGCGAAAGCGTTCTGGCATCTGCCGGTCAAGGACCTGATCAAGAACGTCGACGGCCCCACCGGCATCTTTGCCGACTCGATGCCGGTGCCGACCGGGGGCGCCATGATCAAGCGAACCCCGAACGACCCCGCCTGGTACAAGGGCGGCCTCTGGCATGATTCCATGCCGATCAACATCCCCGGCCTCTGGTTCATGTCCTGGTACGACGTGTCGGTGGGTCCGAACCTGGCGATGTACAATCACATCCGGAAGACGGCGAAGGGCGCCGCGGCAAACCAGCAGTGGGCCATCATCGCGCCGGTCGGGCATTGCGGCTACACCCGCGCCACGGAACACACCGTGGTCGGCGAACGCGACATGGGCGATGCCCGCCTTGGCTATCGGGAGATCATGTTCTCGTTCTTCGATCAGTTCCTGAAGAACGACGGGAGCCGGGGCATGGACAGCATGCCGAAGGTCCGGTACTACGTGATGGGCGCCAACGAGTGGAGGACCTCCGACGTGTGGCCCCCGAAGGACGCTGCCCCGCTGACTTTCCACTTGACCAGCAACGGCAAGGCCAACACCCTGAACGGTGACGGCGCTCTGTCCCCCACCCCGGCCAAAACAGACAAGCCGGACCAGTTCGCCTACGACCCCAAGAATCCGGTGATGTCGCACGGTGGGAACGTCTGCTGCCAGGGAAATGCGGTCGGGGCAGGCCCGATGGATCAGGGCGAGACGGAATCCCGACCCGACGTCCTCGTCTACACAACCGAACCGTTCACGGAGGGCACCGAGGTCACGGGGCCGATCATCCCGACCCTGTATGTGTCCTCAGACGCCAAGGACACCGACTTCACCGTCAAGGTCATCGACGTCGGCCCCGACGGGCGGGCCTACAATCTCGACGAGTCGATTCAGCGGATGCGGTACCGGGAGGGATACGACAA
>JANMXA010000218.1:0-19714 GCA_031394255.1 Gemmatimonadota bacterium
GGGCGCTCGCCTTCGGGTCGGTCCGCGGATCGCTGCTGGTGAACTTCGTGGCGGTGCTCTACGTGGGGATCGATCTGGAAGATTTCACGACGGGCCGGCTCTACACCATCGTTTCATATCTTTGGACCTTCATCACCTCGACCGAATACCTGCCGGACCTGCTGGAAAGCTGGTCGTCGCTCAAGGAGATCTCGGGCCGGCTCCAGCGTCAGGAGATCTAGGCCGCGCGCGGGGCCCTGGCGAAGACCGGACGCAGCCAGAGTATCCACCCCGCCGATCCCACCGTGAAGACCAACGCGCCCATCAGTAACGGCGCCGGACCTTGTCCGGCCGCCACCAGTACGGCAACCGCCACGCCAAGCGCCAGCAGCCGCACGAACTCGCTCAGCGCCGCCCAGCTCCGCCCCTCGAAGATCGCCCCGATGTTGCTCAGGGCCAGCACCAGATAGAACACACCCGCCATGACCTGGGTCATCGGCAACGCGGCCGCCCGGGCCAGCAGCGCGGTCGCCGCGATGACGACCACGACGAACTGTGTCGTGGCGTAGGCCTTGAGCGAGCGCGGCACGACGGGATCGTATTTGTGGAACGTGGCCGGCGAGACCGGTCCGGGCGTTTCCGAGGGGCCGAGTTCGGCCGGCTTCCATCCCGGCCGTCCGAACACGATTCTCAATTTGTCGCGCCAGCGAGTGGCCCGGCGGGCGTTGTGGATGATATCGCGGATCACGTGGAGGTTGGCCCAGACCGGGTTCCAGCTCGCCAGCGGTTTGGTGATGCCGTAGACCGGTTCCTCGACCTCGGGCTCGAAGGTGCCGAAGAGCCGGTCCCAGACGATGAACACGCCGGCGTAATTCTTGTCCTGGTACTGGGGGTTCACCCCGTGATGGACCCGATGGTGGGACGGGGTGTTGAGGACCGCCTCGAGCGGCTTGGGCAGCCGGTCGATCTCGCGGGTGTGGATCCAGAACTGGTAGATCAGGTTGATGGCGTGACAGACCGCCCACATCGTCACCGGGATGCCGAGCATGGCGAGCGGCATGTAGAAGACCCAGCCGACGAGGCCGTGCAGGCTGCTCTGCCGGAGCGCGACCGTCAGGTTGTACTCCTCGCTGGAGTGATGGACCACGTGGCCGGCCCACAGGATGTTGATCTCATGGGAGCAGCGATGGACCCAGTAGTAGGCCAGGTCATCGAGGACGAAGGCCAGGCCCCACGCGCCCAATGCCAGCGCGTCGAATCCGCCGGATGGGAACGGGTTCCGGTCGATCCAGGCTGGTACGTTGAACAGCGCCTGGATGGACCAGTGCTGGTGAAAGGCGCTATACAGCGCCACCGTGCCCAGCGTGATGAAGATCCCGATCAGCTGGGACGCGGTCCCGCAGCTCAGGTCCGCGATCGAGTCGTTCAGGCGGTAGAGCTTCTGGCCTCGAAGTCGAGCAACCAGCAGTTCTACGCCGATCAGGGCGAAGAACAGCGGAATCGAAGCCTGGATGACGTCCACGTCGTTCAGCTCGCCTTGAGGTAGGCGCAGCGGGCTTCCTGGGCCCGGAGGGTCGCGAAGACACCGGAGGGTTGCAGCAGAATGCCGGGGTGGAGCAGGGTGAGCGCCTTGGCCCGGGCCGCGGACGGATCGAGGTTGTCTTCCTTGGCCACGTTGCTCACGATATCGCCGAAGGCCAGGTTGCACGCCAGGACGATGCCGCCGGATTTGAGCACGCCGTCGATGTTGAGGCCGCCCATCGGCGCCGGCAGGTCGCCGTGCTCGACGGTGAGCATCGCCGGGTTCCGGTCGGTGGCCTTCTCGGTGAAGGGGTGGGTAACCTTGTTCTTTTTGCCGACCCTGTAGAGATCCCAGTACTCCTGCGTCATGGCGAGCGGGATCGCGCTATGGCGGATCACCACGACGGCCGTCATGTCGTCGGCTGCGACCTTGAGGAACTGGGCGTATTGGTTCTTCCAGATCACGGCGCGGAGGACGCCGGCGCCGCTCTCGATTTCGGTGCAGTCGAACACGGCCCGGTGGGTGCCCTTGACCCGGTCGAACCAGGTCATGTCGAAGCTGTCCGGAGGAGGCTGGGTTGCGGCCAGAGCCTCGGTGCTCGGGGTCAGGTTCAGGGCCGCCGCCACGGCGGTGCCGGCAGCCCGGCTGCCGAGGAATTCGCGACGATCGGGATACATGACGGTCCTTAGCTCAGGTGGTGGGCCTTGCGCCCTCCGCGGGCGATCGACTCGGTGGTCGGCGTTGTTTCGACCAGGTCACGGGCCAGGCAGAGGGAGCGCTCCATCAGCTGCTCCGCCCCTTCCTTGAGGTCGGTGCTCTGCCGCACGGCCCGCACATTGTTCTCCATGTCCTCCGCCGACCAGCCCCGCGAGTGGGCGATGAACGGGAACTGGGGGAAAAGAAAACCCAGTTCCCCGAAAAAAGTCAGCATCTGCCCCACGACGCCCTGGACGTTGTCCTGCCCGCCGGTGACGATGAAGGACGCGACCTTGTTCTGGATCAGCACCCTGTTCCGGATCGTGGTCTGATTCTGCACGCAATTCAGCCGTTCCGCCATCTTGAAGTACAGGGAGCTGGCGGCGCCCCAGCGGATCGGTGTCGCCACCATGATGACATCGGCCCAGTGTACCAGGGCGTCGTAGACCTGGTCGAGCTGGTCGGTCGGATCCATCTGGGTGATCGAGCAGGGCCACGTGCAGGCATGGGCCGACTTCGAGTAGTACCCCTCGCAGTGGCGGAACTTGAGGTCGCCGAGCCGGAGCATCCGGGTTTCCGCGCCGCCGGCGGTGGCATGATCCAGCGCCGCCTGCAACAGCCACTCCGAGGTCGAGAACCGGGGATAGGCCGGATCCATCACCGTGGTCGAGATGCCCGCGACCCGGATGCCACCAGGCGCGCGAACCACCGGACGGGCCAGCGGGTGCGGCTCATGCGGGAGCCGGCTCCGTTTCGTGACGGCCTCGAGGTTGATCCAGAGGTGGTCGTCGCGGATCTCGAGGTCATACCGCGGAATCGACTCCGCTTCATACCCGGGCTCACCCAGGCCGGTGCGGCAGTGGTATTTCCAGTGGTGCCACGGGCAGACGACATATTCACCGTCCAGGGTACCGTCGCCCAGGGGGCCGCCGACGTGGTTGCAGGCGCCCGAGATCGCTCCGAACTGACCGCCCTGCCAGGTGAGGGCAATCCGGGTCCGCCCGACGCTCAGCTGCTGGAGCTGGCGCTGTTGGAGCTCCGCGACCGGTCCGAGATCGTGCCATTGGGGCTCAGCCATGCTGACCTCAGGGTTGGGGACTAGAACCGGCTTCCGATGACCGGCAGCTCGCGCCGGCGGATGGCGATGACGACGAAGGCGGCGATGAAGACCGTGACCGCCAGCCCGAAGAGCGTGCCGCCGTCGCCCTGGACCTCGATGCCCAATTTGGTGAGGTGGGACCCGATGGCGCCAGCCATCAGGCCGGCGGCCAGGACCGCGCCCAGCACGGGCGTGCGGGGATAGAGCAGCAGCCCGACGGCGATGAGTTCCAGCACCGCCGTGCCGATCCGTCCCCATGGCTCGACGCCCAGCGTGGAGAAGATGTACACCGATTCGGGTGCGGCCGTGAACTTGAAGAACAGGGTCTGCCCCAGGATGGCGGCGGCGATGAGCTGGCAGACCCAGCTGGTGCGGGTCAGGGCGGGCGACAGCGGCATGGTCGATCCTTCAGTCGGGGTCAGAGACTCACGTGCGATCGGAGCGAACGGCGGTGGATCAGCACCAGGCGCCACAACTCACCTAACGTGGCCGGCCGGGCCCCGGCGGCCACGTTGCGGTCGGCGATCTCGAACAGGATCGACCACTGGCGGCGCAGCACCCGGTAGGCATCGCCCAGCCGGTTCCGGGGGTCGTAGATGCTGGTCGCCTCGGCGGTGGCGCCATTCAGTTCGAGCACCTTGAAATCCCGCCCAGCCTGAAACGCCTCGTACGAGGGGGCCCGCAAATCGTAGCGCCCGAACCAGAAGCCGTTGAATCCCTGCGTCAACTCGTCGATGGCAGCTTCGAGGGCCGGGGTTCGGATCCATTCGCCATCCAGAAACGTCGACCCCCGGCTGTGGGTTCCCAATTCGACCAGAGGGATCGTCTCGTCGGCCGGCGGCACCCACTCGAGGCGGCCGGCGTGCCGGGCGAGCAGCATCCGGGCAAGGCAGACCGCCCGGGCGTCGGCGAGGATGAGGTGCTCCAGCGTGGACCGGCCATTACCGGTGACCGTCGGGAATCGCTTGTCGGTGATCGCGAAGATCTGCCCCGTGGGCTCGCCGGGCAGTCGGTAGTAGAAGACGCCGATTTCCACGCCGGGAATGTGCTCCTGGACCATCACCGGCTCGGCGGACCCGATGAGATAGCGCTCGGCTTCCTCCGCCGAGCGGACTACCGCCACGCCGCCGCCGCGTTCGCCGACGTCCGGCTTGAGCACCACCGGCCAGCCAAGTCCGGCCTCCGTGCGGAAGGCCTCGAGCGCCGCCAGGCGGGCCGAGAACGACGGCGTATCGATCAGCCGCCAGCGGGCCACTCGCTTCGGCGCATGGGCCAGGCCGGTAAGAATCTGAGCCTTCGATTCGCCGACGAAGCCGCCGCCGGGAATCGCCGGATTCACGGCGGTGAACAGGGTAAGCCGCCGATGGCGGATGGTGAGCCACAGGATATGGAGTACGATCGGCGGATAGAACGCCCACCGGGGCCAGAACTCCCAGCCGGTCAGCCGGCGCCACCGCGACAGCAACAGCCGCCGCCCTCTCCAGCTGGCGAGGGGCACCAGAATCTTGAAGACCGCCGCCAGGATGAGCGCGAGCACCAGCAGGCCCGAGATCGCCATCCGCTGGAAGGTGTCGACGCGGTTCAGGACTTCTTGCCCGAACAGCGCGCTCGCGCCGACCAGCAATGGCGTCCAGAGTGTCGCCGCGATCACGAAGGCGCCCAGGAACCGGAACGCCCCGGTCCGGAGGACGCCGGCGGTGAAATAGGTCGGAAGGCGGGTGCCCGGAATGAAGCGGGTCAGCAGGACGATCATGAGGCCGCGCTGCTCGAACCAGGTGGAGCTGCGGTCGATGGCCTCGGGCGAGAGGAACCAGCGGAGCGGCGCCCGCGCCAGCGCCGGCCGGCCGAGGCACCGTCCCATGCCGTAGAGCCAGAGATCGCCCAGAACGATGCCGGCCCAGCAGGCGATGACGGCCGGGAGGAAACCCAGGGTTCCGCGGCCCACCAGCAGGCCGGCCGCGATACAGGCGAGGTCCTCGCTGGCGAAGGTGGCGGCGGCCAGCAGCAGCAGCATGACGCCTAACGCCACGCCCACGATTGGCGGGACCGACATCGGGTCGAACGGGCGGGCCGCCGCGACGATCCGGTCCGGCGCGGCCGTCGCCCGGACCGCCGCCGTCCCCTGCTCGGCCCGATCGAAGAACCGGCCCATCACCCGGGCCAGGGTGTCCGGCCGCTGGAACGCCATGAAGTGATTGGCGGAAGAGTCGCCGAACATTACCAGTTCGCTCTGGGGAACCAGCCGGTACGATTCCCGGGCCACCGCCGGATCCACCAGCGGGTCCTTGTCGCCCTGGACGACGAGGGCAGGCCCCTGGTAGCGAGAGAGCATGCCGGGGAGCGGACGCTGGTCGGTGTCGTAGAAGTTCCGAGCGTAGGCGATGGCGCCGCCGTCCCAGGCCCCGAAATGCGGCACGCCATTGGTGAGGAACCACAGCGCCGCGAGTTGCAGGCCGTGAAGGGCATGGTTGAGATGGTATTCGCCGAGGAGTTCGTACTCCTGGCCGCCGATGGCGGAGAGCAGCGTGAGCGAGGCGACCCGGTCCGGTGCCAGGTCGGCCAGGTTGATGACCACGCCGCCGCCCATGCTGAAGCCGACCACGTGGGCCCGGGGGATGCGCAGGGAATCGAGCAACCCGATGACATAGGTCGCGTGGGACCGGACCGAATAATCCGGGACCGTTTCTGTGGATCCGCCGAAGCCCGGCAGGTCCGGGGCGATGGCCCGGCGAATCGGACTCAGCGCGCTGGCGATCCGGCTCACCTCGCCGTTGTCGCCCGGGCTGCCGTGAATCAAGACGACCGGCAATCCGTCCGGCGCCGCCGGGCCCATGTCGCGATAAGCGATCCGGACCGGCCTCTGGTCCGACCCGCGGACCGTGACCGTCTTTTCGTCGGGGGTGGGTGAGGCGTGGTACGGACGGAGCAGACGCACCGCGGTCGACGCGGCCAGGGCGGCCAGGTAGCACCAGCCTAACGCTCGGCCCGGCCGGAACGTCATCGCGGGTGGATTGAGATTCGGCCGGCCCGAACCAGCCGGGCCCGGCACGGCGACCCGGCGGCGTACCACATGGTGGCCCGGCGGCGGCCGACCGCGACCTCGGTCAAACTCTGGGTCTTCGCCTCCGGACGGTGCATGCAGGCGGAGAGCGGACCTCGGTGGGGCAGGTGGCTTTGGTGGAGCCGACGGAGTACGTCGGGCGATGGCTGGTCGCGGGTACCGAGAAGTTCACGATAGACCGAACGACGGGCCCGGTCGGCGGCACCCTGGTCCGAGCCCGAACTGGTCCGGAGCACGCCGGGCCGACGGGTCCTGGTGACTCGCAGCGTGCGGCCGTTCCAGTCGATCAGGGTCACCGGACGACCGGCCGCGACTGTTGCCAGCGTGAACGGAAGAAAGTCCTTGAGCCGAGCCGCGCGGGTCCGGCGGACCAGATCCGCGGGCGTACGCGACGTGAGCAGCAGATCACGCAGGAGCAGGCCGCGGCTGACGCGGCCCGCCAGCGCTCCCGGCGGGGTGTCTTCGTATCGGTTGAGGATCGCCCCCGCGACGCCATGGTGGTTGACGCCGATCCAGGTGCCGCCGAAATCGCCGTCGACCGGCCCGAGGAATTCGCCGGCCGGCGTCCGGGTAACCCGGGGCGGCCGGCCGCGGGCCCGGGTTCGCCGTTCGTCGCGGTTGAAGAAGAGCCGAAATCCGTCAGGCGTTGGAACCCAGCTGAGGGTGCACACCTACTTGGCGGCTCGGGCGTGGACGGTGGAGGGCGCCAGACCGAAGTCCGGCTCGAGGCGGACGCCGTCCTGTTCGAGCAGCATCCGGATCAAGGCGAAGTGGTGGACCGCGTGGCTCACCAGGAACTGAAGCTCCCGGCCAACCGTCGACCCGGCCCAGGTGTCGCCCGGGTGGTCCACCGCGCAGCGCATCTGGACATCGATGGCCCGGTGCTCAGGGTAGCTGCGGGCCTGATCAAACCCCCGTCCGAGTTGACCGAGAACCTCGAGGGCCCGGGCGGTTGACGACTCGATGGTCACGTCTCGGCGCCGGGCATCGTAGTCGACCCGCCCGACGGGGAGGCCCGCGAGGAAGCACTGGTAATGCTCGATCACATGCCGGAGGTGAGCGCCCGCCGATGCGTGATGGCCGCGCATCGACCCGTACTGGCGGTCGTCGAGCTGGGCGACCAGGACGCGGGCCTGCTCGAGCAGATCCAGGTTGGCGGCAATCATGTGGTTCCTTCGGCCGGTGCCGTGTGAGGGACGAAGTGGCCGGCGATGGTCGCCCGGGCCAATTCGGCCAGCGTGGTGCGGTCGGCGGCCCGAACCGGCTCGGCCGGGAATCGGAGGTTCGCCGTGAACCCGGGGAGTCGGCAGAGCCGGAGCACATGGGGGACGAAACTCATCGTGCCCCACCAGCAGATCACGTCGCGCGCCGGTGGCTGGCCGTCCGCCGTCGTATAGTGGATCGCGGCGACCTGCACCGGATACTGCCGCTCGGCAGCCCACTCGAACATGGCGGTCTTCATCGGGTACACTTCGGCTCCGTTTCCGCTGGTCCCTTCCGGGAAGACCACGACGCCGTCGCCTTCGCGGATTCGTTGGTCGATGACCTGGAGCACTCGTCGGGCGTCCCGCCGATTGTTGCGGTTCAGGAAGATCGTGCCGACCAAGCGAGTAAGGTATCCAACGACCGGCCACTGATTTAGTTCCCGCTTGGCCACGAAGACGCCGTCCACGTTTGCCAGCAGCAGAACGATATCGACGTAGCTCAAGTGGTTGACGACCAGGAAGAACGGCGCCGGCGGCGCGCTACCCACCACATCCATCTGCATGTTGACGATCCAGGCCATGCCCCGGGCCCAGCGTTTCACGATCCGGTTCCGCCAGCCGAGCCGCGATCTGGGCCACGGCGTGGCCGCCCACATGCCAAGGAGGAGAACCACCAGGAGTCCCGCGGTCCAGGCGGCGATGGCGCTCAGGCGGAGCGCCCCCCGGCCGGTCAAGCCGCGGAGGATCTCGCCGGAGTCGCGTCCGAAGACTTCGTCTCTGATCTCGGAGTGAGAAATAGTCACCGGAAAAAGAAGCGGTACGTCGCGGAATCTATCTCCCGGGTATCGAGTAAGACCAGCCAGTCGATCGTCTTGAACAGGCGATCGATGGCCGGGGGGCCCAGGACCCGGGCTCCGAACTGGAGGTAGGTCCGGAACAACGCGGGCACGGAAGGCTCGGGCAGGGGGGCCCCCGCAGGCGGGTCGAGGCGGCAGGCCGGCTGTGGGAGGACCCGGATCGAGGGGTGGACCGATCCGGTCGTTTCCAGGTGGCGGTGGACCGATTGGCCGAGGGCCGGGTCCTGGCTGGTCAGGGAGCAGCACCCGAACAGAACATGCTTGCCATTCCAGGCGAGGTATTCCGCGAGGCCGCGCCAGAGGAGCTGGAGGACGCGTCCGTTCCGGTATTCCCGGGCCACGCAGGCGCGGCCGATCTCGACGGATTGGTCGGCCACCTCTGCGGGGATGGTCGAAAGGTCGAATTCCTGGCCGCTGTAGAACCCGCCGTAGCGGTGCGCCATGGCGGCCGTCTGCAGCCGGTAGGTGCCGACCACGGTATCAGTGGCGCGGTGCAGGATCATCAGGTGGTGAAAGCGGGCGTCGAGCCCGTCGTCGTCGCGGCCGGTCTGGTGCGATTCGTCCAGTCCCTCGCCCAGTTCGAGATTGAAGATCCGGTACCGAAGCTGGAGGACCCGGTCGAGGTCCTCGGCCGACCGGGCGAAACGGACCGTATAGCTGCCGGCCTCCACCGCTCGATCGGGAATCGATTCCGGGGCGATCGGGTACGCGGGCGCGGTGGTGTCGAGGCGACGGTCGCCCTGCGGCGTGGTCATGGCGTGCCTCCCGCCGACCCGGTTTGAAGAAACCAGACCCCGCTTCGTTCGTACACGCGCCCGGTCAGATGGAGCCGCTTGCCCGCCATTCGGTCCGGCCGCGCGAGAGGCTGCATGCCGACAGTCACCAGAATAAGCTCGAGGGCCCGCCCGTCGGCCGCCCGGGTAACGAACAGCGGTGTCATCCCGCCGCTCAGGCACCGGGCCGCGCAGCCCCGATGGGTCTTCCCCTGGCCCGGGTTCATCACCCCGAGGTAGCACTTGCTGTCCACGACTTCGCCGTCGAGGGAATAGACTCCGAGATCTCTGGCCGCGAGTGGCGCTTCGGCGGCGGCGGGACCGAGATCTTCGCGATCGGCCACTTCGATCAGGGTGCTCTGGTCGCGGTAGGCGAACGTCCCTGAAATGCGAACCCGGTGGCCGCTGAGACCGGCCACCGCGGTCCCGGCGCCGTGTTTGCCGAGCCCGGCCAGGAGGTAGCGGGCCACCGGCCGCGCCAGCGGGGTCTCGTCCACCACCAGGGTCGGATACGGGTCCATCCGGACGATACCGGTGACGGTTCGGGTCGTTCCATATTCGAAGGTACTCGCCGCGTAGCCGTCCTGGACCCAGGCCCAGGTCGCGATCAGGACTCCGACCAGCAACAACCCGATCACGAGGCGGGCCCGGACGAATCGGGCCAGTGAGGGATTGGCCTTCGGCTCGTAGCCGAGGTAGAACGGGCCATTCGAGGCCGCTGCCGGCCCGGGGACGGGCACCGGCTCAACCGCGGTTCCGGACGGGTTTGGTACGCGGTGGACCAGCACCCGGTCACCCTCGAGTTTCAAGTTGAAGGTCGGGATCGAGTCGGCGAACGGCGGAGGCGACGTGCCGTCGTGGGGCCGGAACTGGTACCCATGCCAGGGGCAGGTAATGCAGCCACTGATGATCCGGCCTTCGCCGAGCGGGCCGTTCTGATGTTTGCAGACGTTGGATACGCAGGAGAGGCGATCCTGATGGCGGAACACGGCCACCCGCTCGCCGCCGACCACCCGGATCACGGCCCGGCCCTCGGGAATCGCGCCGGTCGGCCCGACGTCGATCCAGTCCGCCCGGTCGTCGGCTTCGTCGGTCGGACGCTCCCGACGGGCGGCCAGCAGGTGGAGGACGCCGAGCGCGACGGCGCCTAACGCCACGGAGACGGCATACGCTGGATGGCGCTCGTCCTGCAGAAACCCCAGCGACACGTGGAGCACCAGGCTGACGTACGCGAGGTACACCAGCATGTGGAGGCGCTTCCATACCGGCGGCGTCAGGGCCGACAGCCAGAAGTCGTGGCTGGTTGCGGCCATCGCCCCGAGAATCGCGAGCGCCACCAGGCCGAACCATTCAAACGGGAAATCGCGGAGGCTGTTCCAGTCCCGGTTCGAGCCGAGGAGGCTGACCAGTGGATCGGCGTTGCCAAGGGCGTGGTACTGGATCAGGACGAACACGGCGTGGGCCAGCCCCAGCACCCCAAGCGTGACGCCGAGGTGGCGGCGGTTGTAGAGGAAGGGAAGGAACCGGGCATCGAGCCGGGCCAGGGGGCCGATCGCCAGGATGACATGAAGGAGGAGAAAGCCCGTGAGCCCGAGGCCGCGAATGAGCGCGGTCTCCGCGGTGGCGGCCGGGTGGGTCAGGAACGTGACGCCGGCGAAGAGCCCCAGGCAGCCGACGACCGAAAGCCCCAGAATCCCGTCGTAGATCCGTTTCTGACGGTTCCACTGGACCGCGACGTAGCCGGCACTCATCGGGGGGAGGTCCGGGTGTCGACCGGACCGGGACCAAGGGGCGCCGGCCGGGCCGTGATGGCTGCCGCGAGCGCCAGGAGGGAACCGGCCAGCAGCACCCAGGCCAGGCCGCGATGCCGGCGGCGGAGCGACCGGATCACGGGCGCCGCTCCGGCCGGGGTCGGTGGGCCGACACTTCGGTCGGCGGGGCCTTACCGCCCCGCACCAGTCTGATCAGAAGCCAGGGCCAGAGGAGTACGCCGGCGGGAAGGAGCTGGAGCCGAAAGCCCGGGCTACCGGCCCGGGCCAGTGGGTCGAGCCGGGCCGCGCCGCCGGCCGCGAGCCAGATGCCCATCGCCAGCCCAACCAGTCCCCAGATTTCCAGCCCCCGGGCCACCAGCTCGGTCATCGGTGCCATGATCCTTGAAAGGCGTTGCCGGTGTAACGCCGGGTCGCCCCGTTTTGCTCCCGGTCTGCCGAACGGTCGCCCCGGGGTCTATTTTGAGACTTCCATGACGATGGCCGATTCCCGCACCGACCCCGCCGCCGACGATCAGTTCGAGGCTTTGCTGCTTCCCCTGATCGACAAAGCCTACAACACGGCGCTCCGGTTGACCAGGAACGGGGCGGACGCCGAGGATCTGGTGCAGGACGCGGTGCTGCTGGCGCGGCGGGGGTTCGGCAGCTTCACGATCGGCACCAATTTCGGGGGCTGGTTCTTCCGGATTCTGCACAACGCCTTTATCAGCCGGTACCGCCAGGACCGACGTCGTGGCACGTCAGTGGAACTGGAAGACACCCCCGAGCTTTATCTGTTCATGAAGTCCGCCTCCCTGAATCTCGGCGACCAGGATCCCGCCACGGCCCTGATGGACCGGATCGACGCCGCCACCGTCGCGGATGCTCTGGCCAAACTGCCCGATGAATACCGCTCGGCGGCCACGCTCTACTTCATCAACGACATGGCCTACGAGGACATTGCCCGGGCGCTCGAGATTCCCGTGGGGACGGTGCGTTCGCGACTCCATCGGGGCCGGCGACTGCTCCAGAAGGAACTGTGGCAGCTGGCGGTGGATCGCGGCGTGGTGCCGGACCGGCAGGAGGAGCAATGAACGAGAGCCACCCGTACGACTGCCAGGCCGTCTTCCGGCGGCTCGATGATTTCCTCGATCGGGAACTGACGCCCGAGGAAACGGCGCTGGTCCAGGCCCACCTCGATATCTGCGAAGTGTGCGCCCGGGAACAACGGTTTGAAGCGAGCGTCCTGGCGTCGATCCGCGCCAAGCTCGGCCAGACCCGGGCGCCGCAGGGCCTGGTCGACCGCATCAGACTGGTCCTCGATCAGGAGCGCCGCCGGTCCTGATTGGTCATGGCTCGCCCCTTTCCTCATGGCTGGAGACCCCAATGGCCGTTCGTGACGGATTGATCTCGTTGTCGCTCATGGTTGCCGCGTGGCCACTGGGCGGCGCCGGGCTTTACGCCCAGCCTCCGGCGCCCTCCATCGCCGACAAGACGCGGGGTATGGAGCGGATCGACGGCTTCGTCCCGATGTACTGGGATGCGGGCCAGGGGAAGATCTGGTTCGAGATCAGTCGGCTGGGTGAGGAGATGCTGTACATCGTGTCGATGCCGACCGGCGTCGGGTCCAACGATATCGGCCTCGACCGGGGCCAGCTCGGCGGCGAGCGGATCGTCAGGTTCGACCGGGTCGGGCCACGGCTTCTGATGATTCAGCCGAACTATGGGTTCCGGGCCGTCACCGACAATCCCGATGAGCGGCGCGCGGTGGAGCAATCGTTCGCCCAGTCGGTCATCTGGGGTTTCAAGGTCGAGGCGGAGGGCAACGGCGCCGTCCTGGTGGACGGCACCGATTTCGTGCTGCGCGATGGCCATGACGTGGTCGGGGCCATGCGGCGGGCGGGCCAGGGGACCTATCGCGTCGATGCCGCTCGCAGTGCCCTGTTTCTGCCGCGCACGAAGGGCTTTCCCCGGAACAGCGAGGTCGAAGCCACGCTCACCTTTACTACGGACAATCCGGGGCGATGGGTCCGCGACGTGGCACCGTCGCCCGAGGCGGTCACCGTACGGCAGCACCATTCCTTCGTCGCCTTGCCCGAACCCGGCTTCAAGCCCCGCACCTCGGACCCGCGGTCCGGGTTCTTCGGCATCAGTTACTACGACTACGCGACCCCGTTTGCCCAGCCGATCATCCAGCGCTTCATCGCCCGCCATCGCCTCGAGAAGAAGGATCCCACGGCGGCCGTGAGCGAGCCGGTCAAACCGATCATCTACTACCTCGATCGGGGCGCCCCCGAGCCGATTCGGTCGGCGTTGCTCGAAGGTGCCCGTTGGTGGAACCAGGCCTTCGAGGCCGCCGGCTACAAGGATGCCTTCCGGGTGGAACTCCTGCCCGAAGGCGCGGATCCCATAGACGTTCGCTACAACATGATCCAGTGGGTCCATCGCTTCACTCGCGGATGGAGCTACGGCGCCACGGTGACCGATCCCCGGACCGGCGAGATCATCAAGGGCCACGTGACCCTGGGCTCGCTCCGGATTCGCCAGGACTTCCTCATCGCCCAGGGCCTGCTTGCCCCGTTCGTGAAGGGCGACGAAAAAGCCACCGCCGCCGAACAAATGGCGCTGGCCCGGATCCGGCAACTCGCGGCCCACGAGGTGGGGCACACCCTCGGGATCGAGCACAACTACATATCGAGCAGCCAGAACCGCGCGTCGGTGATGGACTATCCGCACCCGCTGATCAAGCTTGCCGCCGACGGGACGATCGACGTCTCCGACGCCTACGCTACCGGCATCGGGGAGTGGGACAAGGAAGCGGTGAAGTTCGGGTATCAGGACTTTCCCGGTGGCACCGATGAGAAGGCGGCGCTCGGTCGGCTGATCAGCGCGGCCCGGGCCCGCGGACTCACCTTCCTGACCGACCAGGACGCCCGGCCCGCCGGCAGCGCTCACCCGCAGACGCACCTGTGGGACAATGGCACCGACGCGGCGGCCGAATTGCGCCGGGTGATGAAGGTCCGGCGGGCGGCGCTCGGCCAGTTCGGTGACCGGGCCATTCCCACCGGTACCCCGCTTGCGACCCTGGAAGAGGTTCTGGTTCCGCTCTACCTCCATCACCGCTACCAGGTGGAGGCCGCCGTGAAAGTGATTGGCGGGCAGTACTACGACTACGCCTTCCGCGGCGACGGGGTCGAGCCGCTCCATCAGGTCCCCGTGGCCGAGCAAGCGGTGGCCCTCGATGCGGTGCTCGCGACGATCTCGCCGGCGGAACTGGTCCTGCCGCGTTCCGTGCTCGCTCGCATTCCGCCCCGACCCGTATCGATCGAGCCCCATCGCGAACTGTTCGACCGGGCCACCGGTCTGGTGTTCGACGCCGTGGCCCCGGCTACGGCCGCAGCCGACATGGTCGTGCAGCTCCTCCTGAATCCGGAGCGGGCGGCACGGCTGGTGGAGCAACACGCCCTCGATCCGAAGCAACCGGGTCTCGAGTCGGTCCTCGACCGCCTGATCGCCGCGTCGTTCGACCAGCCGGCCGCAGGGTACGAGGCCGAAGTCGGACGGGCGATCCAGCGTGTCGTGGTGGATCGGCTCATGGGGCTCGCCGCCTCGGCCGAGATGGCGCAGGTGCGGGCCGTCGCCACGGCCAAGCTCGCGGCGCTTGCCACCAGGCCGCTGCCGATGGCGGCGAAGACGATGGAGAACCAGGCGGCCCGCGCGCTGTTCGCCGCCGATATCAGACGGTTCGCGGCCCGGCCGTACGATCCGGCCAGGACGACGGCCGCGCCCAACGCTCCTCCCGGCAGCCCGATCGGGCTTCCGGACGATGACATTCCGTGATCCCAATACCGAGGCTCTGCTCAATGAGACGTGCCGCCGTTGTCGCCGCCCTGTTGTTTTCCGCGGTTCCCGTGCTGGGCGCGCAGGCCCAGGCGCCGACCAGTACCGCACCGGCGGCCAAGCCCGCCGACGTGGCGTCGATCGATGCCATCATCAAGACGCTCTATGATGTGATCTCCGGTCCGGCCGGACAGGCCCGCGACTGGGACCGCTTCCGCTCGATCTTCGCGCCGGGCGCCCGGCTGATTCCGACAGCCCGTGATGCCGCGGGCAAGGCCGCCATCCGGGCCGTGTGGAGTCCAGACGACTACGCCAAGGCGGCCGGCGCCAACCTGGAGAAGAACGGATTCTTCGAACAGGAGATTGGCCGGACCGTCGAGCAGTACGGCGGCGTGGTCCAGGTCTTCAGCGCCTACGATTCCCGACGGGCCGCGGCGGACCCCAAGCCGTTCGCCCGGGGGATCAACAGCATTCAGCTCTACAACGACGGCACCCGCTGGTGGGTGGTCTCGATCTTCTGGGAAGGGGAAACGCCGGCTAATCCGATTCCGGCCAAGTACCTCAAGCCGGGAAGCTGATTCGTCATGCGACTCACGCGGGTGGCAGGACTGGCGGCGCTGGCCGGGTTGCTCCTGGCCGGGGCACCGGCGCCGCCGCTCGCTGATCCGCTGTGCGGCACGGAGGCAGGCCCCGGGCTCAAGCCCAGCGCCGATCTCTATTGCCTGGAGCTGATCCCGAGGCCCGATGTGCCGGCGGTCCGGGCGATGCTGGAACTCGGCGCGGTCGAGTCACCCTATGACGTGGCGGTGACGGCCTCGGGGAACCAGCGCTACGACGCCACCCTGGAACTTGGCGACGATCTCCCGGCGCCCGAAACGCTCGGAGCCTTTTCGGCCTACGTGGCCTGGGTGGCGCCGCCCTCGCTCGATCCGATGCGAAAGCTCGGCGAAGTGAAGGCCGGCCGGACCCACCTCGGCGAAATCTCCTCCGACAAGTTCCTGGTCTTCGTCACTGCCGAGAAATCGGCGTCGGTCACCGAACGGGAAGGGAAGTTGGTCTTTCGCGGGATGTCCCCCAGCGTCCGGATGCAGCAGCACTCGCTGCTGATGCTGAGCCGGACTCGCGATTCGATGGCCGGCATGCGTCACGACGAGCATGCCAACCACCAGATGAACAGCGAGGCCCGTTGGTCCATGCCTCCGGCCCGGCCCGGCACGCCGATGGTGCCGATGCCCGGCGTCGACGAGCTCGTGCCCTCCGTCAAGCCGTTTCTGCCGGGAAGCGGGGTCGACGCCGCCAACCTTCCCGAAGCCCGCCCGCGCCAGCTGGTGCGGCTCCGGAGCGGCGACACTCTCGACCTCACGGCCTCGATGGTCCGGCGGACCATCAATGGCCGGACCCTGGTCATGTACGCCTACAACGGGCAGTACCCGGGCCCGTTGATTCAGGTCAACCAGGGTGCCGGCATCGTGGTCCGGTTCAAGAACGCGCTCGATCAGCCGACAGCCGTCCACTGGCACGGGATCCGGCTCGAGAACCGGAGCGACGGCGCCCCCGGCGTAACCCAGGATCCGGTCGAGCCCGGCGGCCGGTTCACCTATCGGATCCACTTCCGCGACTCAGGCATTTACTGGTATCACCCCCACGTCCGTGAGGACGTCCAGCAGGATCTCGGTCTCTACGGCAATCTCCTCGTCCGGCCCCGGCGGCCCGACGCCTTCGGTCCGGTCAACCATGAGGAGACACTGATGCTGGACGATCTCCTGTTCGGCGAGGAGGGGCTGGTCCCGTTCGGGACGGAGCGCGCGACGCATGCGCTCATGGGCCGGTTCGGCAACGTCCTCCTGGTGAATGGCGAGACCTCGTACCGCCTGGCGGCCCGGCCCGGTGAGGTGGTCCGGTTCTTCCTCACCAACGTCTCGAATACCCGCACCTTCAACCTCGCTTTTCCCGGCGCCACGATGAAGCTGGTCGGCGCCGACGTGGGGCGGTACGAACGCGAGGTCTGGACCGATCACGTGCCGATCGCGCCGGCCCAGCGCTACATCGTGGACGTTCGCTTCCCGGCCGCGGGACGTTACGCCCTGATGAATCAGGTCCAGGCCATCGACCACAACATCGGCAACTTCTATCCCGAGTTCGACACGTTAGGCGTGGTCACCGTCGCCGGCGCCCCGGCCGCTCCGGACCTGGCCGGCGCCTACCGCACCCTTCGGGTGAATCGCGACGTAGTCACCGACATCGCCCGGTACCGGCCCTGGTTTGCCAAGGCGCCGGACAAACAGTTGCTGCTTACCCTTCAACTGGGCGAGCTGCCGTTCGGCGTGCTGCAGATGCTCCGCCGGGACGCGATGTACTCCCATCCGGTCGAGTGGAGCGGCACGATGCCGATGATGGACTGGCTCCCGACCTCCCGTCAGGCCCGGTGGCTGCTGCGCGATCCGGCCACCGGCCAGGAGAACATGGACATCCGCTGGCGCTTCAAGGTTGGCGACATCGTCAAGATCCGGATCGGGAACGACCGGAGTTCGCTCCACCCGATGTCCCATCCGATTCATCTCCATGGGCAACGGTTCCTGGTCCTCTCGCACAACGGCGTGCCCGCGTCCGACCTGGTCTGGAAGGACACGGTGCTCGTGCCCGTCGGCGGGACGGCTGACCTGCTGGTCGAGATGTCGAACCCCGGCAAGTGGATGGTGCACTGCCACATCGCCGAGCACCTGGAGACCGGCATGATGGGCGTGTTCGAGGTCCGGTAAGTCGTTGTGAGGCGAAACCCTGGCGGTCGGCGGGCCGTAAGGCGGCCGGTCCTTACTCCTGGTATTCCATGTTGCTGCCGTTGCTCTTGCTCCCTGTCGTGTTTGCTCAGGACACTTCCAAGCGGGCCATTCCTCAAGACAGCTACGCGGACGCCCGAACCGCGGACCTGGTACGGAACACCCGGGCCGCCCGGGAACGCAACGAACGCCTGGTCACGTCCTACACCGCCACCGTGTCTCAGCGGATCGGGGTCGGCGTGCGGGCACTGTCGCGGGACCGGATGCTCTTCCGCCAGGAGCTCGCCGCCAAAATCTCCTGGAAGCGGGACGGCAAGAGCACCATTGAACTCACCGGCGCGCGGGAAGGCATTCCGGTGGCCTACCGGAACGATCAGATCCCCGATGACCTGAACGATGTCCGCTCGCTCGTGGTGAACCCGGCCGAGGACTATCTGCGGGTTACCAACGCCGACGACGAGGGCTTCATCTACCCGCTCCGCGACGGTGGGGAACGGGACTACCGCTACGCCGCCGGCGACTCGACCGTGATTTCGATGCCCGGCGGCAAGCGGGTCCGACTGGTGGAACTGCGGGTGATCCCCCGGCGCTCCGATTGGAAGCTGATCGCCGGCTCGCTGTGGTTCGACGCCGACAGCTACGGCATGGTGCGGGCACTGTTCAAACCGGCCCGCCCGTTCGAACTGCGCCGGGACCTCACGGCGGACGACAAGAAAGACATCCCCGAATGGGTCAATGCCAGCGGTGAGGTGAAGTTTGTCACGATGGAGTACGGCCTGTACGAAAACCGCTGGTGGATGCTCCGCTACACGGCGATCGATGCGGCCGGCAGCATGGGATCATGGCTCGGCATGCCCATCAAGATGGAGCGGGTCTACGCCGACTATGAAGTAGAAGGCGGGACCCCGCCCGATCCCAATTCGACATTCCGGCCGGCGGGGACCATTGCGCGGCGGTACGTGGACAGTGCCGGGACTCCACTCGATTCCGCGGCCCGGAAGGCCAAAGCCGACAGTATCGAGAAGGCGATCGATCAGTGCGTCGAAAGCGCGACGAGCGACGACTCCATGAAGACCAAGGGCGGGCGGCGGGAGGTCAGGGTCCGGGTCGGCCGCTGCACCAGGCGCCAGCATGACGACTCGGTCCTCGCGGTGATCGTGCCGGCGGACACACTGTCCCTCCTGACCAGTCCGACCCTCGGCCCGCCGATTCTGGCCATGGGCGATCTGATCAGTGAATCTGAAATCCGGTCGCTGGCGCAGGGCATTCCGGGGCTCCCCAAAGCCCCGTGGGCCACCAGCGTGCAACTCCCCAAGGGGCTCGGCACGCTGCTGCAACACGCCCGGTACAACCGGGTCGAGGCGCTGTCGCTGGGAACCGGGGGTCGGGTGGACTTCGGGCGGATCCGGCTCGACGGGGCGGCCCGGGTTGGGGTGGCGGATTGGTGGCCTAACGTTGATCTGTCGGCCTCGACCCGGCCCCGCAACACGCAACTCCAGCTGGGGGCGTATCGCCGATTGACGGCGGCGAATCCCGATACCCATCCGTTCGGCCTGATGAACAGCTTCTTCGGGCTCGTGGCGCACCGGGACGACGGCCAGTATTTCCGAGCCCAGGGGGCCGAGTTCGTGGCGCAGAACACCAACAGCGGGTGGTGGGCGGTCCGACTCTACGCCGAACGGCAGACGGCGGCCAAGGTCGAGACGAAGTTCTCGATTCCCCATCTATTCGGCAGCGACGCTGGGTTCCAGCCGAATATCAGCGCCGATCGGGCCACCCAGTACGGCGGGGCACTCACGCTGCGCGGAGCCCGGACCTTCTCGAAAACGTTCACCCTGAGTTCGGAGGCGACGGTGGATGCCGCCGCCGGCGACTACCAGTTCGGCCGAGGCTCCGCCACTGTTCGCAGCCTCATCACGCCGGACGGACCGATCGCCGTGGCGCTGTCGGCCTCGGCCGGTACCAGCACAGGTACCCTCCCGGTCCAGAGCCGGTTCTACCTTGGCGGGCCGGCCACGCTGCGGGGCTATGACGGGGGGTCGATCAGCGGCCAGGCGTTCTGGGCTGGCCGGGCCGAGGTGGCCAACAGCTTTCCCGGTGCCCGAATCGCGCTGTTTTCGGATGTGGGCTGGGCCGGTCCCCGGGCCGCGTTCTCCA
>JANMXA010000219.1:0-1784 GCA_031394255.1 Gemmatimonadota bacterium
GGCAATCATCAGTTCGCCGTCGTCTCCCGGGCGCTCGCGGTCCGCCCCGTGGCGCTCGCGGCCGACCAGTTCGGCAACCCGATCGCCAATCTCAGGATGACCTTCTCGGTGGGCGCCGGGGGCGGATCCCTCACCGGCACCGATCAGACCACCGACGGGGCCGGCCGAGCCACGTTAGGCGGCTGGACCATGGGACCCCGGGCGGTGACCTACCAGATGTACGCCGATGCCGGCGGCGTCA
The DNA here is from genome assembly GCA_031394255.1 of Gemmatimonadota bacterium. GTDB lineage: Bacteria > Gemmatimonadota > Gemmatimonadetes > Gemmatimonadales > GWC2-71-9 > SHZU01. Next base: position 242 of record JANMXA010000219.1, read on the forward strand.
CCGCGCTCTTCGACGCCACGGCGACTCCCGCGGCGGTGGTCCCCGTCACTCCCGTCGATCAGAGCGCCAACGCCGGGACGCCGGCCCTGTCACTGCCGGTGGTCGAAGCCCGCGACGGCGACGGGCACCCGATGGACGGGGTCACCATCGACTTTTCGGTGGTCACCGGCGGCGGGCGCATCGTCGGCGGCTCCACCCGGACCGACGCCGCCGGCCGAGCCCATCCGGTATCGTGGGTCCTCGGCGGCACGGCCGGGCCTAACGAAGTGGCGGCAAGCACGCCGGGACTCGCCGCCGGCGCCGCCTTCCGCGCCGTCGGGATCGACGCCCTGCCCACCGCACTCACCGCCGTCCGCGGCGCGGCCCAGCAGGGCTTCCCGGGGAACGTCGCGGCGGCGTTGCCCGCGGTGCGCCTGACCGACGCGTTGGGAAAGCCGGTGAGCGGCAAGGCGGTCACGTTCGAGTTGCTGAGCGGGGGCGGCCGGATCGTCCGGGCCGCCGCCACCTCGGACCAGGCCGGTGAGGCCGCGCTGGGCGGATGGCGGCTGGGGCCGTCGCCGGGGCTGAACCAGGTTCGGGCCGTGGCCGCGGGCCTGTCGCCCGTCAGCTTCTCGGCCACCGCTGTCGCCAAGCCGGCGCCGGGATTCCTGATCGACCTCCGGGTCCAGGGAGTGGTTTCCACCACCCAGCAGGCCGCCTTCACCACCGCCGCCGCCCATTGGAGCCGGTTGATCCTCGGCGACATCGGCGATGTGCCGATCGCCTTCGGCGCCGACCCGGCCGGGTGCTACCCTGCCCTCCATGAAACGATCAATGACGTGGCGATCTACATCTACGTCGAGGCCATCGACGGCGTAGGCGGCGTGCTCGGCGCGGCGGGCCCTTGCCTGGCGCGGGACGACACCTTCCTTCCGGTGATCGGCATCATGATCCTCGATCAGGCCGACCTGAACGACCTCGAACTGAAGGGCCAGCTCGAGGCCGTCATCACCCACGAGATGGGCCATGTCCTCGGCTTCGGGCCTCTCGTGTGGGACCTCAAGGGGCTGATGACCGGCGCCGGCTCGGCGGAGCCCCTCTTCCTCGGCCCGTCGGCCGTGGGGGCCTACTCGCTGCTGGCCGGGCCCACTTCGCCGTTTTCCCGCCCGGCGGTGCCGCTCGAAAACACTGGTGGGGCGGGCACCCGGGATGCCCATTGGCGCGAGAGCGTCTTCGATGCGGAGCTGATGACCGGCTTCATCGACGATGGAGCGAATCCTCTGAGCGCCTTGACGGCCGCGTCGTTCCGCGACATCGGCTACGTCGTCGACGACACCGCGACCGACGACTACAACTTCCTCGCCGCCGTCCGGGCCGCGTCGTCGGGGCCGGTCGCGGTCCCGCACACCGCCACCTGGACCGGGCCGGTCCGGCTGGTGAACCGGGCGGGGCGCGTCGTTCGCACCCTCCGTTGAGGTCGTCATGCTGAACTCGAAACGCATTGCCGGCCTGGGTGACCTACGCGCCACTGGCCCCGCTCGCCGTCCTCCTCCTGACGGGACTC
>JANMXA010000220.1:0-2112 GCA_031394255.1 Gemmatimonadota bacterium
GCAGAGGATGTGGGTGGCGGAACTGTCCGCCACCATGAACTCGAGGCGCTGGCGAGGATAGGTGGGGTCGAGTGGCACATAGGCAGCGCCGGCTTTGAGTGTCGCCAGGATGGCAACAATCAGGTCGGGCGAGCGGTCAACGCAAAGGGCAACAGTGTGCCCGGGACCGGCGCCGAGGCCCCGCAGATAGGCCGCGACATGGGCCGCCCGGCGTTCGAGCTCCCCGTAGGTGATCAGGCCGGCGCTGCAGTCGAGGGCGATCCGGCTCGGGGTTGCGCCGGCCTGGGCCGCAAAGGCCTCGCCGACCGTTGTGATCAGAGGCGGAAGGGTGGCGCCCTGTTCGGCTTCATCGAGCCAGCGCTGTTCGGCGAGACCGATCATCGAAAGCTTGTGGACGGGCGTTCGCGGCTCCGCGACGATGCTCCGAAGCAGCGTTTCGAAATGAACAAGCATTCGGTCGATGGTCGATCGGTCGAACAAGTCGGACCGGTATTCGAGGCTCGTGCGGAGGCCCCGCCCAGCGACCTCGGCCACAGACAGGGACAGTTCGAACTTGGCGGTGCCGACGTGCACCTTGGCCGGGGCAAGCTCGAGGCCGGGAAAAGGCGTCGTCGAAACCTGATTGTTCTGGAGCACAAAAAGAACCTGAAACTGCGGCGCGTTGCCGTCGATCCGGTGCAAGGCGGCGGACAGGGTCTCGAGCGGTACGACGTCGTGCGAGAACGCCTCGAAACAGGTCGACCGAACCTGACCGAGCAGCGTCAGAAAGTCCGGATCGCCGTCGAGGCGGCTCCGGATCAGAACGGTGTTCACGAAGTCTCCGACCAATTCCTCCGTCTCCGGGGTCGGGCGGCCAGCGACGGGCGACCCCGTCACGATGTCTCTCTGGCCTGAGTAACGCCCGAGAAGGACTTGCCAAGCCGCGAGCAGGATCATGTACAGCGTTGCCCCGTGTTCCATCGCCAGGGCTAGAGCCTGTTGCTGGACGTCGGGGGGAATGAAGGCGATGACCTCGTCACCGGGGCCCGCCAAGCGGTCGGTCCTCGGCCGATCGGTCGGAAGTTCGAGAATCGTGGGGGCCCCGGCAAGCCGCCGAGTCCAATAGGTCAGTTGCTCCTCCAGGGCAGGCCCCTGCAGGGTCTGCCTCTGCCAGGTGGCAAAGTCACCGAATTGGATCGAGAGGGCCGGCCAATTCAGCGCCTGTCCCGCCCTTGCGGCTCCATAGGCCAGGGCGAGATCGCGGAGCAGGAGGCCACCCGACCAGCCGTCGACCGCGATGTGATGGGCCACCAGGACCAGCAGGTGCTCGTCGGCTCCAGTACGGAAACTCGCCGCCCTGAGTAGTTGATCTCGGTCGAGGGCGAAGGCCCGGCCGACCGCCTGTCTGGCACGTTCCAGCGCCACCGAGCGGGAATCTGGCTCACCGGTCAGGTCGTCGTACTCCCATTCCACCGGTGTGGCTGGTCTGACACGTTGGACCGGGATCCCGTCTTCCACGGCGACGGTGGTCCGCAGGGTTGCGTGGCGCTCGACAACGGTGTTGAGGGCCTGCCGGAGGGCCCCGACGTCGAGAGGCCCTGTCACCCATCGCACCAATGGCACGTTGTAGGCGGCGCGCGCTTGTCCCATTTCCGACTGGACCCAGATCAGCTCCTGGGCGAACGACAAGGGGCTACTGGTGGCGTCGTCGCGGCGCGGGATCGTCGGGGGCCCAGATCCCGGGGTTTGCAAGGTAAGGTGGGCGGCGAGGCGGGCGGGGGTCGAATGGTCGAACACCGCCTGAATGGTGGCCGCCGGGCCGAACTGCTGCCGCAGCCGGGCCACCATCCGCATCGCCAGCAGCGAGTGCCCGCCGAGCCGGAAGAAGTCCTCGCTTCGGCCCACCGCCTCGAGCGAGAGCACGGTGGCCATGATGGTCGCGACCGCCGCCTCGCCCGGGGTGACCGGAGCATCGATCGTCCGATCGTCGCTGCCGCCGGCCGGCTCCGGCAGGGCCTTGCGGTCCACCTTGCCGTTAGGCGTGAGCGGGAACGCGTCGACCAGGGTGATCGATGCGGGGACCATGTACTCCGGCAGCCGGGTTCGGAGCTCGTCCCGGATCGCCTGCGACGC
>JANMXA010000221.1:0-4407 GCA_031394255.1 Gemmatimonadota bacterium
GGTGCGGGATGTGGCGGCCGGGGAGCCGCTCACGGCCGACAATGTCCGGTCGATCCGGCCGGGGTTCGGCCTTGCGCCTCGCTATCTCCCAGTGGTGGTCGGCCGGGTGGCGGTGAAAGCGGCCGCGCGCGGGACGCCCGTGACCTGGGATCTCGTGACCGAATCGGCCGCCGTGGGGGTCTCATGAAGACCGTCATCACCATCGAGGCCCGGATGCGCTCAACCCGTCTGCCGGGCAAGGTACTCCGCCCTCTGCTCGGGGAACCCATGCTCGCCCGGATGATCGAGCGGCTGCGGAGGGTGCGCCGGGCGGACGGTATCGTCGTCGCAACGACGGACCATACCGCGGACGACCCCATCGTTGCGCTGGCGAAGGAACTCGGTGTGGCGTGGCACCGGGGCAGCGAGGACGATGTCCTGAGCCGGGTCCTCGGCGCGGCCCGCGGGGTTGGGGCGGATCTGATTGTCGAGACTACGGCCGACTGCCCGTTGATCGACCCGGGCGTGATTGATGGACTGATCCACACGTTCCAGACCAATCAGGTCGATTACTGCTCGAACGTTCTCACCCACACCTACCCACGGGGTCTCGACGCCCAGGTGTTTCCCGTGGCGGTGCTCGCGGACGTGGCGGAACGGACCGATGATCCGGCCGACCGGGAACACGTCTCGCTCTACATCTACGAACACCCCGAACGCTACCGGCTCATGAACGTCGCCAGCGGGCTCGATGCGCCTGATGCCGGCTGGCGGCTGACCGTCGATACTCCGGAGGACTACCAGTTGATTGCGACGATCTATGGCGAACTGTATCCGGCCAACCGCCGCTTCGATCTCGGTGACATCCTCGACCTGCTGCACCGACGCCCCGACCTTGCCACTCTCAACCAGCACGTCCGCCAGAAGGCCGTGCGCTGAGGTTCTCATGACGACGATGACGCGACAGCTCGATACCTGGACTTCGACCTTCGGCCAGGCGTACACCGACCGGAACAGCCAGTCCCTCGACGAGATGGACCAGGCCTTCGCCGAGCAATTCGGCGTGCCCAAGTCCGCGATCTATCGCGAGGTCGTCGGCCCCGCCCGGCTTCCAGCGGGCAAGGTGCTCGAGGTGGGCTGCAATATCGGCCTGCAACTCCGGATGCTGGAACGGGTCAATCCCGGGATCGAGTTGCATGGCCTGGAGCCGCAGGAGTATGCCGTGGCCAAGGCCCGGGAGCTGGCGCCCAACATGCATTTCCATCAGGGTACGGCGTTCGCGTTGCCTTTTCCGGACCATGCCTTCGACCTGGTGATGACCCATGGGGTTCTGATCCACATTCACCCCGATGACCTGGCCAGGGCGATGGCCGAGATCTGCAGGGTGAGCCGCCGATTTGTGCTGGCGCACGAGTACTTCGCGCCGGTCACGACCGAGATTCCCTACCACGGCAAGACCGGTTTGCTGTGGAAGACCGATTTCGCCAGGCGATACGAGGAGGTGTGTCCGGCCCTCCAGCGCGTCGAGGTCCGCTACTACCCCTACAGTGTGGCTACCGGCGGCCCTGATCTGTCCGACCAGGTTGTCCTGTTCGAAAAGGGCCGGGTCGGATGACCCGCCGGGCAGCCGTGATCGGCTGCGGCTTCATCGGCGCGTCGCCGGTGTTGCCGGGATCCGGGATCCAGTCGCATGCGGCGGCCTGGACTCACCATCCCGGCGTTCACCTGGTGGGCTTGGCGGATCCGGATGCCGAGCGGCTCCACGCGGCCGCGGTGCGGTGGTCGGTCAAATCGACATTCGCCACGGCGGGCGAACTGCTCGATCGGCTGAAGCCGGAGATCGTGAGCCTGTGCTCGCCTGACCCGACCCACGGCGAGATCCTCGACCGGATCCTCGATCAGCCATCGGTCAGGGCGGTGTTGGCCGAGAAGCCCCTGGCACTCGACGTCGCGGAAGGCGAGGCGCTCGTTGCCAAGGCGGAACGCCGGGGCATCGTGTTGGCGGTGAATTACGTCCGTCGATTTGCGCCCAGTCACCAGCAGCTTCGTCGCTGGTTGGCGGCCGAGCCGATCGGCCGGATCGAGCTGGCCCGGGGAACCTACGTCCGGGGACTCAAGCACAACGGAACTCACTGGTTCGATCTGGCCCGGTTCCTGGTCGGCGAGGTGGTTGGCGTTCGTGGGTTCGGCGTTGTGGGGAAGGACGCCCGCGACGCGACGATCGATGTCGAGATGGAGTTCGACAGCGGCGCACGCGGCCTGTTGCACGGACTCCGGGACGTTCCCTATTCGTTCTTCGAAATGGACCTGATTGGGCCGAAAGGGCGGGTCCGGATCGCGGATTCCGGCCAGCGAGTCGAGGCGTTCGCGGCGGCTCCCAGTCGGCGCTTCCCCGGCTTTCGGGACCTCGTGCCGTCGCCCGGCCCTGCGGGAGGCCTCGGCGATCTCCTGATGCACGCGGCGAGTGATTTGGTCGAGTCGCTGGCCACGGGCCGTGCGCCTGCCTGTACGGGGGCCGACGCCGTGGCCGCCCTGTCTCTGGCCGATCAGGCTCTCGCCGGCGCGCGAACCCACGAAAGGACCCATGCGACTGTCGGTCGTTAGCGTCCTCGGCGACGCCGGCGGAGCGGAAGCGCTGCTTCCGGTGCTCGAACTGCTGCGTCGGCGCGGGTCGCTGTCGGCCGTGTTCGCGGCCGGGCCGGCGGTTCCGCTGCTCGAACGGGCCCGGATCGAGTACGCCCTGGTGCCGGGTGATCTCGTGGCTGCTCTCACCGCGCTCGATCCAACGGTCCTCGTGACCGGCACGTCGTGGGGCACCTGGGCGCCCGAACTCGGATTCATCGCGGCGGCCGAAGGCCTCCAGATCCCGAGCCTTGCGGTGATCGACTTCTGGGCCAACTACCTGGCCCGGTTCGTCGCACCAGACGGCGAGATCGTGATGCCCGATCGGATCGCCGTTCCCGATGACACGGCCCGCCTCGAAGCGATTGCCGAGGGGGTTGCCGGGGACCGGCTCGTCGTGACAGGGAACCCGCACTACGAGGCGCTGCTCGACCAGTACCGGGATTTCGACCAGACCCGGCGCTTCGCCTTCCGCGAACGGGTCGGCTTGCCGCGGAAGGCGCTGGTCGTTCTGTTCGCCTCGCAGCCCATCGCCGCGCTCTACGGCGACCGGCTTGGCTATACCGAGGATCAGGTCCTGGATCTGATCCGGTCCGCGCTGGAAGCAATCGCGGTCTGGCTCGGGCACAGCATCATTCTGGCTGTCCGGCCTCACCCGCGTCAGGCGAAGGTGACATTGCCGGTCTCGTCGTCGCGGGTCCAAGTCCGTCTTGCCATCGGAGAAGACGCGCTGTCCTGGGCGCTCTCGTGCGACCTGGTGACCGGAATGACCAGCGCCGTGTTGATGCAGGCGGCGCTGCTCGGCGCCCGTGTCGTGAGCGTCCAGCCGGGTCTCGACGGCGACGACCAACTGCCGGGCAACCGGCTCGGTATTACCCAGGGCGCGTTCGCCCCGGAGGAGATTGCACCGATTCTGTATCGGGCGCTCGCGAGCTCGGCCCATCTCGGGTCGAGTCGGGCGCTGCAGCGGATGCGGGGGAGTATCGAAGGCGCGACGGAAAGGCTGCTCGACGAGATCGTCGGGATCGGCACGGGAGTGACGACGGAGGTGAAGGCATGACGCTCGCGATCGATGGCGGCACCCCGGTGCGACGGAGACCGTTCCCATCGTACAACACGATTGGTGATGAAGAGCGCCGGGCGGTGCTTCAGGTCCTCGACAGCGGTGTGCTGTCCCAGTTCATTGGGGCCTGGGGACCGGACTTTCTCGGCGGGCCCCGGGTCCGGGCCCTTGAAGCGGCATGGGCCGGCTATTTCGGTGTCCGCCACGCGGTGTCGGTCAACTCGGCGACCTCCGGGCTCTATGCGGCCGTTGGTGCCGCCGGCGTGGGGCCGGGAGACGAGGTGATCGTATCCCCGTACACGATGAGCGCCTCGGCGACAGCGGCGATCGTGTACGGTGCCGTTCCGGTGTTCGCCGACATCGACCCCGATACGTTCTGCCTCGACCCGCAATCGGTCCAGGCCCGGATCACCGACCGGACCCGGGCGATCATTGGCGTCGACCTGTTCGGGCACCCCGCGGACTGGCGAGGGCTGCGTGCCGTCGTCGGGCCCCGGCCCGTCATCCTGATCGAGGACAGCGCCCAGGCCCCGGGCGCGAAGGCCGGGGACCGGTTCGCCGGTACGCTCGCCGACATCGGCGTCTTCAGCCTGAACTATCACAAGACGATCCATAGCGGCGAGGGTGGCGTGGTCGTGACGGACGATGATCGCTTCGCCGACCGCCTCCAGTTGATCCGCAACCATGGGGAGGCGGTGGTCAAGGCCAAGGGTGACGAAGATCTCGTCAACCTCGTGGGCTAC
>JANMXA010000222.1:0-3851 GCA_031394255.1 Gemmatimonadota bacterium
GTGGGAGCCTGGCTGGAGCATCGGGGACCGGCGCCGACCAAGGTGTCGGCTTCCCCTACGTTGGCCGAGCAACTGAGGATTCAGGATGCGGCGGCGGACGCGATGCGGAATCAGCGCCACCGGGCCGGCGCGCTCGATCTCGAGACCATCGAGGCCACCCCGGTCACGTCCGACGGGCGAGTGACGGACCTCAAGGTCCACCAGCGGAACCGGGCGACGATGCTGATCGAGGATTTCATGATCGCGGCCAACGTGACGATGGCCGGTTTTCTCGAGAGCAAAGGGGTCTCCGCCATCCGGCGGGTGGTGAAGGCGCCGGAGCGGTGGAACCGGATCGTGGCGCTCGCTAAGGTGCTCGGCGAGTCCCTGCCCGACCAGCCAAACCCCGCGGCACTGACCCAATTCCTCGCGAGACGGCGCGCGGCCGACCCCGACCACTACCCTGATCTTTCCCTTTCGATCGTCAAACTGCTCGGACCGGGCGAGTACACGCTCCTCAAGCCCGGGGAGACCTCGCAGGGCCATTTCGGCCTCGCCGTCCACGATTACACCCATTCGACCGCCCCGAATCGCCGCTACGCCGACCTCGTAACGGAGCGCCTGCTCAAAAACGTGCTCGCCACCGGCACGAACGGCTATGCTGACGAGGCCCTCGCCGCCGTGGCCGCCCAGTGCACCCGGATGGAGGACGCCGCCCGCAAAGTCGAACGAACCACCCGGAAACAGGCCGCAGCGCTGCTCCTGGCCGACCGGATCGGGCAGACCTTCGACGCCATCGTGACGGGCACCACGCCCAAGGGCACGTTCGTCCGGACCCTGTCGCCACCGGCCGAAGGGATGGTGGTGAAGGGCCATGAAGGGATGGACGTGGGTGACCGGGTGCGGGTTCGCCTGACCGGGGCCAATCCCGAACGCGGGTTCATCGATTTCGCCGGAGCGACGTGACCCGGTGACCGACACCCCGTCCCAGCCCCGCCTCGGCTACGTGGGCCCGCTGCTCGAACACCGCGCCCGCCAATGGCTGGACGGCCGAATGGCGGACCGCGCCGAGAGGCTGATCGAAGAGACGCCGGTCGTGCTGGTGTACAACCAGATCCCGCACGTTGTCATGATGGCGACACCCCAGGATCTCGAGGATTTCATCCTGGGCTTCAGCCTCACCGAGGACCTGATCCGGTCGGCGGCGGACCTCGAGGCCGTGGAGGTCGTTCGCTACAGTCAGGGCATCGAACTCCAGGCCCGGGTGCCCGCCGAGTGCCAGGCGGTGATCGAGGGTCGGACCCGGCGGATGACCGGACGGACCGGCTGCGGGATTTGCGGCAGCGACAGCATCGACGCCGTGCTCAAACCGCTGCGGCCAGTCCCGGCCGGCGGCCGCTTCGCCCCGGAGGCGGTCCTGCGAGCGGCCGGAGCGTTAGGCGACCGGCAACCGCTCAACCAGGCCGCTGGCTCGGTCCACGCCGCTGCCTGGGCCACGACCGACGGCACCATCGCCCTGGTGCGGGAGGACGTGGGCCGGCACAACGCCCTCGACAAGCTGATCGGCGCCCTGGTCCGCCAGGGCACCGAGCCGGCATCCGGTTTCATGGTGGTCACCAGCCGGGCCAGTTTCGAGATGGCCCAGAAGGCCACGGCCTTTGGCGCCGGGGTCCTTGTGGCGGTCTCGGGGCCGACCGCTCTGGCCGTCCGTCTGGCCGATGAGGCCGGACTCACCCTGATCGGCTTTGCCCGTCCCGGGCGTTTCACGACGTATACCCATCCCGAACGCATTGCCGGCGATGGCTGACGCCGCTCCCCTCGCCGCCCGCCGCCGAATCAAACTGACCCTGCTCGCCACCCAGTCGTTCGGGTCGGCGGGCTTTCTGGTGGCGTCCACGGTGACCCCGATCGTGGGCGCCGCGTTGTCGGGACATGCGGGATGGGCCGGGGTGCCGGCAGCGTTCTACTGGGGCGGCGGGGCGGTGTTCGCCCTGCTCTGGGGCCGCCTCATGGATCCGCTCGGCCGGCGAGCGACGATCACGCTCGGATTGATCTCGGGACTTGCGGGCGCCACGATCGCAGCCGCGGCCATCAGCGCGGGCTCGTTCGTCTGGTTCGTGGCCGGGTTGCTCCTGATGGGCGGGGCCAACACCGCGATTCAGCTGGCCCGGTTCGTTGCGGCCGAGGTCCATCCGGCCGCGGAACGGGGCCGGGCCATTGCGACGGTCGTGGTGGGGGGAACGGTCGGCGGGGTACTCGGCCCGCTGCTGGTCGCGCCAACGTCCCACATCGCGGAGCGTTACGGCCGGCCGGGCCTGTCCGGGCCATACGCCGCGAGTGCCTGCTTCTTTGTGGTCGGCGCGATCATCGTCATGACGCTGCTCCGCCCCGAGCCCCGCGACCTCGCCCGCGCCCTTGCCGATCCCGGGGCACCCGTCACGCAGGATTCCCGCGGCCCGCGCCCGGTCCGTGCCATCCTGGCGGACCGCTGGGTCCAGGTGGCGATGCTCTCGATGCTGCTGTCGCAGGGTGTGATGTCGATGCTGATGGTGATCAGCTCGCTGCACATGAAGAACCACCAGCACCCGCTGGGGATCATCTCGATCGTGATGTCGAGCCACATGGTCGGGATGTACGCCTTCTCACTGGTGACGGGCCGGCTGGCCGATGCCTGGGGGCGCGGGCCCCTGATCGCCGTGGGCGCGGCTCTTCTTGTCGTGGCGGGACTTGGAGCCATCTGGTCGGTGGCGGCGGTCCCGATGAGCGGGGTGCTATTCCTGCTCGGGCTGGGTTGGAACCTCTGCTATGTGGGGGGCTCGACGCTGCTTTCCGACCGACTGACCCAGGTGGAGCGAGCGCGGATTCAGGGCATGAACGACGCCTTGCTCACCAGCGCGTCGGCGATCGGGAGCCTGATGTCGGGCGTCGTCTTTGCCCGGGTGGGCTACCCGGCGATGGGGATCGTGGCGGCGTCGGTGGCCCTCATCCCGTTCGCCCTCGGCTGGAGCCTGCCTCGCGGTTCTGCACATACCGCCATCCAAACCGCCCCTTGATGCAGAGGTTGCCGGACGTCACCTCGTGGTCCAGCGGCGACGTGACCTTGACGATCTCGTTGTCCTGCACGTGGAGCTCCAGATTGCAGCCGACGCCGCAGTACGGGCACACCGTCTGGGTGACGGTCTGGGCCGACTCGTCCCAGGTGCCCGCCGCACGCCGGTCATGCTCCGATTTGAACATCAAGGCACCCGTCGGACAGACCGCGATGCAGTTCCCACAATAGACACAGGCCGACTTCGGCAGCTCGACGGCGAACTCGGTGGAGATCCGGGCGTCGAATCCGCGTCCGGCGACGGTGAGTGCAAAGGTGTTCTGGGCATCGGTGCCGCAAGCCTCGACGCACTTGTAGCAGAGGATGCACTTCCCGTAGTCGCGGATGTAGAGATCGTTGTCCACCTTGGTCGGCTGGGCCACGGTGGCACGCAAGCCCGGCTCCACGGCTTCGTGATGGCCCGGCTGCAAACTGTCACGATGGCCGGCGGGGGCCGGCGGCGCGGGTGGGCCATACCGGTCGGCATCGGCGCCATAGGCCTCGATCCACCCGGCCACCTCAGGCGTCGTGGACAGGTCGGCCGAGGAATCGAGAAACTCGAGGACCATCTTCCGGCTGTGGCGGACTCGTTCGGAGTCGGTCTTCACCACCATTCCCGGTTCGATCTTCCGGGAGCACGACGGAACCAGTACCCGCGAGCCCTCCACTTCAACGACGCAGACCCGGCAGACATTCACCGGGTGGAGCGTGGAGAGGTAACAGAGCGTCGGAATCTCGGTCCCGGTGTGCTGGCAGGCCTGGTAGATCGTGCTGCCTTCCGCGG
>JANMXA010000223.1:0-8233 GCA_031394255.1 Gemmatimonadota bacterium
TCATTGATGTGGAAGGTGACGCCCTCGTTGAACGTCACGACGGGCCACGCCCCCTTGGGCGCCGCGACCTCTTTCCGGTTCATCGCCTCGATGAACTGGTCGGTCGACATCCGTTTCCGGACGTTGTCATGGGCAATGATCAGCGCCCCGGTGCCAGCCAGATTCTCGTTGCCACCGGTGTGGTCGAAATGCCAATGGGTGTTGAGCACGAACTTGACCGGCTTCGGCGTGATGGCCGCGATCGCGGCCAGGATCTTCGGAGTGAGCGGAGCGAACTGGTCGTCGACGATGAAGACCGCATCGTCACCAACCGCGAGGCCGATGTTGCCACCCGAGCCGAACAGGACGTAGACGCCGGGGCCGACTTGCTGGGTCTGGATCTTGACGGTGTCGAGACCGGCCTGGGCCGAGAGAACGGCCGGGGCAGCCAGCAAGGCGGCGGCGAGAGGGAAGGACAGGCGCATGGGTCGGTTCCTGGCGGCAATGGGATCAAGGATCATAGCCTGAGCGCGGCGGCGGCGACAGCACAGGCCCGCCGGCTGGGCGGCCGCATGAGCACCAACGACAACAGGTTTCGTCAGTGCCCGTCCGTTGCTACGTTCAGAAGCCCTCTCCGAAACATGTCATGAAATCCCTGTGGGTGGCGTGCCTCTTGATGTGGCCGGCGGTGGCAGCTCCCGCCCAGGAGATCGGCCGCAGGTATGCGCGTGCCGAACAGATGCTCCCCTGGAACCGCGACCGGGTGCTCTTCAACGCGGACCTTGAGCCGGTTTGGATTCCGGGCTCGGAATTGCTCTGGTACCAATCGGCCTCGGAGCAGGGGTGGCGGTTTCTCGTCGCGGACCCGGCATCCAGGGCCAAGCGTCCGGCATTCGACCACGCTCGGATGGCTGCAGCCCTTAGTCGCGCGATCGGCGCGCCCGTGGATTCGGCGCGCTTGCCGATCAGCGGGCTCGAGTTCCGCACCGGCGCCGGAGCGATGCCGCGGGTCACGTTCATGGGGAAGGGCTGGGACTGCGATCTCGCTCGTCCGGTCTGCGCCGAAGTCCCCGGGACACGACGGATGCCCGACCGGGCCTACTCGCCGGATGGTCGGTTCGCGGTGACCTCGAAAGGGCCAAACCTCTGGGTCGAGGAGACGGCGACGGGACGCGAGCGGCCCCTGACGACCGACGGCGAGGCGCTCCGTGCCTACGGCGCGCCGCCCGGACTCGCGGCGGTGGTGACCCGGGCGCGGACCGGGATCCCCAACCGGCCGGTCGGCGAATTCTCGCCCGACGGTTCCCACTTCCTGACCTACCGGCTCGACGAACGCCTGACGCCGGAGATCTCGCTGCTGCAATTCGTCCCGCCCGACGGGTCGGCCCGGCCGAAGGTGTGGACCTACCGGATGCCGTTGCCGGGCGATCCCCCGCTCCGGGCCGGACTGGTTCTCCTCGACCTCGTCTCCGGCCGCCAGACGAAGATCGATCATCCGCCGAGCATCGTCGGAATCCTCGGGCCCCTGCCGTTCGGCCAAATCGAATGGACCGCCGACGGAAGCGCGTTCCATTTCGTGGACTACAGCGAGGATTTTCGGGAGCAGGCGTTGTTCCGGACCGACGCGACGTCGGGGCGCACCGTCCGGGTCATCACCGAGCGAAGCGAAACCGGCTTGTTTTCGTCGGTCGGTCCGAGATGGGCCGTCCTCTCGAACGGTGATATCGTCTGGCCGTCCCAACGAACCGGCTGGCAGCATTTCTACCTCTACGACCCTGCCGGCCAACTGAAGGCCACGCTCACAGACGGCCCTTGGGTAGTCCGCGACCTGATCCGGGCCGATGAACACGCCCGCACGCTCATCTTCTCGGCCGGCGGCCGGGAAGCCGGCCTCGATCCCTACCTCCGGCAACTCTACCAGGTCGGTTTGGATGGACGGGGTTTGCGCCGGCTCGCCGCCCAGGACGCCGATCACCAGGTTCGGATCAGCGGCCGCCAATGGGTCGGCTATGCCCAGGCCGACCTTCCCTCGGCGTTCTCGTCCAGCGGGCGATACTTCATCGACGGGTATTCACGGGTCGATCTCCCGACCGCGACCGTCGTGCGAGACCGGGCCGGCCGGGCCGTCATGACCCTGGAGACGGCCCGGCTCGAGAGCGCCTTCGCCAGGATCTACCCGCCGCCTGAACCATTCCAGGCGGTCGCTGCCGACGGGAAGACCATTGTCTACGGCATGCTGATCAAGCCATCCCACTTCGATCCGGCCAAACGGTACCCGGTGGTGGACGCGATCTACGGGGGCCCCCAGACGATCTACGCTCCCAAACGCTACGGCCACGACCTGCGTGGCCTCTATGGCCGCGACCTGGCCGAACTCGGCGCCGTGAGCGTGATCATCGACGGTCGCGGTACACCGCTCCGCTCCAAGGCCTTCTGGGACGCGGGTTACGGCCAGCTCGGGAAGTCGGGATTCATCGAGGACCACGTGGCGGCCATTCGCGGCCTCGCGCGCGGCCGGCCGTACCTCGATGCCGACCGCGTCGGAATATTCGGCTTCTCCGCCGGCGGGTATGCCGTCCTCCGCGCCATGTTCGACTTTCCGGACTTCTACCGGGTCGGCATCGAAGCCTCGGCGTACGACCCGCTGCTGAACGAGTGGTCCTGGGGCCAGAAATACCAGGGACCGTGGGATTCAGCCGGCTACGCCAGACAGGCGCCGGCGTACGACGTCGCGCGGTTCAAGGGGAAGCTCTTCATGGCGATCGGGGACATGGACGACGTGGTCCACCCCGCCGCTGCCATGCGCACGGTGGACCAGTTGATCAGGCACGACAAGGATTTCGACTTGCTGGTCGTACCCAATGCGGGGCACGACGTGGTCGCCACGCCATACCTGCTTCGGCGGGTCTGGGACTACCTGACGACCAATCTCCTCGGGCTCGAGCCGCCGCCCGGCTACGTGATCACCGCCCCGGGTCGTTAGCTGCCCGGTGTCCAACCTGCCGCCGCCGCGGTGAAACATCCCCGCCGGCCTGGCCGTACGACGGCCTCCCCCACCTGCCGCCTCCGCGGCCGCCATGACTCGACGTTCCCGGGTGTTGGTCATCGGTCTCGCCGTCGTAACCGCGTTCCTTGGGGTGCTCGGCGTCCGCCTGAGCCGCGACGCTGCCTGTGAACCCGTTCCGGCGCCGGCCGCCGGCGCCGCTCTGATGAAAGCCGTGGTCCGCCGCTGTTATGGCCCGCCCGGAGTGCTCGCCCTCGAAACCGTGGCCCGGCCCGCCGTCGGGGACAGCGACGTCCTGGTGCGGGTCCGCGCCGCGTCGATCAACCCGCTCGACTGGCACTTTGCCCGCGGGAAGCCCTACCTCATGCGTTTCGACGTCGGCTTCGGCCGACCGAAGGATCCCCGAGTCGGGGTCGACTTCGCCGGTGTCGTGGAGGCGGTCGGCGTCAAAGTCACCACTTTCAAACCCGGCGATGAGGTGTTTGGCGGACGAACGGGAGCGCTCGCTGAATTCGTCGCGGTGCCGGTCGGACACGGTCTGGTCCGGAAGCCGGCCACCGTGACGTTCGAGGAGGCCGCCACCGTGG
This sequence comes from Gemmatimonadota bacterium, assembly GCA_031394255.1. GTDB lineage: Bacteria > Gemmatimonadota > Gemmatimonadetes > Gemmatimonadales > GWC2-71-9 > SHZU01. The sequence continues at coordinate 3,571 of JANMXA010000223.1, forward strand.
CGATCGCGGGCGTCACCGCGCTGCAGGGCCTTCGCGACCAGGGGCGCCTCCGGGCGGGACAGAAGGTCCTGATCAACGGCGCGTCCGGCGGCGTCGGGACCTTCGCGGTCCAACTCGCCAAATCGTTCGGTGCCGAGGTGACTGGGGTCTGCAGCGCCAGGAACGTGGAGTTGGTCCGGTCGATCGGCGCCGATCACGTCATCGACTACAGCAAGGAGGATTTCACCCGGAACGGGGTGCGGTACGACGTGATCCTCGACAACGTCGGCAACCGCTCCATGGGGGACCTCCGGCGGGCGCTCACCCCGAAGGGCGCCGCCGTGATCGTCGGTGGCGGCGGCGCCAACGAAGGGCCGTGGATCGGCCCGTTGGTCACCCCGATCAAAGCCATGCTGCTGTCGCCATTCGTGAGCCAGCGCCTCACCTTCTTCCTGGCCCGGATCAGCGACGCCGATCTGGCGACCCTCGCGGGCCTGATGGAGGCAGGCACCGTCAAACCGGTGATCGACCGGCGCTACAAGTTGAGCGAGGCGGCCGCGGCCCTGGCGTACCTCGAAGAGGGCCACGCCCGCGGCAAGATTGTCATCACGGTGGAGTAGGCCGGGCGCCTCGTGCGCTGACCGCTCCTGGTCGACCGTCCTCCCGTTGGCCATCTCCTGCGCGGCGATTGGCCTCGTTCCTTCGTGAAATCTACCAGGGCGATCCAGCCCGGACCGTGGTGGTGTCGCGCTTCTTGGCGGCCACGACCATCGCGGCCACATCCTCCAGCAGCCGCCTGGCGTCGTATACGATCCCGGCCCGCCTGCCCGAACCGGTGGGACTCGTCCTGGTAGTTGCAGTTGTCGGGATAGGCCTGGACGGTGCGATCGTCGAACAGCGACTCCGGCAGCCCGTACCAGTGCTCGAGCGTGGTGAGCCCGGCGGTCGCCGCCTGAAGGCCGTTGAACCGCGCCACCATCAACTGACTCAGATGGGCCGCCACCCCGAGCCCGTTTTTCTTCGCTTCGGTGAGCAGCGTGGTCATCAGTTCGGGATCGAGAGCCTCGATCTTGAACCCGTCCACGTCCTTTTCTTTTGCCCAAGCCACAAACCGCCGGAAGTCATCCGGCGTGTCGAGCCGGCCGGGATATCGGCCGAGGACCTGGAGCCCAGCCGCCCCGACGGTCTGGACCGCGACGATGTAGGGAAAGATGCGGGGCGCCACGACCGTGTTCGCGGCGCTCCGGGCCCGGGCCTCGAGACACCAGTCGACGCCATTGAGGCAGCCGGGGTCCCGTACCGTCGTCACGCCGTGGGCCATCCACAATTTGTAGACCTATTCCAGTGGCGTGCCCTGATCGACCCCGCCCTGGTGGCCGTGGGTATCAACGAAGCCGGGCATGACGTACATGCCGGTGGCGTCGATTTCCCGGGCAGCGCCGGTGGGGCGGCCGGCGGGATTGATCGGAACACCGGGGTACCCGACCGTCTCAACCTGGACGATTCGGTTCCCTTCGATCACAATGTCGGTCGGGCCGAACGGCGGGGCTCCGGTTCCGTCGATCACGATGGCGCCGCGGATGATGAGGCGCTTGAAGGGCCCCTCGCCCTCGCCGGCGCGGCGATCCGGTGCCTGATCCATGGCGCGCATCTGGGCCGCCACCGGCCCCGCCAGACTGACCAGCGCCACGCCTAACAGTCGCAGACTTCGGTGCATTGCTCGCCCCTCGAATTTTGAGCCCTCGCCTCCCTACAGCTTACCGCTTGGCGCTGCACACCGGAATCCGGATCCCGGGGCGTTGACCAGCCCGGCATCGTCCCGGTATTCTCGTCGGTATCCGAATGGTATACTACAGGTACGCGAAGGCAAATGAGTGGGTCATGACAGTGCCATCCAGTGACGACAGCTGATCAACCGGTAAGTCGGATCCTTGCCGCGTTCGCCGCCAGGACGCAATTCACCGATTTGCCGCCGGCTGTCGTGGCCGACGCCCGGCGGGCGGTGCTCGACTGGCTCGGATCCGCCTTGGCCGGCGCCCTCGAGCCGCCAGCCCGCATGGCCCAGCGCGTCGTGGCCACCCTCGGCCAGTCGAATGACGCCACCGTGTTCGGTGCCGGCCGGGCCTCCGCCGCCGGCGCGGCCCTCGCCAACGGCGTGGCCTCCCATATCCTGGAACTCGACGACGTCCACAAGGGCTCCACCCTCCACGCCGCGGCGCCCATCATTCCGGCCGCCTTGGCGGTGGCCGAGCGGGAGCATCGGAGCGGCCGGGCCTTCCTCCTGGCCGTGGCCCTCGGGTACGACGCCGCCTTCCGGATCGGCGAAGCCGTGAACCCGAGCCACTACCGCTTCTGGCACCCGACCGGCACCGCCGCCACGTTTGGCGCCGCCGTGGCCGCGGGCTCGCTCATGGACCTCGACGAAGCCGCCATGGCCGACGCGTTAGGCAGCGCCGGGACCCAGGCGGCCGGACTCTGGGAGTTCAACGCCGACGGCACGATGAGCAAGCACCTCCACCCCGGCAAAGCGGCGATGAACGGCATTCTGGCCGCCGATCTGGCCCGGGAAGGCTTTACCGGAGCCGGGCGCATTCTCGAGGGCACCAGGGGGTTCTTCCGCGCCACGTCGACGGGTTTCGACGCCACCCGGGTCACCGATGGCCTGGGCACCGTGTGGAAGATCAGCGAAAACTGCTACAAGCTTCACTCCTGTTGCGGCCACACCCATTCGGCGATCGATATGGCCCTCGACTACCGGGCCTCGGCCGCTTGGCTCGGCGCCGAAGGCCTCGCGTCGGTCGAAGTGCGCACTTACGCCTCGGGCTACGAGATCGTGAAGGAGATGAACCCGCGGACACCCTACCAGGCCAAGTTCAGCCTGGCCTACTGCGTGGCGGTCGCGCTGCTCGAGGGGCGCGTCGGACTCGACCAGTTCAGCCCCGAGCGGTTCGGCGAGGAGGGCGTGGGCGATCCGGCCATCCGGTCCCTGCTCGACCGGATCCAGGTGACGGTCGATCCGGAGGTGACCGCGCGCTATCCGGCGGAATGGGGCACCAGGGTGACCTTTGTCGCACGGGACGGCTCCTCGGTGCGGCTCGATGCCGCCTTCCCTCGCGGCAACCCCGAAAATCCCGTGTCCACCTCGGTGCTCGAAGACAAGCTCCGCGACCTCGTCGCGCCCCGACTCGGGCAGGGGGCGGCGGAGCGCGCCATCCAGGCCGTGAACGGGCTCGAACAGTGCCCCGACATGGCGACCGCTTTCCCGGATCTCATCCCATGAACGACATCAATCCCCGCGCCAGGGAGTACGCCGACATCCGGCAGGGCGTGCGCGACGTCTGCGCCCCGTTCGACAGCGCCTACTGGCAACGAGTCGACCGGGTATCCGAGTACCCGGAGGAATTCGTCGCAGCGCTGACGAAAGCGGGCTGGCTGGCCGCGCTGATCCCCGAGGAGTACGGCGGGGGCGGGCTCTCGGTCACCGAGGCCTCGGTCATTCTCGAGGAGATCAACCGCTCGGGGGCCAACTCCGGGGCCTGCCATGCCCAGATGTACGTCATGGGCACCGTCCTCCGCCATGGATCGGCGGAGCAGAAGAAGAAGTATCTGCCCGCCATAGCGGCGGGTGAGCTCCGGCTCCAGTCCTTTGCGGTCACCGAACCAACCGCGGGCACCGACACGACGAAGATCAAGACGTTTGCCGAGAAGCGGGGCGAGCGGTATGTGGTGAACGGCCAGAAGGTCTGGATCTCCCGGGTCCAGCACTCCGACCTGATGATCCTTCTGGCCCGGACCACGCCGATCGAGCAGGTGAAGAAGCGGACCGAGGGGATTTCGGTCTTCCTGGTCGATCTCCGTGAGGGCGGCGGCAAGGGACTGACGGTCCGGCCGATCGAGAACCTGGTCCATCACGAGACGAACGAACTCTTCTTCGAGAACTACGAGATCCCGGCCGACGGCCTGATTGGCGAAGAAGGGCGCGGCTTCAAGTACATCCTCGACGGGATGAACGCCGAGCGGATCCTGATTGCGGCCGAGTGTGTGGGCGACGGGTACTGGTTCATCGACCGGGCCCGGAAGTACGCCACGGAACGGGTGGTGTTCGACCGGCCGATCGGGCAGAACCAGGGGGTTCAGTTCCCGATCGCGCAGGCCTACGCCAACGTCCGGGCCGCCGATCTCATGCGCTACGAAGGAGCCCGGCTCTTCGATGCCGGCGAGCCCTGCGGCGCCGAGGCCAATCTGGCCAAGATGCTGGCGGCGGACGCCTCGTGGCAGGCAGCCAACGTCTGCCTCCAGACCCACGGCGGCTTCGGGTTCGCCAACGAGTATGATGTCGAGCGGAAGTTCCGGGAGACTCGACTCTATCAGGTCGCCCCGATTTCGACCAACTTGATCCTCAGTTTCATCGGCGAACACGTCCTCGGCATGCCCCGTTCGTTCTGAGGCCACTATGACGCGTCCGGATCGCCTGTCCCGCAGCATGCTCTACGTGCCGGCCTCCCGGCCCGAAATGATCGAGAAGGCCGCCCGGAGCGGGGCGGACTCCGTCTGCATCGATCTCGAAGACGCGGTGGCGCCCGATCAGAAGGAATCGAGCCGGGCCAACGTGGTCCGGGCCCTCACCACGCTCGACTTCGGGAGCCGGACCCGGATGGTCCGGATCAACGGGCTCGACACGATG
>JANMXA010000224.1:0-3896 GCA_031394255.1 Gemmatimonadota bacterium
GCGTGCTCGATTTCACCGAAGCCCAGCGCCCGTGCGGCCACCTCCCGCTTGAGTGGCAGCGGCACCCCGTATCCCGCGGCACTCCCCAAGGGAGAACGGTCCACCATGGCCCACACCGATCCGATCCCGCCTAACGAATCGAGCAGCCCCTCCGCCAGGGCCGCCGCCCAGAGGCCTGCGGAAGACGGCATCGCCCGCCGGGTGTGGGTATATCCCGGCCACAACGACTTCTGGTGCCGGCCCGCGAACTCCAGCAGTACCCGCGCCAGCCGGGTGCCTTGATCGTGGATCTGCAGCAGCTGGTGCTTGAGATAGAGGCGGAGATCGGTCGCCACCTGGTCGTTCCGCGACCGCCCGGTATGGACTCGCTCGCCGGTGGCGCCGAGCCGCCTGGTCAGCCACCCCTCGACCGCCGAGTGGGCGTCCTCATGCTGGGACCCGATTGCAAGCCGGCCGTGGTCGACCGCAGCGAGCGCCTTCCGAAGCCCGGCGCGGAGCTTCCGATAATCCGTATCGGTGAGCAGCTTCGACGCCCGAAGCCCCTCGATATGCCCCAGGCTTCCCAGAACATCCCAGCGCAGAAGCTCCCGGTCCCACTCGCGATCTTCGCCAACCGTATACGCCAGCATCAACGAATTGGCGGCACTCGCCCCGGACCACAGCGTCTTCATCTGAGATACTCCTCGGCCAGCGCGCGGTAGAACCGGCGGGCCTGGGTCACTTCGGAAAGGTCGACACACTCGTCCGCGGTATGCGAGCGCCGGCTGGTTCCGGGCCCACACTTGATCGCATCGGCCTGCCGGACGAAAACCCAGTCGGAACAGGTCGGACTGCCGAACGTCCTGGCGGCCGGGTTCACCCGTTGCGCTGCCGCCAGGAGCCTGGAGCCGGCCGGTGTTTCGCAGGGGACCAGACGCTCCGACGTGACGACGACGTCGCAATCGAGTGCCGCCCGCATCGCCGCGCCAATTTCCGGATGGTCCCAGGACGGCGTGCTGCGAATGTCGAGCACCGCCTTGGCCGACGGCGGCGTGACATTCCGGCTCACCCCGGCCTCCACCATCGTGGCCGTAATGGTGGTCCGACCGAGGACCGGATGATTCCGCTCCTGGCAGAGGGACGGCAGCTTGACCAGATCCGCCGCGAGGCGAGTGATCGCGTTGGTGAAATCCCCATCAGCGGCGTAGCCGGCATGGCGCTGGTCACCGCGGGCCACCAGATCCACCATCATCAACCCGCGCTGCGCGATCGCGATGTCGAGGTTGGTCGGTTCACCGACGACCGCGGCCGTGATCGGCGGCAGCGACGCCACGGCCCTGCCCATCGTGGTGTTTTTGGTTTCCTCCCCAAGGCCCAGCACCACCATCAGCGTACCGCCCACCTCGGCCCCTCGCTGTGCGGCAAAATCGAGCGCGGCGAGGAGCATCGCCGCCACCGAGGCCTTGGCGTCGCCGGACCCGCGGCCATACAGGAGGCCACCCTCGATGATCGGTGTGAACGGATCGCGAGTCCACCCTTCGCCCGGCGGCACCACATCGAGATGAGAGATGAGCGCCAGGCTTCGGCCCGGACGCCCGGTCTCCACCAGCACTTTGACCCCCGTGTCGTCGCGCACAACGTCGAGCCCGAAGCCCCGGGCGGTCTCTTCGACCATCCGGGCGATCGCGTCCTCGGTGCCGCTGACCGACGGCACCGCGACCAGCGCTTCGAGCAGCTCGACTTCGTCCCGAAGCGTCATTCGGCCAGTTCGCCCCCGACGTAGGTCGCCTTTTCCTTCTGAGCCACGATCATTGTGCCGGCCCCCGCCCCGGTGAACACCTCCTGGAGCAGCGAGTCGGTCCGGCGGCCATCGATGATGTGGGTCCGGTCGACACCGTTGGTGACGGCCCGAACGCAAGCCTCGACCTTGGGCCGCATCCCGCCCTGTAGCGCGCCCGATTCCATCAACTGCGAGAGATCGTCCGGATCGGCGAACGTGACCAGGCTGGATGGATCGTTCCGGTCCCGCAGTACGCCCGGCGCGCCGGTCATGAAGATCAGCTTCTGGGCTTTGGTGGCCACGGCAATCCGTTCAGCGACGGTATCGGCGTTGACGTTATAGACCGCGCCCTCACGGTCACCCGCCAGAGAACACACCACCGGCACGAATCGCTGGTCGAGCAGGGTCATGAGGACCCGGGCGTCCACCGCCTGGATGTCACCGACATGCCCGTAGTCCACCGTGCGGACCACGCCGGCATCGTCCTTGACCGAGACCGGGGGCCGCCGAGTCGCGGTCAGGAGGTCGGCGTCCACACCGGAGAGCCCCACGGCCTGGATGGCGTGATGGCGGAGAGCGCAGAGTAATTCGAGGTTAACGGTGCCCGAGAACACCATCTTGGCCACTTCGAGGGCGGAATCATCGGTCACCCGGCGACCCGCCACGATTTCGGGCTCCTGGCCCAGTCGGCGGCTCAGCGCGGTCGCCTGCGGGCCGCCCCCGTGCACGATGACGATCCGGATCGACAGGCTGTGGAGCAGGGCCAGCTGCGCGGCGACCTGGTCCAGCACATGAGGATCCGCGACAACGTCGCCACCGACCTTCACGACGAAGACGTGATCGCGATAGGCGCGCACATAACGCAGGGCGCCCTTCAAACCGGCCAGGGGCCGGGCGGTATCATGCGGCATCTACTTGGCTCCGATCAGGTCCAGGAGCATGGCCCGCTGGACGTGCAGTCTGTTTTCGGCCTGATCGACGACCACGGAGTTGGGTCCGTCCAGCACCGCGTCGTCGATTTCCACGTTCCGGCGAACCGGCAGGCAGTGCATCACAATGCCCTTCCCGGCCTTGGTCGCCTTGGTACCCTCCAAGGTCATCCGCCAATGACGGAGGCCGGCCCGGTGGGCCTTCTCCTCTTCCGGCCGGCCGTAGAATGGGAGCGAACCCCAGCTCTTCACATACACCGCGTCGGCGCCGACCGTGGCGTCGGACATGTTGTTGGCGAGGGTGACCCGCCCGCCGCTCGCCGCGGCCTGCTGATAAATCACCGCCATGTCGTCGGGGTCGAGGTCGTACCCATCGGGCCGGGCGATCACCACGTCCATGCCGAGCTGCGCCGCCGCAATGGCGGCACTCGCGGGGACCGCGGTCGGCAGCGGCTTCGGATGCCAGGCCCACGTCAGGACGAATTTCTTCCCCTTCGGGTTGCCGAGTTTCTCCTGGAGCGTCATCGCATCGGCCAGGCCCTGGCAGGGGTGGCGCCGGGCGCTCTCGAGATTGATGACCGGCTTGTCGCTGTAGGCGGCGAAGTCCTTGATCACCCGGTCCTGCCGTTCCCGGACCCACTCGGTCCCCTTCGGGAACACCCGGACGCCGATCGCATCCGCATAACGCGCCAGGACGCGCGAGGTCTCGATCAGGTGCTCCACCGCCGTCCCTTCCATGACCACCCCGCGCTCCGTCTCCCAGCTCCAGCTTCCCTTGCCCGGTTCGAGGACGATCATGTGGCCGCCGTGCAGGAACATCGCGGCCTCCATGCTGGTCCGGGTCCGGAGGCTCGGGTCCATGAACGCCGCGGCCAGAATCTTCCGCTCGAGCCCGCCCTGGACCTCGCCCCGCTTGATTCGTGCCGCGAGCTCGAGCACGGCGGCAAACTTTTCGGCGCCGAGATCCTCGGTCGCCAGGAAATCACGCTTTCTCATGACAGCACCCGACGCAGAGCGTCGATCAACAGGTTGGCTTCATTGCGGGAGAACGAGAGCGGAGGCATGAGCCGGAGGATGGCCGGATCCCCCGAAGTGCCGGTCAGGATCCGGTGCCCGAACAGCGCCTTCTGGACCTCGGAGGCCGACCGGTCGAGCGCCAGACCGAGCAGCAGCCCTCGGCCCCAGACCTTCTGGACGGCGGGGATCTT
>JANMXA010000225.1:0-4313 GCA_031394255.1 Gemmatimonadota bacterium
GGTACCCGCCGATTCGATCACCATCCCCGGGCCGCCGCTGATCCTTCGCCAGGACGAACCGGCCGCCATCACCGTCCACAACCAGCTGGCGATTTCCACCTCGGTTCACTGGCACGGCCTCGAGCTCCAGAGCTATTACGACGGCGTGTCGGGGTGGAGCGGCACGGCCGCTCGGCTGGCCCCCTCGATCGCGCCGGGAGATTCTTTCGTGGCCCGTATCACCCCGCCCCGGGCCGGGACGTTCATCTATCACTCGCATTTCAACGAGATCCGCCAGCTGTCTCTGGGAATGTTCGGGCCGCTGATCGTGCTCAAGCCCGGGGACCGCTGGGCGCCGGACCGCGACCGGATCGTGCTCTTCTCGGTCGCAGGCATCGGTGACTCGGCGCTGGTCGTGGTGCACCATGACAGGTCGCCGCTCCGGCGAGGGCGGCCGTACCGGCTCCGGTTCATCAACATCACGGCAGCCGACGAGGTGGAACTCGAGCTGGTCCAGTCAGGAGTGACGCCCATCTGGCGGATGATTGCCAAGGATGGCGCCGACCTGCCCGGCCCGAAAGTGCAGCCGGCCCGGCTCCGCATGGGTCCGGGGGAGACGACTGATGTCGAGTTCACCCCCGGTGCCGGCGCGGTTACGATCCGGGTCAAGAGCTATACCGAGTTCGAGTCGGTCATCCCGGTTCGATAGTCCGGCCAGCCGCCTTACGGCCGCGAGGGAACCAGTTGGGACAGCGGTGCCGTGTGGTCGCAGACGAACGTGGCGAGAAACCGGACCGGGATCCGGTCGCTGGCGTTGCCGGAGACCTGGTGGACCCCGTTGGCCGGTTCGTAGAACGACTGCCCGGCGCGGAACACCTCGATCGGTCCGCCCCGGACCTGCGTTTTGAAGGCCCCTTCGATCACGTAACCGATCACCGGGCAGGGATGACTGTGCGGTGCCGAGCTGCCGCCCGGGGCGTAGCGAACCTCTACCACCGTCACGGCCAGCTTGGCGCCGTCGAGCTTGGGCAGCGCCTGACTCAGCGCCACTCGGCTTTGTTCGGCGGGCTCTGGTTGCTGGGCGGCCTCCGCGGCGGAACAGCCGGTGGCCAAGATCAACACAGTCGGAAGGTCGAACCGCAGGGTTCGGGTCATGACGCGCTCCTTTGGGGGATCCCCCAATCTACGGGTAGGATGCCTCTCGGACTGGTTCGGTGCTGGCCGTAGGGGCCGCGGTCGACAAAGTCTTCGTCTTGCCGGCCCTCGGCAACTATTATTCCCGGACTCGCCCGACCTGTCGTCCGGCGCTCCCCACAGCTCAGCCACATTGACCGAGACCTGAGCGATGTCGCCAGCCGGCAGCAAGAACGCGCCTGAAGCCAAGGCCCGCGAGAAGATCGACGCTTTGCTGGCGCAGGCCGGCTGGCTCGTTCAAGACCGCGAGGACATGAACCTCACAGCCGCCGAGGGCATTGCGGTCCGTGAGTTCAAGCTGGAGAAGGGCCACGGGTACGTCGACTACTTGCTGTTCGTCGATGGCAATGCCCTTGGCGTGGTCGAAGCCAAGCCCGCCGGCTACTCGTTCACCAGCGTCGAGTTCCAGGCCAAGAAATACGTGGATGGTCTGCCGGCCTCTCTGACCGCGACCCAGAAGCCCCTGCCGTTTGCCTATATTTCCACCGGCGACGAAACCGTCTTCATCAATACGATGGACCCCCATCCGCGGTCGCGCCCGGTCTTCACGTTTCACCGGCCCGAGACGTTGCGGGAGTGGCTTACCGCCGACACCCTCGACGGCTGGCTCAAGCAGTCCGGCGGCTTCTACACCAGCGCCGACGACTCCAAGCCGTCCACGCTCCGGGCCCGGTTGCGGGCCATGCCGCCGGTGGAGCTGCCGGGCCTTTGGCCGAACAAGGTGCAGGCCATCGTCAACCTGGAAAAGAGCCTGTTCGACGACCGGCCCCGCGCCCTGATCCAAATGGCCACTGGGACCGGCAAGACCCTGCTGGCGGTGACCGAGATCTATCGCCTGATCAAGTACGGCGCCGCCCGACGGGTTCTGTTCCTGGTCGACCGAGCCAACCTTGGCGAGCAGGCCGAGAAGGAGTTCCAGGGGTTCCGGACCCCGGACGACAACCGGAAATTCACCGAGTTGTACAACGTCCAGCGGCTCACGTCGAACACGATCGGCTCTTCGAGCAAGGTTGTGATCTCGACCATCCAGCGGCTCTATTCGATCCTCAAGGGCGAGCCAGAGCTTGACCCCGAGGCCGAAGATCACACACCGTTGGACGACGATCCAACGCTGCCCAAGGAGCCGCTCCCGGTGGTCTACGACCAGGCCATTCCGCCCGAGTTCTTCGACGTCATCTTCGTCGACGAATGCCACCGCTCGATCTACTCGCTGTGGCGGCAGGTGCTGGAGTACTTCGATGCCTACCTCCTTGGCCTGACGGCGACGCCGGCCAAGCACACCTACGGCTTCTTCAACCAGAACGTGGTGATGGAGTACCCGCATGAGCGGGCGGTGGCGGACGGGGTCAACTGCGACTACGAGGTCTACCGGATTCGCACCAGCATCACGGCGGCCGGCTCCATCATCGAGGCGGTGCCGGGCACGATGGTGGGCTACCGAGACCGCCAGACCCGTAAGATGCGGTGGGAGGCTCCTGACCAGGACGTCCAGTACACTGCTGCCGAGCTCGACCGGAATGTGGTCGCGACCGACCAGATCCGCCTCATCGTCCAGACCTTTCGCGACAAGGTGTTGAAGGAGACGTTCCCCGAGCGAACCGACGTGCCGAAGACCCTTATCTTCGCCAAGGACGATTCGCACGCCGAGGACATCGTCAAGATCGTCCGGGAGGAGTTCGGCAAGGGAAACGACTTCTGCCAGAAGATCACTTACAAGGTGACCGGCACGAAGCCCGCCGATTTGATTCAGTCCTTTCGGAACAGTTACAACCCCCGCATCGTGGTCACGGTCGACTTGATTGCCACGGGGACGGATATCAAGCCGGTCGAGATCGTCATGTTCATGCGGAGCGTCCATTCCCGGGTGCTGTTCGAGCAGATGAAGGGCCGGGGCGTTCGGGTCATCAACGCCGATGAGCTTCGGGCCGTCACTCCGGACGCCAAGGCCAAGACCCACTTCCTCATCGTGGACTGTGTGGGCGTGACTGAGAAGACCCTGTCTGACACCAAGCCATTGGAGAAGAACCCCAGCCTGTCGCTCAAGGCCCTGCTCGATCACGTCGCGGCGGGCGGCGTGAACGATGACTACCTGTCGTCGCTTGCCAGCCGCCTGGCCCGGATCGACAAGCAGTGCGGTCCCGATGACAAAAGGCTGATCGGTGACACATCTGGCGGGGTATCCCTGGCGAGTATCGCCAGCGGGCTCGTCGCGTCGCTCGATGCGGATCAGCAGGACGTCGCGGTACGCCGGATGTTCCAACTGAGCGTCACGGATACGCCCACCGAGCAGCAGATCACGAAGGCCGCGCTGCCGCTCAAGAAGGCGGCCATTCAGGCGCTCATGGCCACGCCTCCGCTCAGGAAGCTCATCCTCGACCTCCGGCAGAAGTTCGAGCAGGTGGTCGACGAGGTCAGCAAGGATACCTTGCTCCCCGAGCAGACCGGGTACAGTCCTGAGGCGCGGCAGAAGGCTGAGGCGTTGGTGAGGTCGTTCGAGAGCTATCTTGCCGAGCACAAGGACGAGATCGACGCCCTCCAGTACTTCTACTCGGTGCCGCACAAGAAGCGGCTCCGCTTCAAGGACATTCAGGCGCTTGCTAGCGCGATTTCATTGCCTCCGCGCTCATGGACGGCGGAGAAGCTGTGGCGCGCGTACGAGACTTTGGAGAAGTCCAAGGTGCGGGGTGCGTCGGCTCAGCGGCTCCTCACCGACATCGTGTCACTGGTCCGATTTGCCCTTCACCAAGACGGCGAACTTGTTCCGCATGCCGATCGGGTCCACGAGCGATACCAGGACTGGTTGGCGCAGCAGACGAACAAAGGCCGGACCTTCTCGGACGAGCAGATTCAGTGGCTCGGCATGATGCGCGACCACATTGCCACGAGCCTGGAGATCGACATGGACAGCTTCGACCTGACCCCGTTCACCAACGGAGGAGGCTTGGCACGGGCTTCGAAGGTGTTCGGCAAGGATCTCAAGGTCATCGTGCAGGAACTGAATGAGGCGCTGGCGGCATGACACTCCCGAAGGGGTGGACGAAAGCGAAGCTCGGTCAATTCACGCTGGAACGGGTCGAGCAGCGCGAGCCGGGCGCGTCAGCAGTGCCTTACATCGACATTGGCAGTATCGACAGAGAATC
>JANMXA010000226.1:0-1651 GCA_031394255.1 Gemmatimonadota bacterium
GGAAGTCCGGGCGTGGTGATCCGGATCTGGTTCGGGCCGGGGACGCCGGCGAGCCGCCAGCCGGGTATGCGGGCGCGGCCGAGCGAGTCGGTGCGCTGGGCCTGGTAGCCACGGGCTTCACCGGTTGAGCCCACCGTTTCGACGAACACCGGCTGGTTCGGCATTGGTGCCCCGGCCGAGTCGAGCACCTCGACCTCGGGCCGGCTGGCCGGGAAGTTCCCGGCGCTTCCGTGGATGGCGGCACCACTCCGGACCACGATCCGCTCCGGTCTCGGTGCCAGGGCAAACGCATGGATGGTGGTGTAGGGCCCGTCGTATTCGGCCTGGGCGAACAGCCGGTACCAGCCTTCGGTGGGCCCGAGCACCCAGGGCGCCGACAGCGTGGCCTGGCCGGCGGCATCGGTCAGCGCCGTCTCGATCAGATCGAGCCCGCCGAACGGCGTCACCGCCTCGAAGTAGAGGGGGAAGCCGGCACCGAGATGTTTGCCCTCCACATTGGTGGCCTGAACCCGGATCGGGCCCGGCACCGGCTTGTTCGGCCGGGTCCTCTGGCTGTCGCCCTGGAGGACGGTGAATGCGCCAATGACGCCGATCGTGATCGCCGGCCCGGACACGATACCGGCGGCTTCCACGTGGGCCACGTTCCGGCGAGCCAGCGGTCCCAGCCACCAGAGCCGGGTAGCGCCGCCGCCGCGGGCGGTGGTGTCGGGAGGGCCTAACGACGTCAATCTCCCGCCGCCGGAATCGACCACGAACGTCACCCCGACGCCATCGATGGGATTGTCGTACTGGTCGGTGACGGCGGCGTAGAGATAGGTCCGGGCGCTGTCGGCCGTGGTAAGGTGGGGGTTCTCCGACCGGGCCAGCACCTTGGCCGGCGGTCCCGGGGAAACCAAGCTGTAAGCCACGACGCTCACGAGGTTGCCGACCTGGGCGCCGAGGTCACGGATGCCGGCCCACTGACCCTGACGCCACCGGGTCGAGGCTCGCCCGTTCGCATCGGTGACCACGTGGGCCGCCGAGACCGATGCCCCGGGATTGTTGCCCTCGGGCGCAAAGTCCACCGTCACACCCGCCAGGGGACCGGCGGAGTCGGAGACCTGCACGACGATCGGGAGCGGATTTTCCTGCGTGACGGCGACGTGCTGACTGTCGCCGGAGACGATGACGATCTTGTTCGGCGTCGCGGCAGAGCGCTGGGCCAGAGGGCGGAGGCCGCCGCCGATCGTTACCGGATCGCCGCAGGCGGCCAGCGCCATGAGGAAGACAATTGCCAGCGGGCGACCGGTCGGGATCACGCTGAAATCTGGCACCCGGGATGGCTTTGAGCAACGACATCGAGAGGCGCGAAATCGGCCCCTGTGGCCCCCCTCCCCAGGCGGACGCGGGTTAGTTCGGTTCTGATGCCGCATCCCCCACGGCGACCGCCAACGGGCGGATGTCGTGCAGGAGGTGATCGAACAGTTTGCCGGGTTCTTCCATCGGCGCCGTCATGTGCTGGTACCAGGCAAACGCCACCTCCGAAACCGTCTCGTAGTCATGACGGCCGGCCAGAATGAATACCGGACACTTGAACGTGGTCGTGTTCCGGTAGTCGAGGACGTTCGGGGGATCGAGGAGCTGCTTGAGCGCCGTGAGGTCGCTTCGGTTC
>JANMXA010000227.1:0-40004 GCA_031394255.1 Gemmatimonadota bacterium
TCTGGACCTGGTGTTCTTTCTGGGTTTGTTGCTTTTGTTGGGCGAGAAAACTCCCGGCCGCTTTGTGGTGTGGTTTGGCTTCCGGGTGGCCTTTGTTCTGGCGGACGTTCCCGGCCTGTATGGTTTCGGGGGCGGCCGCCGCGGCCGGTCCCGCGGCTCCCGCCGCCTTGTTCCGGGCCTCCACCACGGCCTCGAGGGTCCCACGTTCGTAGCCGGCGTGTCCCTTCACTGCGCCGACCAGGCTCGGAATCAGGTCATGGCGCCGCTTCAACTGCACGTCGATGTCGGCCCAGGCATTGTCGGCGAGGAGGCGGAGCGAGGCCAGGCCGTTGTAGGTGACGGCCACGAAGACGACAATCAGGGCGAGGACGCCCCACACCGCAAAGCTCACGGGAACCCCCAATTGAGACCCCCCAATGTAAGGGCGGGCGTAAGCCCGCCCCAACCACCGATCCCAATTGGGCGCCGCCCCACCCAACCAGAATCGCCCGTAAGGGCGGGCGTAAGCCCGCCCCTACGATCCCAACACGGGGGAGGGATTAGCGGCGCGCGGGGGGGCGCTTGATGGCGGGAACGCCTTGCTGCGGCGTGGCCCAGAGATACTCATCCGTCAGCATCTCAGTGGGGAGGTAGCGGCCGGCAAAACTCGGCTGCACCCCAAGCCGAGACAGGACGGCCGCACCGAGGCCCACCGTCGCGAGGAGCCAGGTGGCGAGGCTCGCGGCCGCGAGAATGATCACGCCGGCAACCGGGACCCATCCGAACGCAATCCAGGCGAGCCATACCGCGAAGATCGATCCCAGGCCGATCAGGAGGTACCGGAAGCTGTTGGGCGATAGAGCCACCCCGCGGGCCATCTGGCGGCGGGTGTGGGTCTCGCCCATCGCGTGGGCCACGGCGAGAAACCCACCCAGAAGGCAGGCAATGGTCAGCAACGCGTAGACCGCCACAACGAACGGCACCAGCAGAATACCCACCACGCTCAGTACCAAGCCGACCACCAGCATCCCGAAGGTCGGGATGATCAGCACCTGCGACAACAGCCCAACCATGAAGGAACGGAGAAAACTGTGACTCGCCGTATCCGAGACGATCTCCAGATTGGTCTTGCCGAACAGCACCAGGCCGAAGCCCAGCAGGCCGAGCGTGATGAACGTACCGGTGACGCCGGCGAGATTCGTCAGGGTCCGGGACCAGGCGCTTTCCGGCGGGGCGGCCAGACCGGCGTCGGCCTGATCGAGGGTCATCGTGCGTCCGATCACCCGGCCGCCCACGTTCTCGACCCGTCCGCCGTAGGCGATGGCGTCGCCTTCGATCCGGGCGCCGCGATGGACCCGAATATCCCCGTCGAGCGCGACGACGTTTCCGGTGACCCGGCCGTAGACGTCGACCGGGCCTCTGATGACCAGGAGGTTGGATTCGAGGGTTTCGGTGGACCCGATGCTGAAATGGCCGAGATGGGCTTCGCCGTCGTCGACCGAGAGGTGCACGTTGGCGTAGGGGGCCTGGGCCAGTTGGCGCAGGCGCCGCTCGAGGACGCGCGGATCCTGAATCCGCGACAACGAGACCGACGGTGCCGCAGGATCGTCCGGGAGCAGTCGGGGTTCCAGGGTCTCGGCCCGCGAGCCGAGACGGTCTTTGAGGAATTCGATCAGGCGCTGGGGGGCGGTGCGCGATTCCGCGCGGGCCCGCGGGGTAGTGACGATGACGCCGAGCAGGATCAGGAGGATCTCACGCCCGCGCATTGGACACCGAGCCGGACGGGGTGACGAGGCGGCGGAGGGCGACGAGTCCGGTGGCGTAGAGACCGATCACGCAGGCGGCGATCAGCGCCAGCCGGACCGGTTCCCCGGAAACGCTCCGAATGCTGTCGTACCACGGCTGCGCGGCAAGGAACGAGTGCCCCTGCTGCCACAGCGACGTTCCCACGTTCCAGAGCGTCGCCGAGGTGCGATCGAGCCAGGCGTCGAGCAGGGCGCGATTGACCGTGGACCAGGCGATACTCGTCACCATCCCGGCCGCCAGGGCCGAGAGAGTCGCGAGCCGCGACTGAGTGAACCTGGGGTACGAGAGCACCGGAACCGGCGCGGGCGACCCGATGGTCACGCGCGCCATTACCCGATCCGCGAACCCGTCCCGCGGTCCGAAGCTCGACAGCCCGTTCATCATCGCCAACACCCGACGATCGAGGACCACCAGGCGGCGGCAGTCTTCGCATGTTTCGAGATGCAACTGCATCTCGGTGCTCAACGCTTCAGTGTGAAACGCGTCGAGGTCGTCAGCGGTCAGGTGATGCGTAGGCCATGGTGTCATAAGCGATTTCTCGTACGGCCCATGTGGTGATTGGGTTTCACGCTTCGTCCCTCACATCCTTGAGCAGAATCCTCAATTCATTACGAGCCCGGTGGATGTAAGTCTTCACAGTCCCGAGAGGCAGGTTCAGCATCTCGGCGATTTCTTCGTAGCTCCGGCCATCGACGTGACGGAGGAGAATGCAGGACCGGTATTCCGGCCGGAGCTGGCCGATAGCGACCTCGATCGTCGCGCCCAACTCCCGATTGGCGACTTCGTCGAGCTGGGTTTCCCCACGTTCCGAGATCTGGAGCGCAGTCGCTTCGATCAGTTCGGGCGTGTCGGCGTGGGGCGACCCGTCGAGCGACAGGGTGTCGAGTTCACGCTTCCGGAGAAAATCGATGGAGGCGTTGTTGGCGATCTTGAAGACCCAGGACGAGAACTTGTACTCGGGGCGGTAGCTCTGCACCGCGTTCAGGACCTTGATGAAGGTTTCCTGGCAGAGGTCTTCGGCCTGCTCGCGGTTGCGGACCATCCGGAAGACCAGGGAAAACACCGGCCGTTCGTATCGGCGGATGAGTTCGCGGTACGATTCCTCGCTGCCCTCCTTCGCGAGCGAGACGACCTCCTGATCGGTCAGCTCGCGAAGGGCGCCGGGGCGTATGGCCAAGAGGTCAATTGCCTCGGACGATCCGTCCCCCGACCATCACCCAACTGACGTGCTGCGTCACGGTGATGTCGCGGACGGGGTCGCCGGGGACGGCGATGAGGTCGGCCAGCTTGCCGGCGGCGATGGAACCGCGGTCGGTCTTGCCTAGGACGTCGGCGGCCACCGTGGTGGCGGACCGAAGGGCGTCGATCGGGGACATGCCGAGCCTGGTATAGGACTCGAACTCGTGGGCGTTTTCGCCGTGGGGATAAACGGCGGCGTCGGTACCGAAGCCGATCTTCACGCCGGCGGCGATGGCCTTCTTGAGGCTGGCCCGGGCCAGGGGGATGATCGTCTCCGCCTTGCCACGGATCAGGGGCGGGAGGATCGCCATGTTGATCCGCTCGGTCAGGTAGGTGGTCGGGACCAGAAAGGTGCCCCGTTCTTTCATCATGGCGATCGCCTCGTCGTCGAGCATCGAGCCGTGCTCGATCGAGGTCACGCCGGCCTTGATGGCGGCCTTGATTCCCTCGGTCCCGTGGGCGTGGGCCGCGACCCGGAGGCCGTGGCGGCTCGCCTCGTCAACCGCCGCCTTGATCTCCTCGAATGACATCTGCTGGGCGCCGACGGGACCCTCCATCGACAGCACGCCGGCAGTCGCACAGATCTTGATCACCTGGGCGCCGTGCTTGATCTGGTACCGGACCGCCTGCACCACGGCCCAGGGCCCGTCCGCCACGCCATCCTTCTCGTTCTTCTCCAGAATGCCGGGGGCCCAGCCCGTGGCGTCACAGTGGCCGCCGGTAATGCTGATCGGGTCTCGCGAGGGAATCACGTGCGGTCCGACCGCAATGCCGCGCTCGACGGCCTTGCCCAGCGCGACCGTCACGTCCCCCCCGAAGTCGCGGACGGTGGTGAAGCCGGCGGCGGCGGTCTTCCGGGCGTTGGCGGCGGCGGCGAAAGCGGCGTCGGCCTCGGTGGCGGTGACCGCCGCCGTGAACGAGCCGGGGCCGATCTCGCCGCTCAGGTGCGTGTGGAGGTCGATGAATCCGGGGAGGAGGGTCACGTCGCCCAGATCGATCACGGTGGCGCCGGCCGGCGCGGGGCCTCCCACCGCCAGGATGCGATCTCCCTGAACCACCACCACGGGGTTGGCGACGATCTGGCCGGTGACGATGTCCAGCATCCGGGCCGCCTTGACGACCGTGACCGGCGCCTGGGCCGCGGCAACGGCCGGGGCGAGGATCAGGCTGGCGAAAATGGTACTCAGGCGCATCACTACTCCGTCAGGGCGTTTCGAGATGGGACGAATCCTAACTCAAGGGGCCCCACCCGGCGACCGCCGCGGGTGTTGCGCCCGGCCGGAATTGGGGCAACTTACCGGCTCTGTTCACCCTCTGAACCCATATATTTGACCGGTGCGGGGATGCCATCCTCTGATAAGGCGCGTTGGGTCCGCGGTTGGCTGCTCGCCGCCGTTCTGGTGGTCGTAGGGGTGGTCGCCTCGTGGGCGCTGCCCGGGGCCGCCGGCCGGCAGGTGGGGGCGCTGGTGGCCCAGGCCTCGGGTCAGACGCCCCCCGCGGTGTCGGCGGCCCCGGTCGTTTCGCCGGCCCCGCCCCAGCCGGTGGTTCCGCTCACGGCCCGATTCACCGGGGTCATCGGCATGGTGCTGATCATCCTGGTCGGGTACGCGCTCTCGAGCGACCGGCGGGCGATCAAATGGAAAGTCGTGGGCTGGGGTGTGGGGCTCCAACTCACCTTTGCGATCTTCGTGCTCCGGATCCCGTTCGGCCAGGAACTGTTCCGGCGGCTCGGCAATTTTGTGACCTCGGTGCTGCATTTTTCCTATGTCGGATCCGAATTCGTGTTCGGCGAGCTGGGCAAATCCGGGTCGAGCCTCGGCGTGATCTTCGCCTTCCAGATCCTGCCGGCCATCATCTTCGTTTCCGCGCTGTTCGCGATCATGTACTACGTGGGCGTCATGCAGCTGATCGTCCGGGCGTTCGCGGTGGTGATGAGCCGGATCATGAGTGCGAGCGGGGCCGAGAGCCTGAACGTGGCGGCGTCGATCTTCATGGGCCAGACCGAGGCGCCGCTCACGATCCGTCCGTTCCTGGCCAGGATGACCCGGTCGGAACTCATGACCGTGATGACCGCCGGCATGGCCCACATTTCGGGCTCCATCATGGCGGCGTATATCGCCTTCGGGGTCGAAGCGCGCCATCTGCTCACCGCCGTGATCATGACGGCGCCGGGCACCATCATGATGGCCAAGCTGCTCGAGCCCGAGACCGGGACGCCCGAGACCTACGGGAACGTCAAGCTCGATATCCCGAAGACCGACGTGAACATCGTGGATGCCGCCGCCCGCGGGACCGGGGAGGGCCTCCAGCTGATGCTGAACGTGATTGCGATGCTGATCTCGTTCATCGCGCTGGTGGCGCTGGTGAACGGGGCGATGGCTTGGATTCATGGCTGGTTGGGCTGGTTTCCGGAAAACATCCAGACGATCCTCGCCTGGGTCGGGCGGCCGGTGGCCTGGGCCCTTGGTGTGCCCTGGCAGGACGCCGGGACCGTGGGGGGGCTGTTGGGCACCCGCGCCGTGCTGAACGAGTTCATCGCGTTTTCCCAGCTCGGGCCCCTGAAGGCGACGCTGGATCCCCGGTCCTTCATCATCGCCTCGTTTGCCCTGGCCGGGTTCGCCAACATCAGTTCGGTAGGGATTCAGATCGGCGGGATCGGGGCGCTCGCCCCGACGCGCAAAGGCGATCTCGCCCGGCTCGGCTTCCGGGCGATGCTGGCCGGCACGCTGGCCAACTTCATGTCGGCGGCGATCGCCGGTATTCTGCTCTAACTCTCAAACTCAACGGGACAGGTCATGGCGACTCGACGGGATTTTCTGAAGGTCACCGCGGCGGGCACGGCATCGCTCTCCCTTCCGGCTGGCAAGGTGTCCGCGCCACTCGGTTGGAGCGTGCCGGCCCGCAAGGCACCGCTCCGAATCCTCTTCATCGGCGGCACCGGCTTCATCGGGCCTCACATGGTGCGCGCCGCTCAGGCCCGGGGCCACATCCCGACCCTCTTCAACCGCGGCAAGACCAATCCCGGGCTCTTTCCCGATCTCGAGAAGCTGGTTGGCGACCGGGACGGCGGGCTCGACGTGCTGAAGGGCCGGACCTGGGACTGTGTCATCGATACCTCGGGTTACGTGCCGCGCGTGGTCCGCGCCTCGGCTCAGATGCTCAAGGCCCAGGCGAAGCACTACCTGTTCATCTCGACTGGCGACGTCTACAAGGATCTGGCCGTCGAAGACCTCGACGAGGATTACGACAAGGCCGTGCTGCCCGAGCCCAACTCCGAAGACACCCGGAAATACTACGGGCCGCTCAAGGTGATCTGCGAACAGGAGGTCCGGAACGCGTTTCCCGAGTCTCACACCATCATCCGGCCGGGCTGGATCGTCGGGCCGGGCGACAACGCCCACCTGTTCACGTACTGGCTGGTCCGGATCGATCGCGGTGGGGAGGTCCTCGCGCCCGGGGATCCGACCGACCCCGTTCAGGTCATCGACGCGCGGGACATGGCGGAGTGGATCGTCCGGATGCTCGAGAAGCGGACCACCGGCGCCTTCAACGCCACCGGGCCGGGCTCGAGGCTCTCGATGGCCGAGTTTCTCTACGGGATCCGCGGCATCACCACCTCCGACGTGCGGTTCACCTGGGTGCCCACGCCGTTTCTGCTCGAGCGAAAGATTCGCCCCTGGTCCGACATGCCGATCTGGTACCCGCCGATCGGCGATCACAAGGGGAACGGGCTGATCAGCCCGAAACGGGCGATCGCCGCGGGGCTCACCTATCGGCCGCTGGCCGATACGGCGCGAGACACGCTGCAGTGGTTCAAATCCGCGGGCGAGGCGTGGGAATCGACGACCGCCCGCCGGCCTGGGCTGACGGCGGCACGGGAGGCCGAAATCCTGGCCGAGTGGCACAAGACCGGTCGGTGAAGGCGCGATACTGGGTCGCCTGCGCTTTCGTCGCCGCCAACGGCTGCGGCCGCGCCGCCGTTCCCAACGACATCGAGGTCGTTGCTTCCGACTACGCCTTTGCCGTCAGGGATACATTGCCGGCGGGCCCGGCGCGTATCCACTACCGGCACGCCGGTGCGGTGCTGCATGAGATGATTCTCGGCCGGCTGCGCGAGGGGGTTCGGCCGGTGGAATTCGCCGACTCCCTGGCGCATGGACGGAAAGTCAGGGGATTGCTGGACGGAGGAACCGCGGTCCTGTTCGGCGCGCCCCGCCAGTCCAGTTTTCCGGTGAGCATCGGCGTCACCCTGATCCGGGGCCGCCACTATGCGCTCTGGTGCCAGTTCAAAGACGGGCCCGACAAGCCCGGTCACATGACCATGGGCATGTTCAAGTTGCTCGAGGTCCGATGACACGCGGCCCATGCCGATTGCGGCGCCGGGGCGCCCTGCTGCTGGTCAGCCTGATCGGGTGCCGCGCCTCAGCCGGGCCCAATGAGGCGTCGTACGTGGGGAGTGACTTCGCGTTTCGGGGGCCGGACACGCTGCCGCCGGGGCCGACCGTGTTCCGATTCAAGAACGCCGGGACGCTCGACCACGAACTCGGTCTGGCGTTGTTGCGGCCCGGTGTGACAGCGGCCCAGGCCTTCGCGGCCGAACGAGATGGGGCGTCCGTGGACTCGATTTACGAAGCGGATGGCCTCTTGTATACGCCACTCGGAACCGAAGTGGACATGGGGCTGACGATCGATCTGCGGCCGGGGCGGAACTACGTTCTGATTTGCACGCTCGAGGACGGACCGAAAGAGACACCGCATGTCAAACTCGGCATGTTCAAAGGCCTGGTCATCAGGCCCCGGTAATCCGTGAGACACACGGGACTGTTGCTCGCCGGATTGGCTGGTCTGTTCCTGCCCGACGGCGCGGCGGCCCAGGCCCGGTACGACCTGCTGCTACGGAACGGCACGGTCGTCGATGGCACCGGGGCCCCCGGTTTCCTGGCCGATGTCGCCATTCTCGGCGATCGCATCATCGCCGTGGGGCCCGGCCTCGACGCCACGCGCGCCCGCACGGTCGTGGACGTGTCCGGGCTGGTCGTGGCGCCGGGCTTCATCGACAGTCACGCCCACGTCGGACCCTCGATTCGCCGGTTTCCCCTGGAGGAGAATTTCGTCCGTCAGGGGATCACCACCATCATGGCATCGCTGCACAGCACGGACCAGCCCTGGCCACTCGCCCCGTACATGGCCTCGATCCGGATGGCGCCGAACATCGGCTTCTTCGCCGGTCACACCTGGATCAGGAAACAGGTGATGGGGCTGGCGAACCGGGCGCCGACCGCGGCCGAACTGGATCGGATGAAGCGGATGGTCGCCTCGTCGATGGCCGCCGGCGCGCTGGGCCTGTCGACCGGACTCGAGTACGTGCCCGCCACCTACGCGACCACCGAGGAAGTGATTGAGCTCGCGAAAGTGGCGGCGCGTTATGGCGGGATCTACGTCACCCACGTGCGCGATGAAGGTTCCGGCAGTCTGACCTCGATGGAGGAAGTGATCCGGATCGCCCGGGAGGCCGGGATTCCCTCCCAGGTAAACCATCACAAGGTGTCCGGGGCAGCGCAGTTCGGGCTGTCCGTGCGGACGCTCGCGATGGTGGATTCCGCCCGGGCCCGGGGTCTCGACATCAAGGTCGATCTCTATCCCTACACGGCGTTCAGCACCTACTCGGACGTGATGTTCCCGGCCTGGTCGCTGGCGGGCGGCCCGGCGGAGTTCGCCCGCAGAGTGAGCGACCCGCCAACCCGGGCCCGGATCGAGTCCGAGATGCAACGGATCTTTCTTGAGCAGGCGGGTGACGGCCCCGGGAGTATCCAGTTCCGCACCCTTGCCAGGCACCCCGAGTACAGTGGCCGGACCCTGGCGGACTATCTCACCGATCACGGGCGGTCGGCCACGATCGCGGCTGCCATACCGGCGCTGATCGATCTCCAGCTCGAGAACGGCTCGTTCGACGCGATCTTCCATGCCATGGACGAGGCCGACGTCGTCGGGATCCTGACCTCGTCCACGGCCATGATCGAAACCGACGGCGACCCGATCGGTTTTGGCCAGGGCTTCCCGCATCCGAGGAGTTATGGTGCCTTTCCGCGAGTGCTGGCGCGGTACGTCCGCGAGCTCAAGGTGCTGTCTCTGGAGGACGCCATCCATCGGATGACGATGGCGGCGGCCGATCAGATCAACCAGCCGAACCGCGGGCGGGTCAAGACAGGCGCCTTCGCCGACCTGGTGGTGTTTGATCCTGATCGGATTCAGGACCTGGCCACGTTCACGGAACCGCACCGGTTTCCGATCGGGATCGTGGACCTGTTCGTGAACGGCCGGCCGGTGATTCGGGGTGGTGCGCTGACCGGCGAGCTGCCGGGCCGTGTGCTCAAGGGGCCGGCTCGGCCCGGGGCGGTGGTGCGGCCATAGGTTCGGCGGGGGCGGCCCGCCGACCGCCCCCGGCGGATGTCGGGTTTGGCCTCGGGATTCCGATTGATCCAATGGAGACCCGATCACCACCCCGGAGGCCACCATGTCACCATGTACCCTGCGCCGGCTTTCGTCGGCCATCGCCGTATCCCTGCTCGCTGCCTGCAGTCAGGAACAGGATCAAACCCAGCCACTGGCACCGTCGGTCCGCCGGAGTGCCGCGTCCGTTCAGACCGATCTGGTGCGCCAGCTGGCGGCCGGGCGGGGGATCGGCCCGATGGTCCGGCCGCCCGTGGTCCGGGGCTCCCTGGTCCGCTTGGGGCAGGCCCTGGCCTTCGACAAGATCCTGAGTGGCAACCGCGACATTTCCTGCATGACCTGCCACCTGCCCGGGTTGGGGACCGGGGATGCCCGGAGCCTGTCAATCGGCCAGGGCGCCTCCGGCCTCGGGCCCAACCGGATCCATCCGGCCGGGGCGTTCATTCCGCGCAATGCCCCGTCGCTCTTCAACCTGACGGCGCTCAAGTCCTTGTTCTGGGATGGCCGGGTGTCGGTTGATGGCGCTGGCCAGTTCCACACCCCGGCGGGCTCGGCCTTGTCGCCGCGGATGGCTCGGGTGTTCGAATTCGGTCCGGTGTCCTCGTTAGGCCTGTTCCCGGTCCTTTCCCGCGAGGAGATGCGGGCCCAGGGCGGCAATGAGCTGGCCGCGTTCGCCGACGACGACATGCAGGGGATCTGGCGCGGCCTGATGCGGCGCCTGGGCCGGATTCCGGAGTATCGCCGGCTGTTCGAGGCGGCCTATCCCGGCACCGAATTCGAGGATCTGTCCTTCGCGCATGCGTCGAATGCGATCGGCGGATTCCTGATCGACCAGTTCTCGTTCGCGAACGCGCCGTGGGACCGGTTTCTGGCGGGGGACGACAACGCGCTGAATCCGGACCAGTTGCAAGGTGCCCAGACCTTCATGTCGATCAAGTGCTCGATCTGCCACAACGGGCCGGCGTTCAGCGACAACAAATTCCACAACGTGGCGGTGGCGCAGTTCGGCCCCGGCAAGGGGAACGGCCCGGGTGGGAACGACGACTTCGGGCGGATGAACGTGAGCGGTCTCGCCGCGGAGCAGTACGCCTTCCGCACCACCCCGCTCCGCAACGTGGTCCTCACCGGCCCCTACGGCCATGACGGCGCGATCAGCGGGCTCCGCGACTTCATTGCCCACTACAGCGAATCCGACCTCAAGCTCAAGGGATTTGACCCGAATACGCTCGAACCCCTGCTGCGGAACATGGTCGTGCCGAACGCCGATCAGATCCTGGCGACGCGCGATACCATCATCCGGGGCGTGGTCCTGCCGTCGGCCACGATCGACCAGCTGGCGGCGTTCATGACCGCCCTCACCGACCCGGCGGCCGTCGATCTCCGTCGCACGATTCCGCGCCGGGTGCCGAGCGGCCTGCCGGTCGACCGGCCCTAGGTAGTCTCAGGTGGCGGCCGGGAACTCCTTCGAATGGAGCCAGGCCGCGTCCTTTACCGTTACGTCTTCTTGGTCCGGGTCCAGTCTCCGAACTTGTCGATCAGGTAGATCAGGCTTCCACCGAATCCGTAGATCGCCGGATAGGGCAGGTCCTTGGCGCGCTCCGGCGCCGCCTTGGCGCCGCGACGGACTGCCTCAGCCAGGGCGAAGGCCGCGTCCTCCACGCGCCACCCCATCGAACAGATTGACGGTCCGGTTTCCTGGCGAACTCGGCCGAGGAGCCCTGGCGTTCGGCGTTGAGGAGGAAGTGGATGTCGTTCTGTCGGTAATAGGTGATGTCGCGCGTCCGGTGGCGGCTCAGCTTGGAGAAGCCGAAGGCCAGGAAAAGGCGGTCGAGGTCAGCGATGGCGGGGCCCGAGCACTCGGTGAACTCGATGCGGGCGAGGATCCGCTAACGAACCGGGTATTTGACTATCGACCGGGCCAGTTCGATGCCGCCGCCTCGAAGCACGTAGTCGACGGTGAGGGTCACCCCCTTGAAGCGGGCCGGGATCTTGGCCGACAGCACCACCGTCGTATCACCGGAGGCGCCGGGAAGGGTGATCAGGGTGCTCCGCAGATGATAGCGATCGAACCAGTAGAGGAACGTAGCACTCGCCGACAGATAGGCCGGTCCTGACCCACTGACCTTGTAGTGGAGGCGGGCCTTGATCGTGAAGGTGGTGTCGACACCGATCACCGTTCCCTCGGTCGGGGTCGCGTCCGCCACGAGGCTTCCGGTCAAGGCAGACACGACGACCGACGCGATGGCCGTGACCCCGTCCTGGCCCTTCGCGAATACGGAGTATGCCCCCGGGATGCTCCCCGCGACGTAGTACCCGTTATCGCTGATGCTGCCGCCGTCGGTGGTCCATTCGACCGGACTGGAGCCCGAGGCGCCGTCACTCCAGGTCGCAAAGGCTGTGAACTGGCGGCCGGTATTGACCGGGATGGTGTCGACCTCGGGCTGAATCGTCAGTGAGGTCATCCTGGTCGGCAGGGGGACCGGGGGCGGCGGGTCGGTTCGGGGGCCGGCCACGAGGTCATTCGATCCACAGCCAGCGGCAACCATTGTCAGCATGACACCAAGTACTACCCGATGACCGATCATGTCGCCTCCCCCGCTCCAGGTTCCCGGCCCAGACCACCAAGCATGCCTGCAACATTAGGGCGGTGGAAACACACCGAAGTCACAGGGAAATCACACGAGGCGAAGCGGTCAGCCTTTCGGGCGCACCAGTTCCTGATAGGCGGGAATCGCGAGCAATGGGAGGAAGTCCGGATCGTGGTGAAGCCGGTCGGCGAACGGCAGGCCCGCGGCGAGCGCCTGTCTGATGTGGTCGATCGCCTGAGCCGGGGCGCCGGTGGCCATCGCGAGGCGGGCCAGGCCCAATGATGCCTCGATCCCGGGATGGAGGAGGAGCCATTTCCGGGCGCCGTCGGCCCGGGTGCTGTCGCCGAGCCGAGCCTGGGCGGCGGCCAGCAGCCCGATCACATCGGCCGAATCGCGGCCCGCGGCGAGGGCGGCCTCCAGGTTGGCGGCCGCCGCCGAGTCGTGGTGGAGGTAGTACTGGGTCTCCCCCAGGCGAAGACTCACGTCAGCGGCCCCGTCGACCCGGCCGGCCTGCCCGAACCAGGCCGCCGCGCGGATCAGATCCCTACCGGCTTCGGCCGGGCGCCCATGGGCCAGAAATTCCAGCCCATCCTTCATCATCAGCTCGCCCGGGGTAGCGGCTCGGGGCAGGTGGACCGGACGGCCGAGCCGTTCCTGTTCGAGCCGGACCACCTCCGGTTCGAGCCCCAGCGCGGCCGCCGCTTGGGATTCGAACTCCAGGACGCGAACCGCCCACTCTCCGGGTAAGACTCGCCGGGCCTGCCGGGCAACCCGGAGTTCGTCCCGGTGCCGTCCCAACAAGTGGAGGGCCTGGGTCCGGCTCCACCACCCATCGGGATGCTCATTATACCAGCCGCCGAGCGCCGCGGCCCGGTCGAGTACGTCGAGGGCCTCGCGGGGGCGGTTTGCCAGAACGGCGAGGACCGGGACGGTGGTGGCGAGCACCGGCGAGCGAGGGGCGTTCCGAAAGCCCCGGCGGGCGGCGTTCAACGCGGCATTCCAGTCGGCCCGGCAGGCGGCGACGGCGATCTCCAATTGCGCCAGATCCACGGGTGCGAGCCGCGGCCGCGAGGGCTCGAGGGCCTGCGCGATCGAGTCGGTCCGGTCGCAGGCCCCCAACAACATCTGGAACATCGCGGTCGTGGTGCGGGCCACGAGATAGGTCGAGTCGAGCGCGATGGCCCGTGCGAGGTGGGCCAGACCGGCGCCGCCGCAACTGTCGCAGGCCCGCCAGAAGACCTCCCAGCCAGCGAGAAACTCGGCGTAGGCGTCGTAGCGCGGCGGGGTGGTCGCCCCGACCCAGTTCTTGAACCGGGGATCGGCCAGGGTCGCGAAGACCGCCATGACCCGCTGCCGAAGCAGCTCGAGCCCGGTGGTACTGGGGTCCAGATCCGCTCGGACCGGCAGGACCACGCCGAGCACCCGGCCGCTGCCCGCGTCAACAATCCGGGCATCGATGGTGATACTGTCCCGGAGCCGGCCCAGATGTACGGTGAGGACCTTGCCGGCGCCGGAGGCCCGCGCTTCGAAGCGGGGGTCTCCGTTCCCTTTGCCATCGTCGCGGCCGGTCACGACGCCGACCAGGCCGGTGGCAATCAAGCCGTGAGCGACATAGTCGGTCGCCATCTGCGTCAGGCGGTCGAGGTGCTGGTCCCGGGATGAGTTGTCGATCGCGATCAGGACGAGATTCGGGTCGAGCCCGGGCCGGCGCTCGTAGACGACGACCGCGAGTAGGGCCGCGAGGGCGAGTGCGGGGATCAGCAGGCGGCGGCGCCACCCGGGCCGGCTCGACGACGGTGATTGCGGGTCCGGGGTCCGATCGGTCGGCGGCGGTGTGAGCGGGAGCGAATCCGGGTTCCCGACCCGGGCTCGCGGTGGCGCCGCGAGGGCCCGGTCTTGGCACCGCTGGGTTTCGAACGCGACCCGTTCATCGAGCGGGTCGTCCGCGGCGAGGCGGCGCCAGTACTCGATCGCCGCAGCCGCGCCGCTCCGCGCCTCCGCGTCGTGCGCGGCGGATTCGAGCGCGTTCCGGAACTTTCGCCGGAAGGCGTCCCCGGCGCCGGCTTGCCACTCCTCGAATTCGGGGGAATCCTCGAGGTGGAATCCGTCCAGGAACGGGCCGTGGTAGTGGGCCAAGGCGGTGTTCCACTGGCGCCCGGCGATCGCAGCGAGGTAATCGCCGACGTCGCTCGACATCGCCGCCGGATTGAGATGGAGCTGGGCTCCGCCGGCCACGGCATCCGTGGTCATCGGGTCCTGGCGGAGGAGATGGAGTAGTTGATTGAGGCGATGGCGGGCCCGTGGGGCGTCGGCCTCGGGCCACAAGAGGCTCATCAGCCGGTCTCGGGTCATGCCGGCGTCAGTGGCGGAAAGCAGCGCGAGCAGCGCGAGGCGGCGAGCCTGGGCGGGCGCCCCATCTACCGCCCGCCCATCGAAGACCAGGGAAAGCCCGCCGAAGGCCCGGAGCCGGAGCCGGGGTTCACTCCGGGCCGGGCGGTTCGGGGTTGTCACACTCGGATCCCCCCGGGCAGCGGCGGGTTCACGGCACGTCGTCGGTCAGGGCGTGAGCGCCTGCTTCGGTTGGAGCTTCGCGGCCCAGAGCCCGGTGTTGAAATCGGTGAAGAGGACATGGCCCTTCCATGGCATCGCGTTCATCACGAAGGCCGCGTTCGGGGTGTAGCCTTTCGGATCGTACGGCTTGAAGACGGCAATCTCCCGACCCTGATCGGCCAGGTTGCCGAGGAGTTCGCCCGAGACGTCCACCAGTCGGACGCCGCCGTCGTAGTAGGCCTGATACAGGATGTCGTCCTGGACGATGATGTCGTGGGAGCCGAAATCCTCGACGTGATACTGGCCCACCGGCTTCGGATGCATCGGGTCGGTGAAGTCCACGATGTGGGTAAAGCCACCCGAGGTCTGCGGAACGCCGCCCGGCGTGGTCATCTGGCCGAAGTAGTTGGTGCCTTCCCAGACCCGGCCCGACCGGTTCATCTCCTCGTCGCCGATAAAGAGGTAGACCTTGCCGGTCGACTGCTGGAAGTAGGGGAAGATCTCGTGGCCGCTGTTCACCGCATAGACGGTGATGAGCTTCGGGTGTTCGATGCTGCCGCCGTACTTCCCGTTTCCGACGTCCACCACCACCGTACCCGCCCCGCCCTGGGCCGAGTAGGCAATGCCGTCATGGACCCAGAGGTCGTGGATCCGGGCGTTGGGGTGCCGGTATTCGCTGACGTACTTGGGCTTGTAGATGTCCTTGACGTCGATGATGACGTACTTGGCGCCGCCCGAGATGGCGAACAGGTAGTCGTTGGTGGCGAACATGTTGTGGACGCCGCCGGTCAACTCCTGGTTGAACGTCGCGGCGACCTTCGGGTGCGCCGGGATGGCGAGGTCAAGAATGACGACGCCGTTGACCCGGTTTGACGCGCCCTCGCGGGCCAGCACACCGTAGCGGCCGTCCGGCGACACCGTCACGTCGTTGATGGTCCGGGCGTCGATCTTGATCGAGTCGGTCTTGACCGGGTTGGTCAGGTCGGTAATGTCGTAGACGAACCCGTAGCCGTCGCCGCCCCAGGTGCCGACCAGGCAGTAGTCGCGGCCATCCTTGCCGGTCCACGGCCAGAGGTCCGAGGTGTGGGTGTTGGTGATCGAGCCGCGGCCGGTGACGGTGATCCGCCGCCGGGCGTCGCGCGGCTTGACCTCGATGGTGGTCTCGGTGAAGGCTGCGCCGGAGCGGGCCATCAGGGTGTAGCGGCCAGGGTAGTTGGCCGCGAATTCGCCGAACTGCACGATGCCGGCGCCGCCGGGAATTCCTGACGGGGCCATCGAGTCGGTCGGGACATAGCTGTAGCTGAAGACGATGGGGGCGTCGGCGACGGTGGCGCCGTCGGCGCGGTGAGCGACGGCCGTGAGCTTGAGCACGTCGCCGGTCTTCAAGGTGGTGTCCCGCACGTTCAGCGCGATCGAGGTCGTCGGGTTGGCCACCACGGTCCGGGTCGCCTTGGCCGAGACCCCTTCGAGTTCGGCCGAGATGACGGCCGTGCCGGCCTTGTGGGCCCGGACGTTGCCGAATCGATCCACGGAGGCCACGGCCGGGTTCGAGCTCCGCCAGGTGGGTGCGGGGCTTGGCCGTTCGGAGCCATCGGGGTGGGTGGCTTTCACCCTGTGAGCCGACGTGGTCCCGCTGTAGAGGCGCTCGGCGTCGGCGATGACTTCGAGTTTGGCGATCGAGGGCCAGGTGATGGTCACCGGGATCTCCAGCATCACCGGGTTGCCGGCGGCCCCGGCGGCCATGGCGTTCACGGTGTAGGAGCCCGCCTGGAACGCGCGGATCTTGCCGTCGCTGAAGGCCACACCGCGCCGGGCGGCGAACACCCGGATCTCGGCGTTGGGGATTTCCTGGCCCTTGGCATTGTAGGCCTTGACGGTCACCGCCATGGAATCACCGGCGCGGAGCTTGGCGGAGGCTGGCTCGGCGACGAGTTTGGCGACCACCGAATCCTGGGCGGCGAGAGGCGCGGCAGCGCCCAGCGTGAGGGCGAAAACCACCGCGCCCAGCATGGCGCGACTCGGCGAACGGGTTAGCTTCATGACGGAACTCCCATCGGGTGAGCGACGACCTTCGAGTCGAACGATTTTCATCTGCAATGCGTGAGAAGACTAACGATGTTCGCTGAATCCCGTACGCGCAAGGCGACCGTCCTGATTGGCCTGGTCGCCACGGTCCCGGCCGCCCTCCTGGCCCAGGCGGCCGCCCCGGCACCCATCCCGCCCACGGCCAACTACTGGGCCTATGTCGGAGCCGAATCGGCCGACATGATCTACCGGCTCAAATTCGGCCCGGACGGATTCGTGGTCGAAAAGTCGATCCCGGTGGGTGAATTCGCGGCCGAGATGGAAGGCCCCCACGGCCTGGCGATTTCGCGGGACGGGAAATATCTCCACATGACCACGGGCCACGGCTTTCCGGATGGGAAGTACTGGCGCTACGCGCTGGGTCCCGACACGCTGGTTGGTCCCGGTGTCCTGCTCGGCAATTTCCCGGCGTCGATCGACATCTCCCCCGACGGGATCTACGCCATCGCCGCCAACTTCAATCTCCACGGCGACATGGTGCCCTCGTCGCAGTCGGTGATCTACACGCCCACCCACACCGAAGTGGCCCGGGTGATCACCTGCACCATGCCGCACGGGAGCCGGATCGATCCGAGCGGCCGGTTTCATTATTCCGGCTGCATGATGGACGACCAGCTGGTGGAGATCGATACCCGGACCTTCAAGGTCTCGCGGCGCTTCTCGCTCGCCAAGGGCAAGGAGGGCCCGCTGGCGGCCGACAACCGTGGCGAGATGGCCGATCACCTGCCGGCGGCTGCGACGGGCGGCCGGGCCAAGCCCGAGGTCGATCCCGCGGACGTGGGTTACGGCGGCGGGATGCATCATGCCATGACCCCGAACAGTTGCTCGCCGACCTGGGCCCAGCCCTCGGTCGACGGCAAGAAGGTGTTCGTCGCCTGCAACAAGGCGGACGAGATTGTGGAGATCGACCGGGCCGCCTGGGCCATCTCCCGCCGGTTCCCGACCGGGCGCGGCGTCTACAACCTCGGTGTCACCCCCGACGGCAAGTATCTGATCGCGACCCTCAAGCAGGGCGGCGGCGTGCAGATCTTCGACATCGCCGCGGGCACCAGCGCGGCCCAGTTCAAGAGTTCCACCACCGTGAGCCATGGTGTGGCGGTCAGCGCCGATTCCCGCTATGCGTTCGTGAGCAGCGAGGGCGTGGGGGCTCAGCCCGGCAAGGTCGATGTCTACGACCTCCGGGCCCTCGCGCGGGTCGGGTCCGTGGACGTGGGTCAACAGGCCAGCGGGATCGCGTTCTGGAAACTGGAGGCGGTGAAATAATGAGGGTGTCCGCCGGGACGTTCGGGCTGCTGGTTCTGGGAGCCGCCTTCGGCGTTGCCGGAACCGCGGACGCCCAGAAGCTGCCGCGGGTGCGGATCGAAACCAGTCTCGGCGTGATCGAGGCGGAGATCGACACCGTGCACGCCCCGATCACCGGTCAGAACTTTCTCCGCTACGTGGCCAAGCATTTCTACGATCAGGGCCTGTTCCATCGGACGGTGACGCTGGCCAACCAGCCCGACAAGCTGGTCAAGATCGAGGTGATCCAGGCCGCCGGCGACACCACCCGCGCCGCCGACGGCCTGCCGCCGATTGCGCTCGAGCGAACCAGCGTGACCGGACTCCGGCATAAGGCCGGGACCTTGTCGATGGCCCGGGGCGGCCCCGACACCGCGCAGGATCAGTTCTTCATCTGCGTCACCGACCAGCCGGAACTGGATTTCGGCGGCAAGCGGAATGCCGACGGCCAGGGCTTCGCCGCCTTCGGCCGGGTCCTGTCGGGCATGAGCGTCGTGAAGGCGATTCAGCGGAGCCCGGCCAAGGGCCAGACCCTCACGCCTTCGATCACGATCCTCAGAGTTACCCGGCGGTAGCCCTCCGCAAATTCGCATCGTCCGACCGGGGTCGAGGAAGGTCAACGGTTGGTGAGCCAGTTAGGTCGCCTGGTCCGGCCTGAGGATCGCTCCGAGGGCCCGGCGCTGTTCCTCGCCGGTGCGGGCCAGCTCGACCATGGTTGGCGGCGCCACCCGGTCGTGGCAGGCTTCGGCATCGAGCGGACATCGTTCGCAGGTCGAGCTGATCAAGGCCCGCGGAACCGTCCGGTCAGCGGCGAACCGGACGGTTTTTCTGAACTGGTCGTCGATCCGGAAACCGATCGTCAGGCTGACTGGATCGGGAGGGCCGATCGGTGCCAGGAACGCCAAACCAAGACAGAAATATTCGCTGGCGTCGTCGGGGAAGCGGGAGATCTGGACTCCGATCTCGGGTGCCGGGGGCGGGCCCTTCCGGGGGTGGCGATGGTGCCGGACCGCGAGGTCGGTCAACAGGCGCGTGGTCAGCCACCGCCGGCAGTAGTGCTCGCCGCCGCCATGGCCGGGCGGGACCGGCAGGTCGGAAAGATTGAGCTGCTTCTCGAGTCGGAACGCCCCCTCGACCGAGCGGAATTTCAGGAAATGGACCTTGAGGCCGAACTCGCCGGGCGCCAACTCACTGAGCCGATAGAGGAGGGTCTCGGCCGTGACTTGGTACTTGTCCATCAAGGCCAGCAGGTCGCCGGGATGCCAGCGGGCTTGCTTGAACCAGCGTTTGAGGTCGGCCAGCAGCGCCGCCCGGGGGAGCACGATCGCGCCGGCGACATACGAGGCCTTGAAATCGTTGAGGACCTGATCGAACGACCCGTTCGCGTCCGGGGGCGACACCGGTGACCGGGGTGTGAGCGCCAGGCGATGAAAGGCAGCCTCCCGGGCGAGCGTGAAGGCGCGCTGGGACGGTCCCAGTTTCGGATTGAGGAGCAGCCGATCTCCGGGATCGACCCGTACCGACCGGAGCCCGCCCAGGGGCGACGGCCGCCCCAGGGTCCGCTCGTCGATGGTGAGGTGCAGGTTGGCCTCGATCCAGCGTTCGAGTCTGGTGCTCAACGAGGTCGCGGGGCCGCCGTGGCCGGCGATCTCCGCCGCCAGGGCGGCCGCGGCGGCTTCGAGATCAGGATAGTAGTTGCCGGTCAGTTCCTGGTAGGACCGGAGCGCGGCGTGGAGAAAATGCTCGACCCCGATGTTGTACTGGCGGGCCACGTCATTCACGGTCCGGAGGAGTGCTGCGACCTCGTGTGGGGACCGGGCCAGGAGGTGGACGAGTTGTTCGCGGGGGAGGCCGAACCGCTCGAACGGAAAGCTCTGCAACACCGGTGAGTCGAGGAAGCCTTTGAGCGGCGCGAATTCGGCGTCGACCTGGGATGAGACCAGCTCGTCATAGCCGACGCCGAGCGCCTCGGCGAGGGCCAGCATCTTCTCGGTTCGGGGATATTTCTTGCCGGCTTCGATCTCGGCCAGGTACGACACCGAGAGCCGGGCCAGCTGGGCCAGCGCGGTTTGTGAGAGTCGGCGGGCGTCGCGGAGCCGGGAGAGTTTGACCCCGAACATGGTCCGGAGATGGGTCGTGGTGGTCATGGGGTTCCGCCGGGGGCGAAGGAGCCGCGGGAACCTACCTTCGCTATCAGCGAAAATCAACTCAATAGCGAAAATTCGCTTGACTCGACCGGGGGCCGCCGACTAGGCTTGTCCAGGGCGCGACCGACCGGTCCGCCCGGAAGTTCCTGGGAGCCGATGCCCGAGACGAGCCGCGATGCCTAACCGTACCCCCGCCGGACTCGATCCGCGCCGGGATCTTCCGCCGGGCTTCTTCGACCGGTATCTCGACCTGCACCGCACGTTCGCGCCGCGGCGACTGGCCCTCGTCGCCGCCCGGGCCCGGGTCCTCGAACAGTCCCACCGTGGTGCCCGCCCCGACCACCTGGCGCCGTCCGAGGCCACCTCCGGCGATTGGGCCATCCGGCTCCCGGGCTGGTGTGCCGACCAGCGAAACCAGATGACCGGCCCGGCCGATGACG
The DNA here is from genome assembly GCA_031394255.1 of Gemmatimonadota bacterium. Classification (GTDB taxonomy): domain Bacteria; phylum Gemmatimonadota; class Gemmatimonadetes; order Gemmatimonadales; family GWC2-71-9; genus SHZU01. The sequence continues at coordinate 20,566 of JANMXA010000227.1, forward strand.
CCGAGCTCGTGGTCAAGATGCTCAACTCCGGCGCGCCCGGCGTGATGATCGATCTGGAAGACTCGATGGCCAACGAATGGGACAACACGATCCGCGGTCATGCCAATGCGGTCGCCGCCCTCCATGGGACCCTGGCCTACGCCGATCAGAAGCGCGGCCGGGAAGTGGGAATCGAGCCGGGCGGTGTGGTCGTCTGGGTCCGGGTGCGGGGGTTGCACCTCGGCCAGGACGGGATCGTGCCGGACGAGACGACCTCAGCCTCGCTGTTCGACCTGGCCCTCCTGGTCCACCAGCTGGATCCCGGCCGGCTCCGCCACCCGATCGCGATCTACATCCCCAAATCGGAGTCGGCGGAGGAGGCGCTGTGGTGGCGGGACGTTTTTCGCCGGCTGGCCACGGACCGCGGGCTTCCCGCCGACGCCATCAAGTGCATGGCGCTGGTCGAGTCGCACCCGTTGGCCTATCAGATGGAGGAGTTCCTCTACCATCTGCGGGACCACATCCTGGGGCTCAATCTCGGTCGTTGGGACTACATGGCGAGTCTCATCCACTTCAACCTGCCCGACGCCGCGTGGGTGTTGCCCGACCGCAATACCATCCCGCATGACGTTCCGTTCTTCCAACGACTGCGCGTGCTCCTGCCCGAGATCTGCCACCGCCGGGGCGCGCTGGCGATCGGCGGAATGACGGCCCTCTTTCCAAGCCGAACCGATGCCGAGCTCAACACCCGCGCGATGGCAGTGCTGGAAACCGACAAGCGGAACGAGGCGAACGCGCTGATGGATGGTGCCTGGACCGGACACCCGGACCAGAATGCCGTGGCGGTGGCCCAGTTCCCGACGCCTAACCAGGGGATGGCTCGCCCCGAGCGAATCGCGCGCTATCCCGACCTCCGGCCGGCTCCGGCCGGCGTCGGCCGCCATACGGTGGCGGGATCGCGGGCGGCCGCCCGGGTCACGATTCAATACCGGGCCGGGGTTCTGGCAGGCCGGGGGGCCAGTCTGATCGAGGGGTACATGGAGGATCTTGCAACCGACCGGATCTACCGGCTGATGCTGGCGCAAAGGGTTCAGCATCGGGACTGGGTGGAGGTGGTGGATGAGTCCGGACAACCGGTACCGCACACCCCCGAGTTTCTGACCCGGCTGTATGACGAGGAACTCGGGGCGCTGGTGAGCAGCTGCCCCGATGACGAGGAACGCCGCCGGCTGGTCCTGGCCCGCCGGCAGAGCGAAACGATGATTGTGGCCGGACGGCACGACCCGGTCTGACCTTTCAAACGAGAGCGAGTGGCTCATGATCGATCGCATTGAAATGACGACTTACCGCAGCGCCGCCGGCCTGCGCGACGACTGGCGGGCGAGTGCCCGGTGGCGGGGCATTGAACGGCCCTACGAGGCCGAGGACGTCCTCCGGCTCCGGGGCTCGGTTCAAGTCGAGCACACGCTCGCCCGCCTGGGCGCCGAGCGGCTTTGGGATCTCCTCCAGGGACGGGACTATGTCCACGCCCTCGGCGCCCTTACCGGGAACCAGGCGATGCAGCAGGTCCGGGCCGGCCTCCAGGCGATCTATTTGTCCGGATGGCAGGTGGCGGCCGATGCGAATCTGGCCGGCCAGATGTATCCCGACCAGAGCCTCTACCCCGCCAACAGCGTGCCAGTGGTGGTGAAACGGATCAATCAGACGCTCCAGCGGGCCGACCAGATCGAGCATGCCGAGGGCAAGACGTCCGGGGTTCATTGGTTTGCGCCGATCGTGGCCGACGCCGAAGCCGGGTTCGGCGGGCCGCTCAACTGCTTCGAGCTGATGAAGGCGATGATCGAGGCCGGTGCCGCCGGAGTTCATTTCGAAGACCAGTTGGCCAGCGAGAAGAAGTGCGGCCACCTCGGCGGCAAGGTGTTGATTCCCACCCAGGCGGCGCTCCGGAACCTGATCGCCGCGCGGCTCGCGGCCGATGTCGAGGGCGTGCCGACCATCCTGGTCGCCCGGACCGACGCGAACGGCGCCTCGCTGATCACCACTGATGTGGACGAACGGGACCAGCCCTTCCTGACTGGCGAGCGGACCGCCGAGGGTTTCTTCCGGGTTCGAGCCGGCCTCGACCAGGCGATTGCCCGCGGCCTCGCCTACGCGCCGATCGCGGACCTGATCTGGTGCGAGACCTCGACGCCGGATCTCGAGGAGGCCCGCCGGTTTGCCGAGGCGATCCGGACGGAGTTCCCCGGAAAGATGCTGGCATACAACTGCTCGCCCAGCTTCAACTGGGAGAAGAAGCTCGATGCGGCGACGATCGCGCGCTTCCAGCGCGAGTTGGGTGCGATGGGGTACAAGTTCCAGTTTGTCACTCTGGCCGGATTCCACGCCCTGAACCATGGCATGTTCGAATTGGCCCGCGGCTACGCCAGCCGGGGGATGGCGGCCTATGCCGAGTTGCAGCGGGCCGAGTTCGCGTCGGAGGCGAATGGGTACACCGCAACCCGGCACCAGCGCGAAGTCGGGACTGGGTATTTCGACGAGGTGGCTCAGGTGGTGAGTGGCGGAGCGTCCTCGACGACGGCGTTGGCCGGGTCGACGGAGACCGCCCAGTTCCACTGAAATCGTGCCGCTGGAAGATTCAAAACGCCACCGCGAGGGGCTCGGCCAGATCGACCGGGCGCCTCGTGGGGTGGGTCCGCCAAACTGGCCGGGATTCTGACCGACTCCCTTATGTTTGGCGCCACGTATGACCGATGAAACCACCGCCCAATCCGCCCCGATCGCCGACCGGGCCCGGGCTGCCGCCGATATCCTGGAACTGATCGCCGACAACCGGGAGATCCTCACCGATCTCGATCCCGATACCAAGCTCCGTCTGCTCCGATTCGCCGGCGAGGTCTCCCGGCCGGATGCCCTCGCCCGCCGGCGAGTGGTCAAGGCCAAACGGGTCGAGCGGCGCAATGCCAAGGTCCAGAAGATCGAGGATGTCCTGGCCGACACCGGGATCCGCAAGCTCCGCCGCGAGCAGATCTTTACCACGCCGAACTACTTCCCGCCCTCCGAGCGGCGCCAGTCCGACGTCGACGATCCGGACTTCCGCGAAACGATCGAGCCGCAGAACTGTTACACCTGTAAGAAGGACTATGGCGCGGTCCATCATTTCTACGATCAGCTCTGCCCGGAGTGCGCGGCCCTCAATTTCCGCAAGCGAACCGAGCTGGCCGATCTCTCGGGCCGGGTGGCGCTGCTCACCGGGGGCCGGGTCAAGATCGGCTACCAGGCCGGGATCAAGCTCCTCCGCGCCGGCGCTCACCTCATCGTCACGACCCGGTTCCCGCGCGACTCCGCGGCCCGGTATGCCCGCGAATCCGATTTTTCCGAGTGGGGCCACCGGCTCGAAATCTTCGGACTCGATTTGAGGCACACCCCGAGCGTCGAAGCCTTCTGTCATCACCTGATTACGACCCGGGACCGGCTCGATTTCATCGTCAACAACGCCTGCCAGACGGTCCGCCGCCCGCCGGAGTTCTACCAGCACATGATGGCGGCCGAGGCCGGGTCGGCGGCGGAGCTTCCTGCGGCCGCCCGGCGCCTGCTCGGCGCCTACGAGGGGCTCCGCGGCTATCACATGCTGCCGGAGGCCGGCGCCGAGGGGGCCTCCGTGCCGAACGATGCGGCGCAGGTGATCGGCCTGACCCGGGCGGCCGAGCTCTCGCAGGTGAAGCTGCTGCCCGAGGAAATCGCGGCCCAGCAGGCGCTCTTCCCCGAAGGGCGTCTCGATCAGGATCTCCAGCAGGTGGATTTGCGGGAGCGGAACTCGTGGCGGCTGGTGATGGCGGAGGTGCCGACGGTGGAGCTGCTGGAGGTGCACCTGGTGAACGCGGTGGCGCCGTTCATCCTGAACGCCCGGCTCAAGCCGCTCATGCTCAAGACGCCGGAACGGGACAAGCACATCGTGAACGTGTCGGCGGTGGAGGGCCAGTTCTACCGCCGCTTCAAGACGACGCGGCACCCGCACACCAACATGGCCAAGGCCGCGCTCAACATGATGACTCGGACCTCGGCCACGGACTACTTCCACGACGGGATCCACATGAACGCGGTGGATACCGGCTGGGTCACCGACGAGGATCCCGAAGTGCTGGCAGCGCGCAAGATCGTCGAGCACCGGTTCCACCCGCCGCTCGACATCGTCGACGGGGCGGCCCGGATCGTCGACCCGATCATCGACGGGTTCAATACCGGGACCCACATCTGGGGTCAGTTCCTCAAGAACTACCGCTCGACTGACTGGTAGGGGAGCCGGACGACTTCGCCGGTAACGGTGGTGTCGCCGATGGTGAGATAGAGGTGCCGCTCCGCGATCGTCAGGTCGAGCGCCATCCGCCGTCCCAGTCGGCCCGCCAGCTGGGCGAGCATGGGGCGATCCATCGCGTACAGTTCGAGGGCTTCCCGGCGATGGATCCGCTCGTCCGCCAGCTGGCGTAGAAGGATGGATGGATCCTTGTGGATGTAGACGGCCACCCGTGGCGCCAGCTTACTGGCCCGGTGGAGCCGGGCGGCGTCGGGGTAGCCGATGTCGATCCAGGCCTTCCATGCGCCGGTCAGGTCCTTGATGGCGATGGCGGGTTCGGTGCCGTCGGAGACGCCGGCGGAGAAGGCAATGCCTTCGGTGTATTCGAGGCAGTACGCCAGCATCCGGGTCAGCAGTGATTCCTCGGTTTCCGAGGGATGGCAGGCGACCCGGAGGGACAGCGTCTCGTAGACGGCCCGGTCGGTGTCGGAGAGCTGGATGTCGAACGTGTAGATGGTTGCGGTGAGGGCCATCCTGAAACCTAACCCAGGACGAAACGAGCGGGACCGATCGTGGCATTGTTAGGCATGCAGGAAGTGACCGTGGCCTTCGGCGGCCCCCCCATTCTCGACCGGGCGACCTTTTCCCTCGAACGGGGGGAGCGGGTGGCGCTGCTGGGGCGGAACGGGACGGGGAAGAGCACGCTCATGAAGCTCCTGGACGGCACCATCGAGCCCGACTCGGGCCTCATTGTTCGCCAGACCCGGCTCCAGATCTCCCGGCTGGAGCAGGACATTCCGCTCGACCTGAAGGGCACCATCTTCGACGTGGCCGCCGGGGGGCTCGGCGAGGCCGGCACCCTGCTGGCCCGGTACCACGAAGCCACCATCCGGGTCGGCCACGGGGGCGGTGACCAGGCCCTGGCCGACATGGACCGGCTCCATCATCAGCTCGATGCCGCAAACGCCTGGCAGCTCCAGACCCGGGTCGAAACCGTGCTCTCCCACCTGGGGCTCGATCCCGACGCCGAGTTTCTCGCCGCGTCCGGTGGGCGCCGGCGGCAGACCCTGCTGGCCCGGGCCCTGATCCGCGAGCCCGACGTGCTGCTGCTCGACGAGCCCACCAACCATCTCGACGTCGAGGCAATCGAGTGGATGGAAGGGTATCTGATCGAGCGCGGCATCACGTTGCTGTTCGTCACCCACGACCGGGCCTTCCTTCGCCGTCTGGCCACTCGCGTCATCGAACTCGATCGTGGCCGTCTGACGGACTGGGCGGCGGACTACGACACGTTCCTCGAACGGAAGGAAGCATCGCTGGTCAATGAGGAGCGGGAATGGGCGCTGTTCGACAAGAAGCTGGCCCGGGAGGAGGTCTGGATCCGGACCGGCATCAAAGCGCGGCGAACCCGGAACGAGGGCCGGGTCCGGGCCCTCGAGGCGCTTCGCCTCGAACGGGGGGCGCGCCGGGACCGGGTCGGAACGGTTCGGATGCAGGCCCAGGAGGCCGAGCGTTCGGGCCGGCTGGTGATCGAAACCGGGAACATGGGTTTTTCCCACGGTGACCGGCCGATCGTCAAAGACCTCACCACCACGATTGCCCGGGGTGACCGGGTCGGCCTGATCGGGCCCAATGGGTCCGGCAAGACCACGTTGCTGCGGCTCTTGCTTGGGGAGCTGGCCCCCGACACCGGAGTGATTCGTCATGGCACCGGGTTGGAGATCGCCTACTTCGACCAGCTCCGGGAACAGCTCGATCCCGACCAGAGCGTGTTCAACAGCATCGCCGGCGGCGCCGATCACGTGGACATCGGTCCCAATCGCCGTCATGTCCTGGGGTATCTTCAGGACTTCCTGTTCTCCCCCGAACGGTCCCGGACGCCGGTCCGCACGCTGTCCGGTGGGGAGCGGAACCGGCTGCTGCTGGCCCGGCTGTTCACCCGGTCGTTCAATCTGCTGGCGCTCGACGAGCCGACCAACGATCTCGACATCGAAACCCTGGATCTTCTTGAAGAACTGCTGATAGAGTATTCGGGCACGCTCCTGGTGGTGAGCCACGACCGCGCCTTTCTCGACAACGTGGTGACCAGCACGCTGGTGATGGAGGGCAACGGCCGGGTCGGCGAGTACGCCGGCGGCTATCAGGACTGGGTCCGCCAAACGTCCACGCCCGTGGCCGTAGCGGCCAAGGTGCCGGCGAAGAAGTCCGAAACGGCCGACCCGGCCAGGCGAAAGAAGAAGGGGCTGTCCTTCAAGGAGACGCGGGAACTCGAGGGGTTGCCCGACCGGATCGAAGCGATGGAACGGGAGCGGGACGAGGTGTTCGGGTCCCTGGCGGACCCTGCGGTCCTGCGAGACGGCATCGCGGTCGGGGCGGCGAAGGCGCGTCTGGCTGGAATCAATGCCGGACTTGCTGCGGCCACGGCGCGATGGGAAGCGCTAGAAAAGATCGCGGGCGGCGGATGAACCGCCACCCGCGTTAGCAGGTCAGGCCGCGGCAGCCGCGCGCGAGGTCCACAGCCGCCGGGTCATCATCGTGGTAACGACGGCGATTCCGAACCCGGCCAATGCGTCAATGGCGTAGTGAACCTGGAAGTACACCACCCCGATGCAGATCGCCACCGCCACTGGCAGCAGCATCAGGCCGAGCGGTCGCCACATCCGAAGCCCCAGCATCGCCGCCGCCATCGAGGCGGCCACGTGGCTCGATGGAAAGGCCGATCCCCACGAATCGCCGTTATCGATCAGGTCCTGGACCATGCGGGCCGGCAGCCTGGTGTGGCGCGGGTCCAGGGGCCAGCCCCACAGGTAGGGTGGCCCCGCGACCGGAAAGAGCAGAAAGAGGATGTAGCAGGTGAAGAACGTGAGGGTGATGCCGAAGATCATTTGCCGGGCGCATTCATGCCGTTTGCGCCACCACAGCATCGCCGGGGCGGCAATCAGGACCGGAAAGAACGCCAGGTACGAGAGGGAAAGCGGCCACGACACCGCGGTGGAGTTGGGATCGCGGCTCCATTCGTGGGCCACCTGGCGGCCGAACGTCGCGGCCTCCCATCCCTGGACCACGGCGTCGTAGGAGAGCCCGGCCGCCTCCCGCGGCGCGTTGACCAGTCCGACCGATCCGTACACGGCCGTCAACACCACCAGCGGATACCACTCGGCCAGAAACGAGGGTTTGCCCGCGGCCTGGCGGCGGGCCTCGGCGGCAAGCAGAACCAGGATGATCAGCAGGACATGCGCGCCCAGCAGCAGTCCGAGTTCGACCTTGCTGAGCCGAAGATCCCTGGTGCCGACCGCTTGCACGGTCAGAATCAGGAACGACCCCGTCGTATACAGGAGGGTAAGGTAGTCGAGCGGGGCCAGCGGTCGGCACACGCCCGTTAGTCGCGAGGTCTCGGTCATCGACGCTCAGTTGAGGGAGGCGCTCCCGGCCCCCACTCACCTGAAACGGGCCGCAAGAAAGATGGCAGCGGAGCCACTGGGACGCCAGCCTGAGGGCGGGCTGCGCAGGTTGGCCGGGCACCGGTTGCGTGCGAATGGTTCTCCCCGCTTATTTCGCCCCCTATGATCGCCACCGACAAAGACTTAAGCCTGCCCGGCGGTCCCGAAAAGCGGGCCTACGTTCGGGGCATGTTCACGGCGATCGCCCCTCGTTACGATCTCCTCAACCATGTGTTGAGTCTCAATATCGACCGCCGGTGGCGTCGCGATGCGGTCAAGGCCCTCGGCTGGGAACGAAATCCGGCCGGCACCTATCTCGACCTGTGCGCCGGCACGCTCGATCTCGCCGCCACGCTCGGCAACGATCCGGGCTTCAAGGGTCGGGTCATCGGCGCCGATTTCGTGAAGCCGATGCTCGAACTCGGGCGCGGGAAGTCGAAGGCCGTCGTGCCGGTGACCGCCGATGCGCTGGACCTGCCGTTTGCGTCGGGCCTCTTTGACGGTGCCACGGTCGGTTTCGGGGTTCGCAATCTGATGGACCTTGACCGGGGTCTGGTCGAGGCCGCCCGGGTGCTCAAGCCGGGCGCCCGGCTCGTGGTGCTCGAATTCACGACGCCGACCTGGCAGCCGATGCGCGCTCTCTACTTCTTCTATTTTCGCCGGCTCCTCCCGCTGATCGGCCGTCTGGTCTCGAAGCACCGGGACGCCTACACCTACCTGCCCGAATCGGTCCTGGCGTTTCCCTCGCCGGAGGCGCTCAAGGCGAAGATGGCGCGGGCGGGGTTCGCGGCCGTGAGTTACCGGCTGCTGCTCGGCGGCATTTGCGCGGTTCACGTCGGCGAACGGGCCGGACGTTAGGTAACGAGCTCCACGAACAGGCGGATGAGGCGGATGGCACTCGATACATTGCGGGAATTCGTCACGGCGATCGAACGGGCGGGGGAGCTGGTGCGGATCAAGGAACCGGTCCGCCTTCATCTCGAGATGGCCGAAATCACCGACCGGGTCATGAAGAGCCCCGGCGGCGGTCCCGGGCTGCTGTTCGAGAAACCGGTGCTGGCTGATGGGTCGATCAGCCCGATTCCGGTCGGCATCAACCTGTTTGGCTCGATGAAGCGGATGGGGATGTCTCTCGGCGTCGAGAATCTCGACGACATCGGCGGCCGGATCTCGGAGTTGCTCAACCTCAAGGTGCCTGACGGCCTCTTCGGCAAACTGGCCATGCTGCCCAAGCTGGCCGAGGTGGCCAAGTTCCCGCCCCGGACCCGGAGCGGACGGCCGAGTTGCCAGGACGTGGTGATGAAGGGGGACCAGGTCGACCTCACCCGGCTTCCCGTGCTCACGACCTGGCCGATGGACGGTGGACCCTTCATCACCTTCCCGATGGTGATCACCGAGGACCCCTCGCGCGGGATCCGGAACGTTGGGATGTACCGGGTCCAGGTGATGGGCAAGAACACCGTCGCGATGCATTGGCAGCGCCACAAGGTGGGAGCGGCCCATTGGCGGGAGATGGCCGAAAAGGGCGAGAAGATGCCGGTGGTGATCGCCCTCGGTGCCGATCCCGCGGCGATGTATTCGGCCTCGGCTCCGCTTCCGCCGACCATCGACGAGTTCATCTTCGCCGGATTTCTCCGGAAAGCGCCGGTGGAACTGGCCAAGGCAGTCACCTGCGATCTCGAAGTCCCCGCCGAGGCCGACATCGTTCTCGAGGGGTACATCGACCCGGCGGAGCCGCTCATCACGGAAGGCCCGTTTGGCGATCACACCGGTTTCTACTCGCTGGCCGATCTCTATCCGGCCGTGCACATCACCTGTGTCACCATGCGGAAGGATCCGATCTACCCCGCCACGCTGGTCGGCCGGCCGCCGATGGAGGACTACTATCTCGGCCACGCCACCGAGCGGATCTTCCTGCCGCTGCTCAAGCTCACCACGCCGGAAATCGTCGACTACCACATGCCGGCCTGCGGGATCTTCCACAACCTGGTCTTCGTGTCGATCGACAAGCAGTATCCGGGGCAGGCCTACAAGGTGATGAACGCCATGTGGGGTGCCGGCTTGATGTCGCTGGCCAAGGTGATCGTCGTGGTGGACAAGCATGTGAACGTCCGGGATCCGGATGAGGCCTGGTGGATGGCCCTCAACAACATCGATCCCGAGCGGGACGTCCGTTTCAGCATGGGCCCGACCGACGTGCTCGACCACGCCAGCCGCGCGTTCACCTTCGGCAGCAAGATGGGGATCGACGGCACCCGGAAATGGCCCGAAGAGGGCTTTACCCGGGAGTGGCCGCCGCTGATCGAGATGGACGAGGCGACGAAGAAGCGGGTCGACGAACTCTGGCCCCGGCTCGGCATTCGATGAGCCAGGCCGTGAAACGGGAAGGGCAGACGTTTGATGGCGCGTCGCTCTTCGTCCGTTACGTCAACTTCGTCAAGTTGCCGCACACGCTGTTCGCCCTGCCGTTCGCGTTGCTGGGCGTGCTGGCGGCGTCGTTCCGTCAGGCGGTGGAGTGGCGGACCGTCCTGCTGGTCGTGGCTGCCTTCTCCGCGGCCCGCTGGGTGGCGATGGGGTTCAACCGGATCGCCGACCGGCATTTCGATTCGGAGAACCCGCGGACCCGGAATCGCGAGTTGCCGACCGGCGCGCTCTCGGTGGGCCAGGCCTGGGTGTCGGTCGTGGTCGCCGCCGTGATTTTTCTCTGGGCCGCGGGTTCTCTCAACCCGCTGTGCCTCTGGCTGTCACCGGTGGCGCTCGCCTGGGTGACCGGCTACAGCATGTCGAAGCGCTTTACCTGGTGGCCGCACCTCTGGCTCGGCATGGGGCTGGCCATTGCGCCGGTGGGTGGCTTTCTGGCCGTTACCGGCCGGTGGAGCGAGCCGTGGTGGATGCTGATCGCCGTCACCGTTGCGGTGGCGACCTGGGTGGCGGGCTTCGACATGTTCTATGCCTTGCCCGACGAGGCGTTCGACCGGGGCCAGGGCCTTCGGAGTGCGGTCGTCAAGCTGGGCGAGCGCCGGGCGATCCTGCTGGCCAAACTCCTCCACGGCGTCACCATTCCCGCGCTGGCCCTGTTCGGATGGGCGGCGGGATTCGGGGTGTGGTACGTCGTCGGGCTCTTTGCGGCGGCCGCCATTCTCGCCTACGAACACCGACTGGTGAAGCCCGGGGACCTTTCCCGGCTTGACGCCGCGTTCTTCACCATGAACGGGGTGATGAGCGTCACGGTGTTTCTCTTCGCGCTGGTCGACCGGATTTTCCAGGCGGCTCCATGAGCGGCCAAGTGACGCTGCTGGTCACGCTCCGGGCCCGGGACGACGACGGCCGCTTCATGTTCTACGAGGTCTGGCGTGATCAGGCCGCGCTCGACGCCCACGCCCGGATGCCCTATCTGGTGCGCTGGAACTCGATCAACAAGGAGTTGCTGGCCGAGCCGCCGCAGCTGTCACTGTGGCGGAAACACGAGGCTTGAACGGGGGATTGATGCGCAATTTGCTACTGACCGCGGTGCTGGTGCCGATGGCTCTTCCCGTGGCGGCCCAGCGTCCCCGGATCGGGCCTGGGGTCCGGCCTTTCGTCACGATCGATACCGGGCTCGTGGTACTCCAGCACGCCCGGGTGATCGACGGGCGGGGCACGCCCGCTCGCGACGATCAGACCGTGGTGGTGCGTGACGGGATGATTGCCGCGGTGGGGAACGCGGCGGCCGTGCCGGTCCCGGACGGCGCCCAGGTCCTCGATCTGACGGGCAAATCGGTCATTCCGGGCCTGGTGATGGTGCACGAGCACCTGTTCTATCCGGCCGGTGCCGGCACCTACGGCAACTTCACCGAGTCCTTCGTCAAGCTGTACCTGGCCGGCGGTGTGACGTCGATGCGGACCGGCGGCAACATGAATGGGTACGCCGAACTCAACATCGGCAAGGCCATCGCCCGGGGCGACAAGGCCGGCCCCTGGATCGACGCGACCGCGCCGTATTTGAACGGGCCCAATCCGTTCGGCCAGATGCAGTCGCTCAACACGCCTGAGGAAGCCCGGCGGTTCGTGGCGTTCTGGGCCGACCAGGGCGCCACCTCGTTCAAGGCGTACATGCAGATCCGCCGGGACGTGCTTGGCGCCGCCATCGACGAGGCCCACCGGCGTCATCTCAAGGTGACGGGCCATCTCTGCTCGGTCACCTACGCGGAGGCCGCCGCCCTTGGCATCGACGACCTGGAGCACGGGTTTCTGGCATCCACGGATTTCGTCACCGGGAAGAAGCCGGACGAATGTCCGAGGGGCGCGGAGGCCGCGCTGGGCCAGGTCGAGCCGGGCAGTCCGGCGTTCAAGACCCTGGTGGCTCAACTGGTCCGCGCCCACGTCGCGATCACGTCGACCCTGACCGTGTTCGAGACGTTCACGCCCGGGCGGCCGATGCCACCAGGCACCGAGGTCCTGGCGCCCCACCTGAAGGAGCAGTTCGACAAGTTCTACGCCGGCGTGTCGAAGCAGACCAATTCGAACTACACGACGCTGTTCCCGCGGGACATGGCCCTCGAATATGCGTTCGCCAAGGCGGGCGGGCTCCTCGTCGCGGGGACCGATCCGACCGGCGGAGGCGGCGTCATTCCCGGCTTTGCCAACCAGCGCCAGATCGAATTGCTGGTCGAGGCCGGGTTCACACCGGTCGAAGCGATCCAGATTGCCACGATGAACGGCGCCACATACCTGGGCCGGGCCGACCGCGTTGGGTCGATCGAGGCGGGGAAACAGGCCGATCTGGTGGTGATCGGCGGCAACCCGGCGGCGAACATCGCGGATATCCGGAAGGTCGAATGGGTGATGAAGCAGGGTGTGGGGTTCGATTCGGCCAAGCTGATCGCCGCGGTCAAGGGAAGCGTGGGCCACTACTGAGGAGCTTGATGATGGTCCGTTTGCCAAGGGCGGCCGCGGCCGCTGCCGCATTCGTGCTTCTGACCGCGCCCTCGCTGGCCGCTCAGACGGGTACCGATGATTGGGGCGGCCTCGGCCGTTACCGTCAGGCCAACGCCGACCTGCCACCGCCCCGTGCGGGAGAGCGGCGCGTCGTGTTCATGGGCGACTCGATCACCGAAGCCTGGGCGGAGTTCTTCAGCACCCTGTTTCCTGGAAAGCCCTATGTCGGGCGGGGCATCAGCGGCCAGACCACACCGCAGATGGTACTCCGGTTCAGGCAGGACGTGGTCGCACTGAAGCCGCGGGTGGTCGTGATCCTGGCCGGCACCAACGACATTGCCGGGAACACCGGGCCGTCCTCCCTCGAGATGATCGAGGACAACATCGCGACCATGTGCGAGGTGGCGCGGGCCAATGGCATCCGCGTGGTGCTGGTCTCGGTCCTCCCGGTGTTCGACTATCCCTGGAAAAAGGGCCTTGAGCCGGCCCCGAAGATCATGGCGCTGAACGCCTGGATCAAAGGGTATGCGGCGTCCCACGGTGCGGTGTACGCCGACGTCCACACGCCGACCGCCGATGATCGCCACGGCATGCGTTCGGCATACGCCAGCGACGGCGTGCATCCGAACGAAGCGGGGTATCGAGTCATGGGGCCGGTCGTCGAGGCGGCGATCGGGGCCGCGATGCGATGACCGACGCTTCGGCCGCCTGGGCGATTCGCTGCCACTACCGCCCGGGCGGGGCCGATGAGCGGCTGGCGATCCGGCTCGAGCACATCGAATACATGATCGCGGCGCTGCCGGTCACCATCTTCGGCGGGGCGATTCTTTCCGACGATGGAACCCCGGTCGGCATGGAGGTGATCCTGCGGCTGGCCGATCGCGCGGCGGCGCAGGCCTTCATCGATCAGGAGCCCTATTGCCGGGGCGGCCTGTTCGCGTCGATCGTCATCGAACGGGTCCGGGCAATGACACCGCCGTACGATGGCGCACCGTTGTACCGGGAGCTCGAAATCGAACGGGCTCGGCGCCGCTGACGCCGAGCTTCCATAGCAGGGGGATGTATGCGCAAGGCGGTCAGGATCATCGGCGTCGTCGTCGTGCTGCTCGCCCTGGCGGGTGCGTATATCTACTGGAAGATGCTGCCGAAGATTCCCGAACATCCGTTCGAGAAGCCCTCCGGCCCCTACGCGGTGGGTACCCGGGAGTTCGACTGGACGGATTCCAGTCGAGCTGAGCCCTATACCAGGAATCCGGCGGATCACCGGCGCACGGTCGTTCAGGTCTGGTATCCGGCTGCGGCCGGCGCGGCCGGCGACACCGCGCTCTACCTCCAGCGCCCCGGGGAGTTCGCGAGCGAGGCGGGCGCCAAGGCCGCCCGCAAGGCCCGGACGAATTCGGTGGTGGGTGCGGCGCTTGCCCCGGGGGACTCGGCCGGATTCCCGATCCTCATCTACAACCATGGCGGCGCCTGGACCCGGTGGAGCGCCACCTACGCCACCGAGTGGCTGGCGAGCCAGGGCTACGTCGTCTTCTCGATTGAGCACTTCGGCTTCAACCAGACCACCAAGTATCCGGATGGGACGGCGTTCGGGGCCGACACCCTCGTTTTCCCTAAAGAAACCAAGGACGGCCGCAAGGACGCGCTCGCGAGCTGGGCCTATCTCGATGATCCGGTCTTCAAGATCTGGCGGGCCGACGCCCGGTTTGTCCTCGACCACATCGAGCGCCTGGCCGGCGAGGCGGGCCCGTTCCACGGCCGGCTCGACCTGAGCCGGATCGGCGCCTTCGGATGGTCGTTCGGCGGGGCGCTGGCCGTCGATCTGACCGCCGTGGATCCCCGGGTCAAGGCGGCGGTGGACCACGACGGCCAGCTCTTCGGCGAGGTACACCAGACGGGCACCACCCGCCCCGTGCTCCAGTTCCACCACGGCGACGACGACGCCCTCGAATATCCCGAAAAGGACCGGCCGGTGGTGCATCAGCTGATGGCGGAACTCGACGCCAAGGACAGCTCGGCGCGGGCCCATTCGAGCGCCGACTGGTATTCCGTCACCATCGCCCACACCGGCCACGGTGATTTTTCCGATCTCTCGCTGTTCTATCCCCGGGCGAAGACCCAGACCGACCCCAAACGGGCGCACGAGATCATCAAGGCGTACACCCTGGCGTTCTTCGACCGCTATCTCAGGAACAAGCCTTCGGATCTCCTCGGCCAGGCCAAGTCCCCCTTTGCGGAGGCCGCGTTCACGGCCTGGATCAAACCCGACTCCGCGGCGGGGCACTGACCCGGTGGTTGCCTTGCCCCGTCTCGTGATGAGCGGCATTTTCCGGGTAGCAGGACCGTTGCTCGACATCCCCTGCAAGGAGTTCGTATGGCCAAACCGCTGACCCGCCTGACCCAGCCCCTGGTTCGTGACAACGGACTGCTCCGGCCCGCGTCCTGGGACGAAGCCCTCGATCGCGCGGCCGAGGGGTTTCGGCGGACCAAGGCGGCCCACGGTCCCGATGCCCTCGCCACGATGAGCTGTTCGAAGGCCAGCAATGAAATGAACTTCCTGGCCTCGAAGCTCACCCGGGTGGCATTCGGGACCCACAACATCGACAGCTGCAACCGGACGTGACACGCTCCTAGCGTCGTCGGTCTGGCGACAGTGTTCGGCGCCGGCGGGGGCACCAGCTCCTACCGGGAAGTGGAAGAGACGGACGTGGTCTTCCTGTGGGGAGCGAACGCCCGGGAAAACCATCCGATCTTCTTCCATCACGTCCTCAAGGCGATCCATCGCGGCGCCCGGATGTTCGCGATGGACCCGCGGCGTACCGCCTCCGCCCAGTGGGCCGAGGCCTGGCTCGGCCTGAACGTCGGCACCGACATCGCGCTGTCCAACGCCATGGCGCGGGTCATCATCCACGCCGGGCTGGCCAACCGGGCCTTCATCGACCACGCCACCAGCGGGTACGCCGACTACGCCGCGGCGGTGGAGCGCTACACGCTGGCGTACGCCGAGCAGGAAACCGGCGTCCCGGCCGACGTCATCGAACGGGCCGCGCTGGCGTTCGCCCGGGCCGACCGGGCCGTCATCTGCTGGACGTTAGGCATCACCGAGCACCACAACGCCGTCGACAACGTTCTCTCCCTGATCAATCTGGCGCTCCTGACCGGCCATGTGGGCCGCTGGGGCTCGGGGCTCAACCCGCTCCGCGGCCAGAACAACGTCCAGGGCGGCGGCGACATGGGCGCCATTCCCAACCGTCTGGCCGGGTTCCAGGACTGGACCCGGGACGACGCGGTGCGCCACAAGTTCGAGCAGGCCTGGGGCGTACCGCTCAAGCCCGAATACGGCCGGAACCTGACCGAGATGTTCCACGGGATGGAGCACGGCGACGTCCGGGCCGTCTACGTCATCGGCGAGAACCCGGCCCAGTCGGAGGCCGATCAGAACCGGACCGAACGGCTCCTCACCGGCCTCGACCACCTGGTGGTTCAGGACGTCCTGATGACCCGGACGGCGGAACTGGCTTCGGTCGTCCTGCCGGCCTCGTCGAGCTGGTGCGAATCCGAGGGCACGGTCACCAACAGCGAGCGCCGGGTCCAGCGGGTCCGCAAGGCGCTCGAGCCGCCCGGCGACGCCCGGGACGACGGCTGGATCATCGGTGAAATCGCCCGCCGGATGGGCGTCGACTGGGGCAACCCCTCGGCGGAGGACGTCTGGAACGAAGTTCGGTCGCTGGCGCCGATGCTCGCCGGCATGAGCTACGCCCGGCTCGAGCAGGAAGGCGGCCTCCATTGGCCGTGCTACGACGAGTCGCATCCCGGCGAAGAGTTTCTCCACGCCAGGCTTTGGGCCGAGCCCCGCGTGGGGCCGCCCGCGCCGTTCAGCGTGGTCGAGCACGATCCACCGGTCGAACGGCCCGACGCCGACTATCCGTTTCAGCTCACCACCGGCCGGCGGCTCGACGCCTACAACACCGGGGTCCAGACCGGGGGCTTCACCTCGCCGCTCACCCGCGGAGAGACCTGCGACATGTCGCCGGAGGATGGCGCCCGGCTCGGCGTTGGAGACGGTGATCTGGTCCACGTCACCTCCCGGCGCGGGGCCGTCGTGGCGCCGGTCCGCCTCGATCGGAACCTGCGAGCCGGCCTGGTCTTCATGACCCTCCATTATCAGGACCAGGTCCGGACCAACGTCCTCACCATCGACGCCACCGATCCCAAGTCCGGCACGGCCGAGTTCAAGGCCTGCGCGGTCCGGATCGAGCCGGTGCGGGCCGCGGCCGGCGCCGTCGCCTAACGAAACGAGTCCTCGTGGATCTCCATCTGCTCGATGCCGTCCCGACCGCCGACGAACGCGCCGCGGTCGACGCCGTGCTCGGTCCGCCCGAGGACGGCTGGCGGGGCGGGCCCCGCGGGGAACGCGACCATCATACCGCGACCGGCGGGATCGGCGTTCGCGCCTCCCGGCACCTGCTGCTCCCGGTGCTCCACGCCGTCCAGTCCCGGATCGGCTGGATCAGCGAAGGGGCGCTGATGTATCTGTGCCAGCGCCTCACCGTGCCGCCGGCGGATGCCTACGGCGTCGCCACGTTCTACGCCCTTCTCTCGACGGTTCCGCGCCCGAAGCGGATCGTGCACGTCTGCGACGACATCGGGTGCCGCTGCAGGGGCGCTGAAACGGTCTGCGCCGAGCTCGAACGGACCGTTGGTCCGGCCTGGCATGCGCCTGACGGAGAGGCCCACGCGATTCCCTCCGACGGCGCCTGGATCAGGACCCCCTGCCTCGGCCTGTGCGATCAGGCGCCCGCCGCGCTGCTGACCGAGGCCGGTGCCGTACCGGTGGAGCAACTGTTCGGCAACGCCACCGCGGCGACGATTGCCAGGGTGATCGGTGGCGATCTGGCCGCCGCCGTGGAACCGCGCCCGAAGCTGGCCCAGGCCGGCGATCCCTCGCTCCGCCTCCTGCGGCGGGTCGACGTCGCCGACCCCGCGAGCTTCGACGACTACCGGGCCCATGGCGGCTATCAGGCCCTGCGCCGCGCCGTGGAACTCGGTCCCGACGGGGTCATTCGCGAGGTGACTGACTCGAAGCTGGCCGGCCGAGGCGGCGCCGCATTCCCGACCGGACGGAAGTGGGACGCCGTGGCCCGGCAGCCGGTCCGCCCCCACTACCTGATCTGCAACGCCGACGAGTCGGAGCCCGGAACGTTCAAGGACCGGGTGGTAATGGAGGGTGATCCGTACGGGGTGGTCGAGGCGATGACCATTGCGGCGTACGCGACTGGGTGCGAAAAGGGCTTCATCTATCTCCGGGGCGAATATCCCCTGGCGCACGAGCGCCTCCAGCATGCCATCGACCAGGCGAAGGCGCGTGGCTTCCTGGGCGAGAACATCATGGATCGCGGCTTCCGGTTCGCTATCGAAATCCGCAAGGGCGCCGGCGCCTACATCTGCGGCGAGGAAACCGCGATCTTCAACTCGATCGAAGGCTTCCGCGGTGAGCCCAGGAACAAGCCGCCCTTCCCGGTCCAGTCCGGTGTGTTCGGGAAGCCGACCCTGATCAACAACGTCGAGACGCTCGTCAACGTCCTCGAGATTCTCCGGATCGGCGGACCAGCCTACGCGGCCATCGGCACGGAGGGTTCGACCGGGCCGCGGCTCTTCTGCCTCTCGGGTCACGTGGCGCGCCCGGGCGTGTACGAAGTCACCTTCGGCGCCACCCTCCGCGCTCTGCTCGCCCTGGCCGGCGGCGTGCCGGGCGGGCGGCCGATCCAGGCCGT
This sequence comes from Gemmatimonadota bacterium, assembly GCA_031394255.1. Classification (GTDB taxonomy): domain Bacteria; phylum Gemmatimonadota; class Gemmatimonadetes; order Gemmatimonadales; family GWC2-71-9; genus SHZU01. The sequence continues at coordinate 38,967 of JANMXA010000227.1, forward strand.
GCTGCTCGGCGGCGCGGCCGGCGGGTTCGTCCGGGGCGACGAACTCGACATCCCGCTCACCTTCGAGGGAACGCGGGCGGCCGGTACCACGTTAGGCTCCGGCGTGATCATGGTGTTCGATGACACCGTCGACCTGAAGGATATTCTCCGCCGAGTGGCCGCCTTCTTCCGCGATGAGTCGTGCGGTCAGTGCGTGCCCTGCCGGGTCGGCACGGTGCGGCAGGAAGAGGCTCTCCACCGTCTTCAGGCCAACCGTCCCCTGGGCAGCACGGCGGACGAGGTGGCGCTGCTGGCCGAGATCGGGCTCGCGATGAAGGATGCCTCGATCTGCGGGCTTGGGCAGACCGCCTACGCGGCGGTCGAGTCCGCCATCAAGCGTCTCAAGCTGTTTGAACCGGGGACCGCCCGATGACCGCATTCGTTTCCCTCGAGCCGCCCCGACGGATGGTGGAGATCACGGTCGACGGCAAGCCGATACGCGCCGCGGAAGGCAGCACGATCTACCAGGCCTGCCAGCAAACCGGGACCGAGATTCCGACGCTCTGTTACCTCTCCACGCTCCACCCGGTGAATGTCTGCCGGGTCTGCGTCGTTGAAGTGGAGGGCTCGCGGGTGCTGGTGCCGTCGTGCTCCCGGAAAATCGAACCGGGAATGGTGGTGAAGACCGACTCCGAACGAGTCCGCCACAGCCGGAAGATGGTCCTCGAGTTTCTTGATTCCTCGGCCGACCTCTCCACGACGCCTGAGGTGGCCGGGTGGATCGAGGCCTATGGCGCCGATGCCGACCGGTACGGCCCCCCCGCGCCGCCGGCCCCCGCCGGCCATCGCGACGGTCTGCAGCCCGGCCATCATCATGCGGTGGAGCCCGGCGTGCGCGCCACCGTGGCCCAGCCCACCAAGGTGGACAACGATCTCTACGTCCGCGACTACGGGAAGTGCATCCTCTGCTACAAGTGCGTCGAGGCTTGCGGCACCGATGCCCAGAACACCTTTGCACTCACCGTCGCCGGACGCGGATTCGACGCCCGGATCTCCACC
>JANMXA010000228.1:0-18640 GCA_031394255.1 Gemmatimonadota bacterium
CGATAGGGCCCGTTCTCGGGCAAAAACCTTCAAAGGAGGCGATATGGTGGTGAAATCGATGGTGGTGGTTCTCGGTCTCGGCGGGCTGCTGGGTGTTCGCGCCGAGGCGCAGGCGGTGTGGCAGGCCGACGTTCAGATCCAGAGCTTGACGGTGACGCCGGGGCGGACGCTCGCGAGCCCGACCCGCACCCTTCCCGGCCGAGTGGCGGCGCCGGCGGGCGGCGGTCGGACGGCGCTTCCGGCCAGCGACGCCCTCGATGTGCAGGTTGTCGTGTTCAGCAACAACGATGATGATGCGCAGAACGTCCGGCTCAGCATCTTCCTTCCACCCGAGAGCCACCCACTGAGCATGCCGGCCGGTTGTTCGGCTCCGCCGCCCGGCGGGAACACACCCACCGCCTCGGTGACCTGCCTGCTCGGGGCCATGGGGGTGAACGCCTCGCTGACGGTTACGCTCTCGATCAGCCGGCCGCCCAGTTACGTGGTGCCGCGGGTCGGCGTGTTCGCCTGGAGCGACACCCCCGATCCGAGTACGATGAACAACCACGCTGAGGCGGTCGCGCCATGATCGGCCGGGCCATCGTGCGGCTGTGCATCGGGATCGCCGCGGCCCTGGTGTCAGGGGTCTCTCCCCTCGGCGGCCAGGTACCCACCCAGCTGGGGCAATTTCCGAGTGTTCCGCCGGTGGCCCTGCCGCCCGCGATCAGCGTGTAAACCAAGTGCCTCCGGCCCGACGTGGCCAAATCCCGGGCGGCGATCAGTGCCGCGTTGTCGGCGCCACCCAAGCCGGGGCCGGCGGCCGCGGACGTCGGGGAGCCGCAGCGAGAGGTCCCGGGCTGCACCTTTTACAAGATGAGCCTTGCGTCCACGATGACCGTCGAGGATACCGAGGACCCGCGGGTCACGAGCACCATCTCCGGCGGATTATGGACCTGCACTGGATTGCGACGCGCTGCAAGGACCCGCTGGGCCGGTGGCATGATCTGGGGCCGGCCCAGGAAGCGATATTCACGCCCGCCTGGATCAAGCTGCATGGCGATGGGAAGCACGCGGCCCCCCAGACCGCCGATCAGCAGGCGGTCAACCGGACGCTGGACAACATTGTGAAAGCGGGTCCGAATCCGGGGGCCAAGGTCAAGCCGAACGCGGCGTATGCCATGCCGGCCCGGCCCAGCGGGCTCTCGCCGAGCGGGGCCATGGCGATGGATCCGGCGAAATTCCAGGGATGCAGGACTACATGGTCAAACATCCCAACGCTACGCCTGCCGAGATGATGACGATGATGGCCGGCGCGGTGCCGAACCTGGGCCAGCAGCTGGCGGCCGCGGAGGACAACTTCATGTTTACCGAGCCGGGCGAGTGCCGGACTCCGGTGAACACCTCGAAGACGATCTGCGTCCTGCCGAGTGCGGCCGTGACCATGAAGGACCGAACCGGCTACGGCACGACAAAGAAGATCACCGAACAGACGACCATCACCATCGAGAAGGTGGGACCACCGCAATGAAGCCGATCACGGTCGTGGTACCCTGACCGCGGCATCCGACCTGGTGGTGTAGCGACACACCCGGGTCGGGTCCGGGCGTCGGGCGGCGACGAGGTGTTCGACTGTAGATTTCGTCCATGCCCGTGTTCGAAGCGATCCGGATGGCGTTGGGAACGATCAGGACCCAGAAGCTCAAGAGCTTTTTCTCGCTTCTGGGTGTCCTGATCGGCGTGTCCTTTCTGATCGCGGTGGTTTCGATCATCGAAGGCATGAACGTCTATATGGAGGACCAATTCGCCACCGCCTTCGTGGGCGTCAACACGGTGGTGGTCCGGCAGCGGCCGACGGAATCATTCACCGAGAGCGCCACCCAGCGCCGGGAGTGGAACCGAAGGCCGCCGCTTCGGGATGACGATGCCCAGTATCTCGCGACCTGGGTCCGGTCCCCGGCGCGGTTCGCCCGGACCTGCGAGGCATCGCTGCCGGTGGAGGCTCGGGGCAAGGTGGCGCGCGGGATCCAGGTGGTCGGGAGCGAAGAGGCGTATTTCGAGATCAAGCGCCAGACGATCGGGCGGGGGCGCGCCTTCACGGCGCCGGAGGTGCGGGCCGGGTCGGCGGTGGCGGTGCTCGGGTCGGCGGTGGCGGCCAAGCTCCTGCCCGGGACCGATCCGATCGGGCAGTCGGTCCGGATCATGGGTGTGCCCCACCTGGTGGTCGGCGTGGTCGAGGCCCAGGGCGAGATGTTCGGGATGCCGCTCGACAAGTTTGCCGTCGTACCGCTCACCGGCCCGGCGCGCCGGTTCCTCTGTCCCGGTCACACGCTTGACCTCGTCAACATCCAGGCCTCGGGCGGGGCGGCGCTCGCCACGCTGCTCGGCGAGGCCCAGGGGGTACTTCGGCGCCACCGGGGTCTCAAGCCCGGCACCCCCGACAACTTCACCCTCGAAACCTCGGAAGGGGCACTCGATACCTGGAAGAGGATCTCCGGGGTCTTGATCGTGGCGCTGCCTTCGCTGGTAGCGGTGTCATTGGTGGTGGGCGGGATCGTGATCATGAACATCATGCTGATGGCGGTGGCGGAACGGACCCGGGAGATAGGGATACGGAAAGCCCTCGGCGCCCGGCGGCGGGATATTGTGGCCCAGTTCCTGGTGGAGTCGGCCGCGCTCTCGACCCTGGGGGCGTTGCTCGGCATCGGGAGCGGGCTGCTGCTGGCGATGGGGATCCGGGCGGTGTCGCCTCTGCCCGCGGCCGTGGCCCCGTGGTCGGTGGCGCTCGCTGTCGCGTTAGGCGTGGCGGTCGGGATCTCGGCCGGCCTCTATCCGGCGGTCCGGGCGTCGCGGCTCGATCCGATCGACGCACTGAGGCAGGAGTGAACCTCACCGCCCCGGCGTTGATCGACCGGATCCGGGACGGGGTCCTGATGGCGCTCGACGCGATCCGCGCCAACAAGGTCCGGGCCGGCCTCACGATCCTCGGCGTGGCCATCGGCGCGATGGTGGTGATCGCGATGGCGTCGACGATGACCGGGATCCGCGCGACCGTCACGTCGATCATCGAACGGGCGGGTCCCAAGACCCTGTTCGTGGTCCGGTTCTTTCGCGAGGGGGTCGAGGTCGACGGCGACGAGGTCGACCGCTCCAATTTCTGGGAGCGTTTCCCCAGGCTTTCGGTCGAGGACGCCGACGTGCTCCGGAAGCTTCCCTCCGTGAACGACGTATCGGTCCGGGAAGTTGGCGCCGGCACCGTGGCGGCCGGCAATCAGAGCATCAACGGCGTCGCAGTGGCGGGCTTGAATCCCAGCTGGATCAAGGTCCTGGGCGGCGACATGAAAGCCGGTCGCAACTTTACCGCGATCGAGGAGGCCTCTCACGCGCCCGTGGCGGTCATCAATCCAAAGACCGCCTCGCTGCTGTTCGGCGGCCTCGATCCGATTGGCCGGAAGATCCGGATCGATGGGTCGCCGTTCCAGGTGGTAGGTGTTTACGTGGATCCCGCCTCGATGTTCGGCGGGGCCGGGCCGCCGACCGTCTTCCTCCCGCACTCGGTATTCGTCAAGACGGTGGATTTCTTCAAGGGCTGGCTCACCATCATCGTGATTCCGAACGACGGGGTGGTGGTGGAGGACGTTCAGGAAGACGTGATCGCCGCCCTCCGGGCCCGGCGCGGCCTCAAGCCCGCCCAGCCGAACAACTTCAGCATCCTGACCGGCAACAAGATTCTGGCGGCGTTCAATCAGGTGACCGCGGGCTTCGTGATGGTGATGCTGGCGCTCTCGAGTGTCGGGCTCCTGGTGGGCGGAGTCGGCGTGGTGGCGATCATGATGATCTCGGTGACCGAACGCACCCGGGAGATCGGCGTCCGGAAGGCGCTCGGCGCCACCCGGGGCGAAATCCAGTTCCAGTTCCTGGTCGAGGCGGCCACGCTCACGTTGCTGGGCGGCGCGTTAGGCATGGTCCTGGGCGGTGCCATTACGTTCGCGGTGGCCCGGTTCACTCCGATTCCGGCGGCGGTGCCGGCCTGGGCCGTGGCGGTGGCGCTCGGTTCGTCGCTGATCACGGGGGTCTTCTTCGGGCTCTATCCGGCGAGCCGGGCGGCGCGGCTCGATCCGGTCGAGGCGCTCCGGTACGAGTGAGTTGGCCGATTTGACGGAGGGCGTTGGTCGATGACGATGACACGGATCGTGGCCACCGATGAGATCGAGGTGGCCGCATCGCCCGCGATGGCCTGGCGACTGCTTGCGGACTTACCGGCCATGGCGCGGTGGTGGCCGGCCAATCCCCGATTGCGGATACTGCGGGCGGAACCGGGCCTCGTCGGTAGCGAGCTCGAGATCCATCCATTTGGCGGTCGCCCGTTCTGCTGCCGAGTCGTGGCCTTCGAGGAATCGAAGCGCCTGCGAATGGAATATTTTGGGGGCTTCATCAGCGGGCGGGGCGAATGGCGGCTCGAGCCGGCCGGTTCGGGAACCCGGGTGGGTTATGAACTCGACGTTCAGGCCGAGGGCCGCCTGGTGTCATGGATCGGCCGGGTCATCCCGCTCGGGTCCCTCCATTCCCGCCAGATGCAAGGCGTACTCAAGCGGCTGGCCCGCACGCTCACGGCGGCCGGGTAACCTCCGCGGGGCACCCGGTCTGGTCGGCTTGACCCCCGCCACGGCGCGCGCGATGTTCCGCTTTGAGGCTCGCCCTCAAGGCCGTCGTCCAATCCCAGAATCGCGAGGATCATCATGAAACCGTCCACGATCGTTCCCTGGAGCGTTGTGTGCGTCCTGGCTGGGGCCCTGGCCTGCACCGGCCGCCCGCCGGCGGGCGGCGCTTCGGCGGGAGGCGATCGGCAGCTCACCGCGTTCATCGACCGGATTCGTGCGGTGGACAACCACGGCCACGCCAACAGCGTCGCGCCGGGCGACTCCGACTTCGACGCGCTGCCGCTCGACGGCATTCCGTTCGAGGCCCCGGTGGCAATCCGGCCCGACAATCCGATCTTTCTCGCCGCATACAAGGCGCTGTACCAGTATCCGTTTGCCGATCTGAGCGAGTCGCACGTCAAGGAATTGCGGGCCACGATGCAGGGGGTGGCCAGCAAGCAGGGCGAGGGATTCCCTGCCTGGGTGCTGGATCAGGTCGGGACGGAGGTGGCCCTCGCCAACCGGATTACCATGGGGCCCGGGCTCGCCGCGCCGCGCTTTCGCTGGGTGTCGTACGCCGACGCGTTGATGCTGCCGCTGTCCACCAGGGCGGAGGCGGCTGGGTCGCCGGACCGCGAAAAGTTGTACCCGCTCACGGCCAAGCTCCTGCGGCGCTACCTGGCCGACCTCAAGGTGGCGAAGCTCCCCGCCACGCTCGACGCCTATCTCACGACGGTGGTAACGCCGACGCTCGAGGCCCAGCAGAAGGGCGGTTGCGTTGCGGTCAAGTTCGAAGCCGCCTACCTCCGTTCGCTCGACTTCGCCGAGGCCTCGGCGGCGACGGCGGGTAGCGTCTACGCGAAGTACGTTGGCGGAGGGGAGCCCGCCCACGCCGACTACAAGGCGCTCCAGGACTTCCTGTTCCGCTACATCTCCCGGGAAGCCGGCCGGCTCGGCATGGCGATCCACATTCATTCGTTCGAGGGCTTCGGCAACGCCTACCGTACCGCGGGCGCCGATCCGTTGTTGCTCGAATCGGCGTTCATCGACCCGGCCTTGCAGAAGACCAACTTCGTCATCGTTCACGGCGGCGGGGTGTTTGCGGCGAACACGGGGGCCATGATGTGGAAGCCCAACGTGTATGCCGATATTTCGCTGATGACGATCACGTATCCCGTTGCCGATCTGGCCCGGGTGCTGCATGGCTGGCTGACCCGGTTCCCCGAGAAGGTCCTCTTCGGCTCCGATGCCAGCGCGCTGGGGCCGGATCTGGGCTGGGAGGTGGGGGCGTGGGTCGGGGGGAAGAACGGCCGGGCGGCTCTGGCCATGGCGCTTACCGAAATGATGAGCGCCGGTGAGGTCACTCGGGCCCGCGCCGAGGAGATTGCGACGATGGTGATGCGGACGAATGCCGGGAAGCTCTACAAGCTCGATCTGAAGTAGGCGAGCGTGACCGGGCCCGGGCCCTACGCCCTCTCGGAAACCAGGCCGCCGGTGTCGGTCGTGAACTCGATGGTCAGGAATGAGGCGTGGACCGAGAACGCTGCCTCGCGGCTCTGGACCGAGACCACCCGGGCGATCCCCTGCAGAAGACTCGAATCGATTTTGAGAATCTGCTCTCGCCGGGCTTCGTAGCCGGTGAACAGACTGACGCCCGTGGGAGACAGATCGCGCAGGCTGGCCGGGTGGCCGGCGTGAGGCCAACTCGGGTAGAGCAGGAGGGCTGCCGTTTTCACGATCCGCGGCATGATGCGGCGTTCGAGCGCTTCCTTCAGGGTGCTGCTGAGCGCGCTGGCCGGCGACAATGGGCTTGAGCAATGTCTGCAGCGGTGTGAAGTCGACCCCGCGGTTCCGCAGAACGGGCATTGAGCCAGCGGGGCCGGCCGATGCCCGGCTCGGCCGGCATTGGAATTCCCCGCCGTAGGTGACCGTGCGGGCCGGCGCGAGGGACCGGAAGATGGTTCACCCTGGTGGTGTGCCGGCGCGGCCCGCTTGCGCCCGCTGAACGTGTCGTCGTACTGACGACGCCTGGCGGGATCCTTCAGCACTTCGTAGGCCTCGTTGATCAGCACCGCCGCATCGTGGTCCCCGCCCAGATCGGGATGGCCCTTGAGTTTGGTCATGAGGCTTCGATAGCTGGCCTTGATGACTTCGAGCGGTGCTTCCGGCTGTACATGCAGCAGCCGATAGTAATTCCGCCGGTTCTTCATGGGGCGGTTTTCCCGCGGCAGGCTGCGCCGTCAGTGCCGGCCACTCTTGGCCTCGGCGTCGACAGTCTTCTGCCAATCGGTCAGCAGGCGCCACAGGCGGGAGGCCACCGCGGGTTGGGCGGCCGCGACCTCGTTCCGCTCTCCCAGGTCCCTTCGAACGTCGAACAGCATCGGGTTGGTGCCATCGATGACCAGCTTCCAGTCGCCCGAGCGCACGGCGGTCTGCTCCCGGCCACCGGCGGTGATGCGCCAGAAGAGATTCCGCTCCACCAGCGGCGTCTTGCCGCTCAGGATCGGAAGGAGATCGATTCCGTCGAGGCGGGTTTCCGGCGGAACCGTCGCCCCGGTGGCGGCCAGGATCGAGGCGGTCAGATCCATCGTGATCCCGACCTGGGGCGTCACTTTGCCCGCCGGCAGATGCCCGGGCCACCGGAGGATGGCCGGCACCCGGATTCCGCCCTCCCAGAGCGACCACTTCCGGCTGAACAATGGCGCGTTTCGGGAGAGCCATTCGCCACCGTTGTCGTTGGTGAAGATGACCATGGTGTTCCGGTCGAGCTTGAGCGTGTCGAGCAACGCCATGATTCGGCCCACGCCCTGGTCGGCCCGTTCGAGCATGGCGACGTAATCCGCCCGGGTGCTGGTGGCGCTGTCGTACGGCATCAGGTGCCGGCCATGGTCCCGGGCCACCGAGGGATGGTCGGGCGGCTGGTACGGCCAGTGCGCCGCGTTGTAGGCCAGTTCGACGAAGAACGGCTGGGCCGCGTGCTCCCGGATGAAGCGGAGCGTCTGGTCGGTGAAGAGATCGGTGCTGTACCCGGGGGCCGAGACGGCGGTGTCGTTCTCGAACAGGTCGGGCCGCCCGTCCCCGTCGGTATGCTGGTAATAATCGGTGTAGCCGCTCTTGAAGCCGAAGAAGTAGTCGAACCCCTGGGCCCTGGGGCTGAATTCTGGCTTGTAGCCGAGGTGCCACTTGCCCAGGAGCGCGGTGGCGTAGCCGCTGTTCCGGAGCAGCTGCGGCAGGGACCGGCCGGTCACCGGAAGGCCCCGTTCCGAGTCCGCGGATGTGGCGTTCCTGAGAGCCCGCTCAAGGCTGTACCGCTGCTGATACCGTCCGGAAATCAGACCGGCCCGGGTCGGCGTGCAGAGCGGGGCGTTGGCGTAGAAGTCGGTGAAGCGGACGCCCTGGCGGGCCAGGCGGTCGATGTTGGGGGTCCGGATGTCGGGGCCGCCGTAGCTGCCGAGGTCTCCGTACCCGATGTCGTCGGTGATGATCAGGACAACGTTCGGCCGCTGGGCCGCCGCCGTCGTTGCGAACAGCAGCGGAACCAGCAGCGCGAAGGGTTTCATTTCTTGTCACCCGCTCGCCTGGCCCGAGCCCGGGCCACGATCTCCTTCACCTCCTTCATCAGCGTGGGGCCGTGGTACGGGATCCCGTCCTTGATGGTCCACTCGACTCCGCCGGTGTGGACGATCTTCCCGTCTTTCACCGCGTCGGTGCCGGTCGGGTAGAGCACCTTGAGGTTCTCGAGCGGATTCCCGTTCACCACGATCAAGTCGGCGAGCCACCCGACCCGGACTCGACCGAGGTCGCCCTCGCGGCCGAGGATTTTGGCGCCGTTGCTGGTGGCGTGCTGGAGGATCTTCAAGGCGGGGAACCCGGCTTCCTGCTCGAGTTCGAGTTCCCGGATCATTCCGAACCCGTACATCTGATAGATGAACCCGGCGTCGTCGCCCACGGCGATGGTGCCGCCCATCCGTTCGAAGTCGCGGAGGGCCCGGAACCAGATCTGGTAGTTCTCCTTCCAGAAGGCCTCGTCCACCGAGGTCCAGCCGATGAAATACGAGCCGTGGTTCATCGGATTCGGCTTGAAGAACTCCTCGAGAGCCGGGTGGAGATAGTCCGTGAACCACGGCTGTCCCTGAGCCCGCTGGAGATCGCGGCTTGCCTCGTAGATGTCGAGGGTGGGGACCCAGGCGACGTTGGCCTTGACCATCCCGGCCAGCACGTCCTTGAGCCGGGCCGGATCGGCCTCGCGCCAGAGGCGGCCGGCGTAGCGGAACCGATGGGTCTCGTCGGTGATGTTGAAGTCGGCGGGGAAGTTCTGGACGCCGTCGGGAATGGCCGCGTCGGGAATCCCGTACCAGTGTTCGATGGTGGTGGTGCCGTATTTGATGTCGTCCCAGGCGTTGGTCTCTTCCACGGCGGCGTGGTGGGCCACCCGGAGACCGAGCTTGTGGGCCTCGTCGAGCATTGCTTCCATGACGTCGCGCTTGATGCCGGTGATCTTGATCCCGTCGACGCCGGCCTTCTTCAGGTCCTGGACCCGGGCCCGCGCCTCGGCGGGTGTGGCCGGTGTGGTTGGCACGATGAAGAATGGATAGTGGAAGAGCCGGGGCCCGGCGATCTCGCCGGCGGCGATCTTTTCACGGAGCGGGATTGTCTTCTTGGTGTCGCTGCCGACGTCCCGCACGCTGGTGATGCCGGAGGCGAGCCAGATCTTGAGTTCGTAGTCCTGTTCCTGGGGGACACCGGCCCGCTCGTCCTGGACGTGGGCGTGGGCGTTGATCAGACCCGGCAGGACGTATTTGCCGCGGGCGTCGATCTCGGCGTCGGCCTTGGGGCGATTGCCCTGGCCGCCGATGACGGACACGACCGCGTCCGCGATCGGGTAGAGCCGGGTGATCCGGTTGTTCTCGATCAGGATGTCGTAGGGGCCGGAGGCCGGCGTGCCGGTGCCGTCAATGACGAGCGCGTTCCGGATCACCAGGCTGCCGGTCCGCTTGCCGTGCTGCGCGGTGGTTTGGGCCGAGGCCGGGAGGGCGACCGACACCAGCAGGAGGGCCATGCCGACGCAGCGGAGATGTCTTGTGTTGGGCATGATGGACGTACGCCCGTGGTTCAAGGCTTGTCAAGGGCGGGCTCTGGGCTCACATTTGGCGCATCGGCGCGGTGGCCGGATCTGACGTTAGGCAACCGCCGCCGGTTACGCGTCCCCCCCAGATCCGAGACTCCATTGCCAACTTCCTTGCGCTCGATCACCGCTCTGGTCTGGCTGGCCCTGCTACCGTCAGCGTCGTCGGCCCAACGGCCCGCCGCGGCGCCGCTCCCGCTCCGCCAGTCGAAGCTCGACGCCTCGGCGGCTCCGAGCCCGCTCTCGATCGATGACGTCTCCCGGCTCGATCGCTGGATCGGGTCCGGGGTGCGGGACGCGCGGTGGTCCCCGGATGGATCGTCGGTCTACTTCCGGTGGACCGCCACGCCCGCCCCGGCGGACAATCCGGACCACGATCCCTGGTGGCGGGTGGACCGTCTGGGGCGAAGTGCCGAGCCGGTCGCCGATGCGGATATGTGGCGCGTTCCGGGAGCCGCGGTGGCCTGGAGCAGGGACGGCCGGCTGGCGGCATGGGAATCCCGGGGGCGGGTGGTGGTGTGGGATGCCTCCCGGGTTGCGGATCCGATTCGGATCGTGGCGGAAGGTTCGAAGTCCGCAGCCCACGTGCGGGTGGCGGCGTCAGGCCGCGCAGTGGACTTCATGCAGGGGGAGGACCTCTACCGCTGGAGCGCGGACGGCACCGTTCGGCGGCTCACCGCGGTGACGCACCGCGCCGCCGACACCCGGACGGACCAGGCCCGCCGGCTGGCCGACCAGCAGCTCGAGATCTTCGACATCCTGCGCGAGCGCGCCGATGCGGCCCGCGCCGCCGCCGCGATTTCTGCCCGGCGGGATCCTTCGGCCCCGCAGGTGATTCCGATCAGCGAGGGGACGGTCGAGGACATTCAGGCCTCGCCCGACGGCCGATTCCTGACGGTGCGGACCGTCACGATCGACCGCCGCCGGAAGCCGACCCTGTTCATGGATTACGTCACCCCCTCCGGCTACGCCGAGGCGAAGGAAACCCACGGCAAGGTCGGTGAGCCGCGCGATGTGGTCCGGCTCGGCTTGGTCCGGGTCGACACCCGCACGCCGGCCGACAGCGTGACCGTTCGGTGGATCACGCTGCCCGAGGCCGCCGGCCGGCCGGTGGACTTCTTCGGCCCGTGGTGGAGCGTCGAGGGTGACCGGGCCGTCGTCGAGGCCGTCTCCCAGGATGATCACGACGCCTGGATCGCCCGGCTCGATCCCGCGGCGGCCACGACCTCGGTGATCGACCACCAGCATGACGATGCCTGGATCGGTGGCCCACCCATTCAGGCGAACTTCGACGCGGTGCCGAGCCTGATCGAGTGGCTGCCGGGCGGGCGGCTGGTGTTTGCGTCGGAAAAGGGCGGCTGGAGTCACCTCCACCTGGCCGAGCCCGACGGACAGGTCCGGCCGCTGACCAGCGGAGCGTGGGAAGTGCGCGCGGCGACGCTGAGCCGCGACCGGACCATGTGGCTGCTCGGCGCGTCGAAGGAACATCCATCCGACGACCATCTCTACACGATGCCGGCGGCCGGCGGGCCACTGGTCCGGCTCACCACGGAGGAAGGCCGGAGCGAAGGGGTGCTGTCGCCCGACGGCAAGCGGATCGCGGTGGTGTATTCGCGGAACGACCGGCTACCCGATCTCTGGCTTCGGGACGCCGACCCCGCGGGGGCGGCCGTGCGGGTCACCCAGAGCGGCAGCGACAACTACTGGACCCATCGCTGGCTCCGGCCCGAGATCGTGACCATTCCTCATCCCGATGGCCGTTCGGTCTGGGCCGGTCTCTATCGTCCCGAACATCCCGACCCGAAGCATCCGGCGATCATGTACGTGCATGGCGGCGGCTACCGGCAGTTCGCCCACCGGGGCTGGTCGGTATATGGCTACAGCCACGCTTCGCACTACGGAATGATCAACTGGCTGGTCCAGCAGGGGTACACGGTGCTCGACTTCGACTATCGGGGGAGTTCGGGCTACGGGCGGGATTACCGGACCGACATCTATCGGTCGATGGGGGCCAAGGACGTCGATGGCGCGGTGGCGGCGACCCGGTGGCTGACCCGCACTCAGGGGGTCGATTCAACCCGGATCGGAATCTACGGCGTGTCGTACGGCGGGTTCATGACGTTGATGTCGATGTTCCGCTATCCCGGTGTCTTTGCGGCGGGGATCGCGGCGGCGGGGGTTACCGACTGGGCTCACTACACCGATGACTGGACCAGCCGCGTCCTGGGTGTTCCGGCGGATGATCCCGAGGTGTACCGGCGCACCAGCCCGATCTATCACGCCGCCGGGCTCAAGGATGCGCTATTGATCGAACACGGCCTGGTGGACGACAACGTCGAGTTCCAGGATGCGGCGCGGCTGGTGCAGCGGCTGATCGAGCTCAAGAAACCGTTCGAGGAAATCTTCTATCCGCTGGAGCCTCACGTCATCGAGAGCGAGCCGGCGCTGCTGGACTTCCACACCCGGCTCGCTGCCTTCTTCAAACGGCACCTAGTGGACCGCTGACGGTCCACCGGCCGTTCAGTCGGCCACCAGCTCCGTGAGTCCCGGCCAGGCCGCCCCATTGTAGAGGGCGATGGTCCTGAGGTAGTGGCGCGCCTCGTCGCCGAACTGGGCGATGAGGGACTCGGCCGCCTTCCTGACCGTGGCGGCGTCGGCAAACGGGGTCGGGAGGTCGTCGGCGATGTTGGCGCCGTCGTGCTGGACGCCGGTGGTCTCGAGGAAAGTGGTCTGGTAGACCGGCTCGATCTCGACGTACAGCAACAGCAGGAGCTGCAGTTCGTCCTGGGGGCCTTCCACGCCCCGCCGGATGATTTCCTTCGCCAGTTGATCCAGCGGCCACTTCTTCAGCGTCTCGGCCCGGAAGCCGCCACCGCGGACGAGCAGGCGCTGGATGTAGGCGTTGCGGACCCCCCGGTCGGCGCTCAGTGCGTGGGTCATCAGGGCCAGCCGGCGGGCCGGGGGCAGAGAGCGGTAGGGCGAGAGCTTGGACATGAACAGGGCCTTGGGCGTGGGATCGGGAGGCGCCTAATCTAGTCGGGCCCGGGGCGCGACGTTCCGTCTCGGGCCCGGGTTCACGGCGGCTGAAAGCCAACCCGACGGAGGATCGCGGTGAACCGCGAGTCGGCCCGCAGGCTGTCGAAGGCCGGGTCAGCGCGAATGGTGAACATTCCCCAACCTCGTTCAACCACGGCGCTGTCGAGTTCAGCGAGGGCGCCGTCGCGATCTCCCAACGCAGTCAAAATCGTGGCGGGGCCGAAGTGGGAGACGTAGCCCCCGCCGGCCGCCTCTTTTCTGAGGGCGGCCAATTCGGCCAGGGCCTGCTCCCGCTGTCCACACCGGGCGAACGCGGCGCCCCTGAGGCCGCGATACTGGCTGGCCCGCTGTTTCGCCATCTGATCGATCCGCTGCATGACCTCGGCGCAACGGTCGAGGTAGAGGTAAGACCTCACCAGGACCGCCCCAGCCTGGAAATGAGCGGAGTCGAGCGCCTGGAGTTGCCGGGCTTCGACGAGTCCTTCGCCGCCCCGGTGGGCAAAAAGCAGCATGTCGATCAGGCGGGCCCTCGCGATGACCGAGAACGGATCGAGCTCCACAGCCCGGCGGGCCGCGGTAACGGCGCGGTCGGCACTGTCGGTGGCGACGAAGTACCAGGCGTGAATCAGATGGGCCAGCGGATAGCGGGGGTCGAGGGCGATGGCCCGGTCGAGTTCGCGGCCTGCCGCGGGCCAGTCCCAGTCGAAGAACAGCGCCAGAAAGCCGAGCGCGGTGTGGACTTCGACCAGGTTGGGATTGAGCGCCAGCGCCCGGATCGCCGCTGCCTTGGCCTTGGCGTACACCTGCCCGGGCGCTACGTACCCGAAGACCGAGCTCTGGCTGTAAGCGTCGGCGAGGCCGGCGTAGGCGAGCGCGTAGCTGGAGTCCCGGCGGATCGCCCGCTCGAAGAACTCCTGGGCTTTCCTGAGGCTGACCGAGTCGCGCTTCTCGAAGAAGTAACGGCCCTGGAGGTAGAGGTCGTGCGCTTCCGCGTCCCCGGTCCGTCGGCCGGTCATGGCTTCATTGGCGGTTGGGGAGAGATGAAGGCGCAGATGGGTCATGATGGCGGAGGCAATCGAGTCCTGCACCGTAAAGGTGCCGTTGGCCTGCCCGTCGTACTCGTCCGACCACGGCGCGGTACCGGTGACGACATCGATCAGTTCGGCTCGGATCCGGATCTGGTTGCCGGCTCGCCGGACGCTGCCACCCACCAGATATCGGACGCCCAGTTTCTGACCGATGTCGCGGGGGGACAGGTGCCGGCCTTTGACGCTGAACGCCGAGGTGCGCGGCGTAACGGACAGGCCGTCGACCCGGCCAAGCTGGGTGGTGAGTTCATCGGCCATTCCGTCGCTGAACGGCTCGTTCGCCGGGTCGTTGCCGACATTCTCGAACGGCATGACGGCTACCGACGTCGGCCCTGCCGGCGTTCGCGACCGAAGGAACCAGCCGCCCGCCACAACTAGGACGCCCGCCACGATGCCGATCGCGATCAGGCGGGTTCGCCGTGGCCTCGGTCCGGCAACGACGAGGCTTCGGCTGAATTCCGCCGGTCCGGCGAACCGGTCAGCCGGGTTCTTGGCCATTGCCCGCCGGACCGCTTGTTCGACGTGGACCGGGACCTCGGCTCGTTCGCCCCGGAGCGAGGGTGCTGGATCCAGGCTGTGGCGGGCCAACAGTTCGGCCGGGGTTGCCCCCGTAAATGGCGGGTGGCCGGAGAGGGTCTCGTACAGAACGCAGCCCAGCGAGTAGATGTCGGTGCGAATGTCGACGGGTGCGGCGGTGGCCTGTTCCGGGCTCATGTAGGCCGGCGTACCGACCGCGAAGCCGGCGCTGGTGAGCGCAACGTCGCCGGCCGCGGCGCCGCCTCGGGCGATGCCAAAATCCGCCAGCAGCGCCCGGTGACCGGACAGCAGAATGTTCTCGGGCTTGATGTCCCGGTGGACGACGCCGTGACCTCCGGCATACTCGATCGCGTCCGCGACATCGCGTGCGATCTGGATCGCCTCAGCCACGGGGAGCCTTGGTTCCCGCTCGAGACGGCGCCGCAGCGTGTCACCCTCGACGTACGGCATGACGTAGTAGAGGAGGCCCGCGGCCTCGCCGGAATCGTGCAGGGGAAGAATGTTGGGATGACTCAGCCCGGCGATGATCTGGATTTCCCGGAGGAACCGCTCGGCTCCGACCGTGGCCGCGATCTCGGGGCGGAGGACTTTGATCGCCACCCGCCGCCCATGCTTGAGATCAACGCCGAGGTACACGATCGCCATCCCGCCGGCGCCCAGGGTGCGTTCGATCCGGTATCGGTCGGCGAGGGCGGAGACTACCTGATCGTTCAGGCCTTCCACGGCGTGCTCACCCGATCACGTGGCAATTCTTGGCTCGGTCGGACATGGAACTCTCCTTCGACACCGAGGCCGGTCATGGTGTGGGTGTGGTGTCTCGGAATATATCGCGATCACCAGGCTATTTTAGGGGCAACAGGGGGAGGACTCATGAAGGGCAGGACGCTGGCTGTGATGGCGCTGGTGGTGGCGGGTGTGGCGGGAGGGATCGCGCTGGCCGTGAATCGGGGCTGGTTCAGGACGGTGGGGCTGCCGGGGTCGTCGGAACGGCTGCTGGACGAGCGGTGCGGCAGCCTGGCCGGCGACGCTCGCCAGGACTGCTACCTCAAGGGCCTCGAAGCCCGGCTGGCCGATTCCGGCGTGGCCGCGGCCATGCACACCCTCCAGGCGATCGCGAAGGACGACCGGCGGATGCAGAAGGAGGGGCACGTCTACGCCCACGGGGTCGGGATCAAGGCCTATCAGTTGACCCGGAACGTGCCGGCCGCGTTCGATCAGTGCCCCACCGATTTTGCCTCGGGCTGCGGCCACGGCGTGCTCCAGGCCTATCTCGAAAGCCAGGATTCGGTCTCCGATGAGGCCATCATCGGTCTCTGTCAGCCCTATCGGTTCGTCAATGCATCGCGGTGGCGGCTTTCCCAGTGCATCCACGGGACGGGCCACGGTCTGGTGATGATGCTGCAGGGCGATCTGCCCAAGGCCCTGACCGACTGCGACCGGCTCAAGGACGCCTGGGAGCAGGACGGCTGCTACGGTGGCGCCTTCATGGAAAACATCATGCGGGTGACGTCACCCCATCATCCCGCCAGCGACCTGGCCGCGAGCCATCATCATGACGACCAGACCGCCTTCAAGGCGCTCGACTCGACGAACCTGCTCTACCCCCTGCACCATCATGACGGAGCGCTACCAGCGGGCCTGCTACGAAATCCAGACGGCGGCGGTGCTTCACTGTAGCAGGGGCAAGATCGAGCCAGCCTCGGCGGCCTGCGACCGGGCGCCCGAGCCGATGCGGCCG
The DNA here is from genome assembly GCA_031394255.1 of Gemmatimonadota bacterium. Lineage (GTDB taxonomy): Bacteria > Gemmatimonadota > Gemmatimonadetes > Gemmatimonadales > GWC2-71-9 > SHZU01. The sequence continues at coordinate 16,141 of JANMXA010000228.1, forward strand.
GTGTGTTATTCGAGCCTGGGGCGCGACGTCAGCTCCAAGGCGCTTCGCGATCCGGACAAGGCAATGCGGTACTGCCGCCAAACCGGCGAAGCGAACCGCCCTGGTGCTATGTGGGGGTGACCAAGGCACTGGGGGTGCGACTGTGCAATGAGGCCGTTGGCCAGCAGGTGACCTGGCTGGCCTCCTCGGTTGCCGAGCGACAGGTGCTGTGTCGGGTCGCCGCTGAGCCGGAGGCGGCCAACGAATGCGAGTGGGCGGCCGGGGTTCCGGGGGCCCGCAAACCAACCCGGGTGCTCTAACGCCGTCCGTCCGTCAGGGCAGGAGGGAGAGTCCGGGGACGCGGGCAATTTGCGGGTCATCATTCGGAAGCGGTCTGATCGGTCCGGCCGTTTCGAACCGTGGAGATGACGTTGATGAAGGTGTCCCAGTCGCTGCTATCCCTGATGATCATGATGGTGGGGGCGGCCGCAACGCCGGTACGCGGACAAACTGCCGTGCCACCGTCGATCCGGGGGCAGTGGAAGCTCGATCCCGAGCGGAGCGATCGTCCCAACGCCAATCGGCCGGTCGAAACCGCCGACCAGAGGCGCGGCCGGTCGGCCAGCGATCCGCTCGGGGCGGCCGGGTATGGCGGATTTCCGGAGACCGAGGCGGATCCCACAGCCGTGATGGCGTTGATGAGGCCCCCGCTGGCGCTGACCATCTCGGGAACCGATTCGAGCTTGACCATCGCGCCGGAGCGGGCCCTGAAGCAGACAATCGTCCCCGGCCGGCCGGAGGTCACCGACACCCTCCTCGACGGCACGGTCCGGATCACCAAGGCCCGGTGGAAGAAGGACGCCCTGGTGGTCGAGCGGAAATTCGAAGGCCTCGCCAGAATCAAGGAGACCTACTCGCTGGAGCAGGGGCCCGATGGTCTGGTGGTGAACGTCGAAGTGGCGCCGGTACGGTTTTCGCAGAAGATCGTGATCCGCCGGGTGTACCAGCGATCAGCCGAGGCCTCGAAGCAGCCGTGAGGCGGGCGTGACCCTTGGGAAACGGGTCTGCCCGGTCGACAATTCAGGTATCGCCGGTCGAAGCCGACCAATCGTCAGCAAGGAGAATGGGATGAACGCATTGCGCATGACGTTGGCGTGGCAGGAAGATCGCTCGAGCTGGCAGTGGCGGAGCCGGCCACGGTCGTTCGTCAGCAGTTCGCGCAGCTTTGCCAGGCCGGCGGTGATTCCGATCTTCCGGTGGGTCGGCCGGTCCGGTGAAGGCCTGTCGGGCGCCGCCATCCCGGTGCTGCCCCGGATGAACCTTGCCGCTGGAGCGGCAGTCCCGCTGGACTAGCCCTCAATTATCGAGCTGGGCCGACGCCGGCGTCCGACTCAGTCGGTCCACCGCCTGGCCCAGCTGTTCCGCGGACAGCTCCCCTTCCCAGCGCGACACAGCCAGTGTCGCCACCGCATTCCCGATCAGATTGGTCAGGGCCCGCGCCTCACTCATGAACCGGTCGATGCCGAGAATCAGCGCCAGGGCCGCCACCGGCACCGCCGGCACCACCGCGAGCGTCGCCGCCAGGGTGACGAACCCGCCCCCGGTCACTGCGGCCGCGCCTTTCGATGTCAGCATCGCCACCCCCAGCAGCGTGAGTTGCTGGGTCAGGCTGAGCGGTGTGTCCAGTGCCTGGGACAGGAAGATCGCGGCCATGGTGATGTAGATGCAGATCCCGTCCAGGTTGAACGAGTATCCTGTCGGGACCACGAGCCCCACGGTGCCGCGCCGGCATCCCACCCTTTCCAGCTTGGCCATGAGCGGCGCCAGAACGCTCTCACTGCTCGAGGTGCCGACCACGGTGATCATCTCGGTCCGGAGATAGACCAGCAGGCGCCAGAGGCTGAATCCCGCCAAGCGCGCCACCAGGCCGAGGACCACGAAAACGAACAGCAAGCAGGTGAGGTAGAAGGTTCCCATCAGCGAGGCAAGCGGCCCGAGGCTCCGGAGTCCGAACTTGCCGATCGTGAACGCCATGGCGCCGAACGCACCGATCGGCGCCGCCCACATCACCAGGGCCACGATCCGGAAGGTGACCCGGTTGGCCGCCTCGAACACGCGATAGAGCGGCTGGCTGGCCTCGCCCACGAGCAGGAATCCGAATCCGGTCAGGATGGCCACCAGCAGGACCTGCAGCAGCTCACCCGAACTCAGGGCCGAAAACAAGGTGGCGGGGATGATCTGCAGGACGAACTGGCTGAACGACTGGTGGTGGGCCTGCTCGGCGTATTTGCTCACCAGCGAGGCGTCGAGCTGCGACGCCACGACGTGAAAGCCGTCGCCCGGGCGGATCAGATTCACCGTGATGAGCCCGACCGCGAGCGCCACGGTGGACAGCACCTCGAAGTACACCAGCGCCTTGATCCCGACTCGGCCGACCCCCTTGAGGTCGCCCATGTCGGCGATGCCGAGGACGACAGTAAAGAACACGACCGGAGTCACCAGCATCTTGACCAGCCGGATG
>JANMXA010000229.1:0-5764 GCA_031394255.1 Gemmatimonadota bacterium
AACGCCACCTCCGAAACCGTCTCGTAGTCATGACGGCCGGCCAGAATGAATACCGGACACTTGAACGTGGTCGTGTTCCGGTAGTCGAGGACGTTCGGGGGATCGAGGAGCTGCTTGAGCGCCGTGAGGTCGCTTCGGTTCATCGCGGCCAGATCCGCCGCGTCATACTCGGGCGCGAGCCGGGCGGCGTTCTGAGCGTACGCGTAGTCGCTGCGGCCCCAAGCGAGACCGCCATACGCGATGACCCATTTGCGCTGCACCAGGATCTTGTCAATCGGGATGGTTCCGTCGGTGTTTGGGTAGGGCGCGATCTTTTCCAGGTCGGTGATCGCTGCCTGGTCATGCCGGGCCCGGGCCTGACCGAGCGCGTACTCGTAGCCGATCCGTTCGTTGTCGATCCCGTAGACGGCCTGGCCCATGCCGATGTAGGCATGGAGCCACTCGGGATGACGCTGCGCGATGTTCACGCCGATCACCGTGCCCCAGGAATGACCGAGCAGGAAGATCTTCGCCTTTCCGAACCTGGTGCGCAGGTACCGGACCACCTCCTCCCCGTCCGCCGTCATTCGATCGACGGTGATCGTCGGTCCGACGGCCGCGGGGTCGTTCGAGGCCGCGGTTTTGCCGGCGCCCCGCTGATCCCATTGCACGACGGTGAAATATTCCCCCCAGGGGCTCTGATACACCCAGCTGGTCGGCATCTCGGGCGACCCGGGGCCGCCGTGCACAAACAGCAGAATCGGGTTGCGGCGATCCTTCCCCCGGATCGAAATCCATTGCTTGATGCCGCCGATGTCGATGGCGCGGACCTCGGAGATCCCCCGGGTGGTGTCGATGAACCGGGTGCCGGCGATGATTCCTGTCACCTCACTATGGCGCAGGGCGGGGTCCGGGTCGGCGCGGCTGGTCGGCCCCTTGTCACGTCCAGGCTCTGGGGTGGCGAAATGGCAACCGAGCACGACGGCAAGAAGGAGCGGGCTCGCATGTCGGGTCGTGGTCATGGATGGGGCTCGGGACGGGGACGACGGGGCGTCGCCTGTCATGGTGGATCGCCAGGATAGCCGAAACGGATCGATTGCAGGACGGTTTGTCTGATCGGGCGGTGCTGCCGTCGGGCAGGGATGAAGCCGAGGCGACCCAGCGTTCTTCGCACCCATGCTGCATAGACGGGGTGATCCGAGTAGACGATGTCGATGCTCGCTGGATCGACCCGCCCCTCCTCCGTGACATCGTACTGGGCCCAGACCATGCCTCGGCCCGTGATGCCGCCCGGCCCTGGGGGCAGCCTGGTACCGGGCTTCATGTCGACGGGAGTGCACAGGCTGTCAGCCGGCCCCTCGCAACCGGATCTCCGTGCGGCCAGGACCGAGTCCGGCGCCCAGCCGGCTCCGGCCGCGGCCTGGGCGAGTCCGGTAAATAGCTCATCCAGACCGGCCGCCGTCGCCCGGACAACGCGGCGATGAGCCCCGCCGCTGTCGGCAGCAAACAAGAGGTACGGGGGCTCCCCCGGCGGCGGAGTGGCGGTACGCGCGACGGCGACAATCTCGCCGCCGGCGCCCCCGAGCGCCGGCGAGGTCCGCAGGGAGTCGGGGCCGTTCTCGCCCACAAGCCGGCGTGCCACGTCGAGCCAGGCGAGAACCTCTTTCGGCTCGAAGCGGCCCCCGCGGATCCCCTCGGGCGTCCCGGCGTCCCGCGCTTCCGGGGTCGGGCCGAGCCACAGATGGACGCCGGTGGCGGGTTCCGCACGAATCACCATGATGAGGTTCGCCCAGCGGACAACTCGACTCTGCGGTTGCGCGGCGAGAAACGACGGTGCCCCGATGAGCGCCATCGAGGCGACCCCTCTGAGGACGCGCCTACATGGCAAGACAGGCCCGCATTTCCCATTGGCGCGATTCACGGTGTTGGCTTCCAAGCGAGGTTGGATAACCCGGCCGTGGCAGGTATCGGCACGGAGATGCCAGTCTCCGGCTGGACCAGTCTGAACACGAAGTAGGACTGGACCAGGAGTAGATCGCCATCAGGCGACCAGGTCATCGGGTGGCTACTACCTGCCACCCTGATCGTCCGGATGTCGCTTCCATCGGCCCGCATTGATCGAAACGCCGATCCGTAGTAGTCATAGTAGGCAATGCGATTCCCGCGGGGCGACCATTCGGGAAAAATGCCTGGGACCCGCACCGACGTTAGGGCGCCGAGTGTCAGGTCGAGAACCCGAACAGTCGCGTCGCCGCCCTGAAAGGCTATAGAGCGTCCGTCCGGGGACGGGGACGGGCGCGTCGCGGACACGCTATCGGTCAATCGGGATGGTGCGGTCCCATCCGGCCTGATCCGATAGAGACTGGTTCCGCTCCCGTCGATCGCCTGCCCACTGTAATAGATCCAGCGTCCGTCGGGCGAATAGGCTGGCCACCTCGCCGTCAGGATGTTGGGTTGCGGTGTCACGAACAACGACCGAATCTCGCCCGTCAGGCTGGCGATCAGGATCGTGAGCTCGGATCCGAACGCGACTTCTCGACCGTCCGGCGACCAGGCCGGTTCGACATCGGTAGGGATGAAGGCGCCCGGCGGCGAGAGCACCCTTCGGTTCGATCCGTCAGTATCGATGGTCACCAGAGATGAATGAATGTCGTCGCGTCCGACCAGGGTTCCATGGGGAAAGATTCCGACGGTCAGAGAGTCGACGAGGGTCCCGACCCGGGCTGAGACATGCACATTCCCGAAAGGGCCGGCGGCTGTCATCGACCCGCTCGGCGTGATAGAGCCTGCGTCGGCCGGTTCCGATCTTGCTGAGAAGGTTGGGATTTCGGGCCGCGGATTGCCGGCCCGATCGAACACGTGGCCGGCGACTTCGACGAGCGTCCCCGCCACGACCGCGGTATCACCGCGGCTCAGCCGAAGCTCGGCCGCATTCCCAGCGGCAACTGTGAACGAAAGGGACCCGGCAAGGTCGGAACCCACCGCCACGAAGTCGACTCCGCCCGGCCCGGCGATGGAACCGAACCGCACTCGCGCTGCCGCACGCCCCCTGGCATCAGTCGTGTCGGAGACGGACAAGTCCCATGTGATCCCGGCCTCTGTCGAGACCAGCATGGTCGGAGCGCCTTGGGGGGGCGTCGTGAGCTGGGCCGAAAACCGGACCACGGCCCCCTGGATCGGTCCGCCGGTGTTGTCACGGAGTTCGACGACAACCGATTGAAGTGGCGTGGCTTCGATCGTATCGGTGACCGCCGGGTTTGCCAGGATCCGCAATCGTTCGACAGGCTGCGGGTTGGCCTCCGTCGTGGTGGAACAGGCAGCAGTGAGCCCGAGAGCGGCGAATCCGAGCGACCGGCGCGCGACCCTCACGGAATTGGTTTCCAGATGGGGTACTGGAGGTCTTCTGCGAAGGGCAGCGGAAGGCGGAAGCCGGTAGGTACATGAACCAGCTCGATCGTACCGTGCCGCAGGGCGATCCAGGCACCGTCGGGGGACCAGCTCAATGGCTGTTGGTCGTAGGTGACCCCGGTCGCCGAAATCCGACGAAGTCCGGTGCCGTCTGGCGCGACCACGCTAAGAGCCCCTTGGTCAAGGAATGCGATCAGCTCTCCGGTCGGAGACCACTCAGGGTTCTGACCGGCAAACTCATTTCTGAATTGGGCTCCCGTTTGGACGTCCGCGATTCGGATGACGGGTTCGGAGCTTCCAGTCGTCTCGTAGACGACCAGGCGTCCGGTGGGATCGAGGGAGGGTCGATTGTCATAAACGCCATGAGTGATCGACTCAAGGCCTGAGCCATCCCGTCGCACCCGCCAAATCGCAGGGTCGCCTGGGGTGTCGGCGGAGAAATAGACGTAGCGCCCATCCGGAGAGTAGGCGGGCCAGAACGCCTCGGCGAACGCGGGCGTCCGATTCACCAGGCTCGAAATCGTTCCGTCGGACCCCAACAGTGCAATGCCATGCTGATAGGAAAAGGCGATTTCTCGACCGTCTGGCGCCCATGCCGGGTCGAGCCCGACGCCGAGCGGAAATCGTCCCAGTTCGTGGCGGTGCGAGCCATCCGTCTCGAGTTCGACGAGGCCGCCGACCCGTTGGTCATAGGCAGCCATGACTCCATGAGGGGCAATCGAGACGCTCGTTTCATCGAGGTACTGGCCTGCGATGATCCGGACGCTGACCTGACCGAAGGGGCCCGTCGCCGTGAATTGCCCACCACCTTGCGCGGCGCCAGCCCCGACAGGCGCCGCACTGCTGGCGAAAACGGCTGGGTCGCCACGGCGGTTGCCGAACTGATCGACGGCGGAGCCGCGGAACGTGAATGAGCTGCCTTGATATACAAATGTGTCTTTGGGGAAGATCTTGACGCCGGCGAGCTGACCGGGCAGCACCAGAAACGTGACGAGCGTCCGGCCGGCGAATTCGGGAACCGTGACCTCGACTTGACCGCGCCCTGCGATGAAGCTGAACTCGAGGAGCGCCGCGGCATTGCCGTCGCGATCGGTTTGGGCCGCGACGAACGAGCTGAATCTTTGGCTGCCGATCGGGGCGAGGCTCATCGACCAAAGTAGTGGGGCGGAATCGGCCCGAGTGGCAGCGAAACGGACCGTGACGTTCGGAAGCGGGGCACCGGTCTCATCTCTGACGTGTACGACAAGCGGCTGAGTGGGCCTGGCGAGAACCGTGTCATTTGTCGCCGGTGCGGACAGAACGGCGAGTCGCTCGTCAGGCCCAAGCAGGCGCGGGATCGGATCGGCCGAGCATGCCGCAGCCAAGGCGATCGCCAGCGGCATCCTCCACCCAACGAGTTGGGGGTGGCGGCCCTCCGCCTTCGTGCTCGCCAGTTTGGTCATGGCGCTCCGCATCGGGTTTCGACTCTCGCAACGCGGATAGGGGCTTGGCCAAGACCTATGAGGCCTGCCGAGTTCCCGAAGGTGCCGTTGAAGGCGGTTTGCATTGGCAGGGGAAAGGTACTGGCTACCGTGGCGGGTTGGCCACCGGCCTGCGTATGCTTGATCGCCTCCCACCCGGGAACATCCATGCCACCCCGTCCTCTCCTGGCCGGCCTGCTTGCGCTCGCTGCACCTGCAGCCCTGGCTGCCCAGGAACCTCGCCCGCTCACGAGCCCGGCGGCGGAGGCGGTGGCCGATCGGTACTTCTCCGTGGCGCGGGAAGCCGGCGGGGCGGCGGTCGTCGCGGTGGTGAAGGACGGGCAGATCCTGTTCTCGAAGGGGTACGGCCTGGCCAATCCGAAGGCCGGGACGCAGGTCGATCCGGCGACGACTCTGTTCCGGATCGGCTCCGTCACCAAGGTGTTCACGGCGATCGCGGCCTTGCAGTTGATCGACCGGGGCGTGATCGACCCCGCTGTTGATGTGAACCGGTACCTCGCGTCGATCGGCGTCCGGATCGCCGACGAGTACGCGGAGCCGGTGACGATCCGGGACCTGCTCGTGGTCCGGGCCGGGCGATTCGATTGGACCTACTCCTATTACTACCCCCTCCACGACGACGACCATCTCCGCCTCCCGCCCGACGAGGTCGGCCGCCGGTTCTGGCGGACCGCACCTCCCGGCGATGTTCAGGCCTATGACAACAACGGCCTCGGCCTGGTCGGACTGGTTTCGGAGGCGGCGGCGGGGAAGTCCTATCGCGACCTGGTCAGAACGGGTATCCTCGAGCCCCTCGGCATGACCCGGTCGGTCGTTGGTGTTCCCAAGAGCCGGGCGCCGGAAATGGCCGGCTGACACGATCCGAATCCTGCGACGGCCTGGCGGAGCTGCCCCTA
>JANMXA010000230.1:0-5378 GCA_031394255.1 Gemmatimonadota bacterium
CCGGATCGTGGCCGTCACCAACCAGAGCGGCATTTCCCGCGGCCTGATCAGCTGGGACCAGTACCGAGCCGTCGAGGCCGAGCTCGATCGCCAGCTGATCGCGGCAGGAGTCGGGCTCGACGCCACCTACGTCTGCCCCCACTACCCGCCGATTTCCGGCCCCTGCGACTGCCGGAAGCCGGCGCTCAAGCACTATCACGACGCCGAGACCCGCTTCGGCATCGATCTCGGCCGGTCCCTGTTCGTCGGCGACCGGCTGAGCGACCTGCTGCCGGCCCTGGAGTTGGGTGGCCGCGGCGTCCTGGTCGAAACCGGCGAGGGCCGGACCCACGCCGCGGAGGCCCGGGACCGCGGCTTCGACGTCCTGCCCGACCTCCTGGCCGTGGTCCGTAACACCCTGTCAAACAAGGCCTGACGCAGGCTCCGACCGGGGGGTACGGGGTTTATATTGGCGGCCTATGTCGATGCGGGTGGCGGTCTGTGTTTCGGGGCGCGGGAGCAACCTGGAGGCCCTGATCCGGGCCCTGCCCGCCGGAGCCCCGGCCACGGTGGTTCTGGTGATCAGCAATCGCGCCAAGGCGGGTGCACTGGACCTGGCCCGGCAGCATGGGATCTCGTCGGCGGTGCTCGCCGACCCCGCCGATCCGGCCGAGTGGCTTGGCCTGCTGCGCGGGTCCCGGGCGGATCTGGTTGTGTTGGCGGGATTCCTCAAGCAGGTGCCGACCGAAGTGGTGGACGCCTACGCGGGACGGATCATCAACATCCACCCCGCCCTGTTGCCCGACCACGGCGGCCCCGGCATGTACGGAGCGAACGTCCATCGGGCGGTCCTGGCCCGGGGTGACAAGGAGTCGGGAGCCACGGTGCATGTGGTCACCCACGACTACGACGAAGGCCCGATCCTGGGTCAGCAAAAAGTCCCGGTGTTGCCGGGTGACACCCCCGAAGCCCTGGCGGGCCGGGTTCTCGAGGTCGAGCACCGGCTCCTGCCGGCGGCGGTGCTCGCGGCGGCAGCAGCCGGTCAGGCAGTGACTTTTACGGTGGCGAGCAGATGAAGAAGCGGGCTCTGATTTCGGTGAGCGACAAACGCGGGATCGTCGAATTCGGTCGAGGCCTGATCGAGTTGGGCTTCGAACTCGTCTCCACCGGTGGCACCGCGACCACGCTCAAAAAGGGCGGCCTCGCGGTCACCACGGTCGACGAAGTCACCGGCTTTCCCGAGATCCTCGACGGCCGGGTCAAGACGCTCCACCCGAAGATCCACGCCGGCCTGCTGGCCCGCCCCGACACTGAACAGCACATGCTGGCACTCGAGGCCCACGGGATCGCCCGGTTCCATCTGGTGGCCGTGAATCTCTATCCGTTCCAGTCCACCATTGCCCAGCCGCACGTGACCTTCGAGGACGCCGTCGAGAACATCGACGTGGGCGGCCCCTCGTTGCTGCGGGCCGCGGCCAAGAACCACCTGTTCGTCCTGCCGGTGGTCGACCCGATGGACTACCCGAAGGTGCTCGAACTCCTGGCGGCGGGACCGGTGCCGCCCGAGGTGGGCCGAGCGTATGCGGCCAAGGTCTTCTCGCACACCGCCGACTACGACAACGCCATCGCCGGCTACCTCACCGTCAGCGATCAGGGCTTGCCCCCTCGGCTCAATCTCTCGGTCGAGCAGCTCCTCCCGCTCCGCTACGGGGAAAACCCCGAACAGCGAGCCGCGCTTTACGCCTCGGAAGAACCCCGCGGGATCCGCGACCTGAAGCAGCGCCAGGGGAAGGAACTCTCCTTCAACAATCTCCTCGACATCGACGCCGCCACCAGCGCGGTCGCCGTCTGGAAGAACCGCCCCGCCTGCTGCATCGTGAAGCACACCACCCCCTGCGGCATCGCAGTGGGCCGGACCGCCATCGACGCCCTCGAGAAGGCCCGCGCCACCGACCCGCTCTCGGCCTTCGGCGGCGTGATCGCCTGCAACACGGTGATCGATCGCCCCATCGCCGAGTCGCTCCGGGATCTGTTCTTCGAAGTGATCGTGGCGCCGTCGGTGCACGATGAGGCGATGGCCATTTTCGCCGAGAAGAAGAACCTCCGGGTGGTGGAGCTCCCGATCGGCGACGCGCCGGGCCTCGACTGGAAACGGGTCCGCGGCGGCTTCCTGGTCCAGGACCGGTTCCACTTCGACGCCCGCGAGAGCGAGTGGACCATGCCGACCGGCCGGAAGCCGACCACCGATGAGTTCAACGACCTCCGGTTTGCCTGGGGCGCGGTGGCCACGGTCAAGTCGAACGCCATCCTCCTCGCCCGCGGCGAGCAGGCCATCGGCATCGGCGCCGGGCAGATGAGCCGGGTCGACGCGGTCTTCATGGCGATCCACGAGGCCATACTGCAGCAGCACCCCACCACCGGCGCCGTCCTCGCGTCGGACGGGTTCTTCCCCTTCCCCGACGCGGTCGAAGAAGCCGCCAAGGCGGGGATCACCGCGATCATTCAGCCCGGCGGTTCGGTCCGCGATGCCGAAGTCATCGCCGCCGCCAACCGGGCCGACATCGCCATGGTCATCACCGGCAAACGGATGTTCAGGCACTAGCATGACCGAGTCTACCGAACAGCGCGAGGCCCCGCCGTACCTCTGGGCCGCGATCACCGCGGTGGCCGTGCTCGGCCTCTACGTCGCCACGCTGGCGCCGACCACCGCGTTCTGGGACACCTCCGAATACATCGCCGCGGCGAAGGTGTTAGGCATTCCCCATCCGCCCGGGAACCCGCTCTTCGTGCTGCTGGCCCACGTCTTCGGCCTGCTGCCGTTCATGGGGACCTACGCCGAGCGGATCAATCTGTTCGCGGCGGTAACGAGTGCCGGGGCCGCGTTCTTCTGGTTCCTGGTCTCCGACCGCTGGCTCCGGGCCATCGTGCCGGTCCGGCTGCCCCGCCTGGTGGCCACCGCGGCCGGCGTGATCGTGGGTGCCACGATGTGGACCGTGTGGAACCAGAGCACGGTGAACGAGAAGGTCTACACCGTGTCCCTGTTCGCAATGGCCATGGTGACCTGGCTCGCGGTCCACTGGGGTGACGACGAGCCCGGCCCGCACCGCGACCGCTGGCTGATCCTGATCGCCTACGTCCTGGCGCTGGCGTCCACCAACCACATGATGAGCGTGCTGGCGGCCCCGGCCGTGGCGGTCTACATCCTGTGGACCGACTGGAAGGTGCTGACCAGGCCCACCGTGCTGTTAGGCGTCGCGATCGCGGTGGCCATCGGCCTCACGCCCAACTACGTCTTCCTCCCGATCCGGGCGGCCCAGTATCCCGCCATCAACGAGGGCGAGCCGATCGGTTTCTTCAGCAACGCCCTGATGGACGTGTTGAACCGGGTCCAGTACGGCAAGCCGTCGATCATGGACCGGCAGGCCGAGGTCGTGGCGCAGCTGGCCAACTACTGGGAATATTTCTCGTGGCAGTTCGCCCGGGACTGGGGGGCCGTGGCCCGTTTTGCCACCGCGCTGTTCACGGTGCTGGGTCTGGCGGGCCTCTGGCAAATGCTCCGGAAGGACCGCCGCGCCGGTCTGGCCGCGGGGGCCATGCTCTTTACCCTGACGCTGGCGCTGATCTTCTACCTCAACTTCAAGTACGGGTACTCGATGTACCCGGAGCGGACCGACATCACCAACGAGATGCGGGAGGTTCGCGAGCGGGATTACTTCTTCCTCTGCTCGTTTGCCTTCTTCGGCACCCTGGTGGCCGCCGGGATCGGCACCGCCATGAGTTCCATCGCCGAGTACCTGAGTCCTCGGCTCGATGAGAAGGCCCGCTGGATGGCGGCGCTGCCTGTGGCGCTGGTCTGCCTGATCCCGCTGTTCGGGAACCGGGTCACCGCCAGCCGCGACCGGGAGTTTGCCGCGCGGGACTTTGCCCGCGACCTGCTCGAGTCGGTGGAGCCCTACGGCATCCTGGTCACCGCCGGCGACAACGACACCTTCCCCCTCTGGTACGCGCAGGAGGTCGAGGGAATCCGGCAGGACGTGACCATCGCCAACATGTCACTCATGAACACCGAGTGGCACCTGAAGCAGCTGGGCCGGCGGAAGACGCCGGATTTCGAGCCGGCCAAGTCGCTCGACCTCTGGAAAGCCGGCAACGATCAGCCCGGCGCTCCCCTGGTGGACTCCGCCACCAGGCTGCCGGCCCGTGGCTGGCCCAAGCCGACCGGGTCCGTCTTTGCGTTGTCCGAGAAGGAACTCGACAGCCTGCCCGAGTACGCCCGGCTTCCCGGCACCAGCCTCAAGTTCGGCAACGTCGAGGTCAGCTTCGGCAACACCCAGTACCTGGACCGGAAAGATCTGGCCACGATCTTCCTGATCCGCGACAACCTGGGCAAGCGGCCGATCTACTTCAGCTGGAGCGCGGGGTCGTTCCCGGACCAGACGTTAGGCCTGACGCCGTACCTGGTGTCGCAGGGTCTGGTCCGGAAGCTCTACCCCGATCCGGTCACGCCCAAGGGTCCGGTCATCATGAGTGCCGGGATGGGGTGGATGGATCTGGACCGGGCCAAGGCGCTCTTGTGGAAGGGGTATCGGTGGCAGAGTGCCGCGCGGAACCGGCCCAAGGGGTGGGTGGATGATCCGTCGCGGTCGATCATCGAGCTGTACGGGGTGATCTACGCCGGCGTGGGGGCCACGCTCCGGCAGCAGGGGGATACGGCGTTGGCGGTGCGGGCCGATTCCATTGCGGCGGCGGTGGCGGCGAGTCTCAGGCCGCGGGTTGGGAAGTAGCGGGGAGCGGGACCGTAGTTCAACGGGCGCGGTGGCAGAGTGGTTGATTGCACCGGTCTTGAAAACCGGCGAACCTGAAAGGGTTCCGTGAGTTCGAATCTCACCCGCGCCGTGGGGGGATGGTCGGGGGCAGCGGGATCGGTGCTGGTGCCGTTCCGCGCCGACCGGATGTCGAGCGTTAGCCTACTGGCGCCTGGGTCAGCCCGAGCGAAGGCGTGGTGACCGGCGCGGGCTCTCGTCCCGCAGCGTTTACTCTTTATCGCGCGGCTCCAATCCCGGTGGCACATTGGGCTCCGTAGCAAATACCTTTTCTGCTGCAGGACGGGGATTGCCCCCGCAGCTCCAATAGAGGTTAGGCGGCTACCCAGGCACCACAAGGTCTGGCTGACACAACCCTTGAACGACTCCGTGCGCTCTTCGCCCGGCGTGACTCGCTCGAGACGACTGAGGCCGGCCAGCGCTGGTTGGCCGAGATCGCCGCTCTGGTCGAGCCGATCGATCCGATGGCCGCTGCTGCCATAGCTCAGAACTCGGCAGTATTCGGCGGAGGGTTTTCGACGCACCTGGTCGGGATCCAGTGGAACCGGGTCCTGCAGGTCATTCAAATCGTGATCG
>JANMXA010000231.1:0-4930 GCA_031394255.1 Gemmatimonadota bacterium
GCTGTTTGCGGAACGGGGATACGAGGGCACCAGTCTCAGCGACGTGGGCCGGGCAGCTGGCTTGTCGCGCGCCACGCCGGGGTACTTCTTCGGATCGAAGGCGGATCTGCTGCGGGCCGTCCTGGAACGCTGCTTCGAAGGGGTTCGGCGCGCCGTACGGGAAGGGCGGGACCGGGCACTCGCCAGCGGCCAGGTGCCGGAGGTGGTGCTGGCGGGGGCGGTGTCGGACTATTTCGATTTCGTGGCCGCCCGTCCCGCCTTCGTGCGGCTGATCCAGCGCGAGGCGCTGAGTGGTGGTGCGACGCTCGACGGCCTCCCCCTCAGCCTGGCGACCGGCCAGGAAATGATCGCCGCGCTGACCCAGGAGCTCGGGCTCGAAGAGGCGGACCCCACCGACGTCACCCACCTGCTCTTCAGCCTGATCGCGCTTTCCTGGTTCCCGCACATCCAGGGAGTGACCCTGGGCCGGGTGATCGGACTCGACTCGACCGCGCCGCACTTCCTGGCCGAGCGGAAGCGGCACGTGACGGAACTTTTTTCAGGCTGGCTCGCCGCGCGACGGCGCGAAGCGGCCATTCGTTAGGCACTCACACCGAGACATGACCATGACCACCGCCACCAGACCACCCGAACGCCCCGAACCCGCGCCCGCCACCGGCAAGGCCGCGGAGCAGGCTGCCCGCGACGTTGCGGAAGCCGCCCGGGAAACCGAATGGAACCCGAGTTTCGTCAAGGAGCTCTTTGAGGGGAAGCTGGATCTCCGGTTGATCCACCCCTACCCTGAGCCCAGGGCCGAAGACGTCGAGCGCGCCAAGCCCTTCCTCGACGCGCTCGAGGCGTTCCTGCTCAAAGAAGTCGACGGCGACGCGATCGACCGGGACGGCCAGGTGCCGCCCGAGGTGGTCGAAGGGCTGCGACGGATCGGCGCCTTCGGGATCAAAATCCCCAGTGAGTACGGGGGCAAGGCCCTGAGCCAGCTGATGTACACCCGGGCGGTGGCACTGGCTTCGAGCGTCTGCGGCAACGTGACCGCCCTGTTGTCGGCCAGCCAGTCGATCGGGGTGCCGGTCCCCCTCAAGCTGTTCGGGACTCCGGAGCAGAAGAAGAAATACTTCCCGCAGCTGGCCAAGGGAGCCATTTCGGCCTTCGCGCTGACCGAGAACAACGCGGGGTCGGACCCCGCCGGCATGACGACGACCGCCACGCTCTCGGCGGACGGCACGCACTGGGTCCTGAGCGGCGAGAAACTCTGGTGCACGAATGGCACGGTGGCCGACGTCATGGTCGTGATGGCCCGGACCGGCCCGAAGGCGATCACCGCGTTCATCGTGGAGTCCAGCTGGCCCGGCGTGGAAGTGGTGCGCCGCCTCCATTTCATGGGACTGCGGGCCCTCGAGAACGGCCTGATGCGTTTCAACGATGTGAAGGTTCCGGTCGAGAACGTCCTCTGGGGCGAGGGCAAAGGGTTGAAGCTGGCCCTGATCACGCTCAACACCGGCCGCCTCACGCTTCCGGCCAGCTGCGTCACCGGCGCCAAGCGCCTGCTCGAGATCTCTCGGAAATGGGCGGCCGAGCGGGTCCAGTGGGGCCAGCCGATCGGAAAGCACGACGCGGTGGCGCAGAAGATCGGGCGGATGGCGTGTGAGACCTTCGCGATGGAGGCGGTCAGCGATCTGTGTTCCCTCCTCGTCGACCGGCCGAAGACCGACATCCGGCTCGAAGCCGCGATCGCCAAAATGTGGAACTCCGAAACCGGCTGGCGGATCGCCGACGACACCGTGCAGATCAAGGGCGGACGGGGCTACGAGACCGCCGACTCGCTCCGGAGCCGAGGCGAACGACCGGACCCGGTTGAGCGGGCGCTGCGCGACTGGCGGATCAACCTGATCTTCGAGGGCTCCTCGGAGATCATGCGGTTGTTCATCGCCCGCGAGGCGGTGGACACCCACCTCAAAGTCGCTGGCAAGCTGATCGACCCACGCTCGTCGGTCGGCGAGAAGCTGGTCTCGCTGGTGAAAGCCGGCCTCTTCTACGCCTGGTGGTACCCGAAGCAATATCTCGGCTGGAGCATGTGGCCCCGGTACTCGGAGTTCGGTGCCCTGGCCAAGCACCTCCGATTCGTGAACCGGGCCGCCCGGCGGCTGGCCCGGAGCCTGTTCCATGCGATGCTCCGGTTCGGCCCCCGCCTCGAGAAGAAACAGGCCGTGCTGTTCCGGATGGTGGAGATCGGCGCGGAGTTGTTCGCGATGAGCGCGACGGTCGCCAAGGCACAGATGATGATCACGAAGGATCCCTCGAACCGGGCGCCGATCGAAATGGCCGACTTGTTCTGCCGCCAGACGTCGTGGCGCGTTCTGGTCAAGTTCGAGGAAATCTTCGGGAACGAGGATGACCGGGCCTACCAGCTTGCCCAGGACGTCATCGGGAAGAAACACGTCTGGCTCGAAGAAGGCATCGCTGGCTGGGAGGGCAAGCGGGGCTGAGCCGCGCGATCCCGAATTGACGAGGGGCAAGTCCGGCTGACTTGCCCCTTGTTCGTTGCTGCCTCCTACGGAGCGGCCTTTTTTCGGATTTCCACCTTGAGCTCGACCCACCCATCGACTTGGTAGTAATCAACCCGGAGCCGATGTTTCCCCGGTTTGAGGTCAGCCCGGGTCACCAACGACTCATGTTGTTTCCAGTCGTCGATGGCGAGTTTGTCATCGACCCAGATCCGAATGCCGTCGTCACTGATCGCCATCAGTTCATAGTCAGCACCTTTGGGCAACTCGACGGCCGTTTCCGCCACCAGGAGGAACCGCTGTTCGGGAAACCCGGCGAGCCGCGGCTTGGACCACATGTAGTCAAGTACGGAGTCGCGCCGCGTCGCGAGCGGGGCGCCGACCGGCGCGAGCCGTACGGCCGGGCCCGCTTTGCGGGGATCTGAGACGCTGTCCCAGGCAAAGACGCCGAGCCGCCAGTCGAGCGGGACCTGGAAACGGCGGAGGTGCCAACGGTAGGGATCGCCGGCCCGACCCACGGCACCGTCCGGAGTGGTCACGGCCTCCCCCTGATATTCGAACTCAACGTCGAAATCGACGACCGGCCCGGGCAGGGGCGTCACAACCAGCGAGTCACCGACCTTGCCGGTGGGCCGGCTGACCGTGGCCCCCTTGATGGAGGCGACACTCCACTCGCCCGCTCCGCCGAGAATCCGGTACCACACGCCCGCCCGGATCGCGGCACTGTCGGCGGGCCGAGCCGGCCAGGCGCGAGGCGCCTTCCAGTCGTACGGGCCCCATTCGTCAATCAGAATCCCGGCGCGCCCGCGGTGGGGCGCATCGAGCGAGAACGGGTCGATGGCGCCGGTAAGCGGTGCGGGCGCCGCCGGATCGCGCTTGTTGGGTTGCCAGGTAGCGAGTGGCAGCGCCGCCATGCCGGTCTTTCGGGCGTCCCGCTTGAAACCCGCCGTGTCGCCCTTGAGCCGAAACAGCGTATCCACTCCGAAGTACCGGTTCCGAAGCAGGACGGCCTTCTGGGTGGACTCGAGACTCAAGGCCAACTTGTTCCCCAGGAATCGATTGTCCGAGATGGCATAGCCTCGGCTCTTGGTGCCGCGGGTCTTGGGGTAGCCCCAGTCTGCTGGCTCGACCGGATTCCACCAGAGGTGGATCGCGGTCTGATCACCTTCGAAGTCGTTGCTGAGGATCCGGTTGTCCTGGCCATGCTCGATGGCGATCCCGACAACGTTGGCCTTGAACCGGTTGGCACGGACCTCGGAACCGTAACTGTAGCCGCCCCACAGGCCGTGCTGGGCGCCTTCGATCAGATTCCCGATGAACCGGTTCCGGCTGAAGGTCGCCTCCATGCCGTTGGTGACGGCAAAACTGAAATCGTTGCCAAAGAACAGATTGTCGTTGGAGCCACCCTGCCCCGAATCCATCGTGGACTGGCCGGCCCACAGGAAGAGCCCGTCACCCCCGTGCGTCATCGAGTTGTAGGCGACGATGTTCCTTGAACTCTGCTCGTACAGCAACAGGGCGGCCGAGTCCTGGCCCCGATTATAGACTCCGTGACTGTAGCCACGAATGCAGTAGTCGGCCCGGTTGTGCATGATCCGGTTGTCACTCGACCGGTAGAGGCCGAATCCGAGCCCCGTGAGATAGGAGAAGTCGTTATTGGAGACCGTCAGCCGGGAACTTCTGACTATCAGCAGGCCGTTCATGCCCTGGCGAGCCGTGTTGCCACGGATGTCGCCGCCGGTCACGTCGGCAAGGTAGATCCCGGCCCCGTACCTGAGCCATTCGTCTCTTTCGTTGTGGTGGAAGTAGAGCCAGTCCGCCAGGCTTTCGTGGCCCAGGCCGCTCCAGAGGCGCGGTTTCCAGTTGAAACTGACGTCGTTGTCGAGCAGATGGACGTCGACGGTGCCACGGGCCAGAATGCCGACCTTGTAGCCGCGGACCGTGGCCCGGCGGAGCGTGACATTCCGGCCCCCCTCAATCAGAACGCCGATCCCGGCCCCGCGATCCGGGGCGGCCTCGTACGGGCTCCCCACCAGCATGGCCCCGGCAAAGTCGACGTCGATCCCGTCGCCCTTGATCCGGATCATGACCGAGTCCGCAGCTGTCGGCGCGAACCGGTAGACCGACGGCTTGATGACCACCGACCGGGTGATCACCATCCCGGGGGTGAGCGCCACGGTATCGACGGAGGCGAGGGTTGCGGCGAGGAGGAGCAGCATGGTTGGCGGATCCAGCTAAATTGGAGACCGGAAAGGAAGGAAATGTATGGCAAATGCCGAAGGCCGCACCATCCCCTTCGTGGGCCCGGAGCACATTGACGTGCAGGTACTGGAAACGTTCGGCTACGACGGGCCGGAGCAGGAGATCGTGACCGAGACGGGCGAGTTCAGCGCGGTCTGCCCATATAGCGGGCTTCCGGACTACGCCAG
>JANMXA010000232.1:0-10663 GCA_031394255.1 Gemmatimonadota bacterium
CGGCCCACCAGTCACGGGCGCTTCCTCAGTGCCTCGGAGATGCTCGAGGACTTTGCCTCCGACGCGGGTGCCTACACCACCATCTCCACCCTCGACGCTACTCCCCAGGCGACCGCGGACGAAGGGCCCCGAGCGTGGGAAAAACGACTCCGTCGCGCCCTCGGTGACGACTATGAGTTGCTGGCCGAGATCGGTGCCGGCGGGTTTGGGCGGGTCTACCGGGTTCGAGACCTCCATCTCGAGCGAATGGTGGCCCTCAAGGTCCTCCACCCAAGCCTGATCGAGGACCCGGCCGTCATCGAGCGGTTCCGGCGCGAAGCCCAGCTTGCCGCCCGGGTGACCCACCCGAACATCGTCAGCATCTACGAAATTGCGGGCAGGTCGGGCATGCTGTGGTATACCATGGAACTGATCGAAGGTCCCAACCTCGCCCAATTGGTGGAGAACGAAGGACCGCTCCCGATCGACCGGGTGGTCTGGCTGATGCGCGAGGCCCTCGGCGCCCTGGCCCATGCCCATCAGGCCGGCCTGGTCCACCGCGACATCAAGCCGGAAAACCTCCTGATTGCCCGGAGCGGCGGCCTCAGGATCACGGACTTCGGGCTGGCAGTGGCGCTCCGGGGCCACGGAAAGTTCGGTGGCGCGTCGAGCCGCTCCGGAACCCCGCAGTTTGCCAGCCCCGAACAGCTGCTCGGCGACAAGATCGACATCCGAACCGACCTCTACAGCATGGCCGCCGTGGCCTACTTCGCCCTGCTCGGGTATCCGCCCTTCACCGGTAATCGACCCGAGATCGTGCTGGCCAAACAGACCACCAATCAGCTGCCAGACCTCGAGAAAGAACGGCCCGAGGTGGGGCCGGAACTCGCCAAGGTCCTCCGACTGGCGATCCAGGCCGACAAGAATGCCCGATACCCGACCGCCTCGGAGTTCCTCCAGGCGCTCAACCGAGCCGTTCGCCGGGACCTGAGAACCCGTTCCGGTCGCGCCTGGTTGGCTCCAATCCGCCGGCTCCTCCTGGGAGGCCCCAGCCGGCCGGTATCTTGACACCCGGACAACCGGAAACGATACTTGTCGAGGCTTTGTCGCGGGGCTGTAGTATGCCTCCTACCAGTTCGATCGAGAGAAGCAGCACAAGCCGACCCGGAAGCAGTTGCTGAGGGTCGATCTACTTTCCAGGGCACGGGATGGGCTCGTGTCCTCGGGGAAGGTCGGAACACCGCCTGGTGCTCGACCGAGTTTTCACCAAATGAGGGAGTAGGCGTAATGGCACGCATGACTGGTACCGTGAAGTGGTTCAACGACGCGAAGGGGTTCGGATTCATCACCCCGGAAAACGGCGAGAAGGACTGCTTCGTCCACCACTCGGCCATCAAGGCGGACGGTTTCCGCAGCCTTGCTGAAGGCGAGCGGGTCGAGTTTGACATGGTCCAGGGTGCCAAAGGCCCCGCGGCCGAGAACGTCACCAAGGCCAAGTAAGAGCACCAGGTCTCGTGAACGGAAACGGGCCGCCCGATGGTTGGGCGGCCCGTTGACGTCAGCACCTGGGGGGTCGGCCTACTTGTGCCGGTAGATGACCCGCCCGCGGGTAAGATCATAGGGCGACAGGACAACGCTGACCCGGTCGCCCTCGAGGACGCGAATCTTGAACTTGCTCATCTTCCCGGCGGCGTAGGCCAGAATGGTATGCTTGTTGTCGAGCAGCACACGGTAGTTGCGGTCGGGCAAGACCTCCTGCACGACGCCCTCCATTTCAATGCCTTCTTCCTTCGCCATCCGGGAAGCCTTGTCCTTTCACAGCGGGAAACAGCCCTTCCTAGCCCCTCTAATCTGGCCCCACAGAGGGTTTCCGGCAACCGGCCCTAAATCGAGGCCCGGAGGCGGCTGATTTCCTCCTCCACGGCGGCCACGAGCGGCACCATGGAGTCCTGGTCGAAGACCAGAACCGCTCCCGCCTCTCGGTAGAGATCCGGCAGGCTGGCGGTGGCTCCGCGCGCCAAGAAGCGCCGGTAGGCGTCGAGCGCCGAGGCCGGGTCCCGCCGGTGGTTGAGCCAGACCTGTAACGCCCCGAGTTGGGCGATCCCGTACTCGATGTAGTAGAACGGGTAGAGGAAGATGTGGAGTTGCCGGTACCAGCGGGCGACTCGCTCCCGGTCCAGGCCGTCCCAATCGACCACCCGCTCGAACCGGGCCCGGATCTCGAGCCAGCCGCGATCCCGGGCCACCGGATCATGGCCGTTCCCGCTGGTATAGATCCAGCTCTGAAACGCGTCGATCGACGCCACGTGGCAGAGGGTGAGCAGCACGTCTTCGAGATGCTCCAGGCGGGCGATCGCGGCGTCGCGCCGGGACAGGAACGCCCCCGGCAGGTCCAGCAGCGGGGCGGCCAGCAACTCCATCGACATCGACGCCAGCTCGGCCGACTCCGCGGTGGGATGGCGCTGCCAGATCAGGGCCTGCCGATGGGACGAGAAGGCGTGGAACGCATGGCCCGCCTCGTGGAGGAGGGTCTGCACGTCGTCCATCACACCCGCGGCGTTCATGAAGATGAACGGCCGACCCCGATGATGGAGCGTGTCGCAATAGCCACCGGGCGCCTTGTTCTTCCGACTCTCGAGATCCAGGAGCCCCTCGTCCATCATCACCCGGAACTGGCCGGCGAGCACCGGGTCGAGGTCCTCAAACATCACATGGGCCTTCCGAGTCAGCTCTTCGGCGGTGGTGAACGGCCGGATCGGCTGGTCTCGGTAGAGGGTGACACCGAGGTCCCAGGGCCGGAGCCGGTCGATGCCCAGGCGCTCGGCGCGGTACCGGTGCATCCGTTCGACGACCGGCACCACCGTCGTTTCGACCGCCTGGTGGAAGCGGGCACAGTCGCCGGGCGTGTAATCGAAGCGGCACTTGGAGGCGAAGGCATAGGCCTGGTAGTCCGCAAACTCCGCGTTCGCGGCGACCTGCTGGCGCAGCCGGTATTGGCGGTCGAAGATCCCCGCGAGGGCGTCCCTGGCCTCCACGTACGGCCTGATCGTCGCGCGGAAGGCTCGCTCGCGGACCGATCGGTCGGGACTCTGAAGAAAGGGTCCCAATTGCGGCAGCGGCTTTTTTTCGCCGTCCCACTCCGCCAGGAAGCTTCCGGTGATCCGTTGATATTCAGTTCCCGCCTCCTCAAGCTCTGCCGTCAGGGGGACGTTGGCTTCCCGGAAGATCTCGATCGCCCGCTGAAATCGTGCGGTGGTCTGTTCGAGCCCGGGGCGGGTCCAGCCGAGCCGCGCAAACTTCTCCGCGAGCTTGACGGTCTTTTCTTCGGCCTTCGGGGCGATCTCGATCGAGAATCGCCGATGCGCCGCCTCTCGCTCAGGATCCCCGGTGTTGCAGGTGTAGGCGATCATGGCGGAGGAAATGGCCTCGGTCACGACCTCCTCGAGACGCGACCAGTCGGCGAGCCACGAGTCGACGGACGTCGTATCGATCGGACGAGCCAGCAGTTCGTCAAAGGCGGGCTCGAGATCGGCCCAGGTCGCCTCGGCAATCGAGGCGGGCGAACTCACCTGCATCAACGACTCCCTTCCGCGGGCCTGGCAATGGCCGCGGGCAATTTGAATGCGGCCACCCCGACGACGGCGACGATGGTGGCGGCCACGAAGAATGGCGCACCCGGCCCGAACCGCTGGAACGCCGATGTCGAAATCAGCGGCGCGGCCACCCGGGCAAGCCCCGCGAAGGTTTGGGCCACGCCCATCGTCGTGCCGAGCACCGCCTGGTCGGCGGCCCGCGACATGAGCGCGGTGGTCGAGGGGAACAACAACGCGGTTCCGATTGGAATCAGCGGCATCACGAGCGGCATCATCCAGATCGTCGGGACCCAGGGATAGATCGCGAGACCCACCACCAGAGCAATCGTGCCGAGCCGCATGGCGCCGATCTCACCCAGACGCCGGACGGCGGGACCGAGCACGATGGCTCGCATCAGGAACGACAGGGCGCCGGTGTAGACGAAGAAGTACCCAATGTTCTTTTCAGTCACCCCGAACCGAGCCGACAGGAACAACGCAAAGACCGAGGTCATCGCGCTGAAGCCCAGCATCCCCGCCCCGTAGATCCACACCAGCCGCGAGACCGGCCGGAACGGGTGCGCCACCACGTCCGACAATGACCGCCAGACCGCCGGCTTCTTCCGCACTCCGCCCGGGGGCGTGACGGATGGAATCCGGGATTCGGGCAGCCAACGCCAGGTGAAATAGACGTTGATCAGACACAGGGTGGCGGCCACAAAACCGGGCGCCGCCGGACCGATGTGGAAGCTCCAGGACCCGATGGCCGGCCCGATCGCCACACCAAGCGAGGTGGCGGCCGACAGCCATCCCAAGGCCTGCGCCCGGCGCGCCGGTGTAATCGAGTCGCCGACGTACGCCTGGGCCACCCCGGTCGTCCCCCCGCCGGCCCCCTGAATCAGGCGCGAGGCAAACAGCAACCAGATCGAGGTCGCGAGACCGAACACCAGATAGGCAGCCGCCGAGCTGAGCAATCCCACCAGCAGGGCCGGACGACGCCCGTACCGATCGGACACCCATCCCCACAACGGGGCCGAGGCGAGCTGTGCCACCGAGAACGAGGCCGTGATGATGCCGATCATCTCGGGCGTAGCGTGGAAGCGGAGCGCGTAGAACGGCAACAACGGGAACAGCATCGCGAACCCGAGCATGTCGATGAACGCGGTGATGATCAGGACGGTGAGTTTGCGGAACTCCGGATCGTTCAGCGCGCCGAGCCACTTCGACCGCGACGCCCCCGCTTCGCCGGCTGGCTCAGGGCTGGGCGGCACGCGACTCCACGGACAGCAGGTTCATGAACAACCGGAACGCGCCGGGGACGCCGGCGGTCAGCTGGCGGAAGAAGGCGAGGCCACTGTACACGTAGGTGCCCTTTCCGTAGTTGGCCACCAGCAGCCCGCCCTCGAGGGGAGGCCCGCTGCCATCGTGCATCTCGAGCAACGGCGTGTACCGTTTGTCCCAATCGTGGGCGAAGTAGAGACCTCGCTCCTGAACCCAGCCATTCCAGTCGGCCGGATCGATTCGATTCGGGACCCGAAGCACCGGATCGTCGGGACGGAGCACCCGGACCGCGGCGTTCTCGTCGGTGACCCGATCATGGAGCGGTGCCACCGTCATGGGAAAGGGCGCGAAGTTGCCGTTGAAATACACGTGCTGCTGGTATTGTACCAGAACGTGCCCGCCCAGCCGCACGTAGTCGAGGAGCCGGCCGTTGTTCTCGACGAGCGCCGGGTCCGTCTCAAAGGCTCGGCTCCCTACCACAATGGCGTCAAACCGGGACAGGTCGCCTCGTTCGAGCGTAGCCGGGTCAAGCAGCTCGACGTCGAGCCCAACCCCGGCCAGGGCCTCGGGGACCTTGTCGGCGGCACCCCGGACGTAGCCGACCCTCCTGGCCTTCGGGAACGCCACCGGCGCCGCCCGAACCGCCATCGTGGCCGCCACAGCAAAGCTCCGTTCCCGGATGTGCGGATAGGACACCACGACGACCCCGGTTTCGTATCGCCGTCCCACCTGATCCCGGGCAAAGGCCCGGATGGCGAAATCACCGGCGCGCTGGCCGGTCGGGGCGGTCACGGAGAAGGTGTAGCTCCGGTGCTCGTCCGGGCGGGCGAGGCGAAAAGGCTGCGGCGGGACGGCGGCCCATCCAGATGGCAGGTCGAGCTCGACGGTCCCGGCGGTCGTGTCGGGTCCGGCGTGTCGCAACGACACCGTGACATTCTGCGGACGACGATCGCCTAACGGCCACACTTTGGCGGTCGGAGCAATCTGAATGTCCACCCGGGGAACCACCGCGAGCGATCGGCGGATTTCACCCAGCGCCTGATCACGGAACCGATGGAAGACCTCGCGGGAGAGCACGACCGACGGGCCGCCGTCAACCGCCAGGTCGAACCGGGCCGTCAGGAGGGGCGGCTCGAAGGGGTCGCCCCAGAATCGTGAATCGCCGGCCCACTCGTACCAGGCGCCGGCTTTGGGCCGACGGAGAAAGTAGGGCGTCGTGGTCTCGGCGTCCGGCGCCAAGGTCATGCCCACCGGGCAGTGGACGACGGCGCCTGGCGCCACGGTCACAGGCCGGTCGAGGCAGTCCGCCTGGGGGGTCCACCGCGGGGGGGCTTCCAATCGAGGCCGGACCGACACCGTTCGGGACCCACTGTTCCACGCCGAGAGTCGGAGTCGCACCGTCCCGCCCGGCACGAGGCGCGATGCCTCAGCGAAGGCATCGACCACCACGCCGGCCCGAATCGCGGTGGCGGCCGCCGCAAACGGCTCGAGCTCGGTGGCTTCCTGGGAACCGGGCCTGGGGGTCGTGGTGTCGATGCCCGCGAACAGACCCGGACCGGCCTGAGTCCGGTCGGCCTGGAGAGCCATCCGGATCTGGCTCGGACCGATGTCCTGCAGCATGCCCATGTCCTGGGAGCGATGGAGGCTCCGCCCGCGCATCGCAATCTGGCGATACGACTGGCCGATCTCGGGGTCGAGGCTCCCGCCCTCGAGCACGACCGCGGTGCCTGCCGTGTCGAATCGGGTCGATCGATAGAGCTTGAGAGGCTGCCAGGGGGCCAACCCCTCGTCACGGGCAAGCTCAGGGAACCTGCTGGCGTCGCCGGAGGCCTGGAACGCCTCCTGGGCCGCCCAGCCGGCCACCTGGTGCTGGCCGTGGCCGTCCCGGGGGGTGCCTGAAAAGATCGCGACGAGGATCTGGGGCCGGAACCGGCGAACCACCCGGACCACGTCCTTCAGCACCGAATCCCGGGGCCAGAACGTGAACGCCTCGGCCTGGGTCTTGGAAAACCCGAAGTCGAAGGAGCGGGTAAAGAACTGCCTGGCCCCGTCGAGGCCCCGTGCGGCCAGCAATTCCTCGGACCGGATCAGCCCCAGCGCCTCGCCCAGCTCAGGGCCGATCAGGTTCTGGCCGCCTTCCCCGCGAGTGAGCGAGAGGTAGGCCGCAACCGCACCCTCTTTCCTGACCAGGTAGGTCAGGAGTTCGGTGTCCTCATCGTCCGGGTGAGCCGCAATCATCAGGACCCGCTTGGTATGGCCAGTCATCCGCTCCGCCTGCGCCAAGGCGGCCGCGCCCCCCGTGGAGGGCCCGACGACCTGAGCGGCAAGCGGATGGACGGCGGCAACCAGCAGAGCGGTGGCGACCAATCGCCTCACGGAGTCTTGTCCTCGTCTTCGGCGGGCCGGAGAGGCTCGTCGGGGTCTTCGTCATCCTCGGTTGGGTCCCGCCGGATGGTCAGCGCATCGGGCCGGCGACCGAGGACGAAGGCAAGGACGAAACACAGCAGGGCGACCAGCAGCAGTATCTGCGCGGCGGTGTCCCCGACGGCGTAGAGGACGAGGAGCATTCCGGCGGATACGAATGCGGTCCCCGCCGCCCGGAACATCTCGTCCAGGTTCCGGCCATGGGTCCGCCGGGCCCAATAGAGCGCACTGAAGAATCCGGTGACGCCGAGAATAAGGATCCCGTACCAGATCAGGATCCAGTACTTCCTGCCGATGATCCAGACGCTGAGGCCGGTCATTCAATCTCGCTGGCGAAGCCAGTCAAAGGTGTAGATGCCGGTGGCATGTCCATCGCTCCAATGAACCCGGAGCCCATAGGTCCCGACAAGGGCAAGATGCACTGGACGGACGTCGAGCGGCACCTGACCCGGGTCGAGTACCGGCCGGCCGGACATTTCGTCCACACATTGGGCGCACGGGCAGGCAAGGCGCAGGGCCCGAGCTTCCACCAACCGCTCCGCCCCGCTCCGATCCCACTGGAACAAGATGCCGTCGTCCCGCCGGGTGATCGCCACCGGCACCGCTCCCGTCATGACCAGAACCGCCTCTCCCGCTATCTTTCAGCCCGATTTCATCCTACCCACGGGTTTCCACGATGACCGACGCCGTCCCGAATCCCTTTGGTACCCGAAGCCGTCTCGACCTCGGCTCATCCAAGGCAGTAATCTTCCGTCTTCCCGAGCTTGCCCGCCAGGGGTTGATTGACCTGGACCGGATCCCCTTCTCGATCCGGATCCTGGTTGAAAACGCCTTGCGCCAGGCCGGCCACGGGGTCGTGACGGAGGATCACGTCCTCCAGATCGGCCGGTGGACGGGGCAACCAGCCAAGGGGGAAATCCCCTTCATGCCCGCCCGAGTGGTCCTCCAGGACTTCACCGGGGTGCCCTGCGTCGTCGATCTGGCCGCCATGCGGGACGCGATGGCCTCGATGGGCGGCGACCCCCAGATGATCAATCCCGTTGTGCCCTGCGACCTGGTCATCGACCATTCCGTGCAGGTGGACTACGCCGGGACGGCCGAAGCCTACGGCAAGAATGTGGCGCTGGAATTTGCGCGAAACAAAGAGCGCTATCAACTCCTCAAGTTCGCCCAGCGGGCTTTCCAGAACTTCCGGGTGGTCCCGCCCGGAACCGGTATCGTCCACCAGGTGAACCTCGAATACCTGGCGCCCCTGGTCCAGCTCCGCGATCAGTACGGTGAGTTGACGGTCTACCCCGACAGCCTGGTGGGCACCGACTCCCACACTACGATGATCAACGGCCTCGGTGTCATGGGTTGGGGCGTCGGCGGGATCGAGGCCGAGGCCGTCATGCTCGGCCAGCCATACTTCATGCTGATCCCCGAAGTCGTCGGGATGAAGCTAGTGGGCCAGCTGCCGGTCGGCACCACGGCCACCGACCTTGTACTCCAGGCGACCCAGATTCTCCGGAAGCAGGGCGTGGTCGACAAGTTCGTCGAGTTCTACGGGCCGGGCCTGTCGAGCCTGGGGCTGGCCGACCGCGCGACCATCGCCAACATGGCCCCGGAGTACGGCGCCACCATGGGGTTCTTCCCCGTGGACGCCGAGACCATCGACTACCTCCGCCGGACCGGGCGTCCCGCCGACGTGGTCCAGCGCGCCGAGCGCTACTGCAAGGAAAACGGGCTCTACCGGACCGACGCGACGCCGGACCCGATCTTCACCACCAGCCTGACGCTGGACCTGTCGACGGTCGCGCCAAGCCTGGCCGGCCCCAAGCGGCCGCAGGACCTGGTCCGGCTTTCCGACATGACGACGAACTTCGCCACCAACCTGTCCGGCCTCAAGCCGGCCAACACCGGCGCGACCGGGCCCGCGGGCGAGGTGACCGACGGCTCGGTAGTCATCGCGGCGATCACCAGCTGCACTAACACATCCAATCCGTCGGTGATGGTGGGCGCGGGCCTCCTCGCCAGGAAGGCCGTCGAGAAGGGCCTGACCAGCCGCCCCTGGGTCAAGACGAGCCTTGCCCCGGGCTCGCGCGTGGTGACCGATTATCTGAACGCGGCCGGCCTCACCCCGTACCTCGACCAGATGGGCTTCCAGACGGTTGGCTACGGGTGCACGACCTGCATCGGGAACAGCGGCCCGCTCACGGCCTCGATTGAGGAAACGATCCAGAAGAACCAGCTGGTCACGGCCGCCGTCCTGTCGGGCAACCGGAACTTCGAGGCCAGGGTCCACCCCCTGGTCCGCGCCAACTACCTCGCCTCGCCGTTGCTGGTGGTCGCCTATGCGATCACGGGGCGAGTCGACATCGACCTGATCACCGAGCCGATCGGCACCGGCAAGGACGGCAAGGCCGTCTTCCTCAAGGACATCTGGCCCACCGCCGAGGAGATCCGCCAGGTCATGGCGGGCTGCCTCAAGCCGGCGCTGTTCGAGGCAAGCTACGCCCGGGTGTTCGAGGGTGACGTCGAGTGGCAGGAACTTCCAGTGCCCGGGGGAAGCCGGTTCGCCTGGGACCGTGAATCGACCTACGTTCAAGAGCCTCCCTTTTTCCAGAACCTGCCGAAGCTCCCCGGCGAGTTCAGCGACATCGTGGGGGCCCGCGTGCTGGCGGCTCTGGGCGACAGTGTCACGACCGACCACATCTCGCCCGCGGGATCGATTCCGAAGAACGGGCCGGCCGCCAAGTTCCTCCTCGAGCGCGGGGTGGCGCAGGCCGACTGGAACACCTTCGGCGCCCGGCGCGGCAATCACGAAGTGATGATGCGCGGAACCTTCGGGAACGTCCGGATCAAGAACGCGCTCGTGCCGGAGAAGGAAGGCAACTGGACTCTCGACTTCGGCACGAACGAGATCGTATCGATCTACGACGCGGCGATGCGTTACCAGAGCCGGGGCACCCAACTCGTGATCCTGGCGGGCAAGGAGTACGGCACTGGCTCGAGCCGTGACTGGGCCGCCAAGGGCACCAATCTGCTCGGGGCCCGGGCCGTCATTGCCGAGAGCTACGAGCGGATTCACCGGAGCAACCTGGTCGGCATGGGGGTCCTGCCGTTGGCCTATCAACCGGGCCAAAGCCGCGAATCCCTGGGCCTGACTGGGCGCGAGACCTTCAGCATCACCGGCATCGCGACCGGCCTTGTGCCGGGCGGAACGGTGGATGTGAACGCCGCCGCGGAAGACGGCTCGGTCAAGTCGTTCAAGGCAGTTGTCCGCCTGAACTCGAAGGTGGAGATCGACTACTACCGCCACGGCGGTATTCTGCCGCGGGTGTTGCGCATGTTCGCGGGGGGTAACGGGCCGGCAGGAACTTGACTGAGAAGCGGGGAGGTCATGGCGACCTCCCCGCTTCTTCCTT
>JANMXA010000233.1:0-3564 GCA_031394255.1 Gemmatimonadota bacterium
AGACCCCATGAGATTGCGGTCTATCTGGACGGCGTCCTGTTCTTCCAGGGCCTTACCTGGGACATCAACGCCTTCCCGGTACAGTGGGTCAGCGCCGTCGAGATATACCGCCGGATCACGGAGGCGCCGATCGAGTTTCAACCCATGTCGGCACTGTGTGCCGTGCTGATCACGACGAAATAGAGTCAGCCTCCCGGCTTGGCAGAACATCCCCCACCCGACAGCGGAACCCCGGCAACACCGCCTCGCCATCGAGCCAGTCCGACTCGCTGAGCCGCGTTGTCGAACCGTCCGCCCGATGGACCGCCGCCGCAAGACCGGCAGGATCGACGACCCAGACCAAACGAGTCCCCGCCTCGAGATAGTTTGCCATCTTTTCCGCCAGCGCCGCCCCTCGATCATCGGGCGACCGGATCTCGACGGCCAGGTCGGGCGCCAGTGGGACGAAGCTCGCCGGCACACCGGCCATCAGACGGTGGCCGGCCACGAACGAGAGGTCGGGGCCTCGAACCGTGTCGGGACTTCGATGGAGGATGAAGCCGCTCTCCACCAGCACGACGCCCAGGCGCTGAGATTCGACGAAGCCGGTCAGCCGGTAACACAGCCGGGCCGCCACCTGCCCGTGAATTCCGCCCGGCGGCTCACAGACTCGAAGGGCCCCGGCAACCAGCTCATACCGGCGATGATCGGGACGATGGAATAGTTCATCGGCGGTGATTGGTTCCGAGGGATCGATCACCATCACTACCATCCTGTTGAGGCTTGGCCGAGCTTACGCTCGGCGGGACGGCCGAGTCAAGTGAGCCCCGCGAATTCGCTTAGGCGCTGGCCCGCGCCTGCGAAATCTGAACCGGGGTCAGCGAGCGAGTATCATTACAGCGAGCCTTGACAGGGCAGACGATGCGTATCGTGGTGATCAGCGACACCCACGGCCTCCACCACCGGATGCCCCACCTCCCCGATGGCGATCTCCTCATCCACGCGGGCGACTGCACCAACCGCGGCGCCGACCACGAGGTCGCCGAGTTCCTCGAATGGTTCGGCGAACGGCCGCATCCCCACAAGATCCTGATCGCCGGGAACCACGATTTCCTCTTCGAGCGGAACGCGGCCCGCGCCGAGGCCCTCGTGCCGCCTAACGTCACCTATCTCAAGGACAATGGCGTGGCCGTCGGCGGCCTCAACGTCTGGGGTTCGCCCTGGCAACCGTGGTTCTACGACTGGGCCTTCAACCTCGAACGGGGCGAGGAGATCGCCGCCAAGTGGCGCCTCATTCCGGCCGATACCGACATCCTCGTCACCCACGGCCCGCCGCACGGTGTCCTCGATCAGACCGTCGGCCGGCCGCCTCAGGCAGTGGGCTGCGAGGCCCTGGCCGCCCGCCTGGCCGAGCTCCCGCGGGTGCGCCTCCACGTCTTCGGGCATATTCATGAGGCCTACGGACGGGAACGGCGGGACGGGCGGGATTACGTCAATGCGTCGATCTGCGACGTACGGTACCGGCCGGTGAACCGTCCAGTAGCGGTGGACTACCCTGGATCTTGAGAAATCCCATGGCTCGCTCCCCTCGAAGACCGGCCCTATCTTCCTGCCGTCCCCACCGGACAGACCCAGACGCCCGAACCGGCGGCCACGGCCATGATGCCCCACCACCGTTAGGCGTTCCAAATCCATGCCGTCAACTCTCTTCCGCGAATTCGCCCGTATCCACTCGCCCGCCGTCCGGGCGAAGGGAGAACGCTACCATCGGGAGGGACGGGTCACGGCGATCGGCCAGGTCGAACATGAGGTGCAGGCCACCGTTACCGGCACCGAGCCCTATCAGGTCCGGCTCCGCGCCAACGAGCTGGGCGTATTGGATCCCTCGTGCACCTGTCCCGCATGGTTGGGGATGGGCGAATGCAAGCACGTCTACGCCGCCCTCCTCGAGGCCGATCGGCTCGACCTGCTCAGCGTCGTCGAGGCCGAGCTGATCGCTCGAGCGAACGATCGGCCTCCCTCCTCCCGCGCGCCCACCGCCCGGCCCCCGACCCCGCTTCGGCCCGCCTGGGCGGTCCAACTCAAACAACTCGCGGTGCAGACGACGCCCGCGTTTCCGCCCCCGGCGAGACCGGCGCAAACCCCCGCGGCCGAACGTCGATTGGTCTACCTCGTGTCGGCCCAGGCGGCCGCCGGTTCTCGCTGGCTGGCGCTCCGCCTGGCCACCCAGGCTCGAAAGAAATCGGGCGATTGGGGTCCATACCGTGCCGGCGGCGTCCATAGCCGCGATTGGGAGGATCTCGCGACCGAGGAGGACCGGGCAATCGGCCACCTGCTCATGGGGGCCGCCTACGGGGGCGTCCTCTACGGCACCGCCACGCCAGACCACTTCGCTTTGACCCCGGAGGCAGCCGAGCCCACCCTGACCCGGTGCTGCGCCACCGGGCGGTGTTTTGCCGAACGAGGTGGCCCGCTGGTCTGGGACGCCGGGCCTCCGTGGCGTTTGGCCCTCGCGGTCGGCCCCGAGACCGACGGAGACTGGTATCAGGTCCACGCCGCCATGATCCGCGAAGCCGCACGAATCCCGGTGACCGGCGCGATCATCGCCGACGGCGTCTTCATCGCCGAGGGAACCGCGGCCCGCTGGGAAGGAGGCCCCGCCACCACGTTGGCCGGCGCGCTCGCCGCCGGGACCGAACTGGCAGCCCCACCCGGCGAGGTCGCTGATCTGATTGGGCACCTGGTCGGCCTTAACGGCGTGGCGGAAGTCACCTGGCCTGACACATTGAACGTCCAGACGGTTCGCGAATCGCCCCGGGTGGCGCTGCTGCTGGTGCCCGTCGCGCCTCGCGCGTGGAGCCCCGCCGACCTCAAGGCCACCCTGATATTCGCTTACGGCGGCCAGGAGGTCCGGTACCATCCCGAAACCGCGGGCGCGCCCATTCGAGTCGGGACCCGGATCTACCCCCGCGACATCGCGGCGGAGGCCGAGGCGATCGCCCGGCTCCTCCGGCTCGGCGCCCGGTGGGAGTACAATTTCCAATCCTCCAGCCGCCAGCTGTGCTTTGACCCGCAGGGACTCCCGACGCTGGTCCCCTTGCTGTTGGCCGACGGGTGGCGGATCGAGGTGTCGGGCAAGTCATATCGATCGCCAAGCGACCGCCACGCCAACATCAGTACCGGCATCGATTGGTTCGAGCTCGCCGGCCACGTCGACTACGGCGACCAGCGGGCAGAGCTACCCCAGCTGTTGGCCGCGGCCCGCCGAGGCGAGCGGTTCGTCACCCTGGGCGACGGCTCTCAGGGCCTCGTGCCGGCCGACTGGCTCGCCAAACTCACGCCGTTGGTGGGCGCCGGTACCCTCACTGACGGCGCGATTCGCTTCACCACGAAGCAAGTAGTTCTGCTCGACGCGCTCCTGGCCGTGCTGCCGGAGGTCGACGTCGATCAGCAACTCGACCGCGCCCGCCGGCAGCTGGCGTCCTTCGCCGGGATCAAACCGCTGCCCGCCCCGCGGACGTTTCGGGGTACCCTGCGTGGCTACCAGCGCGAAGCGCTCGGATGGCTGGCGTTCCTCCGGACGTT
>JANMXA010000234.1:0-6364 GCA_031394255.1 Gemmatimonadota bacterium
CGAGGCCGGTTCGCGTGAAACAACCTGGGCAGCGGGTCGTATGGCCGGTCCCCTGACATGAGTGCCTGATGCGTGATGTGGTCGCTCTGTTGCTCCTGGCGGGTTGCACCCCGGCGCCACGTTCGGTCGGTCCGATGGTGACCGACTTTGCGCGCGCCATCGATTCGCTCCGCCGTGAGGCCCACATCCCGGGCCTCGCGGCGGTCCTGCTTCGCGATACGACCGTCATCATGGCCGAAGGATTCGGGCTCGCCGACGTCGAACGGCACATCCCCGTCACGCCCGACACGCCGTTCAACATCGCGTCGGTGTCCAAGATCGTGGCCGGGGTTGTGGCCATGCGGTTGGTGGAGCAGGGGAAGCTGGACCTCGACCGACCGATGACGAGCTTTCGCGGGTTTGATGAGTTCTGCGCCGAGGCGGCCAAAGACGGCGGGATGTTCTTCGGAGACTACCAGTGCGGCCGCCGGGAGTTGACGTTGCGGCGAGTGCTCTCGATGACCGCGAATGGCACCCCGGGGACGAGGTTCTTCTACAATCCGCCTTCGTTTTCGTGGGCCTCGCGGCCGATGGCCGAGGTCGGCGGCAAGCCGTACTCGGACCTGGTTGCCGAGTTGGTATTCGCGCCTGCGGGGATGAACCGGTCGGCCCGGTCGCATCGCCGTCTGCCGCTTCCACCAGAGCTGGCCGCCGCGCTGGCTCGCCCCTATCGCATTGATTCCGCGGGCCGTCCGACACTTTCGCCGGGTCCAGGCCCGCAAGGAGATGGCGCGGCTGGTGGTGTCATCTCGACGGCGTTGGACCTCGCACGTTTCGACGTGGCGCTTTCGGCGGGCCGCCTGCTCAGCCCGTCATCGCGTGCGGCGCTTTGGCGGCCGGGCCGCTCGCCCGACGGGAGGCTGCTTCCCTACGGTCTGGGGTGGTTTAGCAAGGATTTCGAGGGAGAAACGCTGATCTGGCACACCGGCCTCTGGGAGGGATCGTATTCCGCGCTCTATCTCAAGGTGCCAGGCCGGAAGCTCACGCTGATTCTCCTGGCGAACAGCGAGGGGCTCCAGTGGCCCACCCGGCTCGATGAGGCGGTGGCGGAGCGGTCGCCGTTCGTGCGGCTCTTGCTCGGGACGTTCTCTCGATAGCGCGCCGGAGGCGCCGGGTCCTTCTATGTTTCCCCTGGCCGTCCCATGCCAGGAGTTGAATCGTGAGTCTCGCCGCTGTGTCCGTGCTGCTGCTCTCAGGCATCCAGGCCCCGCCGGTTCCCACGTCGGAAGCCGCGCTGATCGCCGCGCTCATGGCTGACATTCCCGAGATTATCCGGATCATCGGGACGCCAGGCCTGAACCTGGCGATCGCGCGCCGCGGACAGGTGATTTACGAGGCCGGCTTCGGCTTTGCCGATCTCGAGCGGAAGATCCCGATGACGGCCGAGACCGTCACTCACTCGGGTTCGATGGGGAAGACCTATACCGCCACGGCGGTGATGCAGCTCGTCGAACGCGGGATCCTGGGCCTTGATGAGCCGGTCAACCGATATCTGCCCGGCTGGAAGATCGTGAACCCCCTCGGTGGCCGCGATCTCACGGTGCGCGACCTCCTCACACACCGGAGCGGTCTGACCGGTAACGCTGCGTGGAGCGTGCTCAGCAACCCGAAGCCCCTCGAGGCGCACCTTCGCGACGCCTACGCTCGCGAGCGCAACGATTTCTACGGCGGCGCGGCCTTTCCGACCTGGAGTGCCAGGGCCGGCGAGAAGTACCAGTACTCGAATCTCGGCATCGCCACGCTCGGCTACCTGGTGCAGGTCACCAATCCGGAGAAGCTGTCCTTCTCCGACTACGTCCAGCGCCACATCATCGATCCGCTGGGGATGACGTCGACCCAGTTCCCGCCGGTCCAGGACTCGGCCCATATCCGCCCCGACATCTGGGCCCGGATGTCGCGCGGGTATGCGGGGCTCGGCCCGTTCCGCGTCCCGACCCCGGCCATCTATTTCGAAGACCATCCCGCCGGCACCATCGTCACCAAGCCCAGTGACCATATCCGGGTCCTGCTCGCCATGCAGCACGAGGGCCGCTTCAACGGCTATCAGCTGCTCAAGTCCGAGACCGTCAAGGCGATGCTGACGCCCCAGGTCCAGACCGGCCCCGGCGATGAGTTTGGCGTGAGCTCCGTCGGCCTGGTCTGGAACCTCCACGACTGGAACAGTCCCCGACGGCATTTCGATCACGGCGGCGCCCACATGTGGGGGTGGACCAACTGGTACACCGACTTCCCCGATCTCGACTTGGCCATCGCGGTCTTCATGAACCAGTGGGCACTGCCTGACGACGTCCAAGGCGCCCGGTATCGGGAGGCCCGGCTGGTCATCGACTTCATTCGCTCGTGGATCGAGCGGGAGCAGGCGGGGCATCGCTACCCAGTGCAAGAACGGGCGTGGGCGTGGAAGGTGTCGTACGTGGCGGGGCTGATGATGGTCGACTACGTCAATGGCGCTCTCGGTATCGCGGAGCGGCTTTCACCGACCACCATCGACAGGATGGTTCAGGGAGCCGCGCCGCGGTCGGGCCGGGACGGCCGAACGGTGTGGGATCCGGAGGGATTCCGGGCTGGCCTCGACGACCTGGCCCACGCCGAGTTGACACCGGCCGGGATCGCGGCCTTCCTCAAGTCCGATCGGCTCAAGGTTCTCCCGGAAGAACTTCCCATCATCTATCTCGAACTCGGCGGCCGCGGTGGCCTGCCACAGCCCTGACAGCGGGAGGAACTCATGGATCGCCGGGAATTGTTGATGGGCGCGGCTGCCGCGGGGCTCGCGGCCGGGGTGCGGAGCAACGACACTTCGAAACGGGGCCGCCAGGGGGACGATGCGCCGATCGTCGTCGAGGGGCTCTTTGCCGGGACGATCCGGGCCTCGCACCTCAAGGGCATGCAGGAGGGTGGGGTGCACTGCGGCGTGGCCGGCGGGCCGGGGGACATGGCTTCGTGGGCTTCGCTGCTCGGGTTCTTCGATGCGCACCAGAGTGAACTGGTGCAGGCGCGTTCGGTAGCGGAGATCCGGGCGGCCCGCGCGGCGGGGAAGATCGCCAACGTCTTCTGCTGGCAGTCCGCGGACGCGCTTGGCGCCGGATTCAACGGCCCCCTTGGTGGAGCGGCTACCGCGCTCCGGGCCTTCTACGAGACCGGCCTCCGGATCGTGGGTCTCTGCTACAACGTCACCAATCCGTTCGGGGCCGGTTGCCTCGAGCCGACGGTGCCGCTCACCCGGGCGGGGAAGCGCCTGGTCGAGGAGATCCACAAAATGCGGATCGTGCTCGACGTGGGCGGGCACACCGGAGAACAGACCTCGCTCGATGCGCTGGCAATGTCGAAGGGGGTGCCGGTCATCTGCACCCACACCAACGTGGCCGCCATCGCAGCCAACGCCCGTTGCGTCAGCGACCGGGTCATCGATGCCATCGCCGCCACGGGCGGGGTGATCGGGATCACCGCCGTGAACGACTTCCATGTTCGGGCCCGCGGCAACACCGGCAAGGTGCCGCGGGTGGGCATCGATGCCCATATCGAGCAGTACGAGTACATCCGCCGCCGGGTCGGCGTGGATCACGTCGGGATGGGCACCGATTTCGTCGACGGGATGGCCATTCCTTACGGCGGCGTCAACAAGGAGATCATCCCGGCCGACATGGTGGACGAGCCGTGGCTTTACATAGACGGCTTCGACAACATCGGCCAGCTGCCGAACCTGATCGCCGGCTTCCGGCGCCGGGGCTGGAGCCAGGCAGATATCGACAAGGTCATGGGCGGGAACTGGCTGCGGGTCTACCGCGAGGTCTGGGGCAGCTGACCTCGCGGCACCCGCCGCTGTCAATCAGGTTGGTGGTCGCTATCGCCTGGCGCCGAGCAGTTTGATCAGTTCCGCCTCGCGCGCCGGCGTCGGCCCCGGCCGGCCGGTCTCGGGCCAATCCTTGAATTCCTTCGCATACCAATCGGCCGTGTCGCGGACCAGGTCCGCGAGCGGGCGATGGGTCATTCCGGCGGCCAGCGCTTTCTCGCCTTTGACCCGGAAGATCCCGATGCCGCCGGTGAGCCCGCTCGGCATCGGCCCCGGGTCGTAGTCGTTCCGCGACGGCCACCAGAGCGGCATCCCGAAGAACGGCTTGACGCCGTTGGCCTTGAGGAAATCCGCATCGGCCCAGTGGAACGTGGACGTGGCCGACGTGGTGGCTTTGATCCCGTGGAGCAGTTCGGCCCAGTTCGACTGGGGCCCGACCGCGTTGTAGGCACCGGGCAGGCGCTCTTCAGCCGCGTGAATCACGAACGCGGCGAGATCGCGGGCGTCGATCACCTGCATTGGGTCGTCCGGGCCGCCGGGGGTCAGGATGTCGCCGCCGCGGCGGACCCGGAGGACCCAGTAGGTGAACAGGTGGGCGTTGTCCCCCGGGCCGACGATCCAGCCCGGCCGGATGATCGTGTGCCGGTTGGGATAGATCCGTGCCACTTCGCGCTCCGACATCGCCTTGAGCGGCCCGTAGTATTTCCCGGGATCCTGCGGTGCGCCGGCCGGCAGGGTGGCGAGCGGGAACGACTCGTCGATCCCGGCCGTGAAATAGTCCCGGTAGGCGTCGAGCGTCGAGGTGAACAGGTAGTGGGAGACGTTGCCGGCCAGCAGTTCGCCGGACGCCTTCACATTGTCGGCGGTATAGCCCGAGTTGTCGATCACCACGTCCCACTTCTTGCCCTTCAGCGCATCGAGCTGGCCGTTCCGGTCGCCGACCAGCCGCTCCACTCCGGGAAACAGCTCCGTTCCGTGGCGGCCTCGGGAGAACAGGGTGACCTGGTGCCCGCGATCGAGCGCCCGCTGGACCATGTGGGGTCCGATGAAGCCGGTTCCGCCAAGGAAAAGAATCCGGAGCGGCGCCTTGGCCCGGGGGATGGGAAGGCGGCCCCAGCGGGCGGCGCCGAGAATGCTGGCGGTCGAGAGAAGCAGGGTGCGGCGGTCGAGAGTCATCGGGCGTGGCTTTCGGCTGAATGGCGACCAGGGGAGACGCAGGGCTGATGCGTCGGGAACTTACGGATCGCCGTGACCGTCAGCAACGGCCAGGATGACGTTACTGGAGGGGGTAGAGGTCGAAGCCGACTTTGGCGGCGCTGGCGTTGAGGCGCTGGTCATAGCTGGCCAGCTGGATCCGCTGCCCCTGGCGGAACAGGAAATCCATCGAAGCCAGGTGGAGGGCGTCGAGGGTGCGCACCGGCGCAGAGAACGACTCGGTGGCGCGGGTCAGCACCGGGCGCAGCAGTTCCACGAAGGCCAGCCGTCCGAGCAGTGACTCGGCGGCCGCGCGATGGGAGGTCCCCAGTCCGCGGCTGTGCAGGCGATTCCAGACCTCATATTCGAGCAGCCGGCTGCTGATGATCGGCTCCTCCCAGATCGACAGCGGCGGGCGCCGGTCCTCGGCCAACAGATGGGCCAGCGCCACCGAGGTATCGAGGTAGATCACCGGTTGCCCCGGTCCTGATCGAGCTCGGCGAGAATCGTGGCGAGTGGCGCCACGGCCGGGCCGGACGGCGGAACCGTCCCGCCGATCAAGGGTGCGGTGACCCAGCCCTTCCGGACCGCGTCCGCCAGCAATGCATCGGGTGCCATTTCACTCCTCCCTGCGCGTGGTGGTATGAGCTCGGCTACGACCCGTTCCCGGTCGGTGACCAGGACGACTTCGCCGGCCGCGACGAGGCGGACGTATTCCGCCAGCTTGTTCTTCAGAGTCTTGAGGCCGACTGCGAGCATGGATTCAAAGTAGCTCCCAGAGGCTACCTTGTCAAACGCCGGTGCTGCCAGTGGTTTTGTCATGGGCTCAAGGTACTGTCGCCGGTTCGGAGCCAGGTAACCGAAATTCCGCCTTTGGGGTCGGATTGCCGCGTTTGCTAGCCGCGGGTCAACTCGCGAAGCCCCCGCAGGAAGGTCGACGCGGCTAACCAGAGGAAGAGCAGCGCGGCCACCGCCGACAGAGCCCGGACCAGACGGGGGCGGCTCGACCTTCCGATCGTGCCGGCCGCAGCGGCCAGGCCCACGGCCCACAGCATCCCGGCGGCGCCGAAACCCAACGCAAACAGCATCAGGTCCCCGCGGCTCGCGCCGTAGGATGCCACCACGCTGCCTCCGACCGCCGCGAACCAGAGAATCCCGGTTGGGGACGCGATCGCGAGCTTGAAGCCAAGGAGGAACGGCGAGCCTTTGGGTGATGTGGTTCCCGGGGTCAGGTCGATCCGGTGGGGCCGGATCACCTCGAGCACCATCTTAAAGGCGAGGTACAGAAGCAGCGCCGTACCGCTTAGCCAGAGCGTCCACCGAACCGCCGGGATCGACACC
>JANMXA010000235.1:0-3382 GCA_031394255.1 Gemmatimonadota bacterium
CCGGCGCTCGGCGTCAACGCATTGGCGACCACGCTCGCCCCGCAGAACACGACGACGCCCCATGCCGGCTTGCGAGACACGGCTTGCCAGGACGGCCGGGCGAATCCGGCTCGCACCAGGATCACGCCGATGAGCACGAGCAGCAGCAGTGCCGATACAACGGAGGCGGCTCGCACCGGACCGGGCAGCGCGCCCGGGTAGCGTCCTCCCCAGGCGAACTCCCCCCACGGCATCCCGAGCGCCAAGGCCACCTGAAACAGGATCGCCGCCGCGGTGAGCAGAGCGAAGAAGCGGGCTGCATGCCGGGCCCTTGGAGGCCGAGCGGCCAAATGGTTACCGGCCACCAAGCGGCTCCTCGACCACCAACGATCGAATCTGCCCGGTGGAGTCCGTCAACACGGTTACCAGCAACGCTCCTCGCCCCATTGTGACGCGATAGCGCCGCCGCGCCAGGTTCCCTCGCTCGATCAGCTCGATGAGTTCGATCTGGCGGACCGCGCCGGAACGCCGGATCAGGCGGGTTGTCTCACCTATGGCATCGTCGGACCACTCTTCGCGAGCATCCGGCGTGAGCCGGTTCCGGTCCAGTTCGCCTCGCCCGAGCCCTTCCACCAGACTCCGGATGCCGGCGGTCAAATCCGGTC
The DNA here is from genome assembly GCA_031394255.1 of Gemmatimonadota bacterium. GTDB lineage: Bacteria > Gemmatimonadota > Gemmatimonadetes > Gemmatimonadales > GWC2-71-9 > SHZU01. The sequence goes on from JANMXA010000235.1 coordinate 645, forward strand.
TGGCATCCGCGATGGCCGGCGGAGCCTTCGGCACCAGGTCCGGCTCGTACAGCCCCGCGATCGCCCCCGCCAGCATCGCGGGATCAGCCCACTCGGCGTTCCCCAGGGCGACGACCGTGAGCCCTTTGGCAACGTACCGCGAGATGTTGGTGAGAAACCCCGGCAGACTCCCGCCGTGACTCACGGTGCGGAAACCGTTGGTCGGCGCCAGCATCCACCCATACCCATAGGGGTACGGCTTCCCGTCCGCGAGGACGACGGGCGTCCACATCTGATCGAGGCTCGCCTGGGTCAGGATCCGGGGGTGATACAGCGATGAGTCCCATCGGGCCAGATCAAGGACCGACGACATCAACGCCCCCTCGGAGAACGCCGCCGACTCGGTGACGGCATCGCGGTTGACGATCCGGCCGTGCTCCCGGCCGTACCCCTTGGCGCGATGCGCAATGAGCGTCTTGGGATTGCTGCTCCTGGTGGCTGTCATCCCGATCGGGGCAAAGATCCGGCGCTCAAGGAAACTCCAGAGCGATTCCCCCGAAGCCCGTTCGATGATCATCCCCAGCATCCGGTACCCACTGTTCCGGTAGGCCCAGACCGCACCGGGGGCCGACTCCAGCGAATCGGCGAAGACCGTCCGCAGTACGTCGAGGTGATTGTGTTCGAAACGGTCGAACTCTACAAAATTAGGGAGCCAGTGTTCTTCAGGCACACCTGACGTGTGGGTGAGCAGGTGCCTGACCGTGATCCGACCCCAGTGAGCCGGCAGTGAATCGATGTACCGGGTGATGGGGTCGTCGAGGCGAACCTTGCCGTCCTCGACCAGCTGCATGATCGCCGTGGCGACGAACTGTTTTGAGATCGAGCCCAGGCCAAACAGCGTCTTCGGCGTGACCGGCGCCTCGAGTTCGAGGTTGGCGAAGCCGTATCCCCTGGCCTTGATGACCGTCCCGTTCCGAACTACGGCGATCGCGATGCCGGGAACGTGCCGGGCGACCCGGTACCGTTCGACCAGGCTGTCGACCCGGGCACTGATCGCCCCGTCCCGATGTGGCTGCGCCAGGGACGGCGAAGCCGCGAGTGCCAGAACCAGAACCGCACGCACTGTGCGGTGCATTGTGGAATTCATGTCTGCTTTCCGGCTAGAGGCTTCAGTGTTTTCGCTGCCTGGCAAGCCAGGCAACCGCGGCGCCCGCCAGCCACTCGTGCCCACCCTCGAAGACTGTGACCCGGTGCGGACCGTACCGCCTTCGCATGAAGATCCGGCGGCCGAGGCCGGGATCTCCAGCGGTGTCGGATGGCGTCGGGGCCGACAGCCCCGGGCCGGGCCCGGCGAGGGCATCGACGTCTGCGTCGCTGACGATACCTGGCGCGATCGCCTGGAAGGCGTGGAGGGTATGGGACACCGCGACCGTACTGTCGAACCGTCCGGCGGCCAGATCCAACGGGACTGCCTGGCGCCGACTCAGATAGGTAAGCGGGGAACGGGCTCGATACTCGGCGCCGATGGCGGCACTCTCGGCCGGACCAGCGCCGAAGCAGGCGCGCATCATTGCGCCGTAGCGATCCCCGGCATGCGCCGTGTACCAGGTCGGCAGATCGCTGATCCCGACCCAGGCGCTCGCCGCCGCCCAGGGCTCCGGATGGTGGCCGGCCATGAGCATCGTCATGTATCCACCACCGGACAGGCCGAGCAGATAGATCCGGCGCCGGTCCACCGGATAGTGGTGGCGGACCCACGCCACCGCGTCCAGGATGTCCTGCTGCGCGATCGGCGAGCCGCAAGCCCGGGGATGATCGTTGATGCCGCGGAATTTCGGGGCCAGCAGGATCCAGCCTCGGGCCTGCGCCGCTGCCTCGACGGTCGAATCGCGCTGCTCATGATCGAAACTCCAGGTGTGGAGGATCACGGCCAGCGGAGCCGGCGTGGGCATCTTGGCGGGTAACGACAAATAGGACGGCTGGAGGCTGGCGTCGATCGAGCTGCGGACGTCGACCAGGTGCCGGCCAGGCGCGGTCGGGGCCTTGGATTGGGCGATGGCGGGGCCGCGACTCGTCGTCAGGAGGAGAGCGAGGAGGACCGCGTTTCGGTTCATGGGAACCATCATGTCGGCTTAGTTGGCCACGGCGTTGAAGTGTTCGAGCATGCGCTGACGGGTAGCCTCATTCGGCAACCTGCCCACCGCGGCGCCCATGTTGTCCCGCATATTGGCCGGCTTGCTCGTACCCGGAATCACGACCGTCACGGCCGGGTGGCCGATCAGGTACTTGAGAAAATACTGCGCCCAGGTGGTGACATCGATCTCCCTGGCCCACTCCGGCAGCGGCTTGCCGGCCACGCGCGGAAAGAGCGAGGCCCGCCCGAACGGCAGCGCCACGATCACGCCGATCTTCCGTTTCAGGGCCAGCGGCAAGATCACATCCTCGACGTTGCGGTTGGCGATGGAGTAGTCGATCTCGATGAAGTCGAGGGGTTCGTTGGTCATGACCGACTCGAGCTCGCCGAACTGAGCGTCGAACGTCGTGGTCACGCCGAGGTAGCGGATCCGGCCTTGTCGTTTCAAGTCCTTGAGAATGCCGAGTTGAGTCGGGACGTCACCCAGGTTGTGGACCTGGATCAGGTCGATCGTCTTGCGCCTTGCCCTGGCGAAGGACGCCTCGATCTGGGCCAGCGCCGCCGTCCGATCAGCGGTTCCCCCTCGGGGCGCCACGTTGAGCTTCGTAGCCCAGAACAGCTTGTC
>JANMXA010000236.1:0-3320 GCA_031394255.1 Gemmatimonadota bacterium
ACGGCCTGGCTGATGGTGTAGCTGTCGATCAGCCCACCAAACTTTCGAATCGTGTCCTTTTCCGCCGTCATCACCGGCGTACCGGTGAAGCCGAGGAAGCAGGCGTTGGGCATCACCTTCCGCATCCGGGCATGGAGGGGGCCGTACTGGCCCCGATGGCTCTCATCGACCAGCACGAAGATGTTGGGACTGTCGAGCACCAGCCCCTTGGTGGCGACGGCGGTCTCGAATTTGTCGATCACAGTGGTGACCACCGGTGATTTGGCCTCCTGCAGCAGCTTGACCAGGTTTTTGCCGGTTGAGGCGCGGGCCGGTTCGAGCCCGCAACGCCGAAAGGTGTTCCAAATCTGATCGTCGAGGTCAATCCGGTCGGTTACCAGAATCACCCGCTTGTCTCCACCCGCGGGGATGTCCTCCGCAATGGCTGTCGCGAGCATGACCATGGTGAGCGACTTGCCGCTCCCCTGGGTGTGCCAAACCACGCCACCTGGCCGCAGGCCATCGAGACCAACCCGGCTGATGCGTTCCATCGTCTTCTTGACGCAGAAATATTGCTGGTAGCGGGCCACCTTCTTCTCGGCCTCGTCATACAGCACGAACCGACGGATCAGCTCGAGGAGCCGCTCCGGCCGGCAGAGGGCATAAAGCACTCGGTCCTGCTCGGTTGGCTGGCGGCGCTCCCGTTCGAGCGCGTCGAAGTGCCGACGAACGTAATGGAAACGATCGGCAAAGAGCCGGTCCTTCGCGGCGGCCGGGAGCGGCTGGTTGACCGCATGGTCGAGGGCTGACTCATCGGTGTCCTCTCGCCAGACGGCCCAGAACGGTTCCGGCGTTCCGGTGGTGCCATACCGAGCCTCGTTCTTGGACACAGCAAGGAGCAGCTGGCTGTGGAGAAAGAGCTGAGGAATATCCTCAGCCTTCTGGTTTCGGATCTGCTGGGAGATGGCCTCTGCCATCGGATTCTCGAGGTCCGGTCGCTTGCATTAGATGACCACGATCGGAATGCCGTTGACGAACAGCACCAGGTCGGGCCGACGGGTGTCGCCAGAACCGGCGCGTTCGACCTCGAATTCTTCGGTAACATGCAGCGAGTTCCGCTCAGGGTTCCGCCAGTCGATGTACTGGAGGGGAAAGCTTCGGGTGTCGCCTGAGATCGTCTGCTGGAGCGATTTGCCCAGCCGAAGGAGATCGTACACCTTCTCGCTGGTTCGGACCAATCCGTCGATCGGAATGTCTTCGAGGGCTTCGACTGCTGCCCGGATGTTGCCCTCGGAGAAGGGATGCGTTTCACCCTTGAAACGAATCTGGTTGAGCTCTCTGAGTTTCGGGATCAGGACTCCGCTAAGCAACACCCGCGGCCCTCGGTTGCCCCGGAGCTCAAGTGCCTCGCGGGGCGTGAGGTACGTCCACCCGAGATTCTGGAGCAGCTGGAGGGCCGGGACCTGGGAGACGTGGTCTTCTTTGAAGAGGGGCGTGGGATGGTGGGTCATCAGGGCCTCAGGTCGGAACCCGAACGTTGCCGGTCAACAGCAATTCAGCGACCGCCCGGCGCTGCCGGTCGTAGGCTTGCTGCAGCCGCCCCAGCAGTTTGATCTCACGGTCGAGGGCGTCGAGAACGCCGGCGATGGCGCGTTGTTCTTCAATCGGGGGCAGGCTCAATGGCATCCGGGCAATATCTTGGAAGTACGAGCGGACTCGGACGCCACCATTCCCCGAGGCGTTGACAAAACTGCGCCACTGATGCGACTGGGTTACATGGTGAAGGAAACGTGAATCGAGGTGGGTGTCATCTGACCTGAACACCACATAATCGGGGCTTACTAAGACAGGCTCAGGCCCGGCCCACTGAGCAATCGATCCGATATTGAGCCTCATTGGGTTGTACGCGAACCAGCCAGTGCGGACAGTCATATACCGACCAAGATCGGCGCTCGCCAGCCCATCCCTCATGGGAGCAATCCCTCGGTCCTTCCTGACTGCCATCACGCGCCCGATCGGCAAGCCATCAACGTTTCGCAACGTGGATTCCTGGGCGTACTCTCCAAGCCTGACGTAGCGCCAAGGCTCAGTTCCGAATCCCCTGAAACGCCGCCGCCCAGTCAGGAGCTGCTCCGCAAGCCCATGCCTGAATGCGGCCTTCCTTGCTAGCAGCCGGGACTGCCTGTGCCCGAAGGTGGTCCACGCACGGACTATAGAAACAATGCGTTGCTGTTCAGCCAGCGGCGGAAGCACCAGGGGATAGGCTCGAAGCTGGCTAGCGTTGATACTTGCAAGATTCGTGGTCTGCTTCGCACTCTCCTCAAAAAAACGCCGCCCTTGCTTGCTGGAGCTAACCGCGGCGAGGTAGTTCGGATCAATTAGTCCCTTGAGGGGCCGAACCGCGAAGACATGGTTCTGGTGAAGGCAGCCTGGGATTTCATCACGCCAGACCGTCCCTCTACCCAACTTGTCGAAGTCGCCACCTTCGGTCATCAACACATCGCCGTCCTGCAGCTCGTACCGTGCAACCTCGTTTGCCTCGACCTCGATTTCCTTGACCGACTCTAACGCCAGGCGCCCATCCTGAACGTTCGCAACTCGGAGGTAGGGCCTGGTGACCGGCGACTTCAGATTGCGCCGACCCTTCGCGAGCCCGCTTCGGATTTCCGCAACGTCACCGAGGCAAGCTGGCACCCAGGTGTTTGGCCAGCGCTCGGTCATTTGCGAATCCCGAGCCGGCTCATGTGGGCTCGGATATCAGCCCGAACCGTGGACAGATCGGCCTCCAGCACCTCAATCTCGGCCTGAACCGCCACCAAATCGACGTCTTCTTCGTGCTCGTAGGTGTCGACGTACCGGCTGATGTTAAGGTTGTACTCGTTCTCGGCGATCTCGCTTGGCATGGCCCGATGCGCATACTTCACTACCGAGGCCCTGTCTCGGAAGGTCGCGACGATCTTGTCGATGTCCTGGCCCCGGAGTCGGTTTTGCTTCTTGCCATCCTCGAACTCCCGACTGGCATCGACGATCATCACGTCAGTCGTCTTCCGCCCCTTCTTAAACAACAGGATAGCAGCCGGAATACCCGTCCCGAAGAACAGATTTGCAGGCAACCCGATTACGCCATCCAGCAGGTTCTCCTCAATCAGCTGCTTTCGGATTTTCCCCTCGGCACCGCCACGGAAGAGCACCCCATGTGGAACGATCACCCCAACCCGTCCCCCAACCTCGACCGCTGCCTCGATCATGTGACTGATGAAGGCGTAGTCCGCCTTGGACTTGGGTGGCACCCCGCGGTGATAGCGCCGGAACGGGTCGTTCGCTGCCTGTTCCGCCCCCCA
>JANMXA010000237.1:0-18916 GCA_031394255.1 Gemmatimonadota bacterium
TCTCGGGCGGGCAGCAGCAACTCGTCGGCGTGGCCCGGGCGGTCGTAGCCAAACCCAAGATCATCCTGGCCGATGAGCCGACCGGCAACCTCCACTCCGATCAGGCCCGCGAGATCATGGAGTTGTTCACCCGGCTCAATCAGGAAGGCACCACGATCATCCAGGTGACCCATTCCCGCGAAAACGCCCAGTACGGCCATCGCATCATCCAGCTCAAGGACGGCTGGGTGGTTGGTGAGGAGCGGCTTCGCTGACATGGCGGACGCGCCTCTCGTCCTGATTGCCGACGATCAGCCCGACGTCGTCGAGGCCCTGCGGCTCCTGCTCAAGGCCGAAGGGTATCGGACCGTCACCGCCCACGTGCCCGAGGGCGTCATCGCCCTGCTCGACCGGAATCAGGTCGACGCCGCCCTGATCGATCTCAACTACACCCGCGATACGACGTCGGGGCGCGAAGGACTCGATCTGCTATCCCGGATCCGGGGCCACGATCCGACCCTGCCGGTGATCGTGATGACTGCCTGGGGCAGCGTCGACAAGGCGGTCGAGGCGATGCGGATCGGCGCCCGCGACTTCATCGAGAAGCCGTGGGACAATGCCCGCCTGCTGACCACACTCAAGACCCAGATCGAACTGGCCCATGCCCTCCGCGCCGCCAGCCGCCTCGACCAGGAAAACCGCCTCCTCCGCCGCGAAGGTTTCCCCGAACTGATCGCGGATTCTCCGGTGATGCGCCCGATTCTCCAGGTGATGGAACGGATCGCGCCCAGTGATGCCAACGTGCTCATCACCGGCGAGCACGGCACCGGCAAGGAGGTGGTTGCCCGGTGGATCCACGCCGCGTCCAAACGCAAGGACAAGCCGCTGGTGATCGTCAATGCCGGCGGCCTTCCGGAAGGCGTCTTCGAGAGCGAGCTCTTCGGCCACGTCAAAGGCGCCTTCACCGACGCCAAGACGGATCGGATCGGTCGCTTCGAGATGGCGAACGGGGGCACCCTCTTCCTCGATGAGATTGCCAATATCGGCCTGGGCCAGCAGGCCCGGTTGCTTCGCGTCCTTCAGGCCGGCGAGCTCGAACGGGTGGGGTCGTCCCAGACCCGCAAGGTCGACGTCCGGGTCATCGCCGCGACCAATGCCAACCTCAAGACCGAAGTCGCGGCGGGCCGGTTTCGCGAGGACCTGCTGTTCCGGCTCAATACCATCGAAATCCACCTCCCCCGGCTCCGGGACCGGCGGGAGGACATTCTGTCGCTGGCCCAGCATTTCATCCGCCGCTATGCCGAGCGGTACAACCGGCCTCTGCTCGGATTTTCTGAGGATGCCGTTCAGGCAATGCGGAACTATGAATGGCCCGGCAACGTGCGCGAACTCGACCACGCGGTCGAGCGGAGCGTCCTCCTGGCCCAGGGCGACCGGGTCGAGAGCTGGGACCTGGGACTGGGCGGCGCCACGGCCCCGCCGGGATCCCCGACCGGAAGCAAGAGCCTCGACGACCTCGAGCGCGACGCGATCAAGGACGCCCTGGCCCGGTTCGATGGCAACGTCTCCCTCGCCGCCAAGGCCCTGGGCGTCAGCCGGTCGGCGCTGTACCGTCGGCTCCAGCGCTACGGCATCACCGCTTCGTGACCACTCGGTGACCGGATGAAACGGCTCACCCACGACCAGCGGATTCTGGGCCTGGCCCTGGCGGCCGGGCTCCCCGGACTGGTCGTGGTGGCCGGATTGCTCTGGCAATCGCCCGCCTCGCCCCTGTTCAAGGGCACTCTCCTCAGCCTGCTCGTCGTCGCCTGCCTCGCCATGGCCCGCCTGGCCCAGGTTCGCGTCATCCGGCCCCTCCAGGTCGTTGCCAACATCCTGGCCGGCCTCCGCGAAGGCCACTTCACCATGCGGGCCCGCGAAGACGAGGGCACGGACGTGCTGGGCTCCGTCCGCCGCGAACTGAACGCGCTCTCCGAGAGCTTGAAAGAACAGCGGCTCGGCGCGCTCGAGGCGGATGCCCTCCTCAAGCGTCTCATGGAGGAGATCGACGTCGCGGTCTTCGCCTTCGATCCGGGCGGCGTGCTCCGCGTGGCCAACAAGGCCGGCGAGCGTCTGGTGGCCCAGCCGATCGAACGCCTGCTCGGCCGGACCGCCGCATTTCTCGGACTCGGTGCCTGCCTCGAGGGGGAAACACCCCGCATTCTCGACCTGAACCTTTCGGGAACCGGCAGCGGACGCTGGGAGCTGCGACGACGGACCTTCCGCCAGGGCGGGCTCCCGCTGGACCTGGTGATGCTCACCGACATCAGCCGAGTCCTCCGGTCCGAGGAGCGGCAGGTCTGGCAACGGCTGGTGCGGGTTCTGTCCCACGAGATCAACAATTCCCTGGCCCCGATCAAGTCGGTGGCGGGTACCCTCGGGCAGTTGCTGGCCCGGGAACCTCGCCCGGCCGACTACGAAGACGATCTTCGGAGCGGCCTGGACGTGGTCGCGGCACGGGCCGATTCGCTCGCCCGGTTCATGGCCTCCTATGCCCGCCTCGCCAAGCTGCCGCCGCCCACCTTCGGCCCGGTCAACATCGCCGCCTGGGTGAGCCGCGTGGTCCTGCTTGATCAGCGTCTGCCCGTCACCGTGACGGCGGGTCCTGAACTCACCATTCGCGCCGATGGCGATCAGCTCGATCAGGTCCTCATCAATCTCGTCAAGAACGCGATCGAAGCCGCGCTCGAGACCGGCGGAGGTGTCGGCGTCGAATGGAACGATCGCGGCGAGCAGGTCGAGGTCCTGATCCGCGACGAAGGCCCCGGGCTTGCGTCGACCGCCAACCTGTTCGTCCCGTTCTATACCACCAAGCCCAGCGGGAGCGGCGTCGGCCTCGTGTTCAGCCGCCAGGTCGTCGAAGCGCACGGCGGCCACCTGACCATTGCCAACCGAGCAGACCGCCGCGGGGCCGAAGCCAGGATTGTCCTGCCAAAACGGCCGGCCCCGGAGCCTGGCCTAACGACAGGTTTGTCGGTATGATGCCTTCGCGTCCCCAGGAGCGGTATGGAGTCTCATCCGGAAATAACTCTCGGCGGGTACATGACCCGCCACGATCGAGCGGCCGCCTTCGGCGGCGTCGATGGGCACGCCTATTCGTGCGCCCCGTACATCGACGATGAGCCCGACGGCCGGGGCCTGTTCGGCGGGGCGCTGTTGTTCGTCCGCTGGGATCCGGCCGGCGAGCATCCCGCCGGACACGTCGAATCCGAGGTTCTGGTCTGGGGGCGGACCGCCGAGGAAGCCAACCAGCGCCTCGGTGCGCTCTCGCTCTATGATGTGAAGCAGGCCCTCGATGACGCCATTCGGGCCCGTCCGGAGGGCTGGTAGTGCCCCGTCAGGGGGTCGTGCTCGCCCGGCGGGGTTCGAGCTACAGTGTGTCGACGTCCCTGGGCTTGGTCGACGCGGTTCTGCGGGGCAAGGTCAAGCACCAGGACAAGGAGCGGATCGTCGTTGGTGACCGGGTTCAGCTCGACCGGGTCGACGAACACGGCTCGGCCGGGATCACCGGCGCCGAACCTCGCCGGAACGCCCTCGAGCGGCGCTCGATGAACGGCCGCACCGCCCGTCCGGTGGCCGCCAATCTGGATCGGGTCCTGGTCACCGCGTCGGTCGCGCAGCCCAAACCCAATCTCGGCCTGATCGATCGCCTCCTCGCGATCGCGGAGGCCAACGAAATTCCCGCCGGTCTGGTCATCACCAAGATCGATCTCATGACCCACGCCGATCTGGCGGTGCGTTTCAAGAGCGCCGGCTATCCCATCTGGCCCGTCAGCATCAAGACCGGCGAAGGCATCCCGGAATTCGTCGCTGCCCTGAAGGACCAGGTGACGCTGCTCACCGGGCCGTCGGGTGTCGGCAAGTCGAGCCTGTTGAACAAGGTCCAGCCCGGGTTGTCGCTCCGGACGGCCGAAATCTCGGCCAAGATTGAGCGCGGCAAGAACACCACAGTCCACGCCGAGATGGTGCCGCTTGACGACGGCGGATTTCTGGTCGATACCCCCGGATTCAGCGACGTCGGGCTCTGGGGGATCGAGCCGCGCGAGGTGGCGCGTTGTTTTCCCGAGATGCGGCCGTTCCTCAACCGCTGCAAGTTTGCTGATTGCCACCACATGACGGAACCGGGCTGCGCCGTCCGGACGGCCGTGGAGCAGGGTATTGTCCCGGGCGACCGGTACGAAAGTTACCAGTCCCTCTTCAACGAACTATCCGACACCCCGAAGCACTGGGAGTAAGCCCTCAGGCGCCGGGTTTGAGGGTCCAGCGGCTGGTGTCACGACGGTCCACCTTGTCCATCATCCGGTCGAACGCCTCCTGCAGGTTGATCTTCTCCCGGTTGGCCATGCAGATCAGCACGAACAGGATGTCGGCCATCTCCATGCCGAGATCTGCGTCCGGCTCCTCCTTCTTCTTGGTCTTCTGGCCGAATCGGTGGTTCACCTCGCGAGCCAGCTCGCCGACTTCTTCGGTGAGCCTGGCCATGTTGGTGAGCGGGTGGAAATAGCCTTCCTCGAAGCGTGAGATCCACGAATCGACCCGCTGTTGGCACTCGGTGAGAGACATCGCCGACTCCTCTGTCATGGGGTATCTTCTGGTGCCAAAGATATCCGGTTCCACCCTTTCTTAAGCCCACGGCCCATGCGCTCCCGCGACCAGATCCTCGCCAACCTGGAAAATATCTACCGCGAGTCCTACGATCGGGCCCGCAAGACCGATGACCCCAACCGCATGGCTGATCTCGATTGCGCCTTCGTCCGCGACCAGTTGTCGATGGAAGTCCTGCTCGACATTCGCGACCTGTTCTCGGTGGCTCCTGCCACCAAGGACGGCCCGACCGCCTTGGAAAAGCTCGAAACGTTTCGCCGTCTCGCCAAACTTCGCTGATCGGAGTCCCTATGCGACGCCTGCTTGCCTTTGGAACGCTCGCGCTTGTAGCCTGCGCCCCCAAGCCCGCCGCCGACCTGGTCATTCTCGGCAAAACCTGGACGGGCGATCGAGCGGTCCCCCTGGCCCAGGGTCTGGCGATTCAGGGCGATTCGATTGTCGCGGTCGGTGACAGCGCGGCGCTCGCCAAGTGGATCGGCCCGAAGACCGAAACCGTGCGGGCGGCCGGGCTCGTGACCCCGGGGTTCATGGACGACCACGTCCATCTGATGGAGGGCGGGGCCCATCTGGCCAGCGTGGACCTTCGCGATGCGGCGACACCCGAGGAATTCACCCGCCGGATCAAGGCCTTCGCGGCCACGCTCAAGCCGGGTGAATGGATCACCGGTGGCGACTGGGACCACGAGCTCTGGCCCGGCTCCCCGCTCCCCGATCGCAGCTGGATCGATTCCGTGACACCCAACAATCCGGTGCTCGTGAACCGGCTCGACGGCCACATGTCGCTGGCCAACACCGCCGCCCTCGCTGCCGCCAAGATCGACCGGTCGATCAAGCCGATCGCCGGCGGCGAAATCGTCCGCCGTCCCGACGGCCAACTGACCGGCGTGCTCAAGGACGAGGCCGGAGTTGTGGTGGAATCCGTGATTCCGACGCCCACTGAAAGCCGGCAGGACGCCACGCTCGCCCGGGCCATGCAGCACGCCGCGTCGGTAGGCGTCACCGGCATCTCGAGCGTCAGTACCACCTGGGCAGGCGGCATCGCGGCCCTGCGGCGGGCTCGCGTCAACGGCACTTTGACCCTCCGGGTGTCCAACTATATCCCGCTCGGCGAATGGCGCTCGATGGCCGACTCATTCAAGGCCAACGGCCCGGGCGACGACTGGATTCGCCTGGCCGGCGTGAAGGGCCTGGTCGACGGGTCGCTCGGATCCACCACGGCCTATTTCGACGCCCCGTTTACTGACAAGCCTGCCACGAGTGGCTTCCTGACCACCCCGGAAGACTCCCTTCGCCGCTGGATCACCGCGGCCGATTCGGCCGGGCTCCAGGTGGTGGTCCATGCTATCGGTGACCGCGCCAACGGCCTGCTGCTCGACATCTTCGAGGCATCCGCTCAGAAGAACGGCCCGAGGGATCGCCGCTTCCGGATCGAACACGCCCAACACCTCCGTCCCCGCGACATCCCCCGGTTCGCCGCGCTTGGCGTCATTCCCTCCATGCAGCCCTATCACGCCGCCGATGATGGCCGCTGGGCCGAAAAACGGATCGGTGCCGAGCGGATCAAGACCACGTATGCCTTCCGTTCCCTGCTCGACGCCAAGGCTCGCCTCATGTTCGGGTCCGACTGGTTCGTGGCCCCGCTCAATCCGATGCCCGGCATCAAGGCCGCCGTCACCCGCCAGACCATCGACGGGAAGCAGCCCAACGGGTTCGTCCCCGAACAGAAGATCACCGTCGAGGAAGCCCTCCGCGCCTACACGGTGGACAACGCCTATGGCATGTTCTGGGAGGCCAAGCTCGGCCAACTCAAACCCGGGATGAAGGCGGACGTGGCCGTCCTCGACCGCGACCTCCTGACCATGCCGGCGGACTCCCTCGACCGGACCAGGGTCCGTCTCACGGTCGTGGGCGGAAAGATCGTGTTCAAAGCACCGTGACCGGAGCCGATTGGCGTCGTCTGGTCGCCCCGTCGGTGGTCGCCCCCCTGGCCGGCCTGGGGCTCGCCCTCGGAATGATGGCCATCGCCGACGATCGTGATCTGCCCGGGTCTGTGACGGCGTATGCGCTCGCCGCTCTGCCCGTGAGCGCGCTCGTCAGCGCGGCCGCGGCGCGGCTCGGCGGGCGTCCTCGAATGGCTGGCGCCCTGACCGCGCTGGTTTCGGCGCTGGTGGCAGCCCAGGTCTCGGCCATGATCAGATTCTATCAGGGCGGCGCCCGAGGCTTCTGGTCCCTTGCCGCCGCTCCGTACACGGCTGAAGTCCTGATGCTCCTTGGGTCGGTGCCGATGGTTGCCTGGCTGGGTGCGAAAGTGGCCGGCGCCCGATGGAAAGGTGGCTGGGGTGTGGCGCTCGGCCTGGCGGGTGTCGTTGGGGCCGCCTTGTCGCTGTTGCTCGGCGTCGGGCTGATCGCTACCAGGTTTGCGGCCCGGGTTCCTCTTCTGGACCCGGTCGTCCAGTGGCTGGCGGTCGTGATCATCGTCGTCCTTGTGGCCGGAATGCGACGCGCCCCCGGCGTTGATCCACGAGGGTAACTCCTTCAGCGGGGTGGCGCGCCTGCCGGCCGCACCGACAATGCAGAGGCCTGCAGCGTTGCTCGCGCCGGCCCGCTCCGGCGGCTAAATTGTTGGCCGAGCAGGCCAGCCGGCGACCGTATGCCGGCCCAACGCAAGAACCCGTCACCCCGGACCCCCCATGGCGACCCGTACCACCGCCCGCGCCCGAACCGCCGCCCGGCTCGAAAAGGCCGACCTCCTCGACATGTACAAGACGATGCTGCTCTCCCGCCGCATCGACGACAAGGAGATCCAGCTCAAGCGCCAGAACAAGATCTTCTTCCAGATCTCCGGCGCGGGCCACGAAGGCATCGGCGTCGCCGCGGCCAAGGTGCTCCGCCCCGCCTACGACTGGTCGTACCTCTACTATCGGGACCGGGCCTACTGTCTTGGCATGGGCGTCTCGGCCACCGACATGCTCCTGTCGGCCGTGGCGGCCGGGGATGATCCGAACTCCGGCGGCCGCCAGATGCCGTCCCACTGGGGTGCCAAGGACCTCAACATCGTCACCGTCTCGAGCCCGACCGGAACCCAGTTCCTCCAGGCCGTCGGGGCCGCCGAAGCCTGGCTCCGGATCAGCAACAACGACGGGATCGCGGACAAGGATCAGCTGACCAAAGGCGATGAAGTTGTGCTTTGCACCACCGGTGACGGCACCACCAGCGAGGGCGAGTTCTTCGAATCCCTGAACTCCGCCTGCAATCTCAAGCTCCCGATCGTCTATCTGGTCGAGGACAACAAGTACGCCATCTCCGTGCCGGTCGAGGTCAACACCGCCGGCGGCTCGATCTCCAAACTGCTCACCGGTTTCCCCGGCCTGTTCATCCAGGAGGTCAACGGCTGCGATCCGCTCGCCTCATACGACGTGATGCAGAAGGCGGTCGACTACGCCCGGCAGCGGAAGGGCCCGGCCCTCGTTCACGCCCACGTGATCCGGCCCTACAGTCACTCGTTGTCGGACGACGAGATCAACTACAAGCCGACCGCGGAACGGGACGAGGAAGCGACCCGGGATCCAGTGTTCGCCTTCCCGAAGTATCTGCTGGCCCAGGGAATCGCCACCGAGCAGGAAATCGAACAGATCAGGCAGGCCGTCGAGGAAGAAGTCGAAGTCGCCACCGCCACCGCGCTCGCCTCGCCCCAGCCGGCTCTGGCCTCGGTGATGGATTTCATCTACTCCCCCGACGTCGATCCCGCCGGCGAGCAGTTTGATACCGAGGACGATCCCCAATTCGTCGGTGAGCCGACCACAATGGTGGACCTGCTCAACGTCTGCATGAAAGACGAGATGGCCCGGGACCCCCGGATCCTCGTCTTCGGCGAAGACGTCGCTGACGTGAGCCGAGAGGAGGTGCTCGGCCAGGTGAAGGGCAAGGGCGGCGTCTTCAAGGTGACCTACGGGCTCCAGAGGGCCTTCGGCTCCAATCGGGTCTACAACTCGCCCCTCGCCGAGGCGAACATCGTCGGCCGGGCGATCGGTCTGGCCACCCGGGGCATGAAACCCGTGGTCGAGATCCAGTTCTTCGACTACATCTGGCCCGCCTACATGCAGCTCCGCGACGAGCTCGCCACGATGCGCTGGCGGTCGCATAACGACTTTCCCTCGCCGATCGTCGTCCGGGTCACCTACGGCGGCTACCTCAAGGGCGGTGGCCCGTACCACTCGCAGACCGGCGCCTCAGTCTTCACCTCGGTGCCCGGCCTTCGGGTGATCTGCCCCGCGACCGCGCTCGACGCCAACGGTCTCCTCCGGACCGCCATCCGGTGTGAGGATCCGGTGCTCTTCCTCGAGCACAAGCACCTCTATCGCCAGACCTACAACAAGGCGATGAACCCGGGTCCCAACTTCATGATCCCCTTCGGTAAGGCCAAGGTGGTCAGGGAAGGGACCGATCTCACAGTGGTGACCTACGGCGCCACGGTCCAGCGGTCGCTGGTCGCGGCCAAGGCGCTGGAAGAAGAAACCGGGGCCAGCGTCGAAGTAATCGATCTTCGCAGTCTATCGCCGGTCGATTGGGAAACCATCTACACGTCGGTCAGGAAGACCAGCCGGGTCATGGTGGTCTACGAGGACGCCCTCTCGTGGGGCTATGGGGCCGAGATTGCCGCCCGGATCGCGGATGAGACGTTCGCCTGGCTCGACGCGCCGGTGCGCCGGGTCGCCGCCCGGGACACGTTCGTCGCCTACTCGCCCGAACTGGAAGATGTCATTCTTCCCCAGGCCGAAGGCATCAAGGCGGCAATGACCGACCTGCTCCGCTACTGAAAGCCATGACGGTTCGCGAATTCTTCCTCAAGACCCATCGCTGGATGGGTCTCGGCGCATCGATCGTCCTGGGCGTCGTCGGGGTCACTGGCGTGCTGCTGATCTGGCCCTACCGCCTCGGCGACTACGCTCGCACGATGTCCCGGCTCCACACCCGGCTCATGATCGGCGAGCCCGGCGAGTGGCTCGTCATCACCTCAACCGTGCTGAGTTCGTTGTTGATCCTGGGCGGCGTGTATCTCTGGTGGAGGCGGAAGATTGTGGCCATCGAGTTCCGGCGGGGCTGGTGGCGCGCCCTGTTCGATCTCCACCACTCGCTCGGCCTTCTCGCCACCGTGATCATGCTGGTGCTCTCGCTGTCAGGGATCGGCCTGGTGCTGACCGAGGTCGAACGCGAGGATGGGAAAGAGCCGCCTCCGCGGACCCCCGAGGAGATCGCCACCCGAAAAACCGTGCACGATCTCCACACCGGCCGCAATTACCGCTTGCCGATGAAGCTCCTGTATGCCGCCGGCTCGTTCGGCTTCCTGGTCCAGTCGGCGACCGGATTCGTGATGTGGTGGAAACCCCAGACCCGATCCCGGTCCGGGGTCGATGATGCCTAACGTCGGTAGGTGAAGCTCGCGCCGGAGAAGCCCCACGGCTCGGCGGCCCCGCAGGTTGCCGGGCCGTTTCGCACTTCCAGGGTCAGCGTCGTGGCGCTGCCCAGCCGGAGAAATGTCACGCCACCCATGACGCCCTCATAGCAGTAGATGGTGGGGCCTGGTGCGGCCTCGGCGAACGAGCGGTTCACCAGCCCGCTGCCCTGCGGCGTGAACCGCCAGGTGCCGGACGCCACGCCCGGCTGCGACAGGCCGATCGAGAAGACCTGGAGTCCCGGCGCCACGTTGTCGGGGGCCAGCGCGAGATGCGGCCCTTCCGGGGACGTGGGCAGGCCGTCATTGAACCAGGCGCCCTGAGCCGATCCGGCGACGTCGGACGCGATCGTTCCTCCGATCGGCGCGGCCGTCCGGTGTACCGATCCATCGAAGCTTCCGACCTTCTGCCCCACGGCACTCCGGGCTGGCTCCGCGAAATAGTCACTCGGCGCTACGACATGATACCGGTCGAACCCGTCGCCGCTACTGACCCACCGGGCCGGATTGGCAAAGGCGTGTGGACTGATCCGCCGGTCGTACAGGCCAAAATCGAGCCCGTATACGCCGAAAGGACCCATCAAGAGTTTGCAGGTGGGCGAAATACCCCAGCAGTTCCTTGCAGACCTGAAAATCGATCGAGTAGTCGGACCGGTTGAGCTCGTGACACTGGGTCCTCACCCGGACGATGTGGATGGCCCCGGGTGATTTGACCGGCACTGACGGCGAGACCGAGGGAGTCGTCGGATTGTTGACGTAGAGGTACTGGTGATCCGTCGGAAGGTATGCGCCGGCGGGCCCATCTGACCGAGAGGGACCCAGCCGTAGAGGTCGGTTGGGTCGACCGGCATCACGGTGAACACCGCCGTCTCCGATCCGCAGGAGCCGAGCTTGGTGCTGCCGCCCCCGCCCGCTGGACCCAGGCCGGCGGAATCAGCCTGGCCGCAGCCGGTCAGCACGGCCAGGGCTACAATCCCGGACATCCCTGATCTGGACATGTCGCCCGGTATCGGAAGGGCCGGCGAAAGATGGAGGGCGGGGGCCTACCGTTGGGCTTCGCGACGGTTCCCGAACCAGTGGTCGAGGCTCACGGTATCCTCGCCCGCCGGCATGACCAGCACGAACAGCAGGAGCGCGGTGCGCGGGATGACGTGGGTGTGAAATTCGTATAGCGGTTCCGCCAGGAGATGGCCGAACGTGACCATCACCAGCACGGCGCCCAGTCCAATGTACGCCGGCCGCCGGAACCACCCCAGCATCACCAGCGCCCCGGCCCCGAGTTCCACGAACGGCACGGCCGTGCCGGCGGCCCAGAGGGACCACATCGGCAGAAACGAATCGCGGTACGGATCGACGAAGAACTTGTGGGCGTGACCGACCGGCCCCATCTGGAAAACCTTGTACCACCCCGCCATGAAGAAGATCAGGCCCAGGATCCATCGAGCGATGAGGATCGCCAGCGCCCGGTTTGACGGCAGAGTCTTCATGCGCGCCTTCGACAGACCATGAGTTCGGTGCTGGCGCTTTCGGTCCGGCTGGCCACGAGCCGCCGCTCCAGCGGATAAAGCAAGGCCCCCAATGCCCCGCCGAGGATATCGCTTGCCATCGCGGGTGCCACCATCGCGGTCCACGCCCACTGAGCCAGCCGGGAGGTCGTGTCGGCCGGATAGTTCATCAGTACAAACATGGGGACTCGGCGCACGATCTCGACGCCGGCCCGATCGAGGGCGCCCGAGATCTCCGCCAGGGAGCGGCTCACCTGATGGGTCACCCGAACCGTCGGCTGATGCACGAAGTTGTCGGACCAGACGAAGGTGCCGCCCGGCTTGAGCAGCTTCGCGATGTTGGCCAACGCCCGATCGTACAGCTGGTCGTCGACGATGTGGAACAGCACGTCGAAGGCGCTGATCACGTCATAGCGCCCCTGCTCCTCCGCCAGAGGTGCCGCGAGCGGGAGGCCGATGTCGGCCTGAACAAAGCGACCCGCAGGGAAGCGGCCGGCCAGGTTTTGAACCGCGACGGCCGTCAAGTCGACGCCGGTCACGCTGGCCCCGAGTTTGAGCCACCGGTCGACGTAGAATCCCGTTCCCGCGCCGACGTCGGCCACCAGCAGCTTCGGCGCCCCCGGTCCGCGCCGCCAGCGTTCTTCGGCGGCGATGCGGTCGAACACGTCGCCCCGCACCCGGTACATCCACTCGTTGAACCGGCGACCAAGGCGCAAATAGCCGACGCCCTCGAGACTGAAGTGATCTCGAAGGCGTCGTTCCCAGTAGTCCTGCGTGGTGAACTGCTCGGTCAACTAGTGGCCTCTTTGATCTCGGCGGCGGCCGCGATCAGATGGTCGACGTCCCGGGACAGCGCCCGCGCAGCCTGCGTGGCCTGCGTCAAGTCACCGACGACGTTGCCGACCCCGGCGGACCGGACCCGGATCAAATCGAACCGGACGTTCTGCATGGCGAGGATGCTTGACTCGAGCCGGTCGGCAATGGCCTGACGCCGGCCCGAGACCTCGACCGCCGAGCGGAACTGCTGCTCCAGAAGCCGGAACTGGCGGTCCCGCTCTTCGCTCTGCGCCTGATTGGAGAGCTCTTCGAGCCGCGCCTTGATCCGGTCCGGCGATTCCGAGGTGAAGCCCTGGTCGAGGTCGTTGAGCGTCCGGGCCATGTCCATCGCCCGGCTGTAGAGTCCTTCGGTCGTTTCCACGACCTCGGGAAGCATCTGGCGATCGGCCGGCGAGAGGCGCTGCATCATGCCGAGGATCGCCGCTCGGTCGGTATGGACCTGCCGAACCTTGTCGAAGTACTTCCCGTACTCGCTCTCTCTCGGAGCGGCGAGCGACCGACGGGCTTTGCCGCCCTTGCCCGGCGTACCCGCCTCGATGGCGTCCGGTGCCGGGGGCCGGTTCAAGACATCCCGCCAGCTGTACCCTTGCTGCCACAACTGGGCGTAGCTCTTGAGGAGCGGAATCCCCATGCCGCCGGCCACGAACAGGAACCACGGGCCACTGAGCCCCGTGGCCATGTTGAGGAGGAATGTCCCGCCGGTGACGGCCGCCCAGCGGGCGAATTGCTCCCGGACCTTCTGGACGATCTGGGGCTCGCCGGTGTCATGCATCGGCGGGACGTCCGCTTCTCCCCGCCGGACCCACTCACCGCGGTCGTTCCGAACCCAATTGCCGCCGGCAATCGAAGCCGGGCGGCCCGGGGTCTGCCGGCGCGCCAACCCACCATAAACTTCGCCAGGGCCCCGCGGCGCCGCCCCGGTCAGCGGCCGCGCAGGGCGTGACCGATCGCCTGACGACGGCCGAGGCCGGGTCCCGGTCGAGGCGGTCGGGGACTGGCGCACTGCCGTCCGCACCCCGGTGTTGTTGGTGGGTCGGTATCCCGTCACGGTACGGCTCTCCAGCGATCGCCGAAGCGCATCCGCGGTTGGCCACCGGTTCTCGGGATCCTTCTCGAGGCAACGAGCCACGGCGAGGGACAGGTCTTCAGGCACCTCGGGACGGGTCAAGTGCAGGACCGGCGCCGGCTCCGTGATCTGCTTCATCAGGATCCCGGCCACCGTCGGCGCGTTGAACGGCAGCTCGCCGGTCAGCATCTGAAAGGCGACCACACCGAGGCTGTACAGATCCGAACGGCCGTCGATCTCACGCTCGCCGGCTGCCTGCTCGGGGCTCATGAATTGTGGGGTACCGATCGCGACCCCGACGCCGGTCAGGGTCGCGCCGGATCCCCCGGACAACGCCTTGGCAATGCCGAAGTCCGTGACCATCACCCGGCCTCGGGTGCCTTCGAGCAGCACGTTGTCCGGCTTGATGTCGCGATGGATGATCGAAAGGCTGTGGGCGGCCGAGAGCGCGTCCGCGGTTTCCTTCATGATGCGGCGGGCCTCGTCGGCCGGGAGCTTGCCGCGCCGCTTGATTCGCGCCCCGAGAGATTCGCCTTCGACATAACCCATGACGAAGTACACCAGACCCTGGCCCTCGCCCACGTCGTGAATCGGCACGATGTGCGGATGGGACAGCCGCGCGGCTGTCTGGGCTTCGCGAGTAAATCGCTCGCGGATGTCTTTCTGGAATGCCAACTCCGGAGGCAATACCTTGATCGCGACGCGTCGCTGCAGTCGCTCGTCACGGGCCCGATAGACGACACCCATGCCCCCACGGCCGATCTCTCCTTCGATCGTGTAGGCTTCTCCCAGCGCTTCTTTGAGGCGCTGGGCCAGGGGTCGGTCGAATGAGTTGTTCGGTTCGGTCATCCCGCTCGCGCGTTCCAATCAGCGAAACGTTGTTGCCGCAAGAGCTTACCAATTTCGCTCAAGGTCGCCGGAAGGGCAACGCCCAATTCCCCGCCAACCCGGCCGACCCTCCCGTTGGGGTCTAGCCGACCGTCGGTCATTCTGGCATGTTCTCGTGGTGCTCGCTGGCCTTCAGGCAGGGTTCGTACCAGCCTGTCGGCCTGTCACTTGCCATCGTTTTCGAGTCCAACAGCTTCAAAGCAAACGAGATAGGCCCGGTCAGTCGGTGATGGCATGACCGATGCCCTTCTCCAGTTGGTCGGCGCGGTGTGGCCGCGAATCACGCAAAGGAAAGGATCCAACGATGTCTGAGCGCATGACGCTTCCCGTGCTCCCCCTCCGGGAACTCGTGCTTTTCCCCGGAGTGACCACGCCGATCGGCGCCGGTCGCCCCGGGACCGTGCGAGCGATCGAGGCGGCACTCGCCTCCCCCGATAAACTCATACTCACGCTCTGTCAGCGCGAAAACACCGAGCAGGTCAATTCCGACGGCCTCTACACCATCGGGACGATCGCCAAAATCGCCCAGGTGCAGCGCGGGCTGACCGGCATGCAGGTCCTCCTCAATGGCGATCGGCGCGCCATTGCGATCCATCTGACCGAACGCGACGGATTCCTCGAGGCGATTGTCCGGGACGCGGAGGAAATGGCGCCGCTCAACAGTGAAGACCCGGCCTTCATCGGCCTCTACCGCGAAGTCCGGCAACGCGCCGCCGAGCTCGGTCACAAGTCGGGACTGCCGGAAGACGTGGTCCAGCAGGTGTTGTCGAATACCAGCGATCCCGGTCGCTTTGCCGATCTGGTGGCGGGCTACATCGACGTGCCCGCCATTCAGCGCCAGAGCCTGCTCGAGACCCTGTCGGTCGAGGAACGGTTGCGCCGGGTACTCGTTCACGTCCAACGCCAGATCTCCGTCCTCGACGCGCAAGAGGAGATCAAGACCCAGGTCCAGGAAGAACTGGGCGAGCGTCAGCGCGAGATGGTCCTCCGCGAACAGCTGAAGCAGATCCGCCGCGAACTCGGCGAAGAAGACGAGGGCGACGAGCTCGACGAGCTCAAGACCAAGCTCGCCGCTCTCGACCTGCCGGCCGACGCCCGCAAGGAGGTCGACCGGGAGTTGGGTCGCCTCGAGCGGATCGGCCGCGAATCCATGGAGACCCAGGTCATCCGGAATTACCTCGAGACGGTGGCTGAACTGCCCTGGAACGTCCGGTCCGATGAGCATCTGGATCTCAAGACCGCGTCCGATATCCTCGAGACCGACCACTATGCGCTCGGCGACGTCAAGGATCGCGTGCTGGAGTTCTTGGCGGTTCGCCAGCTGAAGCAGGCCGAAGAGCGTGCCGCACGGGCTCTCCGCGAGGCGGCTGACCAGCAGGTCGAAGACGCCAAGGATGCCGATACCACCATGACCGGTGAGTTCGAACGGCCCGAGATCGAGAACAAAGCCTCGAAACCCTCCGGGAACGCCGACGACAAGGCCAAGGGACCGATCCTGCTCTTCATCGGCCCGCCGGGCGTGGGCAAGACCTCCGTGGCGAAGTCGATTGCCCGCTCCATGGGCCGGAAGTACGTCCGGATCTCACTGGGTGGAGCTCGAGACGAGGCCGACATCCGCGGCCACCGCCGGACCTATGTCGGCGCCATGCCCGGACGGATCATCCAGGGGTTGAAGCAGGCCGGCACCAAGAACCCGGTCTTCCTGCTCGATGAAGTGGACAAGCTCGGTGTCTCTTTCCAGGGGGACCCGGCGTCGGCTCTGCTCGAGGTGCTCGACCCGGCTCAGAACGACACCTTTGTCGATCACTACCTCGGCGTTCCGTTCGACCTGTCGGAGGTGCTCTTCATCTGTACCGCCAATTTCGTCCAGAACATTCCCGGCCCGCTCCTCGATCGGATGGAGAGCGTCGAGTTCTCCGGCTACACCGAAGGCGAGAAGCGGATCATCGCCCAGAAGTATCTGATCCCGCGACAGTTCGAGGAGAACGGGCTCAAGGGCCGCCCGATCACCATCGCTGATGAGGCGCTCGCTGACATCATCAGCGAGTACACCCGGGAATCGGGGGTTCGTCAGCTCGAACGGGAAATCGGCAAAGTGGCCCGGAAGGTGGCCCGCAAGCTCGCCTCCGGCGAGGCCTCGGGCGCGATCGAAATCTCGAAGGAAACCGTGGACGAGTTCCTCGGCCGAGCCAAGGTCCATCCGGAAAAGATGGCTCGCGAGGATCAGGTCGGCGTCTCGACCGGGATGTTCTATACCCCGGTCGGCGGCGACATCATGTTCGTCGAAGCGTCAACGATGCGAGGCAAAGGTGAGTTGGTCCTCACCGGCCAGCTTGGCGACGTGATGAAGGAGTCGGCCCGGGCCGCGTGGACCTACGCCCGCTCGCACGCCGCTGGGCTCAGAATCGCCGACGAGATGTTCGATCGTGACGTCCACATCCATGTCCCGGCGGGGGCGATTCCGAAGGATGGTCCGTCGGCGGGTGTGACGATGGCCACGGCGATCGTCTCGGCCATGTCTGGACGGTCGGCCCGTCACGACATCGCGATGACGGGTGAGATCACCCTTCGGGGGCGGGTGTTGCCGATCGGGGGCCTCAAGGAGAAGATCCTGGGCGCCGTCCGGGCCGGCATCCATCAGATCATCATCCCGAAGGACAACGAAGCGGATCTCAGCGATCTGACCGAGGAGATTCGGCAGAAGGTCACGATTCACCCGGTGACCGAACTGGGCGAAGTGCTCGCCCTGACCCTGCGCGGGGCCTCATTCAAGGAAGGTCGGCTCTTGTTCGGTGACGATAACCCCAGGGACGTAGCGCCGCTGTCCCTGAGTTTCCCCCACTGAGCGGAGAAGGGCTTGGCTAGATGGCACCGGCCGGGACCACACGGTCCCGGCCGGTGTTTTTTGCGGCAAGGAGGGCCTTGTCGGCCGCCCGGAGAATGTCCTGTGCGGCCGCCCCGTGATCAGGATAACAGGCCACGGCAGCTGACAACCGCACCGGAATGTCCCGATCCGGCAGTATCGTTGGCGTGCTCGCGATCGCGGCCCGGACCTTCTCCGCCAGTCGCATCGCATCTTCTGCACGGCATCGACGCACCAACACTCCGAATTCCTCGCCGCCAACCCGGGCCACCACGTCGCTGGTCCGAACCGTGCCGGCAATGAGCCTCCCGACATGCACCAGAACCTGGTCGCCGGCCACAGATCCGTGGATTTCGTTCACCCGGCGGAAGTGATCGATGTCGAACACCAGCAGGGCGACCGTCTCATTCGCTCGGCGAGCCACCGCGATAGCCCGCTCGAGCTCCTCCCCGATCGCCTCGTGGTTGAGCAGCCCGGTCAAGTCGTCTCGGTGGGCCACCGCCCGGACCGTCCGGTTCCGGTCGATATGGGCCAGAACGCACTGGGCCAGGTACGCCGGGGTCGAGGTCTTGAGGAGGACGTCTTCGGCGCCGACCCGGATCGACGCCAGCCGGTCGTCGTCACTGATTTGCGCTGCCAGCACGACCACCGGGGCAAGGCGTCGGCGCGGAAGCTGGTGAATCCAGCGGATCAGCGCAGCAGGTGCCGTGTCCACCAGCCGCCAGGCGACGACCACCAGATCCCAGGTCTCCTGCAGCAGCAGAGGCCGGGCCGCCGCCGCACTGCCCGCCACAGCGACCCGGCAGGTGCCCCCCTCGAGGGCGCTGGCCAGGGCGCGCGTCGCTCCGCTGTCGTCGGGGTCCACGATCAGGACTGATCGGGGAGTGGTGACTGACCGGCCGAGCGCTCGGGCATACCCGAGCAGGGCGTATTCCACCCGCTCGGCGGGAATGAGCGCGTCCACGCTTGCGATCGGTTGCGACAACGGGTCGGTCCCCTCGGGTGCCCCGACCAGAACGACGGCACCCGGTCGCATGGGCCCCGGAAGCGCCCACCGGGCAACGACGTCGTCGGTTTCTTCCCTGCTGGTCCCAATCACCACCGCCAGATCGGGGCGCTCCGACACCGGCACTGATTCTGGTTGAAATCCTGACAACTGCCGTTTGACCGAGAACTGGGCATCACGGAGGGCGGACTCGACCTGGTCGGTCAGGTTGCCGGCCGGCCCAATAATGAGGGCCTGCCACCCGAACGCCGACGCCTTGGGTGGCGAGGAGGCCACGGGGAGTCCGAGCGAAGCGGCGGCACGATCGAACAAGCCGGCGATGGTTGCTACGGCGTCCCGGAGTCTGGCGATCCCTTCCTGGTCGGGCCCGGGGTGCTCTGCCAGCCATTGCTCGGTTGAACGGGCGATGGCGCTGATGTCGGGAAAGCCGTAGCTGCCGCCAGAGCCCGCGAGACGATGGAGCCGGACCTTGAGCGAGGCCGCCGCGTCGGGCTCGGCGGCGTTCAGCGCTTCGAGGTCTTTCCGCAGTTCACCGAGGCGGGCCGGCGCCTCAGCCAGGTATTCGCGCCGCAATTCTTCGAAGAACTCGGCCGCGCCGGTCACGACACCGCCCGTCCAGCGAGGATCAGCGTTCGAACCGCATTGAGGAAGACCGGGTCGGTGCCCCAATGCCCCG
>JANMXA010000238.1:0-130840 GCA_031394255.1 Gemmatimonadota bacterium
ACGCCAAGGTCGTCGCGCGGCAGAGGACCGAGCACCGGGTGCTCGACGCGCCGCGCGGCGTGATCTACGACCGGAGCGGCACCGCGCTCGCGGCCTCCCTGGAGCAATACCACATCGACGTGGCCGGGGATCAGATCCGCAATGCCGAGGCATTCCTGGCGATCTACCGAACCGACATTGGCAAGCGGACCGAGTTGCTGCGACAGGCCCTACGGACGGGCGATGACTTCTACGCGAACGGTCCGTTCACCGCTGGTCAGGTCCGCCGGGTTCGGGATCTCAAGGGCGTGTACCTTCGGCCGATCTATCGGCGTGAGTATCCCTCAGGCCCTCTCGCCCGCCCGCTGATCGGCGCGCTTTCTCCCGACAGTGCTCGGGGCGCCTCGGGCCTGGAACGGTTTCTCGATTCGCTGCTGCAGGGGCGGCCTGGGGAGGCGGTGTTCGTCAAGGATGCCGCCGGCCGAACCTATGAGTCACCCGGACGGATGGCCCGGGCGCCCATCCGGGGCTACGACGTCACGCTCACCATCGACAAGGAACTGCAGGAGATCGCGGAGGGCGGGTTGTCCGCGGTGTTCAGGGAGTTCACACCCGAGCGCGCCGATATCATCTTTCTGAACCCCCGGACCGGGGAAGTGCTGGCCGCCGCCTCTCGAGAGGTCGATGACGCCGGACGGCCACTCGCCACCGCGTCGTTCTTCCAGAGCTCCTTCGAGCCGGGCTCGACCGCCAAACCGTTCACAGCCGCAGCGCTGCTCTCGCTCGACCGGGTCAAGCCGGGTGACCGGGTCGCGCCGGAGGGGGGCCATTGGAAGCTGCCGCTCCGGAATGGCAGGTTCCGGCCCATCACCGACGATCACCCGCAGAAGGTGCCCTTGAGCCTCGCCCGGACCATTCAGGTGTCCAGCAATATCGGGATCGTCAAGTTCAGTACTCGACTCAATCCCGACGAGCACTTCGACGCGCTCCGGAGTTTCGGATTCGGCAGCCCGACCGGCGTTGAATTCCCGGCCGAAGCGTCGGGCAAGCTGTACCGGCCCGACGAATGGCGGCCCGGGGATCACGGCCCCAGTGTCGCCATGGGCTACAGCGTGGAAGTGACCCCGATCCAGCTGGCCGCGGCCTACGGGGCTATTGCCAACGACGGTCTGTTGCTGGCCCCAACCGTGATCAAGGAAATCCGGTCGCCGGAGGGTAAGGTCGTCTACCGGCACGAGCCCCTCGTGGTGCGCCGGGCCGTTTCGGCGCGGGTAGCCGAGGAGATCCGCGGGTTTCTCGCCCTGTCGGCGGCGGACTCGGGTACCGGGGGCCAGGCGCAGGTGAAGGGTGGTGTGCTTGGCAAGACCGGCACCGCCA
Source organism: Gemmatimonadota bacterium (assembly GCA_031394255.1). GTDB lineage: Bacteria > Gemmatimonadota > Gemmatimonadetes > Gemmatimonadales > GWC2-71-9 > SHZU01. The sequence continues at coordinate 1,357 of JANMXA010000238.1, forward strand.
AATTGGTGATCAATCGCCGCTATTCCAACGAGCACGCCGCGAGCTTTGCCGGGATCTTCCCGGCCAAGGACCCGCAACTGGTCGTCGTCGTTCGGGTGGAGAAGCCGCACGGCGTCTACTATGGCGGCTTCGTTGCCGCGCCTCTGGTTCGGCGAATGCTGTCGCAGGCCCTCTCAGCCAGAAAGACCGCACTCGACCGGAGTCGGCTCGCGGACGATCAAGTGGTGCAGACTGGGTCGCGCCCGGCCGATTCAGGGCCGCCGGCGCCACGGACCTGGGTTGAGCTGCCCCTTCGCGCCTTGGCCCCGCGCATCGAGAGTCGTCTGGTCCCCGATGTCGTGGGCTATTCTTCGCGGGCCGCGGCGGCGTCCCTCCACCGTCGCGGTTTTCGGGTGCGCCTCGAAGGCCTCGGCAGCGTCACGCGTACGCTGCCGGAAGCCGGGGATTCCCTCGCCGCCGGCAAGACCGTCACCGTATTCGCCAATCGAGAGCGCCCGTGACCAACCACCCCAGTGGTCCCTCGCTGATCGCAGCATTGCAACGCGCCGGCCTGCTCCGCGACCCGGGGCCTGGGCTGCCGGCCCTGAGCCAACTCACGACCGACAGCCGCGCCGTACAGCCGGGCACCATGTTCATAGCGGTTCGTGGCTCCCAGGCTGACGGGCATCGGTATCTGGCTGACGCGGTCAGGGCGGGAGCCGTTGCGGCGGTGGTGGAAGTCCGCCAAGGTCTCGCGATACCGGAAATGGTGGTGACCGACGGACGGCTGGCCGCGATTGAGCTGGCCCGGGCCTGGTATGACGATCCTGGTCGCCAGCTTTCGCTGATCGGGGTGACCGGCACGAGCGGCAAGACGACAACGACGCTCCTGACGCGGCACCTGTTCAATGCCGACGGAACCGCCGGAAGTGTTGGAACGCTTGGAGCATTCGACGGCAGCGACCGGCCGATTGCATCGACGGCCGGGTCGCTCACGACGCCCGGGCCGGTGGACCTCCAGGCCACGCTCGCCGGGCTGGTGGCGGCTGGCGTGAAGCGGGTCGCGATGGAGACCTCGTCCCACAGTCTCGATCAGGGCCGGCTCGACGGGCTCACGTTTGACGGAGCGATATTCACCAATCTGTCACGCGAACACCTCGACTATCACAAGACGATGGACGAGTACCGGACGGCCAAACTCAAGTTGATGGACTATCTGGTCCCCGGCGGAACGGCGGCCGTGAACGCCGACGATCCGGCCTGGCAGGACCTGGTCGAGCGGCGGCGCGTCGTCACGTTCGGCATGGGCCCGGATGCCCAGGTTCGGGCGGAGGCGGCCGTGCTGCTTCCGACTCGAAGCCGGTTTGTGCTGGCGGGCCGATTCGGGCGGGCCGAGGTGGACCTACCCCTGCCGGGGGACTTCAACGTGGCGAATGCCCTTGGTGCCGCCGCGGTGGCGCTTGGGATGGGCATCGACCTCGCGACGGTGGCGGAGCGGCTTGGCACGGCGCCGCAGGTACCGGGGCGGATGGAACGGCTGGTGGAAGCGCCCTGCGTGGTGATCCGGGACTACGCCCACAAACCGGACGCGCTCGAGCGGGTCCTGCGAACGTTACGGCCGCTGACGCCGGGTAGGCTGATCGTCCTGTTTGGATGCGGCGGGGATCGTGACCGCGGCAAACGGCCGATCATGGGCCGCATTGCGGCCGAGGTCGGCGACGTCGTGGTGGTGACGTCCGACAACCCACGAACCGAAGACCCCGGTCTGATCGTCGATGAAGTGGCCGACGGGGTGCCAGCCGGCACGGTACTCCACCGCGAGCCCGATCGCCGGGCGGCGATCCGGTGGGCGTTAGGCGAAGCCCGGGCGGGGGACACGCTTCTCCTGGCGGGGAAGGGCCATGAGACCTACCAGGTGATCGGCAAGGAATACGTGCCGTTCGATGAGCGGGAGATCGTGGCCGACGCGCTGGCCGGCCGATGATGCGGTGGACGGACGCCGCCGTGCGGGAGGCGCTCGGGCTGGGTGCCGGCGATCCCGCGCGGCGCTACGCTGACGTGTCGACCGACACCCGGAAGATCGGCCCTGCCAGCCTCTACGTGGCGCTGGTCGGCGAACGGTTCGACGGGCACACGTTCCTCGCCGCCGCGCACGACGCGGGTGCGACCGGCGCGGTGGTCCGGATCGGCACGGCGACGGTAACCGGCCTTACCTGCTATCCGGTGGAGGACACGTTGCGGGCCTACGGACTGCTGGCTCGGTTCCGGCGCCGCGCGTTTCGTGGGCCGGTGGTCGCCATTACCGGCACGAACGGGAAGACCTCGACCAAGGAGATGATGGCGGCGGCGCTGGCCACGAAGTACACGGTCCACGCCACGCGAGCCAATCTCAATAATCTGGTCGGTGTGCCGCAGACCATACTCGAAGCGGGGGACGAGACCGAAGCCATGGTCGTCGAGGCCGGCGCCAACTTGCCCGGCGAGATCGCCCGCTATCGGGAGATCATCGAGCCGGCCCTGACGATCGTGACCAACGTTGCCGCCGGCCACCTGGAAGGTTTCGGGTCGCTCGAAGGCGTGCTGGCGGAGAAACTCGCGCTGGTCAAGGACGTGCCAGTGGCCGTGGTGGGGGTAGACGAGCCGGCGCTGGCGGCCGGTGCGCGGCTCCTTGCGAAGCGGGTCGTGACCGCCGGCCTCGCCGGGGCGGACGTCGTGCCGGATGAAGTCCACCTGGCGCCGAATGGGCGGCCGTCGGTCTCGGTCGGCGGGGAGACCTTCGTCGTGGCGCAACTCGGCCGCCATCAGGCGGGCAACGCCATGCTGGTTTGGGCCGCCGCGCGGGAACTCGGCCTTGAGCCCGGGCCGGTAGCGCGAGCGCTCGAGTCGTTTACCATTCCTGCGGGCCGTGGCGAAGTCGTTGAGCACGGTCCGCTCACGATCCTGAATGACTGCTACAACGCGAACCCGGCGTCGTTCCGGGCCTTGATCGACGTGGTGCGTGCGATTCGAGGTACCCGACGCCTGGTGTTCGTGGCCGGGACGATGCTTGAACTTGGGGCTGACGCCGCCGCGCTGCACTCGGAAGTCGCGGAGGCACTTGTGGCACTCAATCCGGACCTCCTGGCGGCCGTCGGCGCTTTCGTTGCCGCCCTTGGACCATGGCGAGCTCAACTCGGCGACCGGCTGGTGGTGGCGGAGGATGCGCCGACCATGGGGCGTCGGCTGGCACTCCATCTGCGCGGCGACGAGTTGGTGGTATTGAAGGGCTCCCGCGGAGTGGCGCTGGAACGGATGATTCCTGATCTGGTGGGCCGTACCGAACCCTAGGCCGAAAGCCGATGCTCTATCACTTGCTTGCCCCGCTCGGGCGCGATTACATCATTTTCAATCTCTTCAACTACATCAGCTTTCGGGCCGGGGGCGCGGTCGTCACAGCCCTGCTGATCGCGTTCGCCTCGGGACCGGCCATCATCGCGAAGCTGCATGCCCTCAAGGTCGGTCAGGTGGTCCGAACCGGGCTTCTGGCGAATCACGAGGTGAAGCGGGGCACGCCGACCATGGGCGGCTTCATCATCATCCTTGCGACCGTCGTGCCAACGCTCCTCTGGGCCCCGCTCACCAATCGATTCGTGGTCGTGGCGATGCTCGCCACCCTTTGGACCGGAGCCATCGGGTTCCTCGACGATTATCTCAAGGTGGTGCAGGGGAAGCCGCGCGGCCTGGTCGCTCGCTGGAAGCTGGTCGGCCAATGCAGCTTCGGGATCGCCCTCGGTCTGTACCTCTGGCTCCAGCCGGTGGTCGCTGAGGCGACGCTGCCCGCCACGGCCACGGTCCTGCCGTTCCTCAAATACACCGTCGTCGTCTTCGCGCCGCTCGCTTACGTGGGCTTCGTCACCTTCGTGGTCACCGGTACCAGCAACGCCGTCAACATGACCGATGGGCTCGACGGGCTGGCCACCGGACTCACGGCGATCGCGGCGGCGGCCTTCGCGCTCTTCGCCTACGTCTTCGGCCGAGTGGACATGACGTCCTACCTCAATTTCTACTACCTCCCCGGCGCGGGCGAGCTGACGGTGTTCTGTGCGGCGCTCATGGGCGCCTCCATCGGTTTTCTGTGGTTCAACGCCCACCCGGCGCAGGTGTTCATGGGAGACACCGGGAGTCTGGCTATCGGCGGGGCGCTCGGCACGGTCGCGATCCTGGTCCGGGCGGAATTTCTGCTGGTGATCATCGGCGCCGTCTTTGTGGCCGAGCAGATGTCCGTCATCCTGCAAGTTGGTGTGTACAAGTACTTCAAGCGAAGCCGCGGCCAGGAATACGCGGACGCCCACCGGGTCTTCCGCATGGCGCCGCTCCATCATCACTTCGAGAAGAAGGGATGGAAGGAGACTCAGGTCGTGGTCCGGTTCTGGATCGTGGGCTTGCTGGCCGCGCTGGTCGCCTTCGCGACGCTCAAGTTGCGTTGATGAATCTGTTGGATGGGCTCGTGCGGCCGGGTGAAGTGGCCGTGGTCGGTTTGGGCCGAAGCGGGGTCGGGGCGGTGAAGCTGTTGCGCAGCATCGGCGCCCCGGCCTACGCGTCGGATGGCGGCGGCGGGCCCGGCGTCCAATCCGCGGCGGTCGCGCTTCGGGCGACCGGGGCCGCCGTTGACGTCGGCAGTCACGATCTTGGCCGAATCGCCCGGTCCCGGCTGCTCGTGCTTTCCCCCGGGGTCCCTCCCGAGGCGGAAGCGGTGACCGCAGCCACCCGGGCCGGAGTTCCGGTTTGGGCCGAGGCCGAGTTGGGACTCCGGGCGCTCCGGGGCATTCCGTTTGTTGCGGTGACGGGGACCAACGGCAAAACGACGACCACAGCGATTGCCGGACATCTGCTGGCCCAGGCCGGCCGGAAGGCGAGAACCGCCGGCAACATCGGGACCCCGCTCACCGAAGTGGCGCTCGGGCCCGACCGTCCGGAGGTGATGGCCGTCGAGTTGTCGAGTTTTCAGCTGCACGACATGCCCAGCGTCGCACCGACGGTTGGGGTTCTGACCAACCTCGCACCCGACCATCTTGATCGGTATCCGTCGCTCGACGCCTACTACGCCGACAAGATGCGGCTTTTCGCCAATGCCACGCCGGCGTCCCGCTGGATCACCAATGCCGACGACCCGGCCTCCGAAGATCGTGCCGGCACGCCGGCCGGCCATCGTGAACGCTTCAGCGTGCTGGGCCGCGCCGCGGCGTGGTACGACCGCGCGGGGGATCAGCTCATGCTTGGGGACGAGGCGCTTCTGCCACGAGGCCGATTTCCGCTGCTGGGAGATCACAACGTGGCGAACGCGCTTGCCGCCGCGTTGGCTGGCCGGGCCCTCGGCTTGACCGTCGCCGAGTTGGCCGCCGGGCTGGCGTCGGTTACGGCGCTCCCGCATCGGATGGAACCGGTCGCGGACCGGGCCGGGATCCTCTGGATCAACGACTCCAAGGCGACCAATGTCGCCTCGACCACGGTGGCGGTCGCGGCCCTGAATCGGCCATTCGTCCTGCTGCTGGGCGGCCGCCACAAGGGCGAGTCGTACCGCGGCCTGATCCCGCTTCTCGGGCGGTGCCGGGCGGTGATCGCCTACGGCGAGGCGGGGCCGCTGATCGCGGCGGACCTGGCCGGGTCAGTCCCGGTCACGCCCGCGGGCGATTTCGCCGAGGTAATTGCCAAGGCCTGTGCGCTGGCCCTGCCAGGCGATGCGGTGCTGCTGTCCCCCGCGTGTTCCAGCTATGACATGTTCGCAAACTACGAAGAGCGGGGCGCCCGGTTCCGGGCAGCGGCGGAGAACTCATGAGCCCTTCACCAGTTGAACATCCGTCCGATGTCCGATGGGAAACCCGGCTGCTTGGAGTGATTGCGGCCACCCTCACGGTGTTCGGTATTGCCAGCGTGTATTCGGCCGCGAGCTTCGACGCCCAGGGCGGCCGCGAGGTTCTGAAGCAGCTCTCGGCTGCCGCGGTCGGCGCGTTTGCCTTGCTCGTGGTGGCGCGCATCGACTATCAGCGCTGGCGGGGGTGGGCCTGGCCGCTGCTCGGGGTGACGGTGGTGCTGTTGGCCGTCCTGCTCGTGCCGGGACTTGGCTCGATCAACCGGAAGATCAACGGCGCCCGGCGGTGGATCAATCTCCCCGGGGCGAGCTTCCAGCCGTCGGAACTGGCGCGTTTTGCGGTGGTGGTCTGGGCGGCGATGATGGCGGCGAAGAAGGGCGACCAGATCCGCAATTTCAAGAAGGGCATGGGGCCCGTGCTCGTGGTCACCGGTCTGGTGGCGCTTCTCGTGCTGCTCGAACCGAACCTGTCGATGGCCACGGTTATCGTGCTGCTCGGCGGCATCGTGCTGTTCGCGGCCGGGGCCCGGATCGGTCAGTTCATGTTGCTGTTCGTGGTCGTGGTGTTTCTCGGCGTCGGCGCGATTATGGCCAGGCCCTACCGGTTTCAGCGGGCCAAATGCTTCCTCGGCCTGGCGGCCAAGTGCGAAGAACAGACCGACTGGCAATTGAATCAGGCGACCATCGGCTTCGCGGCCGGCCGGCTCACCGGCACCGGATTCGGTGAAGGCCAGCTCAAGCTGCACTATCTGCCCGAGGCTTCCTCCGATTTTCTGTTCAGCACCGTCGGCGAGGAGTGGGGGTTTCTTGGCGTGATGTTTCTCCTCGGCATGTTCGGCCTCACCTGCTGGCTTGGTTTCCGGATTGCCCAGACCGCCCCCGATCCTTTCGGACAGTACCTGGCGGCCGGACTCACCGGATCGATCGGCCTCACCGCGCTCATGCACATGGCGGTCAATATGGGCCTGATGCCGACCACAGGTCTGGCGCTGCCGTTCATGTCCTCCGGCCGCTCGAACCTCATGGTCACCCTGCTCGGTGTGGGGGTACTGATCAGCGTGGGACGGATGCGGGGACGCGCCGCCGCCAAATGACAGCTCGCACGATTCTGATCGCCGGTGGCGGAACCGGAGGCCATCTGATGCCGGCCCTCGCCGTCGCCGGTTCGCTTCGGGGAGCCCATCCCGATTGGCGGATCGTGCTGGTCGGGGCGGAGCGCGGCGTCGAGGCGAGTTTACTCCCAACCCGGGACTTCCCGTTCGTGCTGCTGCCGTTCGAGCCGATTTACCGACGCCAATGGTGGAAGAACGTTCGCTGGCCCTGGCTCGCCGTGCGGATCTACCGCGAGGTCGCCGCACTGCTCGACCGCGAGCGGCCGGCACTCGTCATGGGAACGGGCGGCTATGCCGCGGGGCCGGTGGTCTGGCTCGCGGCGCGGCGCGGGATCCCGACCGCCATTCTTGAGCAGGATGCCTTTCCCGGCCTGGTCACTCGCCGGCTGGCCGGCGCGGTCAAGGAGGTCTATCTCGGGGCGCCCGAAGCAGGCGCCCACCTCAAGGCCGGGAGGGGGACCCGGGTCATCACGACCGGGAGCCCGATCTCGTTCCCGGACCCGGCTCGACGGTCGGCCGCCCTGGAGCGGTTCGGGATCGACGCCAGCCGGCCGGTGGTGCTTATTCTGGGTGGAAGCCAGGGCTCGGTCGCCATCAACGAGCAGGTCGCGGCATGGCTCGACGCCGGCCGGGCGGACCGCCTAACGGTGATCTGGGCCGCCGGTCGGGCCAGCTTCGACCGGTTCCGCGCCTGGCACCGCCCCCCGACGGTACACGTGGTCGACTTCCTCGACCCCGTCGCGGATGGCTACGCGGTCGCCGACCTCGTCGTCGGCCGGGCGGGCATGATGACGATCGCGGAGATCACCGCCTGGGGTCTGGCGAGCATTCTGATTCCTCTGCCCACGGCGGCCGCCGACCACCAGACCAGAAACGCCCGAGTCATGGCGGATGCCGGTGCCGCGGTCCTGCTCCCGCAGGCGAACCTCGACGGGGACAGCCTCAATAGCGCCATCGCCGGCCTACTGGACAGCCCGGAGGCCCTCGGGCGGATGCGGGCTGCCTCGGCCGCTCGAGGTCGGCCAGGGGCGCTGGCCGACATCACGGCCAGGCTGGAAACGCTGATTGACGCTTGACGCACTTTTCTAAACCATTGGGGCTATTTTAGATTAGCCTCTCACGGATGAACCTGTTTCTCAAGACGGATCCACGCCCGCTGCACTTCGTGGGCATCGGCGGCGCCGGGATGAGCGCGCTGGCATTGGTCGCCTTGCGGCGGGGGATTGGTGTCACCGGGTCGGACGCCGATGTGACCGGGATCGGTGACCTCGTTGCCCGTGGCGCCGTGGTTCTGGCGGGAAGCGCCGCCGCTCTGGTCGCCGGGGCCCGGGCGGTGGTCGTCAGCGCTGCGATTCCGGCCCACCACCCCGACCTGGTGCGGGCCCGGGAGCTGGGTGTGCCGCTGGTGCCCCGGAAGGAGGCTCTGTCCGGGCTGATCGGGGCCGCGACGTCGGTCGCCATCGCGGGCACGCACGGGAAGACGACCACCACGGTGATGACGACCGAGGCCCTCATTGGGGCCGGATTGGATCCTACCGGGCTGGCGGGCGGGCGGGTTGAGAGCTGGGGCGGCAATGCGCGGATGGGGGGCACCGAGGTGTTCGTGGTCGAGGCGGATGAGTACGACCAGGCGTTCCTGGCCCTCCGGCCTACCATCGCGGTGATCAACAACGTCGAGCCGGATCATCTCGAGTGTTACGGGTCGGTCGACGCGATGGAAGCCGCCTATGTCCGGTTCGCGGGACCGGCCAGCCGGGTTCTGATCGGCAACGACGGGCCCGGGTCGGACCGGGTGGCGTCCGGGTTCGATGCCAGTCTGGTCTGGCGATTTGGTCCGGGAGCCGAAGGCATCAGGGTCGACGCCATTGAGGCTGGCCCTGACGGCACCCGGGCTGTCGTGCGGTTTCCGGACGCGGTATCCGTACCTCTTCGGCTGGCGGTACCCGGGCTGCACAACCTGAGAAACGCGACGGCCGCCCTCGGCGCCGTCCATGCGTTGGGGGGCGCCCGTCGGCAGGCGGCCGACGCCTTGGCCGAGTTCCGAGGCGTCGGCCGACGGTTCGAGCGAGTCGGCGAGGCGGGCGGAGTGACGATCGTGGACGACTACGCTCACCATCCGACCGAGCTGGCGGCCACGATCGCCGCGGCCCGGCAGGCCTTCCCCGGCCGGCGCCTGGTGGCGGTGTTCCAGCCCCATCTCTACAGCCGGACGGCGCTCCACGCCGATGCGATGGGGGCGGCCCTGGCCGGAGCGGATCTGGCTCTGGTCGCGGATGTGTACGGGGCCCGCGAGGCGCCCGTGGCTGGGGTTACCGGCGCCCTGGTGGCCGATGCCGCGCGTGGACGCGGGGCCCGGGTCGTGTACCAACCTGACCGGGCCTCCCTGGCAGCGACCGTGGCGGAACAGGCGAGGGCGGGAGACGTGATCGTGACGATGGGCGCCGGCGACGTGACCCGGGTCGGTCGGGAGCTCCTTCAGACGCTGGCCGGCCGATGAAACGGTGGCTTGTCCGGGGAGCGGCGGCGGTCGCCCTCATTAGCTTGTGGTGGGTGGTTCCGGCCGTCCTCCGGCGGATGGACGTGTTCAGGATCCGCCGACTCGAGGTGACTGGGGCCCGCTACCTGACCGCGTCCGAGGTGGCTCGAGCGGCCGCGATTCCGGTGCGGGGCAATTTATTCGATGATCTTGAGTCGGCTCGGCGCAGAGTCCTGGCGCTCCCCGGGGTCGAAATGGCGAAGGTCCACCGGCGGGTTCCGGGTGCGGTCGAGTTCGAGATCGCGGAGTTCGAGCCGGTAGGGCTCGTGGCGGGAGCGAAGGGATTGGTGTTGGTCGACCGGGGGGGGCGCATGTTGCCGTTCGATCCGACAAGAAATCCGACCAGCCTTCCGATCGTCACGGCGGATTCGGCGGTGACCGGGTTCGTCGACCGGCTGCGGGATGCCGACGCCGGGCTGTATGCGGCGGTGACCACCGCCGAGCGCGACCGGGGCACCATCGTACTGGTGACACCGAAACATCGTTTGCTCTTCCGAGTGGGGGCGACCACGAAAGATATTTTGGGGGCGGCGGCCGTCGTGAGCGAAGTCGAGCGACGCCAGCTCGGGGTCAGCGAGATCGACGCCCGATTCGAGGGCCGTGTGATCGTTCGGGAACCCCGGGCATGAGCGGGCCGATGCAGCGGTTGGTGGCGGCGCTCGACGTCGGCACGACCCGGGTCACCGCGGCCATTGGCGAAGTGACTGGCGATCCCCGCAGCCCCGGGGTTCGGGTTCTTGGCGTCGGGTCGGAGCGCACCTCGGGCATCCGCCGGGGGGTCGTTCGCGACATCGAAGAGACCACCCGGTCGATCACCAGGGCGCTCAAGGATGCCCAGCTGATGGCCGGGGTCGAGGTCGGGACGCTCTACGTCGGCATCGCCGGCGAACACGTCGCCGGTCGCCTGTCCCACGGGGTCGTGTCAGTCACGGGCAGTGAGATCCGGACGGAAGACGTCGCCCGGGTGAACGAGGTGGCGGCCAACGTCGCCTTCAGCCGCGATCACGAACTGTTGCACGCCGTGCCCCAGGACTACCTGGTCGATCAGCAGGACGGGATCTCGGAACCGATCGGGATGATCGGGTCGCGGCTCGAGGCCCAGGTCTACCTTGTCACCGTCCTGTCGAGCGCGCTGGTCAATCTCCAGAAGTGCATCGAGCGGGCTGGGTACCGGGTTGGCGAGCTCGTGCTTGAGCCACTCGCGGCCTCCCTGGCTGCGCTGACGCCGGACGAGCGAGAACTCGGGTGCGCCCTGATCGAGTTGGGCGGTGGTTCGACTAACGTTTCGGTGTTCCAGCATGGCAAGATCTGCCACACCGCGTCCCTGATGTTCGCCGGAAGTCACGTGACGAACGACATCGTCCACGGGCTCCAGGTCGCCCAACAGGATGCGGAAAAGCTCAAGGAGCGGCATGGCGCGGCGTTCGAGCCATTGGTGTCCGATGCCGAGGTGATCGAGTTGCCGAGCGCGCCGGGGCAGGCCCCGCGCAGCGCCCACCGCCGCGTGCTCGCCCACATCATCAACGCCCGGATGCAGGAGATCCTCGAACTCGCCCTCGATGAGTTGAACCGGACCGGGCTCCGCCAGCGGCTGGCCGCGGGCGTGGTGCTGTCCGGCGGGGGGGCGCAGACGCCGGGGATCGTCGAGCTAACGCGAGAGGTGTTTGCTCTGCCGGTTCGCGTGGCCACACCGGGCCCCGGCCTGAGTGGTCTCGCCGACCGTATGGCCGTCCCCCGGATGACGGTGCCGGCCGGCCTCCTTCTGTACGGCGCCAAGCAGGTGTTGCAGTCGGGCGGATTCGGCGCGGCGGCGCGCCGGTCTCCGGCCGTGGACAAAGTGATCGGACCCGTCAAGCGGTGGTTGCAGGATTTCTTCTAAGCCTCGAGAGGACGTACGGCTATGACCTTCCGGATCGAAGAACCCCCGGTCCAGAATGCCCGGATGAAGGTGATCGGCGTCGGCGGCGGCGGCGGCAACGCCGTCAACCGGATGATCGAAGAGCACCTCGTCGGGGTGGAATTTGTTTCGGTCAACACCGATTCGCAGGCGCTCGTCAGCAACAAGGCCGATCTCAAAGTCCAGATCGGCAAGAAACTGACCCGCGGCCTCGGCGCCGGCGCCCGTCCCGAGATCGGGCGGCAGGCGATTGAGGAGAATCGGGACGAAGTGCTCGAGGCGATGCAGGGCAGCGACCTGGTCTTCGTGACCTGTGGCATGGGCGGGGGTACCGGTACCGGTGCCGCCCCGATGATCGCCCAGATGGCCCGTGACATCGGCGCCCTCACGGTCGGCATTGTCACCAAGCCGTTTCTGTTCGAAGGCAAGAAACGGATGAAGCAGGCCGAGACCGGGATCATGGAAATGCGTCAGCACGTCGACACCATGATCGTGGTGCCGAACGAGCGCCTGCTCGCGGTCGTGGGGAAGGGGATTCTCTTCCAGGACGCCCTCAAGAAGGCGGACGAGGTCCTCCTGCAGGCCACCCACGGGATCGCCGGCCTGATCACGGCAACGGGCATGATCAACGTGGATTTCGCCGACGTTCGGACCGTCATGCAGAACGGTGGCTCCGCCCTCATGGGGACCGGTCACGGCCGGGGCGAGAACCGGGCCCTCGAGGCCGCCCAGTGCGCGATCTCGAGTCCGCTGCTCGACAATGTCTCGATAGCCGGTGCGTCGGGCGCCCTGATCCACATCGTTGGTGGTGATCTCACCATGGACGAAGTGACCCACATGGCGGAGATCGTCCACGACGCCGTCGGCGACGACGCCGAGATCATCTTCGGCGCCACGATCGACCAGTCCATGAAGGGCGAGGTCCGGGTCACGGTGATCGCCACCGGGTTTGACCGTGCCGTCACGGGGAATACCGCGATGCCTCCCCAGGCGACCGGAAGTTCCCGGCCCGGTGTCCTGCCGTTTCCGGCCCCCCGCCGGGTGGCGCCGACGCCCACCACGACACCGGCGCCCCAGGCGGCGCCGTTGCCGAAAGCCCCGGTGATGCCGCGGGGCGGCCCGCCCGAGGTGCCAGACATGGAGATTCCGACCTTCATTCGCCGACAGATGGATTGATGGGGCGGAGGGTCGCATTTGGCGCGGCGGTCGTGGTGCTCCTCGGGGCCGTCACGTTCGCCGCGCTCGGTTTCTGGCCCTGGCCCCGGCTGAACGATCCCCGGCCAACCCCGGCGGCCGTCAGAGTGTGGGCCACCACCGACACGCTGCATCCCGGCGAATCGTTAGGCGACGTGTTCGGCCGGCACGGCATCGGATCGCAGATGCTTGCCGACCTCGCGGATCGACTGCACTTCGACCCCCGGCGGCTCCGGGCCGGCCTGGTGTTCCGGTTCGGGCACCGCGATTCGGCCTCCACGCCGGACAACGTCACGATCCGGACCGCGCCCGACGAAGAGACCCGGTTGCTCCGCTCCGATGACCGGTGGGTCGCGGAACGACGGGCAATCCGGTGGACCCCGCATGTCGTGCGGGTCGAAGGACGGGTCGCCATCTCCCTGTACGACGCGATGAATGGCGCGACGGGAACCGAAGCGCTGGCTCCGGATCTCCGCGTCCGACTGGCCTGGGATCTCGCCGACGTCTTCGCCTGGGAGGTCGATTTCACCCGGGACCTCCAGCCCGACGACCGATTTGCGGTCGTGTTCGAGCGCGAGACCAGCGAGCGGGGAGAATCCCGAGTGGGACGGATTCTCGCGACCGAACTGGACGTGGGGTCGCGCAGCCTGACCGCCTACCGCTTTGAAGCGTCGGCCGGCCAGATCCGGTATTTCGACGAGGCCGGCCAGTCGCTGCGGCGCGCCTTCCTGCGCGCGCCGGTCGAGTTCCGCCGGATCGCCTCCAATTTCAGCAAGTCCCGCTTCCACCCGATTCTCGGCATCTGGCGGCGGCACGAAGGGGTCGACTACGCCGCTGGCTCCGGAACCCCGGTGATGGCGGCGGGCGAGGGCACCGTCACGAGTGCCGGATGGGCGGGTGGGTACGGCCGGATGATCGAGATCAGGCATCAGAACGGCATCGCGACCCGCTACGGCCATCTGAGCGCCTTTGCCAGAGGTCTCGGCGCCGGAAGCCGGGTTCACCAGAGCGACGTGATCGGCTATGTCGGTTCCACCGGGCTCGCCACGGCGCCACACCTCCATTACGAGTTCCGGATGAACGGCGCCGCCCGCGACCCCGCGAAGGTTGATCTCGGCACTGGCGATCCGGTGCCCCCCAAGGAGATGGCCGCCTTCCTCCGGGAACGCGATCGGCTCCGCCTGATGCTTCGTCCTCACTCAGTTGTGTCCGGCCGCCCCACGGCAGGCAGAGCCTGGGCCGTCGACTGATGACCTTCGCCGTCATCCTCCTGGTGGCGATCGGCCTGCCGATCGCCATGTACCTCCTGCTCGAGCGGCTCGGCCGGCAGGCGATCATCCCGATCGCGCTGCGCACCCTCGCCGGCATCGCCCTCGGAATTCTGGTCGCCGACATCTCCTGCGCCCGCCCGCCGGGTTCGCTCCAGCCTGTCGTGCTGCTTGACGCCTCGCTCAGCATGGCTGGCGCCGGCGGCCGGTGGGCCGATGCGAGGACTGCGGCGGCCCGCCTCGGGGATTGGCGGCCGGTTGGAGCGGTCTCGCGTGACTCGTCACCCGCTGGCGGCCGCTCGCTGATCGCCTCCGCCGTGACTGCCGCCTCTGCCGGTGGGCGCCCGGTCTGGCTCCTGACCGATGGCGAAGTCGAGGACCCCGTCGACGTGCCCGCGGACATCCTGGGCCAGACCGGCATCAGAGTGTTCCCGCGCCGTCCCGTCGCCGACCTGGCCCTCACCCGCGTGGCCGGCCCAAGCCGCGTCACCGTCGGAGACACCGTTCGGTTCGAGGTCGATGTCTCCGGCGTCGGGATGCCCGACCGCCGCGAAATCACGGTCGACGTCGCTGACGGCGCCGTCCGCTGGCAGAGCGGCGTGATCAAGCTCGCGGCCGGCAATGGCACCGGCGTGATCGAAGGAGTCTTGCCGGCGGGCGCCGGGCCCGGCGATCACCTGCTCACGGTCTCGCTTCGCGGCGCCGCCGACCAGGAGCCAAGAACCGACCGCCGACTGCACGCGCTGACTGTCGTGCCCACGCCAGGCATCGTGGTGGTGGCGGCCCCGGCCGGCTGGGAAAGCCGGTTCCTCTTCCGGGCCCTGGCCGATGTCTCGGCGCTGCCGGTACGGGGCTATTTCTCGATCGATGGAACTCGCTGGAGCCGGATGGGCGAGCTGACGCCGGCGTTGCCATCAGAAGTCGAACAGGCCGCCGCGCGCGCCGATCTCCTGGTGGTCTTCGGCGATCCGCCGGAACGGTTCCGACCCCGCCGCCGTGCCCGCTGGGACTGGGTTGCGACCTCCCGCTCGGCGCCACCAGCCGAGGGCGACTGGTACCTGCTGCCGGCGGGCCAATCGCCGGTGGCCGGCGCGATGATGGGCCTCCCGGTGGACAGCTTCCCTCCGGGGACCGGAATTGCCGCGCTCACCCCGGGCCCGCGGGACTGGATCGGACTATCCGCCCAGGTCAACCGGCGCGGCGTCGAACGCCCCGCGATGATCGGCCGCGACTCGGCCGGGCACCGCGAGGTGCTCGTCGGCGCGGCCGGACTCTGGCGATGGGCGTTCCGGGGCGGCAGCAGCGATCAGGCCTACCGGTCGCTCGTGGCGGCGACCGCGACTTGGTTGCTCGGCGGGTCGGATTCGACCACCGGCGTCGCCCGGCCGGTACGGGCGGTGGCAGAGCGAGGTCGCCCGCTTGTGTTTGAACGGCTCAAGGCCGGGCTGACCACCGTCCCGATCGCAATTCAGGGCGGGCCGGCACCCCGGACCGACACTCTCCGCTTCGACGGCACAGGACGCGCCGAATTGATGCTCGACCCCGGGGCGTATCGGTATCGGTTGCAAGGCGGAGGGGCGGGCATGCTGGGGGTCGAGGAATACAGCGAGGAATGGCTGCCGCGGCCGGTACGACTCACCGACCATACGCCGAGCGGCTCGCCAGTGCCGTCCCGCGACCCGCTCCGCGATCAATGGTGGCTGTTCGCCCTCGCCGCCACGGCCTTCTGCGGTGAATGGTGGTGGCGGCGGCGAAACGGGCTTCGCTGACCCGCTAGATTCCCGCCATGGCAATCTCCCGCGTAACGGCCGGCCGAAAACTCTCCCTCTGGGGCAAGATCAAGCGCCTCGCGCTGACCGATGTCGGCGCGCTCGTCCGCGGCTTCAAGGCCGCCGATATCGAGGCGATGGAGCAGGTGCTGTTGGAGGCGGACTTCGGCATCGCGGCCACCACCGAGATCGTGGACGATCTCGAGGCCCTGGTCCGGCGCGGAACCCTCAAGAGCGAGGACGACGTCAAGCAGGCCATCGTGGAGCGAGTCGCGGCGCTGTTGACGGGCCCCTCGAAGCCCGGGGATCTCGCCCGTGCGGCGACCGGACCCACCGTCCTGGTCGTCATGGGCGTGAACGGGACGGGGAAGACGACCTCGGTCGCCAAGCTCGCGGCCCGTTTCAAAGAGCAGGGAGATCAGGTCCTCCTCGTTGCGGCGGACACCTACCGGGCCGGGGCCATCGACCAACTCAAGACCTGGGCGGAACGGATTGGCGTGCCCTGTGTCAGCGGAGCTCCAGGTGGCGATCCAGCCGCGGTGGCGTTCGACGGACTCGAAGCCGCCGTCGCGCGGAAGGCCTCGCTCGTCATCATCGACACCGCCGGGCGCCTTCACACCCAGGAAGGGCTGATGGAGGAACTCCGGAAGGTCGGCCGCGTCATCGGCCGCAAGATCCCGGGCGCCCCTCACGAGGCGTTTCTGGTTCTCGACGGCACCGTCGGCCAGAACGCGGTGCAGCAGGCCAGGATGTTCACCGAATCAATCGTCCCGACCGGCCTCATCATCACCAAACTCGACGGCACGGCCAGGGGCGGGGCCGCGGTGGCTCTGCGCCGCGAACTGGCGGTCCCGATCCGCTTCCTTGGCTTCGGTGAAACGCTGGCTGATCTGGTCGAGTTCGATCCGCGGCAATTCGCCCGCGACCTGGTGGCCGCGGGCGATGATGCCTGATGGCGTCGCTTCGCCTCGATACCGCGGTCAAGTTCCTCAAGGGCATCGGTGAACGACGGTCCGACGCCCTCGCGCGGCTCGGCATTGCGACGGCGCATGACCTGCTCTGGCACCTCCCGCACCGCTACATCGACGCATCGATGGTCTCGCCGATCGCGCGGCTCAAGGTCGGCGAGGATGCGGCGGCGGTAGGCCGGGTTGCCTCCAAGGGGGTCCTGCCGACCCGTCGAGGCCTCCGGATCTTCCATGTGGTGCTCCGCGACGAGACGGGGGCGATCGAGTGCGTATGGCCGGGCCAGGCCTTCCTCGACCGGTCCATCGAAATCGGGCAGACCCTGCTCGTGGCGGGCCCGATCCGCTTCTACCACGGCCGTCAGCTCGCGCCCCGGGAATTTGTCATCCTGGCCGAAGCGGAGGACGGCGACGGACCCGACCCGATCGCCGCCGGTCGCGTGCTGCCGGTGTATCCGGCCACGCACGGGCTCAGCCACAAGGTGATTCGCGGGCTGATCGGCCGTCACCTCGATCAACTGATCGGCCTCTCACCCGAGATCCTGCCCGAGGACCTCCGTCTCCGCTTCGATCTGCCCACTCTGCCAGAAGCTCTCCGACAGGTTCATCACCCGACCTCCACGGCGGAAGCGGAGCGGGGACGACGACGGCTGGCTCTTGACGAGTTGGTGGATCTGCAGCTGATGCTGGGGCGGGCCAGGGAAGTGGCCAAGCGCGGCCGTCAGGGTGTGGCCTTCGAAGTCAAACGCCAGTTGACCAGCCAGCTCAAGGAGAACCTGCCCTGGCCGCTGACCGACGACCAGAAGCGCGCCGTCAAGGAAATCACCGCCGACATGACGGCCCCTGAGCGGATGCACCGACTGCTGATGGGCGACGTGGGCACCGGGAAGACGGTGGTGGCTCTCTTCGCGATGCTGCTGGCCGCGGAAAACGACTACCAGGCCGCCCTGATGGCCCCGACGGAGCTCCTGGTCGAGCAGCATCACGCGACCCTCACCCGGCTGCTCGCGCCGCTTGGAATCGAACCTGGACTGCTGGTTGGGCGCCTGACCGCCGCCGAGAAGACCCGGATCAAGCGGCAGTTGGCGACCGGGGCCATGCGGATCGTGGTGGGGACCCACGCCCTGGTTCAGGAAACGGTGGCCTTCCATCGCCTTGGCGTGGTCGTGATCGACGAGCAACACCGGTTCGGGGTCGAACAGCGGGCCGCGCTGATGGGAAAAGGGTCGGCCCCCGACGTGCTCCTGCTGTCCGCCACGCCGATTCCCCGGTCCCTGGCGTTGACCCGCTATGGCGATCTGGACATGAGCGTCCTCAAGGAACGCCCGCCGGGCCGCGGCACCATCCGCACCTCAGTCCGCAGCGACGGCCAGCGGGACCGGGTGCTGGACTTCGTCCGGGACGAGTGCCTTGCCGGCCGACAGGCCTACATGGTCCTCCCCGTCATCGAGGAGACCGAGAAGGCCGATCTGATGGCCGCCAAGACCATGGCGGATACCCTGGCCGCTCGTTGGCCAGAGCTGGTTGTTGGCCTGGTCCACGGCCGCCTCAAGGCGGCCGAGCGGGATCGGGTGATGCGGGCCTTCCGGGAGGGGGCCATCCACGTTCTGGTGGCAACCACAGTCATCGAAGTCGGGATCGACGTGGCCAACGCCACCACGATGGTGATCGAGCACCCCGAACGATTCGGACTGGCCCAGTTACACCAGCTGCGCGGCCGGGTCGGCCGGGGAGGGCAGGCCAGTCACTGCATCCTGGTGACCCGGATCCCGATGCCCCGCCTCAAGGCGTTCGCGGCTACGACGGATGGCTTCAGGATTGCCGAGTTGGACCTCGAGGAGCGCCGGCACGGGGATCTGCTCGGCCAACGGCAGTCCGGAGCCGCCGACATTCGCGTGGCGCGTTTCCCGGATGACACCGACCTGTTGGCCCAGGCCCGGGAGCTGACGAAGGCGGTCCTGTCAGTGGATCCGAGTCTCGACCAATCTCGGCACAAGGCGCTCAGAGAACGGGCACTCGCCCGTTACCCCAAAGCGGAGATACTGTTCAGGGTTGGATAGCGACAAAGCATCTCACCACTCTTAATATTGTTGAAAACTGACACCATGAAACGATTCCTCATTGCGGTCTTTCTGGCGGTACTCGCCGCGATGCTGTACGTCACCGTGTCCGCCTCGCTCGCGGAGGGTGTATTCGCCGCGGGAGCCCGACTTTGGCCCGAGCCCTGGTTCCGCGCCACCCTGGCTGACGCCTACTTCGGATTCGTCGCCATGTTCGTGTGGATTGCATGGCGGGAGACAACGACGGCAGCCCGCGTCGTCTGGTTCGTGCTGTTGATGACGCTGGGGAATATCGCGATTGCCGCCTATTTCCTCATTGCGCTGACCCGACTCGCGCCCGGGGCCGGGATCGACGGCCTCTTTCAGAGGAAGGGCGCATGACTATCCAGTCGCTGCCTCAGGCGTCAGCCGGGGGTCTGGTCGCCGCACTCGGGCTCATGACGATCGTCTGGGTCGGGAGCCTCGTCCGGAAAGACGCCAGTTTGGTGGACCGGTTCTGGGGCTTTGGATTCGTGGTTCTGGCCTGGGTGTACTGGATGACGGCCGACCGGGCCAACGGACCGGCGGGGGTTCGGATGCTCACGGTCGGGCTGGTCTCGGCGTGGGGCCTGCGGCTTTCCGTCTACCTCACCTGGCGGAACTGGGGCCACGGCGAGGACTATCGCTACCGAACCATGCGCGCCAAGGGTGGCCCGGCGTGGCCGGTGCTGAACCTGCTGACCGTGCATTGGGTCCAGGGGCTGGCCATGTGGCTGGTTTCGCTCCCGGTACTCGTTGCCGCCCGGGGCGATACCACGTTGAATCACCCGGTGGTGTGGGTTGGCCTCGTGCTCTGGCTGATTGGCTTCGGCTTCGAATCGATTGGCGACTGGCAGTTGGTCCGGTTCAAGGCCGACCCGGCCAACCGGGGAAGAGTGCTCGACCACGGCCTGTGGCGGTATACCCGCCATCCGAACTATTTCGGAGATGCGTGTATCTGGTGGGGGATCTACGCGTTTGCGGCGGCGGGCGGGGGATGGTGGACCGCCGTTGGTCCGGCGGTCATGACCGGGTTGCTCCTCAAGGTGTCCGGGGTGGCCCTGCTCGAAAAGCAACTCGAAATGACCAAACCGGAGTACCGGGACTACGTGGCCCGGACCAGTCCGTTCTTCCCCAGGCCGCCTCGATCCGCCACCTGATTGGCCCGGCGGGCAGCCGCCGTGAGCAACGGCATCGCGACGGCCCACACCAAGGCGAGGGCGGCCAGCGACCGCCATGCCTCGGGCGCGAACCGGACCGCGCCTAACGCCTGCCCGGCCCGGAACGCCATGGGCCCGCCGACGGCGCCGAGCGCGACGGCCAGGACCGGGCGCGGGAGCAACCAGCGAAGCCCGTAACGGAGCGTCGAGGCGAACTGGATCCAGAGCACCAGGATCCAGGGCGGACAGAGCCATGGCACCGCATACCACGGGCTGGCGTAGGTGAGGAGGCCCGCCGCCTGGAGCGTCGTCTCGAACACCAGGCCCAATCCGGCGGCCAGCGCGAGCAAGCGGAGCTCGCCGCGACGGTCCGGCACGGCCGCCATGTGGAGCAGCGTGATGACCACCCCGGTGCCGGCGCCGAGGATCGGGTGCCCGTGGGCCGCGCCGATGACGCAGGCGAACCAGCCGACTTGTTGACCCACAACGTTCGCGGCGGGATGGGTCACCGGACCCATCCCGCCGCGGTGGACGAGCAACCTCGGGTGAGCGAGGGCTCTGCTAGGCGTGCGCCATGGCCGCTTCCTCTTGGACCGGACGCCCCCGGAACTCGAAATGGGCGGCCTGGACGGTTTCGTAATCGCGACTGGTGCGGATCCGGGTAATTCGGCGACCAAAAATATCGACCCGACGCGTGGTGACGCCTGGGAAGATCGGTGACACGTCGTACCACATATTGGCTGAAAGCCTGGGATAGCGAAGGGTATGCTCTGATTTCAAACGGGCTTGCATTGGCGAAGACATCAGCTGGCCTCACTGCGGTCGAGGGGTCGTTCGGTGGGCCTCTGCGGGATGCGGTCCGGGCGCATTCCACAGTGGCGGCAACCCAAAGATTGGACACTTCTCCTGGCCCCGCAAGACGTGAAAAACCGTTCGGTGTATCATTGTTCGACACAACTATCCGGCGGGTGTGACGCATAGTAGACGGTCTGGTCCAGGTGGGTTGCACATCGGCCTTTGAATCCCGCCAATTGACCCTGGCGGCGAGCCCTCAGTACAATAGTCGCTGCGCTAACGGATTATCGCCATGCAACATACGGACATCCGGGCCCTCGGCGGCCTGGTCGGACAATCAGTGACCGTGGCCGGATGGGTGGTTACCACCCGCTCGAGCGGCAAGATCGCCTTTCTCGTCCTCCGGGACGGATCGGGCTATCTCCAATGCGTCGTTTCCCGGAAAGAGGTCGGAGACGAGGTCTGGGACCGGTGCCTCGCTCTGACTCAGGAGACATCCGTCCGGGTGGCCGGAACCGTCCGGGCCGATGCTCGCCAGGCGGGCGGCGTTGAGCTGGGGGTTGCCGATCTGGTCGTGATCGGAGCCAGTGTCGACTTCCCCATCACGCCAAAGGAACACGGGACCTCGTTCCTGTTCGAACACCGGCACCTCTGGCTCCGAAGTCGCCTCCAGGTGGCGATCGCCAAGGTTCGTCACCAGGTGTTCCAGGCCATACACGATTTCTTCGACGAGCGGGGGTTCTACCACGTCAGCACCCCGATTCTCACCGGCAGCATCGGCGAGGAGGCGGGCAATCTCTTCTCGACTGAATATTTCGATCTCGGCACGGCGTACCTCGCCCAGACCGGCCAGCTCTACGTCGAAGCGTCGTGCGCGGCCCTCGGCAAAGTGTACTGCTTCGGCCCAACGTTCCGGGCGGAGAAATCGAAGACCCGCCGCCACCTGACCGAGTTCTGGATGGTCGAGCCCGAGGTGGCGTTCGCGGATTCGGCCGACAACATGCGGCTCCAGGAGGACTTCGTCAGCTATATCGTCTCCCGGGCGCTCGATCGCTGCCCCGAGGAACTGAAGGAGCTGGAGCGGGACACCGCGGCCCTCGAGCGCGTCGTCGGCCCGTTTCCGCGGATCACCTACACCGACGCCGTGGCGCGCCTCAACGAGCTTGGCTCCGACCTCCAGTGGGGACACGACCTCGGCGGTGACGACGAAACCTTGCTCTGCAAGGAGTACGACCGACCGATCTTCGTGATGAACTATCCGAAGGCGGTCAAGGCGTTCTACATGAAGGAGAACCCGGACGACCCCCGCACCGTCCTCAACAACGACTGCCTGGCGCCAGAGGGGTACGGCGAAATCATCGGGGGATCCCAGCGCGAGGATGATCACGATCGGCTCCTCGCGCGGATTGAGGCCCAGGGCCTCGATCCCAAGGCCTACGGCTGGTATCTCGATCTGCGGAAGTACGGCACCTTCGTTCACTCGGGCTTCGGACTTGGCGTGGAGCGCACGGTGGCCTGGATCTGCGGCATCCCCCACATCCGGGAAACGATCGCGTTCCCCCGGCAGATCCACCGCCTCTATCCCTGAACCTGCCTAACGTCCGGGTCTGGTCGTAATCAGCACGGCGACCATGCCCGGGCAGGCGCCGTGCTCCTGGCGGGCGGCGTCCCCACTCACGAATTGAATCAGGTCAATCCGGGCGACCGGCAGATCGCGCACGGCCGGCGGAGGGTCGCCGACGAAGTCGTAGGTTTCAGGCTCGGCGGCGGTCAGAACGACGGGCACGGCGTCCGCGACTCGCCGGGCGTCGATGAAGACCGAGGCGAGGAGACGGTCCGGTCCGGGGCTCGGTGGGCAGGGCGCCGGCGCCGCCACCGGAACCCCATGGGCGCACGACGTCAGAAACGCACCGAGCAGCAGACGGCGGGTCATGCCTCGGACGCCTTGACTTCGTTCCATAGCTGGTCGAGTACCTCGAGCGACGCCCCGTGCAAGTCGATACCACGCGCCGCGGCGAACTGCTCGACCCCTTCGAACCGGCGCCGAAACCGTTGATTGGCCCGGCCGAGCGCGGGCCCGGGGGCTATCCCGGCCTTGCGGGCGACGTTGACAGCCGAGAACAGGAGGTCGCCGATCTCGTGATCGAGCGCCGTTCGGTCTCCGGTCGGAAGCGCCTCCTCGACCTCGGCCAATTCCTCTCGCACCTTGGCCAGCGGGCCTTCAATGTCGGGCCAGTCGAACCCAACCGCGGCCGCCCGCTCGCCCATGCGGAAGGCCAGGAGCAGATCAGGCAGCATCGGCGGCAGGCCCTCGAGGACGCCGCGCGGTGCCTCTTTACGCTTGAGCGCTTCCCACCCCTCCTTCGGCCCCAGATCGAACAAGTGAGGATGACGCCGTTTCATCTTGGATTCCAGGTCAGCCGCGACCGCATCCGCGGTGAATTCGCCGAGTTCCTCGCCCAGCACGAGCTGCCAGGCCAAGTGCAACATCAGGTCGGCCACTTCCGCCCGGATCGCGGCGGGGTGTCCCTCGCCGATCGCGTGGTCGAGTTCGTGGACTTCTTCGATCAGGTAGGGCCTCAGGCTGTCCCGGGTCTGGACCCGATCCCAGGCGCAGCGTTCCCTCAGGTCCCGGACCATCGCCACAGCGCGGTCGAGCGCGGATTTTTCTTGCATCGAGCCTCCATCGGGGCCTTATTGTAGCCCGTTGGCAAGCGGGCAGGGAGCCCGCGCCGTTTTCCATGAGGACGCATGGGTTCGACTGGTCCCCGCCTCGATGTCGATCTCGACGCCCTGGTCCGCAACGCCGCGGCCTACGCGGGGCGCGTCGGGGTGCCCCTTTTGCCCATGGTCAAGGCCGATGGCTACGGCATCGGCGCCGTGCCCGTGGCGCGGGCGCTGGAGCCGTTAGGCCCATTCGGATATGGTGTCGCCTCGGTTGCCGAGGCCGGCGCCCTTCGGGCGGCGGGTATTGCTCGGCCGATCGTGGCGTTCCAGCCGCTGCTGCCGTCCGACGTCGAGGGGTTCGAGCGTGCCGACGTCCGACCGGTCATCGGATCCCTGGAAGCGTACGAAGCCTGGACCGGCCACAGCGGCAGGCCGTTCCATGTCGAAATCGACACCGGGATGGGGCGAAGTGGCTTCCGGTGGCACGATCGGGACCGGATCGGAGCGTTGGCCGGCCGGCTCGCGCGGGCCCCCGGATTCGAAGGCATCTTCACCCACTTCTCGACGGCGGAGGACCCGGCCATTACGGCGGCCGAGTGGGACCGCTTTCAGGCGGTACTCGGGGCCTTGCCGGTTCGACCGCGCCAGATCCATGCGGCCAACAGCGCCGCGGCCCAGTGGGGGCGTTACGCGGCGGACCTCGCGCGGCCGGGCATCTTTCTGTATGGGGGCCGGGCCGGGGATCTCATCCCGGAGCCGGTGGCTTCGCTGCGCGGCGTGGTCCACGCGGTGCGGCCCATCAGAGCGGGGGATCCCGTGAGCTACGGCGGCACCTGCCGCGCTGATCGCGACGCCGAGGTCGTCACGATCGGTCTCGGGTATGCCGACGGGGTGCCGAGGTCCCTGTCCAATGGTGGCGAGTTCGAGGTCGCTGGTCAGCTGCTGCCCATCGCGGGCCGGGTGACCATGGACATGACGATGGTGATCGCCGATCCGGGGACGGTGCGGATCGGCGACGTCGCCACGCTGTACGGCACCACGCCGGATCTGGACCGGCAAGCAGCCCGGGCCGGGACGATCAGCTACGAGTTGCTCACCTCAGTCGGGCGGCGGGTCACCCGCCACTATGGAGCCAATCGATGAATCCGACCTTCATGTCACTTGTTCTGGGACTCGCTCAGCAGGCGGAGGGGGCGCTACGGGGAGAACTTCCGCCAGGCGCTGAACGACTGCCCGGGGCCAACCCCCGGGCGATGGCCCAGGCCCTCATCGACACCCTGACGATGCTCGACGAAAAGACTCGGGGAAATCTGCTGCCGGACGAGGCCAAGCTGCTCAAAGAGGCGCTCACGGCCCTCCGCTTCCGGTTCGTCCAGGCAGGCGGGGCGCCAACCCAGTGAGTCGGCGGGCGGCGGTGATCGTGCTCGACGGCCTCGGGATCGGGCCGGCGCACGACCAGGACAGCTACGGCGACCATGGCAGCAACACGTTAGGCAATACGCTGGCCCGGGCCCCTGCCGGGTTCCGACTGCCCCACCTCGCCGCCTTGGGCCTCGGCAACTGCGCGCCCCTGGCCGCGGTGCCACCGGTCGCGGCCCCGCAGGCTGCGTACGGCACGGCGCAACCCGTTGGGGCAGGGAAGGACAGTACCACCGGCCATTGGGAGATCTGCGGCGTCGTGCTCAAGCATCCCTTTCCGACCTTTCCGGAAGGGTTCCCGGCGGAGCTGGTGGCGGCATTCTCGGCGGCGACCGGCCGGGCGGTCCTCGGCAACCGGGCGGCTTCGGGTACCCGGATCATCGAAGAGTTCGGGACCGAGCATTGCCGTACCGGGGCATGGATCCTCTATACCTCGGCCGACAGCGTTTTCCAGATTGCCGCGCACGAGGACGTCATTCCGCTGGCCGAGTTGTACCGCGCGTGCCAGACGGCGAGGAACCTGTGTTCGGGGGCGTGGGGGGTGTCTCGTGTCATTGCCCGGCCGTTCACCGGCGGGCCCGGCGCCTGGGTCCGGACCGAGCGGCGGCGGGACTTCGCATTAGCCCCAGCCGGGCCGACGCTGCTGGACTGCCTTGAGAAGGCGGGAATTCCCAGGGTCGGGATCGGGAAAGTCGACGACCTTTTTGCCGGCCGGGGCATCACGAGTACGCACACGGCGACCAACGCGGTGGCCCTCGACCTGATTGGCCGGGCGCTGGCCGAGCTGGATCGGGGCTTCGTGTTTGCCAATGTGATCGAGTTTGACCAGACCTGGGGTCATCGAAACGACGTCCCGGGGTTCCTGGCCGGACTCGCCGAGTTCGACCGGGCAGTTCCGGCCCTGCTCGCGAGCGTGCAAGCGGATGATCTGGTTATATTTACGGCCGACCACGGGAACGACCCGACGACCCCCTCCACCGACCATTCGCGGGAGCGGGTTCCGGTGTTGGTCTTTGGACCAAAGGTAGGCCCGGTCGGAATCGGCGAGAGACGCTCGTTCGCGGATATCGGCGCGACGGTGGCGGAGTTTCTCGAGGTTGGTCCGTTGGCATCGGGAACATCGTTCCTGGGCGAGGTCTGGCGTGGTTGACGAACTGGAAGCCAAGGCGTGGGCGGTGCGGGCGATGGCCTACGCCCCGTACTCCAGGTTCCAGGTTGGAGCGGCGTTGCTGGCGGTGGATGGCCGGGTGTTCGCTGGGTGTAATGTCGAGAATGCGTCGTTTGGACTGACGATCTGCGCCGAACGGGCCGCGGTCGCTCAGGCGGTCGCTGCCGGGGCGATGAGGTTTACCCGGATTGTGGTGACCACGGACATCGATCCACCAGCGGCGCCCTGCGGGGCGTGCCGCCAGGTGCTGAGGGAATTCGGGCCGGACCTCGTCGTTGACGCGGTCGGACCCCATTCGAGGAAACAGTGGCGGCTATGGGAATTGTTGCCGGAAGCGTTCGGACCCGAATCGCTCGGTTGATGCGCCTCGCTGGGGGGCTCGCAACCGGGTTGTGGGTGCTCGGGGCGTGCCAGGAGAATCTCAGCACGCCGGGCGACTGCCCGACGTTGTGCCCGGGCGAACAGATCATTGTGCGGGACACGGCGATCGACGCGGTGGTCGGCAGCGACAGCTCGTTCTTCGGGTATCAGGCCAGGTCGGGGCGCACGGCATTGCTGGTGTCCAGCGGCCTGCCGGCCGGCGAGTATCGGGCGTTCGTGGTCTTCCCCGCCATTCGGTCCGATTCAGTCACCGTGGACGCCGTCAAGCATGTGTTCACTCTGGACACCGCGCAGATCGCATTTACGATGCAGTCACGGGACACCACCGCGACCAATCTCCGCCTCTATCTGCGGCGGATTCCGATCACCGCCGACACGACGCTGACGTACGACTCGCTGGCCACCCTGATCGCGGCGACGCCGGTGCTGGACAGCATCCTGGTGCCGGACACGCTCAAGGCCGGACAGATCCTCACCAAGTTCACCGGGGACCGATTGGCGCTGATCCAGACGGAGCCGGGAGACAGCGGCCGGATCGCGCTGGCGCTGACCGTCGGTGCCAGCAAGCCGACCGGGATCCGGCTCGCGGTGGACGCCTCGGGGTCCACCGGCGCCCCGGTGTTCCAGTTCCGGGGCAAGGCCGACGTGACCGATACCGCGAAGGTCCGCCAGACCATCTCAGTCCGCCCCGAGTCCGTCGCGAAATTCGGGTATTTCGGCAACATTGACCTCGCCGCGACCGCGGATCCGGATCTGCTTTACATCGGCGGTCCGCAGGCCGGACGCTCGATCATTCGGTTCGCGATCCCGAAGTACATCCGTGATTCCGCTCAGGTGCTGCGGGCCACTCTCGAACTGGTCCCGGCCCGGACCCTGGATGGCTTGCCGGGCGCGGTCCTCCGCGACAGCGTTGCGGTGCGTGGCCTTCAGGCGGATCTCGGCGCCAAGTCGCCGGCGCTCGCCGTGATCGGGCTCCAGTTGGCGGGTCTGCTCAAGGAAGGCACGTCCGAGGCGGTGTCGGTGGACATGTTCCGCCTGGTCTCGCAGTGGCAGACGGTGGGGGGGCCGCCGGAGTCGATCTTCCTGGCCCATTCCGATGAGCCAACCGGGGGAAGCTTCATGCAGCCGGTATTTTATTCGACCCGGTCCCCGGCAGGCCGGCCCCGTCTGCGAATCACTTACGGGCTTCCGACCCGTCCGGGGAGGCCGTAATGCGCCGTCTTGCCTTCGCCGCCGTCGTGTCGGCCTTCTGTGCTCAGGTCGCGCCGCTCGCGGCCCAGTCTTCCCAGTTCGGAGTTCGTGGCCTCGGACTGCCGGTCCGACCGCTGTCGCCCCGGGCGATCGCAACGGGCGGGGCCTTTGGCATGTTCGACCTCGAGTCCAGCCAGAACCCCGCCTCGATCTCCGGCATTCTGCAGTTCACGTCGCTGTTCTCGAGCGCCCAGAGCTTCCGGACCTCGACCAACCCGTACGGCACCGCGTCGGCCAAGGACAACCGGTTTCCCCAGATCCTGGTCGCGGGGCCGATTGGCGGGACCCGGTTCGCCGCGTCGATCAGCATGTCCGGGTACACGGATCGGAATTTTTCACTGGGAACGACTGACACCATTCAACTTCGGGGCGCCGCGGTCGGCGTGTTCGATACGCTGAGCTCTCGCGGCGGCCTGTCGGATCTCAGGATCGCCGGCGCCTGGCAGATCAGCCGGTCGGTCCAATTCGGGGTCGGCTTCCATGCCATCACGGGATCAAATCGGATCGAGAACCACCGGCATTTTTCAGACTCGACCTATGCCGTCGCGGTGGAGCAGTCACAGCTGTCTTACCTCGGGCTCGGGATATCGACCGGACTGGCCGTCCGGATCGCGCCGCGGCTCACGCTGGCTGGGACATTCCGGTCGGACGGCCATCTGGCCATCGATCGCGACAGTACCCGCATCGCCCGGACGGATCTTCCCACGAGTTACGGGATTGCAGTCCGGTGGCAGCCGTCACTCAAGGTCGCGTGGGCCGCGTCCTATCAGGCCAAGCAATGGTCCGCCTCGAATCAGGATATCGTGGCCCAGGGCGGGGTGGGCTCGAACAACGTCTACGAGGTTGCCACCGGGTTTGAAGTGTTGAGGAACGCCAAGAATCCCGGGCAGAAGCCGCTCCGGTTCGGCGGGCGCTACGGGACGCTACCTTTTCCAGTGCGGGCCGGCCATCAGCCGCATGAGCTTGGTCTGGCCGTGGGCACCGGGTTCCGGTTCATCCGCGGACAGGGCGGGTTCGACCTGTCTGTCGAACGCCTCTGGCGTTCCGACGGGACCGGGTACACGGAGCGGGCAACGATTCTGTCGTTCGGGTTCTCCCTCCGGCCGTGACGATGAAGCGGGTGTACATCGAGACGTACGGTTGCCAGATGAACGCGGCCGATACGGAAATCATGTTCGGGGTGTTGGGCAGCCGCGGGTATACCCGGGTGGACGATCCAGCGCTCGCCGACGTCATGCTGGTCAACACGTGCGCCGTCCGGGATCATGCCGAACTCCGGGTGGCCGGCCGGGTCGGCGAGTTGTCGCGCCACAAGGTCAACGGCGCGATCCTCGGCGTCGTCGGCTGCATGGCCCAACGGCTGGGACCTGCCTTGCTTGAACAATCCCCCAGAGTCGATCTCGTCGTCGGTCCCGACGGCTACCGGAACCTCGCTGACCTGATTCAGGAAGCCACCGACGGTCACCGTCTGGCCGACACGGATTTTCGGTCCTGGGAACACTACGAGGACGTGCCGCCGATCCGGGCCGCGGGACCGACCGCGTTTGTCACAGTGCAGCGCGGGTGTGATTACAAATGCACATTCTGCATCGTGCCCTACACCCGGGGCCCGGAGCGAAGCCGGAATCTTCGGGATGTGGTTCGCGAGGTCGAGGGTCTGACGGCGTCGGGCGTCAGCGAAATCACGCTGCTCGGCCAAACCGTCAACTCGTATCACGACGGCGAGTCCGATTTCGCAGCGCTGCTCCGAGCGGTCGGTGCGGTCGACGGGGTCAAACGGCTTCGATTCACCAGCCCGTATCCGACCGACTTTACCGATCCCGTCATCGAAGCGATGGCCACGGTGCCCGCGGTCTGCGAGCATGTCCATCTCCCGGTCCAGAGCGGGTCGAATCCGGTGCTCAAGCGGATGTTGCGGCGTTACACCCGCGAGCAATACCTGGACGTGGTAGGGAAGCTCCGGGCTGCAATTCCTGGCATCACCTTGTCGACCGACATCATCGTTGGATTTCCCGGCGAGACGGAATCGCATTTTGCCGAAACTGTGTCGCTGGTCGAGGCGGCCGCTTTTGATGACGGCTACACCTTCCGATACTCAGTTCGGGACGGGACGCCGGCCGTCAAGTTGCCGGACCATGTCCCCGATGAGGTGGCGGCGGAGCGGCTGCAGCGGCTGATCAGCGTCGTGCGGGCTCAGACCCGCCGCAAGAATCTGGCACGGGTCGGCACGGTACAGGACGTGCTGGTCGAGCACCGTGCGAAACGGGGTGGAATGCTGGGCCGAACCCGGACGAACCTCATGGTCCTGCTCGACCTGCCGGAGGATTCGGTGGGGGAGTACCACGACGTCCGGCTCACCGGCACCACCGGAGCGACCTTCACCGGAACAACCATGACCCGATCTGCGCTGGCGGTACTATGACGATTCGCCTCAGGAATGCCGTCGAAGACCATGTGGTCGAGGCATATCAGAATCTCCGCCCGCATTTTCCGGAGTTCTGCGGCTGCGACATGTGTCGGGCCGACGTAATCGTGTACGCGCTCAATCGCCTGCCGCCCAGATATGTTGCCACACTCGAGGGTACTGTCGTGACTGAGGTAAACCTCGACAAGCACCAGGGACGGGCATCAATCGACGTCGCCGTTATGGACGGATTCCGGCGGGTGGCCCTCTCACCCCGCTGCGGGCGGGCGGCCACCGTGTAGGGAGGCGGCAAAACGGTCCGGAATTGCGGCCGATTGGTTGACCAGTTTGCCCGGAGGCACGGTACCATCGTACGGTGCCTCCGTTTCGTTCTCCCTCTCCCGCGTTGATCGGACTCGCCGCGCACGCGACGGGAATCGTTGCGGGTCTCGGGGCGGGATTCCCGGCCGCCCTCGCCGGTGGAGTGACGGCCCTGGTGCTGCCGACCCGCAGGCGATGGATCGGGATTGTGTCCGTGGTCGGGGCCGTCATCGGAGCGGCAACCCGGCATGCCGACCGCGATCGTTGCGCCGCGGTAATCACGCCGGGGCCATTCGCCGCCCAGGTGGCGGTTGAGGTGCCTGCGGCGCCCGGTCGAATCGGGAGCCTCCGCGTGGTTGACCGACCCTGTCGCGGCACGATCGCATTCCGGCCGAGCGGCGCTGACACGTTGTGGGCCGGCTGGCGCGGAACCGTGCGCGGCAACTGGCGACGAATGGAAGGGCGCTGGCGTGCCCCCGACGGCCTTCTGGGCATAGGCGAGGCTCGTGGGCGCGTCACCTCGCCGGATTGGGTCGCATCGGTCCGCAAC
The DNA here is from genome assembly GCA_031394255.1 of Gemmatimonadota bacterium. Classification (GTDB taxonomy): domain Bacteria; phylum Gemmatimonadota; class Gemmatimonadetes; order Gemmatimonadales; family GWC2-71-9; genus SHZU01. The sequence goes on from JANMXA010000238.1 coordinate 32,119, forward strand.
GCCACCCTCCGGTCGATCGGCCGGCTCTTCGGGCCGCGGGCGGGGATGATCGAGGCGCTGGTGCTGGGCTCCCGTGGGACGATCGACCCGGATCTCCAGCGCGCGTTCGCCCGGTCGGGCCTGGTCCACCTGCTGTCGATCAGCGGATTCCATGTCGGCCTCATTTGGGCCTGGGTGCAGCTCATCCTTGGCCTGCTCGGCGTGCGGGTCCGATCGCCGGTCGCGGCCGTCCTGGTATTGGCCTATATCAGCTTCATTGGCCTCCCGCCGCCGGCGGTCCGCGCCGGCCTGCTGGCGACGATCGGGGCGGTGGCGCGGTTCGGCCAGCGGAACCCAGGCCCGGGACCGCTGTTTGCCCTCTGCGCCTGGCTCGTGCTCATTCTCGATCCCTGGGCGTTGTTCGACCTGGGGGCCTGGCTCTCGGTGGGCTCGTTGTGGGGCGCGGCGGCCGCCGTCCGATGGAGCGACCGGGCGTTCGGAACCGGCGCCGGCTGGCGGATGATGGCGGGGTCGGTCGGCGCCACACTCGCGACCGCACCGATGACCGCGTGGTGGCTTGGCACCGTGGCCCTGGCGGGCATCGCCCTCAACCCCATTGCCATTCCGCTGGCCGCCGCGGCCGTGCCCTCGGTCTTGGCCAGCCTGCTGGTCGATCCGATTGTCCCGCGGGTCGCCGCATCGCTGGCCGCCGGCGGGGGAGCGTTGCTGGCGGCGCTGGAAGCCCTGGCCAGACGGGGGGCAGCAATTCCGGGCGCCGCGTTGACCTTTGAGCCGGGGGTGGTGCCGGCCCTGCTCGCGCTGCTGGCTGGCGCCGGGGCGGCCGTGGCGTTCGGCGGACGAGCCACGGCTCGGGAGGCGGGGCGCCGCATCGCCTGGGGACTGGGGACCTGGCTGGCTCTGGCTCTGGCCTGGCAGCTGCTCCCGGTCGCTGACAGCCGCCCCGGACTCGCGTTACATTTTCTCGATGTGGGGCAAGGCGATGCCGCACTGGTGCAGACGGCGTCCGGCCATTGGGTCCTGATCGACGCCGGGCCGGCCGACGACCGGACGGATGCGGGCCTGGCGGTGGTCGTCCCGTATCTCGAGCGGCGGGGGGTGCACCGGCTGGACGCGGTCGTTCTCTCGCATGGCCACCGCGACCACTATGGCGGGCTCCTTTCGGTCCTCGGCGCGATCGATGTGGGGAGGGTCTTCGAGCCGGCGGAGGCCGTCGCCGATCCGCACTATTTGGCGTTGCTCGATGCGATGGCCGATCGGGGGATACCGTGGATCCCGGTACGGCCGGGGACAACCTTCGCGGTGGACGAGGTGCGGTTTACGGCCCTCCATCCTGACACGACCTGGGTAAACTGGGGCACAGACCTGAACGAAGACTCGGCCGTGCTGGTGGTGGCCGCCGGTGGGTTCCGGGCGGTGTTTGCCGGTGATGCGGGGCTACTGGCCGAGGAGCGGATCGGGTCGAGCGCTCAGGACGTTGACCTGCTCAAGGTCGGGCATCACGGCTCACGGACCGCAACCGGCGCCGCCTGGCTGGCGCGGCTCAGGCCGGCGGCGGCCATCATCAGCGTGGGCCGGACCAATCGGTATGGTCACCCGGCGCCGGAGACGGTCGCGCGGCTCGACGCGCAGGGGACCGCGGTCTGGCGAACCGATCGTGAGGGGACGGTGACCGTGCGGATCGAGCGCGGGCAGATGGTGGTTCAGGGACGACGCGGGTCCGCGGCGTACCCGCTCAAGAATCCAGATACGACAGGAACGGTCAGGCATGGCGCTCCATAACGGCCCGCTGGTCACGATCGAGCGATTCATTCTCGAACAGGAGCGACAATTCCCGGACGCGACGGGCGAACTGTCGAACCTCCTCTACGATTTCGCGCTTGGCGCCAAGATCGTCGCGGCCGCGATCCGGCGGGCCGGCCTGGTGGACATCCTCGGCTCGGCCGGGGCAACCAACGTCCAGGGCGAGGACCAGAAGAAACTCGACATCCTCGCCAACGAGACCCTGAAGAGCGTGATGGGGCACACCGGGCGGGTGTGTGTGATGGCCTCCGAAGAGGACGAGGAGCTGATCCCCGTTCCGCCAGGGTGGCCGCAGGGCAAGTATGCGGTGCTCTTCGATCCACTCGACGGTTCGTCGAACATCGATGTGAACGCGGCGGTCGGCACGATTTTCAGCATTTACCGGCGCAATTCGATGGAAGGCCAGGGGACGCTGGCGGATGTCCTGCAGGCCGGGGCCCGGCAGATCGCGGCCGGATACGTCATGTACGGCTCGAGCGTGATGCTGGTCTACACCACCGGGCAGGGGGTCCACGGTTTTACGCTCGACCCGACGGTCGGCGAGTTTCTGCTGTCGCACGAGAATCTCCGAATTCCCGAGGTCGGGATGTACTACAGCGTCAACGAGAGTAATTTCGCCCGCTGGAACCGGGGCACTCAAAAGGCGGTTCGCGGTTTTCACGGCGACTTCCCGGAACGGATCAAAGGCAAGAACAGCCGGTATATCGGTTCGCTCGTCGCCGATTTCCACCGCAACCTGATCGCGGGCGGAATCTTCATGTATCCGGCCGACACCAAGAACCCCAATGGGAAACTGCGCCTCACCTATGAAGCGAATCCGATGGCGTTGATTGTCGAACAGGCCGGTGGGGCGGCGACCGACGGACGACAGCGGATTCTCGACATCCAGCCCGAGGCCCTTCACCAGCGGACGCCGTTGGTGATCGGCTCGCTCCGGGACGTCGAGTTCGTATCGCAGGTCATGACCGAGGCCGAGGCGGAAGGATGAGCGGCGGAGAACATCCCGGCCTGTTGCCGGTTCCGCCCGTGGTCGGCCCGGCCGACTGGCAGGGCGACGTCGGCGTCCCCGGCCGGTGGCCATATACCCGGGGCGTTCAGCCCACGATGTACACGGGCCGTTTGTGGACCATGCGCCAATACGCGGGGTTCGGAACGGCCGAGGATACCAATCGCCGATTCCGCCTGCTGCTGGCCGCGGGCCAGACGGGACTGTCGACGGCATTCGACCTTCCTACGCAGATGGGCTACGACTCGGATCACCCGATGGCGGCCGGCGAAGTCGGGCGGGTGGGCGTGGCGATCGACACGGTCGATGATCTGGCGGCGCTGTTCCGGGAGATTCCACTGGACCGGGTCTCCACGTCCATGACCATCAACGCGACCGCCGGCATCCTCCTCGCGATGTACGTCGTCGTGGCGGAGGAGCAAGGTGTGACGCGGGGCAAGTTGTCCGGGACGATCCAGAACGATCTGCTCAAGGAGTACATCGCCCGCGGAACGTACATCTACCCGGCGGAGCCGTCTCTTCGGCTGATCACCGATATTTTCCGGTTCGTCGCCGACGAGGAGATGAATTTCAATCCGATTTCGATCAGCGGGTACCATATTCGCGAGGCCGGAGCCACCGCGGTCCAGGAAGTGGCCTTCACCCTGGCCAACGCGCTCGAGTATTGCCGCCGGGCGATCGCGGCAGGGCTCCCGATCGAGCGGTTCGGCCCCCGGCTCTCGTTCTTCTTCGCCGCGCACAACGATCTCTTCGAGGAGGCGGCCAAGTTCCGGGCGGCCCGACGGCTCTGGGCCCGCCTTACCCGAGAACGCTTCGGGGCGGACGACCAGACGGCCAAGCTGAGGTTCCACACCCAGACCGGCGGCGTGACGCTGCAGGCCCAGCAACCGTTGAACAATATCGTCCGGGTAACCGTCCAGGCCCTGGCGGCAACGTTAGGCGGCACCCAGTCGCTTCACACCAACGGCTATGACGAAGCGCTGTCCCTGCCGACGTCCGAGGCCGCCACGCTGGCCCTCCGCACCCAGCAGATCCTCGGGTACGAAAGCGGGCTCGACCGGACCGTGGACCCGCTCGCGGGGAGTTACTACGTCGAACACCTGACCGACCGGATCGAAACGGAAGCCCGGACGCTGATCGAGGCGATCGACGCCATGGGCGGCGCGGTGCGGGCGGTCGAGATCGGATATTACCAGGAAGCCATCGGCCAGGCCGCCTACGAACTGCAGAAGGCGCAGGATGACGGCCGGGTGACCGTCGTCGGCGTCAACAAATTCACCAGCGACGAACCGTCGGCGACGATCGCCATCCCGGACTACTCCGCGCTCGAGGCCCGGCAGCGGGCCTCGGTGGCCGCCGCCCGTAGGGCCCGCGACCAGGGTCGGGCCGATGCCAGCCTGCGCGCGATCGCAGCAGTGGCTGCGGGGACCGGGAGGCTCATGCCGGCGATTTTGGATGCGGTGCGGGCCCGGGCCACGATTGGGGAAATCAGCGACACGCTCCGGCAGGTATGGGGCGTTTACCGTCCTTGAGGGTCCATGGCATACCACGCAAATCACATTCAGGTCCCGCGGACGGCCCGCTACTTCACGATCGGTGACCGCGACGGCGCCGACGAAGTGTGGTTCGTGCTCCACGGGTACAGCCAGCTGGCTGGGGGCTTTTTGCGATGGTTCGAACCGGCCGCCCGCCCCGGGCGTCTGATCGTCGCGCCCGAAGCCCTGTCCCGCTCCTACTTCGACGAGGGCCAGACCCGGCGAGTGGGCGGGTCGTGGATGACCAGGGAAGACCGTGAATCGGAGATTGAGGACTACGTCCGGTATCTCGATCTCGTGGCTGATCAGGTGCTGGGCGACATGCCGCCTCGCCCGAGGGTCGAGGTCCACGGTTTCTCCCAGGGCGCGGCTACCGCGGCGCGGTGGGCGACCTTTGGCCGGCATGCGGTGTCACGCCTGGTGCTCTGGGGCGGGACGGTACCGCCGGACCTCGACCTGGAGCGGCTCCGGGCTGTTTTGCGCGACGCCAGCCTCGTGATCTCGGTCGGGGACCGGGATCAGTTCATCACGGCCGACGGCCTCCGCAATGAGGAGGCCCGTCTGACCGGTCTTGGTGTCCCGGTGGAAATGCGACCATTTGCCGGCACCCACGTGGTCGATCGGACCACGCTGGTTGCCATTGCCTGAGGAGGGGCCCATGAACATCCAGTGGTTCGAACGAATCCTGCTCCGGGATCTCGAGAGCGTGAAGGCTGAACTCGCGGCGTTTCCGGACGACGCATCCGTCTGGGCGACGCCCCCGGGCATCGGCAACTCTGCCGGCACGCTGGCGCTCCACCTGGCCGGCAACATCCAGCACTTCATCGGCGCCAAACTGGGCGGGAGCCCGTACGTTCGGAATCGGGAGTACGAATTCTCGGCGCGGGGGATCGTCAGGGCGGAGCTGGCCGCCGATCTCGAACGGGCGATCGCGGCCGTTCGCGAAACGCTGGGCGGCGGCCACGCGATCGATCTCGATGCCGTCTTTCCCGAACTGGTCGGAGGAAAGTTCCGAGTGGTGAACGGCGACTGGCTGATCCATCTCACCACTCATCTTGCCTTTCACCTCGGCCAGATCGGCTACCTTCGGCGGATTACGACCGGCGGCGGGTCGATCAATCCGACCGGCGGAATAGGCTCCCTGGCGTCCGCGGTGAAGGCCCCGGGCACCTGATCCAGCGCTGACCGTGGGGCGACGGGAAGATCCCGGCGCTTGTAAGGCTTCGCCGAATCGGCTAACTTGGTGCGCTGTATTTGCTTAACCAGTCCCGTGAGCCGATGCCAACCTACGAGTACCAGTGTGCCAAAGGGCACGCGTTTGAAGCGTTCCAGAAGATTTCGGAACGGCCCAAGTCCAGGTGCCCGCAATGCGGTGCCCGGGCAACCCGGATCATTTCGGGCGGTGCCGGCCTGATCTTCAAGGGCGCCGGCTTCTACATCACGGACTACGGGAAGGACGGCAAGGGGCCCCGCAAGGACGCCCCCGAAGGGCCCGCGCCAGACAAGAGTCCTTCCCCCGCTGCGTCGTCGACTGCACCACCGGCCGCGGCCACGCCCAAGCCCGACACCTCAAAGAAGTCCAGCAAGAAGGCCGGGAAGGACGGCGAATGAGCGACCAGCTTCGGGCCGAGCTGGCCCGAATCGCCGCCGACCTGGGGGCCGGGGACGTTCCGTTCGTCGTGGAGCGCCCGCGGGACCCGACTCACGGAGATTGGGCAACCAACCTCGCGATGAGCATCGCCAAAGCCCAGAAGGCCAACCCCCGCACGCTCGCGGACGAGATCGTGGCGCGGCTGGCACTCCCGGCCGGCGTCATATCGCGCACCGTCGTCGCCGGTCCCGGGTTCATCAACTTCTGGCTGGCCGGCGACAAGCTGGCTGAGCAGCTGCGCGAGATCATCCGGCAGGGCGCCGACTACGGCCGGTCGACCACCGGCGCCGGGCGGCACGTCAACGTCGAGTTCGTCTCGGCCAATCCGACGGGACCGCTGCACGTAGGCCACGGGCGCGGCGCCGCGTTGGGCGATCTGATCGCGTCGATGCTGCAGTGGACGGGCCACGAGGTCACCCGCGAGTTCTACATCAACGATGCGGGTGTCCAGATCGACAAGCTGGCCCGGAGTCTCTGGGCCCGGGTCCAACAGGCCGTGGGGCGCGCGGCGGAGATTCCCGAAGGTGGGTACCACGGCGAATACCTGGTCGAGACGGCCGCGGCGCTGCTGGCCGAGGAAGGCCGCGGGTTCGCCGACCGCGCGGAGGACGAGGCGACCGCGCGGTGCCGGGCGTTCGCTCTTCGGAGCCAGCGCATCGAGCAGGATGACCTCCTGCGCGACTTCGGCGTGGTCTTCGAGGTCCACACGTCGGAGCAGTCCCTGTACGACAACGGCAAAGTGGAATCGGCGCTGGCGCTGCTCCGCGCCAAAGGTCTGCTGTTCGACCAGGACGGTGCAATCTGGCTTCGAACCACTTCGTTCGGGGACGACAAGGACCGGGTCCTCAAGAAGAGTGACGGCAGCTATACCTATCTGGTCCCCGACATCGCCTATCACGTGGACAAATTCGCCCGCGGCTTCGACTATCTGATCGATGTCTGGGGAGCGGATCACCACGGGTACATCCCCAGGATGCGGGCCGTTCTGGTGGCGCTGGGCCATCCCGGCGAGTCGTTCGAAGTACCGCTCGTGCAACTGGTCAAAGTGGTGCGCGGCGGAGAAGAAGTGAAGATGTCGAAGCGGGCCGGAAATTTCGTCACGCTCCGTGAACTGGTGGACGAGGTTGGTGTGGATGCGGCGCGTTACTTCTTCCTGATGCGACGGGGTGACACCCCATTCAGCTTCGATGTCGACCTCGCCAAGAAGCAGACCGACGAGAACCCGGTCTTCTACGTGCAGATGGCCCACGCCCGGATGGCCGGGATCTTCCGGGTGGCCGGTCGCACGGTCGACGAGGTGGGCGACACCACGGATGTCTCCGCGCTCCCGGCGCCCCAGGATGCGGAGTTGCTGAAGGCCCTCGCGGCATTTCCGGAGACGGTCGCCAAGGCTGCGGCCGAACGGCAGCCCCAGCGCATTACCTCGTATCTCGAGGAGCTGGCGCGCGTAGCTCATGGCTGGTACCACCATTGCCGGGTCCTCGGCGAGCCGCCGGCCGTGGAGCAGGGCCGTCTGGTGCTGGCCCGCGCCGCGCGCATCGTGTTGGGCAACGGACTCAGACTGTTGGGGCTCACGGCCCCGGATCGGATGTAACTCATGCCCTTGCTGGTCGTCGGGAGCGTTGCGCTCGACTCGATCCACACGCCGTTCGGCGAGACGGCCGATGCGCTCGGCGGGTCAGCCGTCTACTTCAGCGTGGCCGGGTCGCTGCTGTCGCCGGTCAAGGTGGTGGGCGTGATCGGCAGCGACTACCCGGTCGGCGAACTCGAGCGGCTCGCGCCGCGGGGAATTGACTGGAGCGGGGTCGAGCGAGCCGAGGGCGAGAGCTTCCGCTGGAAGGGCAAGTACAGCTACGACCTGCAGAGCCGGGAAACGCTGGAGACCCGCCTCGGTGTATTCGCCAGCTTCCGCCCGAAGCTGCCGGCCAACTGGCGCTCGACCAAGTACCTGTTCCTCGGCAACATCGATCCGGAGCTCCAGCTGAACGTGCTGGAGCAGATGGACGGGCCCAGGCTGGTCGTCTGCGACACCATGAATTACTGGATTCAGGGCAAGCGGCCGGAGCTGCTCGCGTTGCTCAAGCGGGTCGACATCCTGCTCGTCAATGACAGCGAGGCACGCGAGCTGTCGGGCAACTGGAACATTCACAAGGCGGGCCGGTGGATCCTCGATCAGGGCCCGAAGCGGGTTGTGATCAAGCAGGGCGAGTATGGAGCGCTGCTGATCGAGCCGAATCGTACCTTCTACGTCCCGGCGTACCCGCTGGAAGATGTCTTCGATCCCACCGGCGCCGGCGATGCCTTCGCCGGCGGCTTCATGGGGTACCTCGCCCGGGTGGATTCCATCGCGCCAGAGCAGCTGCGCCGGGCCATGATCTACGGCTCGGCCATGGGCTCCTTCGCGGTTGAGGGGTTCGGGATCAAGGGGCTGGATCAAGTCGGCTTCGACGCCGTGCAACGACGGGTTCAGGCGTTCGTCGACCTGACCCATGTACCGAGCGCGGAGCCGCTGCCGTGACCGAACGCCAGTATGCGGCCGCGGGCGTGGATCTGACCGCGCTCGACAGCGCCAAGCGGCGGATCGGCGCCGCGGTGGCCAGCACCCGGACCGATCTGTCCCGCGGCCTGGTGGGTGCCTTTGGGGGGATGGTACGCATTCCCGAAGGGATGAAGCAGCCGGTCCTGGTGACCAGCACCGACAGTGTCGGGACCAAGGTGCTGGTGGCGCGGCTCGCCGGGGTCTTCGACACCGTCGGCGAGGATATCGTCAATCACAGCGTCAATGACATTCTGGTCCACGGCGCCCGTGGGATCGCGTTCCAGGATTACATCGGATCGAATGGCCTCACCGAGCTCCAGCTGGCCGGAATCGTGGAAGGTGTGGCCCGGGGGTGTCGGACTCACGGCATGGCGCTCACCGGGGGCGAGACGGCGTCGCTGCCGGACATCTATCAGCCGGGTGACTACGATCTGGCCGGAACGATTGTCGGGGTAGTGGAGGAATCTGCCGCCCTCCACGGCGACCGCATCGCGCCGGGGGATGTCCTGATTGGGTACCTGGCTTCGGGGCTTCATACCAATGGCTATACCCTGGCGAGGAAGATCTGCTTCGACCGGCTCAAACTCGCTGTGGATTCACACGTTACCGAGCTCGGCACGACCATCGGTGAGGCGTTGCTCGCCGTCCATCGGAGCTATTTCCACGCGGTGATTCCGGTCCTCGACCGGGTGCACGGCATCGCCCACATCACGGGCGGCGGCATCGCCGGGAATCTGGTCCGGGTATTGCCTTCCCATGTGGATGCGGTCATCGATTCCCGGTCCTGGGAGTGGCCGTCGTTGTTCACCTTCTTGATGCAGGCCGGTGGCGTTTCACTCGATGAAATGCGCGAGGTCTTCAACATTGGGGCCGGCCTCCTGGTGGCAGTGCCACCGAGTGAGGTCGAGCAGGTTCGGGCCAGCGCCCGAGCCGTGGGCATCGAAACGTGGGTCGCCGGGGACGTCCGCGCCGGCCAGCGCGGAGTGCGATTCACCTAACGAGCGATCGTGGGGGTCCTGGTGCGCAGGCGTCGCGTTGGTTGGTTCGGGTTCGCTTGCTTCGCCGTCACCGCTCCCTCGGTCCTTGCCCAGACGACGGGGGCCGCCGCGCACCCGTGTGATGTCCAGGCCGCTGCCACGAAGCTGGTGTGCCGGGCTGCATATGATGCCGTAACCTCGGTCGTGCCGGTCGGGGCTCTCGCCGCCGGTGGTGGGAACCCATTCCTCGGTTCAGCCGCTGGCGGGCAGGGATTTGGCGATATCGGTATCACCTTCCGTGGCAACTTCGTTCGCTTCATCCTTCCCGCAACCACGTATGCCGGTACCAGCGACACGGTCGCCGCCGCCCGCAAATTGCCCATCGTGGTGCCGACGATGGACATCCGCTTCGGGCTGATGAAAAAGGCGCTCCCCATCGGGGCGGCTACCGTTGATTTCCTGGGCTCGATCGGCGGAATTCCGGTGAATGCGACCGAGTACATCCATTTCAGTCCCGACGTCCGGAAGCTCGCGGGTGTCGTGCTCGGCTTCGGTTATGGCTTGCGGATCGGGATTGCCCCGACCGGGCCGATGCCGACGGTGAGCCTGAACATTGGCCGCCACGATCTGCCCAAGTTCACGGTCGGCGACATCGCCGCCGGATCGAACTTCGCGTACACGGTCTCAATCTCGGCGATCAACGTCCGCCTCCTGCTCGGCAAGCGGATGAAGGGGTTCGAGTTCACGGCAGGCGGCGGCGCGGATCTGATGACGGGGGGCTACTCGATCGTCTATCGGAACATGAAGACCAGCCAGCTCGCCCCGAGGGCCGATTCATCGGTGTCCGCCATGCGCCTCCTGACGGTCGCCAACGGTTCGTTCATCCTCGGCAAGGTAGCCCGGCTGACCTTCGAGGGGGGCTTTCAGGTCGGCAAGGACGACAAACTTCCGACCATCTTTGAAGCCAATAACACCAAATCAGGCCGGTTCTTCGGCGGGGTCGGGCTCGGGTTTAAACTGTAGGCGTGTCCGATCTCGAAATGATGCGCCGAGCCCTCGAACTGGCCCGCCAGGGCTGGGGTCGGGTCCACCCCAACCCCATGGTTGGGGCCGTGGTTGCCCGCGAAGGGCAGATCGTCGGAGAGGGGTATCACGCCGAATTTGGCGGGCCCCATGCCGAAGCCGTGGCCCTCGCGATGGCGGGCGATCGGGCCCGGGGAGCGACCCTCTTCGTCACCCTCGAGCCCTGCGTCCACGCCGGCAAGCAACCGGCCTGCACCGATCTGGTCATCCGGAGCGGCATCACCCGGGTGGTCGTGGCCATGGAGGACCCCCATCCGGTGGCTCGGGGCGGTGCCGCCGGCCTGGCTACCGCGGGGGTCGAGGTGGCAGTGGGCCTGGAACGCGAGGCTGCCGAGCGGCTCAACCAAGTGTACTTGAGGGCCCAGCACGGGTCCGCCCGCCCGTTCGTGGCCGTCAAGCTGGCGACTTCGATCGACCACCGGATTGCGGATCAGGCGGGGGTGTCCCGGTGGATCACCGGGGAGGAAGCGCGGGACTGGGTGCACTGGTTTCGGGCGGGATTCGGCGCGATCGGCGTGGGAGGCCGGACCGCGCAGGTGGACGATCCGATGCTGACGGTCCGCGGGGCGCTCGAGCCGCGGACTCGGCCGGTCCGGGTCGTCTTCCTCGGGCGGCGGCGGCCCGGAGCGGATTCGGCCCTGGTGCGAACGGCGCGTGACGTGCCGACGGTCTTCCTGGGGCCGGCGATGTCGGCCGCGGAGGAAGCCCAGTGGACCGAGCGAGGCGTGGATCACGTTCCGGTCCAGACCCTCGAGGAGGGCCTGATGACGCTCAAGCACCGCGGGATCGACTCAATCGTCATTGAAGGTGGCGGCCGCTTGACGGGGGCGCTCCTGGCCGAGGACATGGTCGACCAGCTGGCGCTGATCGTAAGCCCAGTGTGGCTGGGCGAACTCGGCATCCCGGCGAGCCGAGGCTACGAGGTTCCTTCGTTGCTGCAGGCAGATCGCTGGATCACGACCGAGCGCCGGTCGTTAGGCCAGGACACCATGATCCTGTTCGACCGGCGCTGATGTTTACCGGTCTGGTGACGGCGGTAGGCCGGGTGGTACGGGTCGGCCAGAGCCGCGGCGGCCTCGATCTCGACATCGCGGCGCCCTTTCGCCGGCTGGCACTCGGCGAAAGCATCGCGATCGACGGCGCCTGCCTCACGGTGGCACGCAAAATCCGGGGCGGGTTCGGGGTCCGGGCCATTGCCACGACGCTCGACCGGACGCAGTTCGCCGCCTATGCCGTGGGCGACCGGGTCAACCTCGAGCGGGCCCTGTCGGTCGGCGAGCGGCTCGGGGGGCACCTGGTTCAGGGCCATGTCGATGGAATCGGTGTGATCAAGGCCCGCCGAGTCCGGAAGGACGCGGTCCTGGTCGACGTCAAGGTCCCGGCCGCCGTGGCACGGGTCTCCGTCCCGCTTGGGTCCATCACGATCCAGGGGGTCAGCCTCACGGTGAATGCGGTGCGCCATCCCGGTATTATTCAGGTCTCCCTGATTCCCCATACGCTCCAGGTGACGACATTGGGAACGGTCAAGCCGGGGGATCGGGTCCACGTCGAGGGCGACGTGATCGGCAAATACCTGGAATCACTGTCCCGCGGCTGGCGGGGCCGAAGGGCAATATGACGTTCGGTACGATCGAGCAGGCGATCGAGGACCTCCGCAACGGCAAGTGCGTGATCGTCGCGGACGACGAGGACCGGGAAAACGAAGGTGATCTGGTCTGCGCGGCCGAACTGGTCACGCCCGACACGATCAACTTCATGACGATCCACGGACGCGGGCTGATCTGTTTGACGCTCACGGCCGAGCGATGCGACCGCCTGGGCCTGATCCAGATGACGCGCGACAACACGGAGGAGATGGGTACCGCATTTACGGTCAGCATCGACGCCGACCGGCGGTTCGGCGTCACCACGGGGATTTCGGCGGCCGACCGGGCTCAGACCATCCGGGTAGCGATCGGGCCCAATGCGGCACCCTCGGATCTCCGCCGTCCCGGCCACGTTTTCCCGCTCCGGGCTCGCCCGGGCGGCGTCCTCCAGCGCGTCGGGCAGACCGAGGCCAGCGTCGATATGGCCAGCCTTGCCGGCTTGATGCCGGCGGGGGTGATCTGCGAAATCCTCAATCCTGACGGCAGCATGGCGCGCCGGGCCGAGTTGTCGGCCTTCGCGGTGCAGCACGGGCTCACCTTCGTGACGGTGGCCCAGCTGGTGGCGTACCGACTGCGGACGGAACGACTGGTCCACCGCGTGGCCGAGGCTCGTCTGCCCACCGATCACGGCGTGTTCCGGATCATCGGCTACCGGAACGACGTCGACCGGGCCGAGCATGTGGCGCTGGTCTATGGAGACGTCGATGGGGCCGCGGGCGTCATGGTTCGGGTGCATTCGAAATGCCTGACGGGCGATGTCTTCCACTCGCAGCGATGCGACTGCGGCACCCAACTCGACCTCGCCATGCGGCGGATCGCCGAAGCGGGGGCCGGTGCCATCGTGTATCTCGACCAGGAAGGGCGGGGTATCGGCCTGCTGAACAAGCTCCGGGCCTACGAACTCCAGGATACCGGTGCCGACACCGTGCAGGCCAACCAACGGCTCGGTTTCGCACCCGATCTCCGGAACTACGGGATCGGGGCGCAGATCCTTCGGGACCTCGGCCTGACCACGATCCGGCTCCTGACCAACAATCCCCGCAAAGTGGTCGGGCTCGACGCCTACGGCCTGTCAATCATTGAACGGGTGCCGCTCCAGTCGCCGGTGACCGACGAGAACCGTGACTATCTCGAGACCAAGCGCGACAAGCTTGGTCACCTGATCGGGCATTGAAGGAGTTCCAATGACCGAGATCCGGGGACAGCTGGCCGCCGTGGGGCGCGTCGGCATCATCGTGAGCCAGTACCACGAACGGGTGACCGCCCGGCTGCTCGAAGGTGCCGTGGCCTGCTGCCGGATTGCCGGCCTGGGTGATGAGGCGATCGACGTGGTCTGGGTGCCGGGAGCGTTCGAGCTGGGCAGCGCGGCCGCCAGTATGGCCGCGCGGGGTGGCTACATCGCGCTCGTTGCGCTCGGGGCCGTCGTCCGGGGCGAGACCCCTCATTTCGAATTTGTCGCGGGTGAGACCACCCGGACCCTGGGTTCGGTGGCGGAACGGCATGCGCTGCCCGTGGGATTCGGCCTGCTGACGGTCGACTCGATCGCGCAGGCCATGGATCGCGCCGGCGGCGCGGCGGGCAACAAGGGATACGAGGCGGCGGAAGCGGCCATTCGAACGGCCGATGCTCTCCGCCAGCTGGGGAGCAGGGGATGATGCGGACGGAAACAAAGGGCCGGGCTCGTGCGCTGCAATTGCTGTATGCCGCGGAGACCCAGGGCCGGACGGTCCATCAGATGGTGCCGGGCCTGAGCAGGATCACCGGGCCGGAACCGACCGTGCTCGATTTTGCCGAGCATCTGGCCGGCGGGGTCATGAGCGACCGCGTGGCCCTGGATCATTTGATCCAGGCCGCAGCCGACAACTGGCGAATCGAGCGTCTCGCGGTCATCGACCGGAACATCCTCCGGCTTGCGGCCCATGAGATGAAGACCGAATCGGCGCCGCCGATCGTGGCCATCGACGAGGCGCTCTGGCTGGCGCACCGATTCGGGACGCGCGATTCGCCGGGATTCATCAACGGGGTGCTCGACCGGATTGCCAGGGGCCTCGGACGGTTGTGAGGATTCTCCTGGTCAACTGGCAGGACCGCGAGAATCCCCAGGCCGGCGGGGCAGAGATCCACCTGTTCGAGTTGTTCGGCCGACTCGCGGGTCGGGGGCATCAGGTCCACATGGTCTGCTCGGGCTGGCCCGGAGCGCCGCCAACGACGACCATCGACGGGGTGACGGTGGAGCGACATGGCGGCCGCCATTCATTCGCGCTGGTGGGACGCCGGGCCGTCCGCCGGGCTCTCGCAGCCCGGCAGTATGACTGCCTGGTCGAGGACATCAACAAACTCCCCCTCTATTGCGAGCGACTGACGCGACTGCCGGTGTGCGTCGTGGTGCCCCATCTCTTCGGCGGGACCGCCTACGAAGAGGCACCGTGGCCCATGGCCACGGCTGTGGTTCTGGCCGAACGCCTGATTCCCGCGGCGTATCCCCGGGCCGGGTTTCATGCGATCAGCGAGAGCACTCGGGACGACCTGGTGAGACGCGGGATCGCGGCGGACCGGATCGCGGTGATTCATCCCGGGATCGACTCCGTCCGATTCCGGCCCGAGCCGGGGCTTGACCGGTCGGACCTGCCGACCTTCTTATATGTCGGTCGACTCCGGCGGTACAAGGGCGTCGAGTATTTGATCCGGGCCCTCGCCCTGGTTCGCCGGACCCGCCCGGATGTTCGGGTGGACATCGCCGGTACCGGGGAGGACCGCGCCCGCCTGGCAGGGATCACCGAAGGTCTGGGGCTCGCCGGGGCGGTCACGTTCCATGGGTTCGTGGACGAGGCGACCAAGTTGCGGTTGCTGCGCACGGCGTGGGCCCACGTCTTCCCGTCGCCCAAGGAGGGCTGGGGGATTACGATCATGGAAGCGGCCGCGTGCGGCACGCCGTCGATTGCCTCGGCGAGCCCGGGCCTTCGGGACTCAGTGCAGGCCGGCACGACTGGGTTTCTGGTACCGCATGGGAACGTGGAGGCCCTGGCGGCGCGCATGCTGTACCTGGCCGGCAATCGTCCGGCCGTCGAATTGCTCGGCTCGGCCGCCCGCAAGCACGCGGAGGCCTGGAGCTGGGACGACGCCGCGACGGCGACCGAAGTGCACCTTCGGTCTGTGCCCGCGCGCTGAACTCGCACAAGGATCCAGCAATGAAAACGAAAGTGACCGCACTTCACTGCCAGGTCGGCGATGAGCTTCGAACCCGGGCTGAGGCGGTGGCGGAGCGGTTCGAGCACCTGTCCCCCCACGCGCTTGACGCCAGCGTCGTGTTCGATCAGGAGGCAGAGGGGCCGACGGCGGAGATCCGGCTTCACGTGCGCGGGGGGCAGATTCTGGTGGCGCATGGTACCGGGCAGGACCACCGCACGGCCCTCGACCGTGCTGAGGAGAAGCTTCGCAAGCAACTGGAGCGCGCGGTCACCCAATCGCGCCGAGCCCGGCGCGAGGCCGGCGACCTTTCGTGACGCTCCGGGCCCGGGACCTGCTCGTCCGGCGGGGCAACCCGCTTGAGCTGGAGTCGCTTACCGGCGAGACGGGGCTCGATCGTGCCTTGCCGGACTCCGACATCTCGGCCCCCGGCCTCGTGCTCGCGGGGTACACCGGGCGGTTCGTGCCGGATCGCCTGCACGTCCTGGGTGAGACCGAAATCAGCTACCTCGGTTCGCTGACGGACGACGCCCGGCGCGCGTCGCTGATCACCTTTCTGAGTTTCGATCTGCCCTGCATCTTCATTACCAAAGGGCAGAGTCCGCCTGAGCCGCTGGTGACGGTGGCTCGCGAGCGGGGCATTCCGGTCCTCCGGACCAAACTCAAGACGGCGGAGTTCTACCGCCAGATCAAGCCGCTGCTCGAATCGGCGTTTGCACCCCGGACCACGCTGCACGGCTCCCTCGCCGACGTGTACGGCGTGGGACTGCTGTTCACCGGGCGAAGCGGGATCGGGAAGAGTGAGTGCGTGCTGGACCTCGTGGAACGCGGGCACCGCCTGGTGGCCGACGACGTGGTGATTGCTACCCGGCGGGGAAACGGGATTCTGATCGGGCATGGGCACGAACTCGCCGGTCACCATATGGAGATCCGCGGGGTCGGGCTGATCGACATTCCGGCCCTCTTCGGAATCCGGGCGGTCCGCCAGCAGAAGCGGATTGAGGTCGTGGTCCACCTCGACGAGTGGAATGAATCCAATGACCCCGAGCGCACGGGGCTGACCCGCCAGGAAATCACCATCCTCGACGTCACCGTGCCGAAGATGGTGGTGCCCCTCAATCCCGGGAAAAATCTGACCGTGATTTCCGAAGTCGTCGCCATGAACCATCTGCTCCGGGTCAGCGGCGTGGACAGCGCGACGGCGTTCAACGAGCGGCTGATCCGCAAGATGAAGGAGAAACGCGGGCTTCGGGAGTATCTCGAGGAGGACTACGAGTGACCGAACCGCTGCACGGCGTCGTGGTCTGTCACGGCGATATGGCCCGGTCGCTGATCGGGGCGGCCGAGGAGATCAGCGGTATCCGCGACGTGCTGACCCCGGTGTCCAACAGCGGCTGTGACCGCGGTCAGCTCGAGGATCGGATCGTGGCCGCGGTCGGCGATCGGCCGACGGTCGTCTTCGTCGACATGCCAAGTGGCTCGTGTTTGTTCGCGGCGATGCGGCGGGTGTCGCCGATGCCCGGCGCTGCCGTGGTGACCGGCGTCAATCTCGCCATGCTCCTCGATTTTCTCTTTCATCGCGACATGACGGCCGCGGAGGCCGCCGCCCGCGCCGTGGAAACCGCGACCCGGGCAATCGGAGTGCGTCCGTGAGCATCATCGCGGCCCGGATCGACGATCGGCTGGTCCACGGCCAGGTTGTCATCGGCTGGGGCCGTCCGCTGGAGATCGGGCGCATCGTACTGGTGGACAGCGAAGTGGCGGCGAGCGCCTTTGAACAGGATCTGTATCGGATGGCCGTTCCCGCCGGCATCGAGATCGAGTTCCTGCCGGCCGAGTCTGCGGCGGCGCGGGTCGGGCAGCTGGCCGATTCGTCGGAGCGCGTCCTGATCCTGACCGGCACGGTGCGGGGCATGATCGCGCTGGCGCGCGAGGCCCCGAGCAAGATCCGATCGATTAATCTGGGCGGGATTCACGACGGACCGGCCCGCCGGGAGTACCTCAGGTATGTGTACCTCACCCCTGCCGAGTTGCAGGAACTTCGTGACCTGGCCGCCGCGGGGATCCGGATCACGGCGCAGGATCTCCCGACCGCGGCGCCGGTCGACCTCGAGGCGCTGACCCGATGACGATCGCTACTGGAACCGTCGCGGCGCTGATTCTCTGGGGCACGGTCGCGGGGCTCGACCTGGTCAGCCTGTTGCAGGGACTGTTTTCCCGGCCCCTGGTGGCCGGGGCGGGGGCCGGCTGGCTTCTCGGCGATACCGAAGCCGGGCTCCGGATCGGCATGATCCTGGAACTGTTCGCCCTCGACGTGGTGCCGGTCGGGAGTTCGAGGTATCCTGATTTCGGAGCGGCTACGGTCGGCGCCGTGATCCTCGGCGCGGCGACCGACTGGCCGGTCTCACTCGGCGTGACGACGGTGGTGGGTCTCGGGCTGGCCATGGCCGCGGGCGCCACGATGCCGCTCACCCGGCGGTTGAATGCCCGGGTGGTTCGCGTTCACAGCGCCGGCCTCGCCGCCGGTGATCCCGCTGCGGTGGCCGCCGTTCACCTCCGGTGCCTTGGCCTCGATCTGCTCCGCAGCGGCGCCGTTGCGGTGGCCGCGGTACTCATCGGCCTGACGGCTCGCTGGCTTGGCCTCGTGCCGGAGCCGCAACTCGGCCGGGCCCTCACCGTGGTTGCGTTAGGCGGCGCTGCCTGGTCGGTGGCTCACGGGGCCATGTCGAGTGGCCGGTCCGGGGCTCGGTGGCGCTACGCCCTGGCCGGCCTCGCGGCGGGCATCATGCTGGCGGCCGGCCGATGAACACCGACGTGTTGCGGACAGTGCTCCGGCTCCTGGTCGTACAGGCGTCGTGGACCTACGAGCGAATGCAGGGTGTTGGCATCGGATTCGCCAGCCTGCCGCTGCTCGAGCGCCTCCAAGATCCCATCCGCCGGTCGGCGGCCATCGCCCGGGCGACCGAGTACTTCAACGCCCACCCGTACCTGGATGGCGTGGCCGTCGGCGCCGCGGCCCGGGCCGAATTCGACGGCGTCCCGCCGGGTACGATCCAGCGCCTCAAGACCGCCCTGGCCGGACCATTGGGGTCGCTCGGCGACCAACTCTTCTGGATCGGCGTGCTCCCCGCGGTGGCGGCCGCGATGACCGTGGCGGTCGTGTTCGGGGCCGGCCTTCCGGCGGTCGCCGCCGGGGTGGCCGCCTACCTGGCCATCCGCCTCTACGTGACGGTGTGGGGAACCCGTCTGGGGCTCGCGGCGGGCCTGGGCGTGGCCACGGCACTCAGGGCGTCGCGGCTCACCGACCTGGTTCGCCGGGTCGGCCTGCTCGCGGGGGTGCTGGTTGGTGTGGCGGTCCCGCTCGCCGGTCGCTGGCTTGCCGGCGCCGATCCCGGAGCGCCGGGGCTCGTCGCATTCTCCTTGGGCACCGCTCTCGGCATCATTGCGGCCCTGGTCCGGTTCCGGGTCCCGACGGCAAGACAGGTAACGCTCGTGGTCATGGCGGCGGTTGTCCTCTGGCATTGGAGCGTATGACGTGACCGAGCGACAGGTGCGGATCGTCAACCCGCTGGGGATGCACGCCCGGCCCGCCGCGCAATTCGTCAAGACGGCGGCCGGGTACACGTGCCAGGTCGAGGTGATCGGGGACGGGGCGCCGGTGAACGGAAAGAGTATCATGGGCGTCATGATGCTCGCGGCCGAGTGCGGAAGCACGCTGACGTTGCGGGCCGACGGAGCCGACGAACAGGCGGCGCTCGATGCGCTGGCGGCCCTGATCGCGAACGGGTTCGGCGAAGCATGAAGACCGGCCGTCTGCTGCGCGGCGTCGGGGTTTCCCCGGGGATCGCTCTCGCCCCCGCCGTGGTGCTGGAGTGGCGCTTCCCGGAGGTGCCCGACCGGTCCGTGGGACCGGCGGAGGTCGAAGGCGAGGTCCTGCGACTTCACGAAGCGGTGCGCGTCACCGCGGAATATCTGAATATGCTGCGCGAACGGGTGCTCCATCGGGCCGGCCTCGAGGAGTCGCGGATCTTCGAAGCCCAGATCCTCATGGTTCAGGATCCCGACTTCCTGGCGAGCGTGGAACACCTCATCCGGAAGAACAATCTGAGCGCGGAAACGGCATTCGAGTTCAAGGCGCTCGAACTGCGGGTGGCGTTCCAGGGGACCGGCAACCTCCGGATGCGGGAGCGGCTGGCCGATTTGTCGGCGACCCAGATTCGGGTCCTTCGCCACTTGATGGGCCGGTCGGATGACGAACTGGCCGCCCTTCGCGAACACGACCATGTCATCGTCGTGGCGCACGAGCTGTCGCCGGGGCTGACCGTCCAGCTCGATCGGGACCAGCTCCTGGGCCTGGTCAGCGAGGAAGGAACCCGGACCTCCCACGCGGCGATCCTGGCCCACTCTCTCGGTATTCCGGCGGTCATGGGGGCCGCCGGCGCGCTCGATCGCATCAAGTCGGGATCACTCATTCTGATCGATGGTCAGACCGGCACGATCCGGATCGATCCCACCCCCGACGAACTCGAGCTCGCGAAGGCCCAGGCCACCCGGCGCCACAAGCTCGATCTCGAGCTCGAGGGCGCCAGCATGAGCCCGGCGGTGTCGCCCGACGGCGAGTCGATCACGCTGATGGGGAACGTCGACCTTCCCGACGAGATCGACGTGGCGGTGCGCCACGGCGCCCAGGGGGTGGGCCTCCTCCGCACGGAGTTCCTCGTGACAGGTCGCGCCAATCTGCCAACGGAAGACGAGCAGCTCGAGTACTTCCGGCGGGTCGGGGCCGCGTTCCCCAATCACGTGGTCGTGATCCGGACGTACGACCTCGGCGGCGACAAATTCCCCGCGGCGTTCGAGGCTCCCACCGAGGCCAATCCGTTCCTCGGCTGGCGGTCGATCCGGGTCTGCCTCGACCATCCCGAGATCTTCCGACCCCAGATTCGGGCCATGCTCCGGGTCGCCGCCGAGCGTAAGATCCGCGTCATGCTGCCGCTGATCACCCGGGTGGACGAGGTGACGGCGTCGAAAGCACTGGTCGAAGAAGAAGCGGCCAAGCTCAAGGCGGCCGGGATCCGGGCGGCGGAGACGCTGGAGATCGGCGTGATGGTCGAGACGCCGGCGTCCGTCGTGATGGCGGACCGGCTCGCCCGCGTCGCGGCGTTCTTCAGCGTGGGAACGAACGACCTGACACAGTACACCTTGGCCGTCGATCGCGGCAGTGCCCAGCTCGCCGGCCGGTTCACGCCGCTCGACCCGGCCGTTCTCCGCCAGTTGGTGGCCGTCCGCCAGGCGGCACTGAGCGCCGGGATCCCGGTCAGCGTGTGCGGGGAAATGGCCTCGGATCCCCTCAGCGCGCTGATGCTGATCGGGCTCGGGTACGACACGCTCAGCGTCGCTCCCCCGACGTTGCCGCTGGTCAAATGGCTGGTCCGCCAGGTGCCGGCGTCGGTTTGCCGGGCCGCAGCCGCGAAGGCGCTCGAGGCGGATTCGGCCGAAGCGGTCACCGCGATCCTGCGGGCGGCGGCCCAAGGTCATGTGGACAAACGACTTCTCGGCGCGTAGGCGTTGCCCCCGGCTCCGTCGACCCGCTAGCTTCCGCACCTCACTACTTCCACTGGATCGCCGACTCTATGGCCCGCGCCAAACGCCACGTCTTCACGTCTGAATCCGTCACCGAAGGGCACCCCGACAAGGTTGCCGACCAGATCTCCGATGCGGTCCTCGACGCCATCCTCGCGAAGGACTCTGCCGCGCGGGTCGCCTGCGAGACGATGGTGACGACCGGCATGGCGGTGGTGGCCGGCGAAATCAGCACCAAGACCTACGTCAACATTCCGGACATCGTGCGCGATACCATCGCGCAGATCGGCTATACCGACGCCTCGTTCGGCTTCGACTCCCGAACCTGTGCCGTGCTGACGTCGATCGACCGGCAGTCGCCCGACATCGCCCAGGGCGTCGATTCGTCCAAGGCCAAGGAACAGGGCGCCGGGGATCAGGGCATGATGTTCGGGTATGCCACTCGGGAGACCCGGGAACGGATGCCGCTGCCGATCACGCTGGCCCATCGGATCGCGGAACGCCTGGCCGCGGTGCGCAAGGGCAAGGACGGCCACTCGCCGATTGACTGGCTTCGCCCGGACGGCAAGAGCCAGGTATCGGTCGAGTACGAGGGAGACCGGCCAATCGCCGTCAAGACTGTGGTGGTCTCGACCCAACATGCCGAGACGGTCGCCAAACGGGTGCTGTCGCAGAACACCATCCGCGACACCATCATCCGCGAGGTGATCCACCCGGTCCTCGAGAAGGCCGGATTCGACGGGCGCCGGGTCAAGTTCCTGATCAATCCGACCGGCCGCTTCGTGGTGGGCGGCCCCCACGGTGACGCCGGCCTCACCGGCCGCAAGATCATCGTCGACACGTATGGCGGCATGGCGCGCCACGGCGGTGGCGCCTTCAGCGGGAAGGACCCGTCGAAGGTCGACCGTTCGGCGGCCTATGCCGTCCGTTGGGTGGCCAAGAACATCGTCGAAGCGAAGCTCGCCAGCCGCTGTGAGGTGCAGGTCGCCTACGCCATCGGGGTGGCGCAGCCGGTGTCGATCATGGTGCAGACGTTCGGGACCGGTGTCCTGTCCGACGAGCGCCTCGAACGGATCGTCGCCGACGTCTTCGACCTCACGCCAGCGGGGATCATCGCGGCCCTCAAGCTGCGTCGTCCGATCTACCGGCCGACCGCCGCGTACGGCCACTTCGGCCGACGGCCGGCAACGGTCCGTGTGGACGGCCGGAAGGTGGATCTCTTCCCATGGGAAGAAACCAACAAGGTCCGCGATCTGCTGTCGGCGGCCAAACTGTAGCAGCATGGTACGCATGGGGGTGGCCCACGTGGGGCTCGACCGGGCCACCAACACCCCGGTGGTGATCCTCAAGGAGGCCGCCGGCGAACGCACGCTGCAGATCTGGATCGGTGCCCCCGAGGCGAACGCCATTGCGCTCGAGCTTCGGGGCGACAAGCCCGAACGGCCGATGACCCATGACCTGCTGGCGCAGATCCTGACGGGATTGGGCGCCACCCTCGAACGCGCTTCCATTGTCGGCCTCAAGACCAGCACGTACATCGCCGAGCTGCTCGTCCGGCGCGGCGACCGACATTTCGAAGTGGACGCCCGTCCATCGGACAGCATTGCCCTGGCCCTTCGGGCCGGCGCCCCGATCTTCGTTGCCGCGGATCTGATCAACGGCGACGGGCCAGCTGACGATGGACCTCCGCCGGAAGGGGGCGACCCCGAAGCCTTGCGCCGTTTTCTTTCCCGCCTCGATCCCGAAGATCTGGGACGTTTTCACCCGTGAATCTGACGTTGCTGCTGGCGGCTGGACTGGCGCTCGCCCCGCCGGCAGCCCGCGTGGCCGGTCACGTCCTCAACCGCGAGGACCCGGCGGCGACAGTACGCGGGGTACGAGTGGTGCTTCATCGGGTCGGGCGCCTGGCGCAGGGGCCGGTTGATACCACATTCACCGACGCCGCCGGCCGGTTCGCCTTTCAGTACCCCTTCGACTCGGCGGCCAGTTACCTGGTGAGTGCGCGTTATGCCGGGATCGAATACTTCTCGCCCCCGATCACCGCGCGGCCGGCCCGCCCCGACACGGCCCTTCGGCTGGTCGTCTACGACACCTCGTCCGCCGCGCCGGTCGCGACCAAGAGCCGGACGCTCGTGGTGGGAAGCGCCGATGCGGTGGGGGCACGGACGATCATCGACTGGCTCGTGATGGACAACCGGGGGACCATCACCCGGGTCGGGCGTGATTCCACCCAGGCAAGTTGGGGCGCAGCCATGCCGCGCGAGGCACAGAACCCGGTGGTCGGTGATGCCCGGCTTTCCCAGATCTCGCCCGAGGCAGTCGATTTCCGCGCCGACAGCGTCTTCGTGCTGGCGCCGATCTCGCCCGGGAGCAAGGAAGTCCTGCTCCAGTATGAGATCCCGGGGTCGGTTCGCCGTTTCACGTTGCCGGTCGGCGGGATCGACTCGGTCGACGTGTTCCTCGAGGAGCGGGGGGCCCGGGTCGAGGGCACCGGGTGGATTGCCCGCGACTCCCAGCTGTTTGAAGGCCGCCGGTTCACTCGGTACGTGTCATCCGGCCCGCCGCCGACGGCCGTCACCGTGGTCCTCCCCGGGGCCCCGGAGCTACCGGGCTACGTGCTGCCGGCCCTGGTCGCCCTCATGGGGGTGGGCCTCGCGGGGGTCGCGTGGTATCGAATGCGGCGTCCGGTCACGCCGGCCGCTCCGCGCTGACGGCTTGCCGTCTGTGGGACCCCGTCCTAACTTGACCCGCTCACAGGATTGCTGCTCGCAGATCTCGGAAGCCGGTGTGACTCCGGCGCGGCCCCGCCACTGTAACGGGTGAAGTCCAACTCGCTCACGACGCCACTGGGAATCCCGGGAAGGCGAGCGAGTGACCCGAAGCCAGGAGACCTCTGCGATCGATCACCGGAACCAGGCCTCGGGGGAGGGCATGGTGACTCGCTCCTTACTGCTGGCCCTCGTCTTCGGCATGGCGTGCGCCGTGCCTCGGCCCGCTCCAACTGCGTTCACCCTGACCGACGACGCCGGAGTCGCCACCGCGTTTCCGCGGCCGGCGCTCCGGATCGTGTCGCTGGTGCCGGCCGCCACCGAACTCCTGTTCGCGTTAGGCGGCGGGTCGCGACTCGTGGGCCGAACCCGGTGGTGTGACTACCCGGCCGAGGCGCTGACGGTCCCGTCGGTCGGTGACGGGCTGGCCCCCAATATCGAGGCCGTGCTGGCGACCAGACCCGACCTGGTTCTGGTGTATCGCTCACCCAGCAACGCCCAGGCGGTCGAACGGCTCCGCGGTCTTGGCATCGCCGTCCTCGAAATCGCCATTGATCGTCAGACCGATTTTGACCGGGATGCCCGGCTCGTCGCCCGGGCGATTGGCCGGGCCGGCACGGGGGACAGCCTGGTGGCCGCCGTCAACGCCGGCCTCACCGCGGCCTCGGCGCCGGTCGGCTCGGGGCCCACCGTGCTGGCCATGGCATGGAACGATCCCCCAATCGCCATCGGGGGCGGGAGCTTCCTGGACGAAATCATCCGCCGGTCCGGGGCCCGGAATCTGTTCGGCGATCAGCCTCGACCATCGTTCGTCGTGTCCATCGAGGCCGTCGTATCGCGCAACCCCGACCTGATCCTGGCCGTCGGCGACGAGGAGCCCGCCTTCGCCCAGCGCCCGGAATGGCAGGCCGTGCCGGCCGTGCGGTCCCGGCGGTTCGTCCGGGTCACGGGATCGAAGTTCAATCGGCCAAGTCCCCGGATTGCTCAAGCGGTGACCGCCCTGCGGACGGCCCTCGACGCGGCCCGGCCCCATTGAAATTCGCGGTCCTGGTTCTCCTGGCCCTTGGGGCCGTGCTCATCGGCGTCGCCGTTGGGGCGGTGCCGATGCCAATCGGGGAAGTGGTCGACGGCCTTCGCCATCCCGCCTCCGAAGCCGGACGGATCATCTGGGATCTCCGAATTCCGAGAATTGCGCTGGCGTTCCTGGTCGGCGGGGCACTCGGCGTTTCGGGGACGGCCCTCCAGGCACTGGTCCGCAACCCGCTGGCCGAGCCCTACCTGCTCGGGATCTCGGGCGGCGCGGGACTTGGCGCGGTCAGCGCGATCGCGTTCGGCGTGGGGGGCCTGCTCGGCGTCCCCGTCGCCGCGTTCGCGGGGGCGCTGTTGTCTTCGCTGGTCGTCTACTCGGTGGCATCGGTGCAGGGAGCGAGGCTCGAGCCGCGGGTGCTGGTGCTGGTCGGGGTCGTCGTCGCCGCGTTCTGCGGCGCGATCACATCGGCCCTGCTGACGGTGTCGAGTGAAGCGGCCCTCCGGAACGCGTTCCTCTGGCTCCTTGGCGGGTTTGCGACGGCCAGCTGGCCCGCCGTTGCCGTGTTCGTGGCCTACGCTTCACTGCCCCTGGTTGCATTGTTTGCGGCGGCACGGTCCCTCGACCTGCTCTCCCTGGGCGACGAGTCCGCCAGCGCCCTCGGCCTTGCCACGGAATCCACCAAACGTCTGGTCTTCGTCGCCACCGCGCTGCTCACGGCCGCCAGCGTTGCCGTCAGCGGCATGATCGGCTTCGTCGGACTCGTCGCGCCTCACCTGCTCCGGGGCTGGCTCGGACCGCTCCACCGCCGCCTCCTGCCGGCGGTGTTCGTGGGGAGCGGGGTGCTGCTGGTCACCGCCGACGCGGTCGCCCGCACCGTGTTTCGCCCCTCGGAGTTGCCGGTCGGGGCCATCACGGCGCTGATCGGGGTGCCGCTCTTCGCCGTCCTCCTCCGCCGCAGCCTGGCCTGACATGCTGGCGGCCCGCGACGTCACGATCCAGTACCCCGGCGCCGACCGACCCGCCCTCGAATCGGTGACCCTGGCGGTCAACCCCGGCCGCCTGGTCGCCATTGTGGGCCCGAACGGCGGCGGCAAGACAACGCTGCTGCGTGCCTTGCTGGGTCTCCCGCGCGTTTCCGGCGACGTGACCCTCGGCGACCGACCGATCGAGGCCTGGAGCGCCCGGGAACGGGCCAGGCGCATCGGTCTTGTCGCCCAGCGCGAGGAGTATCCATTCGCCTGGCGGGTCGACGAGGTCGTATCCTTCGGCCGGTACGCCTGGCTTCCGACGCTGGCGTCACTCCGCCCCGAGGACCACGCCATCGTCGCCGAGTCGATGCGGCGGGCCGACGTGACCGGCCTGGCCGCCCGCCGGATCGACACCCTGTCCGGCGGCGAGTGGCAGCGGGTCCGGATCGCCCGGGCCCTGGCTCAGGAGCCCACCATACTGGCTCTGGACGAGCCCACCGCCTCGCTTGACCTCGGCCATGAGATGGAGATCTTCGAGCTGGTCCGGCGGTTCGTCGACGAGGGCCTGGCGGCGGTCGTTGTGACCCATCACCTCAACATCGCCGCGCGGTTCGCCGACGAGATGATCCTCCTCCATCAGGGCCGGGCGGTGGCCCACGGGACGCCGGCCGAGGTCCTTGACCCGGCCCGGCTCGCCACCGTATTCCAATGGCCGGTTGCGGTCACCCAACTCGATGGCATTCCCCAGGTCGTTCCCCTCCGCCGACCGGACCCACCGGCGGCCTGAGTTGCCCGGGTCCGTCCGCTCCCGGTATCCTACCGTCATGGTTCGGTCGAGTTTCCTGCTGCTGGCGGCCCTCGGGTGGGGATGTGCGGCGACCACGGCCCCGGTCCCGCCGCCGGAGGAGCGTCTGGTCGTCGTGAATGCGGGCGACAACACTCTGTCCCTGATTTCGGTGGACTCCAGCAAAGCCGTGCGCCGGATTCAGTTGGGCGCCCTCGATGCGGCGCCCACCGCGGTCGCGGCCCGGGGAGAGACCGCCGTGGTTGCTGCCGCCGGGGTGGATCAACTGATCGTGGCGGACCTCACCGCCCAGACGATCCGCCGGGTGATTCCGTTGGCGCCGGGCAGCCAACCGAGCGCCGTTGCCTTCGTGTCCGACGTGGTCGTCTACGTCGCGAATGCCCGGGCCGGCACCGTCACCCGGGTCGACATCACGAGCGGGGACACCGCGAGCGTTACGGTCGGCACGTACCCGCGCGATCTGGTCCTCACCCGGGGTCGCCTCTTCGTCGTCAACGCGAACACGGCCCGCTGCGCGACCGGCATCTGTTCGCTCGGTCCGAGCTGGCTTTCGGTGGTGGACCCCCAGACCAACGCCCTCGCCCAGGGAGTCGACTCCATTCCGCTCCAGGCGGGAGGCAACGCCCGCTCGGCGATCCTCGGCGGCGACGGCCTGCTCTACGTAGTCAATAAGGGCGATATCGCCGAGTCAGTACCAGGTCGCCTCACGATCGTCGACCCTATCCGACGCGAGGAGGTCGGCAACTTCGGGGGGTTCGGGTTCGTACCAGTTGGGGTGGCCGCCGGCGGCTCCGATCGGCTGTTCGTGACGTCGACGATCGATGGCCTGATGGAGTTCAACACCCGCACCCGCCGGGTCGTGCGCGGTGCCGGCCAGGGCGTCCTGGTTACCGACAACGTGGCGGCCGCCGTCGATCCCCAGGGCCGGATCTATGCCGTCGAGTCGAGCGGATGTGCGGTGCTCACCAACGGCCGTCTCCGGGTCTTCCGGCCCGACCTCACCGAAGCCCGCGACATCACCGTCGGTCCCTGCCCGGTGGCGATCACCTTCGTTCAGATCTCCGGTCTGGCCGCGGCGAACTGACCGGGCCGGAATCGCAGGACTAGCGTGGCGCCGATCGAGACCAGAGCGACGATTCTCTCCACGATCGCGTACGGGGAAACGTCCAAGGTCGCCAAGGTCGCCACCCGCGAGATGGGGGTCGTGAGCGTGATCGCGAAAGGCGCCCGCCGGCCCCGCAGCAAGTTCGGCGCGGCCCTTCAGACCCTCTCGGACGGGGTGGCCACCATCCTGCCGTCCCGCCACTCGGACCTCCACACCCTGACGGCCTTCGACGTGGGCCGCCTCCCGACGGAGTTGGGCGCCAGCATGGACCGCTACAGCATGGCGTCGGTGCTCGGCGAGCTGATGCTTCGATTCGCGCCACAGGAGGCGAGGCCGGCCACCTACGATTTCTTCCGGCACGCGCTCGACGTTCTCGAGGCCGTCCCGCCCAACGTCGTCCCGGTGATCGGCCTCCGTTCGATCTGGGGGCTCGTCAAGGAACTCGGCTTTGCGCCGACCCTCGGCGCCTGCGCCCGCGACGGGTCACCGGTCGAGTGGGAGCCGGGACCCGTGGCATTCTCACCGGCTCACGGCGGGGTCCTCTGCGCGTCGTGCGCCACCACGGAAGAAACGAGCCGGCTCACGACGACCGACCTGACCCACCTCGACGCGCTGATCCATGGGCGTAACGACCTCCCGTCACTCGATGATCGCTATCTCGCCGCGCACCGACGACTGCTCGATCGCTACGT
This sequence comes from Gemmatimonadota bacterium, assembly GCA_031394255.1. Classification (GTDB taxonomy): domain Bacteria; phylum Gemmatimonadota; class Gemmatimonadetes; order Gemmatimonadales; family GWC2-71-9; genus SHZU01. The sequence continues at coordinate 60,490 of JANMXA010000238.1, forward strand.
CCGCTATCACGTGGCCGAAGGCCACGACCTCCCGGCGTTCACGTTCTGGGCCGGCCAGGCCTGGAAAGTCCGGCTATGATCATTGGGACGGCGGGGCACATCGACCACGGCAAGTCCGCCCTCGTGACCGCCCTCACCGGACGCGCCGTCGATCGGCTGGCGGAGGAACGCAAGCGGGGGATCACCATCGATCTCAATTTTGCGCCGCTCGAGTTTCCCGACCTCCCGCCCGCCGGCATCATCGACGTTCCGGGGCACGAGGATCTGGTGAGAACGATGGTGGCCGGTGCCTCGGGAATCGACCTCGTGCTGCTCGTGGTCGACCTCTCCGAAGGCATCCGGCCCCAGACCGAAGAGCACCTCGTCATTCTCGAGCAACTGGGCATTCCGCTGGGCATTCCGGTCTTCACCAAGAGCGACCTGGTCGAGCCGGACTGGAGTGCGCTGGTCATCGGCGAGACGATGGAACGACTGGCAACCTCATCGGTCCGATTCGAGGATCCGGCGGTTGTGTCGGCCCATTCCGGCAGCGGCATCGAGCCGCTGCGCTCGCGGCTTCAAGAAAAGATCCGGACCGCGGCGGCCCGGTCGACCAAGGATCGTTTCCGCATGCCGGTTGATCGCGTCTTCAGCGTGGCCGGCGTCGGAACCGTGGTAACCGGCACGACGTGGAGTGGGCGGATCGCGCCGGGAGATACGGTGAGGGTCCTTCCCGGCGGCGACGAGGCCCGGGTCCGGTCGGTCGAAGCGTACGGCCGCCAGATGGAACTCGCGCGGCCGGCCGTTCGGACCGCATTGGGCCTAGGCGGCATCGAACGGGACCGGATCCATCGGGGAGACCAGATCGTCACGGGCCCCTGGATCGCCACTGCGGTCATCGACGTGGCGGCGGAGTTGATCGGGTCTGCCGCCCGGCCTCTGGTGCCGCGCAGTCGCGTCCGGGTCCATCTTGGCACCGCGGAGGTGCTGGCTCGTGTCATCGGCCGCCACCGGCTCGACCCGGGCCAGCGTGGACCGCTCCGGCTCCGGCTTGAGACGCCGCTGATCGCCCGCGGCGGGGACCGCATCGTACTGCGGAGCTACAGTCCGGTCGCGACGATCGGCGGAGGGTTGGTGGTGGACCTCGATCCACCGACGGCGGCGGCGTGGGATCGGCGCCTCGACTCGACCGAGCCGGCGATGCGAGCCGCGGCGTTGGTCGCCCGTCGCCGGTTCGGGGTTGCCGTCGAGCTGCTGCCTCAGCTGCTGGGACAGGACGAGGCGTCGACCACCGCGTCCGCCGCCAAGGCAGGCCAGAAGCGGATCGGTACCCGCTGGATCGGACCGGCGGTATTGGCCGAGCTGGCGGCCACGGCGGAAGCCGCCCTCCGCGAGCACCACGGGGAGGCGCCGGCGGAAGCGGGGCTCTCAGCGGAAACCTTGCGTCAGCGTCTCCGAGCCCCGGATGAAGTGGCTGAGTACGTGGTGCGGGAGGCCGAACGAAAGGGCACCATCCGCCTCAAGGACGGCATCGCCGCGCTGCACGACTTCGCGCCCTCCGGAGCGGGTGGCGACGCCGCGGTCGAGCGCCTGGTGGCGTTTGTCGCGTCGGCCGGTCTCGAGGCGCCGACCGTCGACGAGATCGCCGCGGGAACGTCGCTGGCACCGGTGGGGCCGGCCCTCCGGCTGGCCGTTGACCGAGGGCTGGTCCAGGCGATTGACCGCGAGCGGTACGCCGCGCGCCCCGCCCTGGAGGGCTTTCGGGCCGCGCTGATCGAGATCGGTTCCGCAGGCGAGATCACTCCCGCCGCCGTGCGCGAGCGGCTCGGCCTGACGCGGAAGTTCCTGATCCCGCTGCTCGAATGGGCCGACCGCCAGGGCGTCACCCGGCGCGTGGGCGAGGCCAGAGTTTTGGTCCGCCAACCGCTACCGTGAAAATCGGCTTCACGCGTCGCTGTCAAAGCGGCAGCGTCGCAGCCAGGCACTCCGCCAAGGAGGAGCTGACCTAACGGCCGCGCGGGGCGACGATGGCGGGCGGCGCCTCCGGCACCCAGAGCGGGTGCGCCGTTCAGGCAGGGTTTCCCGGTCTCCGACTTGCCATCCTTCGGCCCGAGCAGGATGAGATCAACCACCGCAGCCCCCTCGGCGCAGGAGCACTTCCGGCCCGTGGGTTCCTGCGGGTATTCTCGAGCAGGGGGGACCCAATGATCCGGCCCGACCGCCTGACAATCAAAGGCCAGGAGGCCTTTCGCGACGCCATCGCCGTGGCCAGGAGCCATGGCAATCCGGTCGTCAACGACGCCCACCTCTTCGCCGCGCTCCTCGAACAAGCCGAGGGCGTGGTCCAGCCCCTGCTGCAGAAGACCGGCCTCAACGTCAGCTCTCTCGTCGAGCAGACCGAACGCGAGATCGCCAAGTTTCCGAAGCAGTCGGGGGGCGCCGAACCCACGCTGAGCCGTGAATTGCATGCGGTGTTCGACCGGGCCGAGAAAGACGCCAAGACCCTGGGCGATAGCTACGTGTCCACCGAGCACCTGTTACTGGCACTGGTCGATGAGAAAGGAACCACCGCCCGCGGCTTGGTCACGGCCGCGGGCGTCAGTGCCGACGATCTCCGCACTGCGCTCGAAGGCGTCCGCGGGAGCCATCGGGTTACCGATCAATCCCCCGAGGAGAAATACCAGGCGCTCGAACGGTTCACCCGCAACCTGACCGACCAGGCCCGGGCCGGAAAGCTTGACCCGGTGATCGGCCGGGACGAGGAAGTCCGCCGGGTCATGCAGGTGCTCTCGCGCCGGACCAAGAACAATCCGGTGTTGATCGGCGAGCCCGGGGTCGGGAAGACCGCCATCGTCGAAGGCCTGGCTCAGCGGATCGTCTCCGGCGACGTGCCGGAAAGCCTCAAGGACAAGGAGATCGTGGCGCTCGACATCGGCCAGATGCTGGCCGGCGCCAAGTTCCGCGGCGAGTTCGAAGAGCGCCTCAAGTCGGTGGTCAAGGAACTGACCGAGGCGGAGGGCCGGTTCATCGTGTTCATCGATGAACTGCACACCATCGTGGGCGCCGGAGCGGCCGAAGGGGCGGTCGACGCCAGCAACATGCTGAAGCCGGCGCTCGCCCGGGGCGAGTTGCACGTGGTCGGCGCCACGACGCTGGACGAGTATCGGAAGCACGTCGAGAAGGACCCGGCGCTCGAACGGCGTTTCCAGCCGGTTCTCGTGGCCGCACCGAGCGTCGAAGATACGATCGCGATCCTCCGCGGTCTCAAGGAGAAATACGAGGTCCACCACGGCGTCCGGATCACCGACAACGCGCTGGTCGCCGCGGCCACGCTCAGCGACCGATACATCGGCGACCGGTTTTTGCCGGACAAGGCCATCGACCTGGTGGATGAAGCCGCGAGCCGGCTCCGGATCGAGATCGACAGCATGCCGCTCGAAATCGACGAAGTCGAGCGGAAAATCCTCCAGCTCGAGATCCAGCGGCAGGCGTTGTTGAACGAGAAGGACAAAGCCGGCATCGAGCGGCGCCAGGGCGTCGAGAAGGCGATCGCCGAGCTCAAGGAACAGTCCGGTGGCATGAAGGCGCAGTGGCAGGCCGAAAAGGCCGCCATCGGACTCCTCCGCGGCAAGAAGGCCGAGGTGGAGCAGCTCCGGACCGAGGTCGAGCAGGTGACCCGGCGGGGCGATCTCCAGAAAGCGGCCGAACTGCAGTACGGCCGGATCCCCGCACTCGAGGCGGAGATCACGAGGGAGGAGGCCCGCCTCGCGGTGATTCAGAAGAGCGCCAAGTACCTCAAGGAAGAGGTCGGCTCCGAGGATATCGCCGAGATCGTCGCGCGCTGGACCGGGATCCCGGTGACCAAAATGCTGGAATCCGACAAGGAGCGGCTGACCCGGCTCGAGGCGGAACTCGGCCGCCGCGTCGTCGGCCAGGAGGAGGCCGCCCAGGCGGTCGCGAACGCGGTCCGTCGAAGCCGCGCCGGCCTCCAGGATCCCAACCGGCCGACCGGATCGTTCATCTTCCTCGGCCCCACCGGCGTCGGCAAGACCGAAACCGCGCGAGCACTGGCGCAGTTCCTGTTCGACGACGAGCGGGCCATGGTCCGCCTCGACATGTCCGAATACATGGAGAAGCACTCGGTGGCCCGGATGATCGGGGCCCCGCCGGGGTATGTCGGCTACGAGGAAGGCGGCCAGTTGACCGAGGCCGTTCGGCGCCGGCCCTACAGCGTGATCCTGTTCGACGAGATCGAGAAGGCTCACCCGGACGTCTTTAACGTCCTGCTCCAGTTGCTCGATGACGGGCGCCTGACCGACAGCCAGGGGCGGATGGTCGACTTCCGGAACACCGTCATCATCATGACGTCGAACATCGGCAGCCACCTGATCGTCGATAGCGCCGCGGCGGGAGCGCCCAGCTGGACGATGATCGAGGAGCAGGTCCGCAACGAACTCCGCAAGCACTTCCGGCCCGAGTTCCTGAACCGCGTCGACGACGTCGTCGTTTTCCACCCGCTGACGGAAGAGCACATTGGCCGGATCGTCGACTTGCAGATCGCCCATCTGTCCCGGATGGTCACCGCCAAGGATCTGGTGCTCGAGGTGACCCCGGCGGCGCGCAAGCTGCTCGCCACGAGGGGCTACGATCCGGTCTACGGCGCCCGGCCGCTCAAGCGGGTGATTCAGCGACTGCTGCAGAACCCGATTGCGATGGCCCTGCTCGAGGGGACGTATGACCCCGGCGACACTGTGCTCGTCGACGCCAGGGCCGACGCAATCGACATCAGTCGCCACCACCCGGCCCCGGTGACGGCGGCGCATGCCTGACCTGATCCGGGTCGATCAGGCCCTCCCAATGCGCTGGGCCATTGCGCAGGCGGAGCGGGCCGGCGCGAACGGCGAGGTGCCGGTCGGCGCGGTGGTGGTGCGAGACGGGCGGATTGTCTCCGAGGGGCACAATGAGACCATTCGCCGCCGTGACCCGACGGCGCATGCCGAATTGCTCGCGGTGCAACGGGCCCTTGAGGTCCTGGGCACCGATCGGCTTACCGACGCGACCCTGTACGTGACGCTCGAACCGTGCGCCCAATGCGCCGGTGCGATTGTCCTCGCCAAGGTCGGCCGCGTCGTCTTCGGCGCCTACGACGACAAGGCCGGCATGGCGGGATCGGTGGGCGACCTCCTCCGCCACCCTCGATTGAATCACCGGCCGGAGGTCATCGGCGGCGTGCAAGCTGAGGTCTGCGGGCAGCTGCTGACGGCCTTTTTTGCCGCCCGGCGGTAGCCGAAAGGACCGCACGGCTTTATCTTCTGCGCCGCCTGGACAGGTGTCCGAGTGGCTGAAGGAGCCGGTCTCGAAAACCGGTGTGCCGGCAACGGTACCGAGGGTTCGAATCCCTCCCTGTCCGTGTCCTGAATCTCACGATCAGAACGACTGAAACCGCCGCTCCGGACCTCCGGAACGGCGGTTTCGTTGGGTTCCCACGATCAGCGATCCTCGACGACCCCGTGATCGCGATCCCGGGTGACCAGAGGCGCGGGTTCGGTAGGAGCGCCGAGCCGCCGTAGCAGGGCCGGATACGGAAACTCCACATACCCGAGGTGCCATTTCGGTCCCCGGTCGGCGCCGGAAAGAAAGACGCGGACCATGTCCCGGGCGGGATCGTAAAGCAGGGAGCTCCGATAGAGCGTCGCCCGAGTCCACGGCTGGCCTTCATGCCGCAGCATCGGTGCGGCAAATGAACGCCAGGCAACGCCATCCGGACTGGTCGCGAAAAACAGTTCCCGGGCCCCGCATTCACCCCGCCGATACGCCGGGTATGCCGCCCAATATTCGTGCTTCTCCGGTACGTAGATCACATCGAGATGCCAGATGTAGTAGCCGGGCTGCGTCAACCCCGTCTCGGTGGGGTTGGTCCACCCGCGTTCGAATTCGCCGGCGAGCAACGCATTGGGCTCACCTCGCTGGGTCATGACCCGCGTCACCCGTTGCTGACACCGGTTCGGTCCCGCGTCCACATACCACACCCTCGGCCGGCCGTCCGGTCCCAGGGCGATCGTTGGCGAGATCATCCCATGATTGGGCCGTTGGAAGATCAGTCGGGGCCGGGTCCACTTGACGCCATCCGACGACCAGGTGACCCGGACCTGGTTGAAGCCGCGTCGGACCTGGCGAAAGACCATCATCAGCCGGTCGCTGCCCGCGTCGTAGCTCAGATCGGGATCGGAGTTGTAGGCGTCCCGTTCCATGGGACGATGCATGACCGGGTTCCGGCCCCCGGGAGGTACCTGCCAATCGGTGCCGTTCCGGCTGACCACGATCGACGGATTCTCGTGCATTTCCCGCCCGGCCGGATAAGGCGTAAACGCCATCCAGTATTCAAAACCCCGCCAACGGACCGGGAAACGCACCACGTCGGGGTGGGTCCCCTCGCCGGAGCGCTCGTACGTGGGAACAGTGAGCATCGTTGCGACCGGGATCGCCGAGTCGGCCTGCTCGACGGGGGCGCCGGCGGATACCTCCCGCTCCACCAGCGGGCGTGGGGCCGGATCGGTCGTGCACCCGGCCGCAACGACGATCGCGATGGAGCGGGTGAGGTGACGAAGCCTGTACGATGGCCGCAGGGATCGGAGAGTCATCGGAACCGAAGCTATCGCGACCGCGCGGTGGCGTCCAGCGGCGCCCGGCGAGATATTTGGAACCGTGACAACCATCGCAATGGTACTCGCCCAGGCCCCACAGGATTGCTTCCTGACCGGTCTGTGCGGCATCGGCCCCGAACGGGTTGGGCCGCCACCAGGGCTGATGTACCTCGCCCTGGGTCTCGTCCTCGCCGGAGCCTGCGGGTTGGTCCGCCTATGGCGCCAACCTACTGACCGGCCTTGAGGTTCTTCCGCAGGGCGTTCAGGTCGAGCAGCGGCGTCCCACCCTCCGTCGGCACGAGGATGATGAGGTTGCTGGAGTTCTTCATGTCGTGGAGCACCTCGAGGTACTGCTTCATCAGCGCCTCAGGCGTCAGGGTCTGATTCAGCAGTCGCTGCTGTTCCGACTGGAGCCGCGCGACTTCGACGCGGTGCTTCTCGGTCTCGATCTGCTGCTCCTGGGCAATCTTCCCATTGATCGCGTTCACCACCTGCTCTGGCGGCTGGAGGTTGCGAAGAAAGAACGCGGTAATCGTGGCGATCCGGAACGGTTGCCCGCCGGCACGGGGACGGGTCACGAGCGCGCTGTCGACCTCCGCCTTCATGACATCGGCGATCTTGCTTCGCTGGCCGATCTGATTGATGGAGAACTGGGCCATGCCATCCCGGACGCCGTTCCGGATTGCGTTCAGCACGACGGCGTGGATCTGCTCCTCGCTGCCGATCTCGGTAAAGATCCGGGGCGCTTCCTTCGGGTCGATCTGCCAGCGGACGGCCGCGTCCACCTGCATCCCCATCTGCTCGCTCGAGAGCGCCGCCATCGTCTCAACCGCCTCCCGCGCGGCGGGGAACTGCTCCTCGCGGGTCGAGTAGCGCTCAACCTCGGCCCAGGGCATCACGAAACGGACGCCCGGCAGTAGCGGATCGGGCGCCACCCGGCCGAAGGCATGCTGGACGCCCACACTGCCGGCGTCAATCACCTTCACGCTCGAACTGAGCAAGGTGAAGGCGCCGATCAGGATCAGGACGATGCTGACCAGCGTCATGACCAGGCCGACGGTCTTGCTGCCGGCTGCCCCCATCCCGCGCCCCGACGACCGTACCACGATCCCGACGATCAGGAGCAACGCGCCGAAAATCAACGTGCCCACGAGGGTAACTCCCGCTTGAGGATTGGTACAAGGTAGCGCCGTCCGCCGTCAGCTGTACCGAACCCCAGGGAACAGCAGGTTGGCCGCCAGCACAAAAATCGGTTCGAAGACGTAACCGAACGCCCGCCAGGCGAACAGCATGCCGATAATCGACAGGAACGGGCGGGTCCACAGGAACCGCTGATAGCGGCCACTGGCTGATTCGGTCAGAAACAACGGGATCACCGCGCTGCCATCGAGCGGGGGCAGGGGAATCATGTTGAGGACCGCCAGTGCCAGGTTCATGCAGAAAAACGCCCCGACCATGAACGCCGCGCCGGGCATCCAGCCGCCGCCCGTCGCCACCAGCACATGGCCGAAACGAACCGAGTCCGGGGCACTGAACCAGCCGGCGTAGAATCCAACGCGAATCACGCCGAACGAGACGATCGCCAGCAGCAAATTGGCGGATGGGCCGGCGAGAGCCATCAGGGCCGCCCGTCGGGGGTACCGCATCGCCCACGCCGGATCGTAAGGCGCGCTGGCGAAGCCGACCGGCCACCCCGATGCGGCAACGGACAGGAGCGGCAGAATCAACATGCCGAACGGTTCCCGCCTGACGTGGGGTCGGGGATCGAGCGACACCTGCCCGCCGTGATAGGCCGTCGGGTCGCCCCCGCGCAACGCGGCCCAGGCGTGGGCCGCCTCATGCAGGGTCGTCGAAAACAGGAACACGATGTAGTAGATCAAGCCGCTGGCGAGCTCAGGCATCCCGGTCCGGTGCGAAAGACCCACGAATATAGGAGCCTGACCGGTCGGGCCGGCGATTCCGCCCGACCCCGAGCCATTTGCCCCCTGGCCGACGTTGCCCGCTGCGGCTGGGGCGACCGAGTCGCAAACGCCCGGAGGGCTCGACGAGAGCCCCAATGGCGAAACTCGTTTTTCAGCGGGTCAATGCATTGCGACCAAACGACTTGCGGCAGTCCCGGGCGACCACCTAACGGTCGCGGGGAATTGACAGACAGGCTCCGAGCCTCCATTCTGTTCGCCGATTTGGCATCGCCGAGGCACCCCGATTGCATCGCTCGGGGCCGGGAAGAGCCGCCTTCATCACTCTTGGTCCAGGATCGCATGGCCAGTCTTGTCATCGTCGAGTCACCCACCAAGGCCCGCACCATCCGCGAATTTCTTCCGCGGGGGTACACAGTCGTGGCCTCGATGGGGCACATCCGCGACTTGCCCGATCGAGCCTCGGACATCCCGGCCAAGTTCAAATCCGAGGAGTGGAGCCGGCTCGGCGTCAACGTAGACAGCGACTTCGAACCGCTGTACATCGTCCCGTCGGACAAGAAGCATGTCGTCAAGGGATTGAAGGACGCGCTCGAGGACGCCGACGAACTGATTCTCGCGACGGACGAGGACCGCGAGGGCGAGAGCATTTCCTGGCACCTGAGCCAGGTCCTCAAGCCCAAAGTTCCGGTCAAGCGGATGGTCTTTCACGAAATCACCAAGGAAGCGATTCGCGAGGCCCTCGAGCACACCAGAGTCGTGGACGAGAAGCTCGTTCGCGCCCAGGAGACCCGGCGAATTCTCGACCGGCTCTTCGGTTACACCCTGTCGCCGTTGCTGTGGAAGAAGATCGCCTATGGCCTGTCGGCCGGCAGAGTCCAGTCCGCGGCCGTTCGGCTGCTGGTGATCCGCGAACGGGAGCGGCGAGCGTTCGTGCCCGCCGTGTACTGGGATCTCAAGGCCACGCTGGAGCACAACCGCCAGTCGTTCGACGCCCAGCTCGTCGCACTCGACGACAAGCGCCTGGCCACCGGCAAGGATTTCGACGAACTGACCGGCCGGCTCGAAACGGGCAGGGACGTCGTCCTCCTGACTGGCCCCGCGGCTGTGTCGCTGGTCGAGCGACTCCAGACCCGCCCGTGGACCGTCAGTGGCGCCGAAGAAAAGCCCTTCACCCGACGCCCGGCACCGCCGTTCATTACCTCGACCCTTCAGCAGGAAGCGAATCGCAAACTTCGCCTGTCGGCGCGCGACACCATGCGGGTGGCCCAGAAGCTCTACGAAGAGGGCTTCATCACCTACATGCGAACGGACTCGGTCAATCTCTCGAAGCAGGCGCTGACCGCCGCCCGCGAGTGCGTCGGCCGCCTCTACGGCAAGGCGTTCCTGCCCGAGAAGCCCCGGATCTATGTGACCGGCAACAAGGCCGCGCAGGAAGCCCACGAAGCGATTCGACCCGCCGGCTCCCATTTCCGCACGCCGGAGGAGACCGGACTCGGCGGACGGGAACTCGCCGTGTACGACCTGATCTGGAAACGTACGGTGGCCTCGCAGATGCCGGACGCCCGGTTGACGTCGTTGACCGTCACCCTCGCGGTTGAGCACGCCACCTTCCGGGCCAGCGGGAAGCGCATCGATTTCCCCGGATTCCTCCGGGCCTATGTCGAAGGCTCCGACGATCCCGAGGCCGCGCTCGAGGATCAGGAAGTCGTCCTTCCGGATCTCGCCGTCGGCGACCATCCGTCGTGCAACAAGCTCGACGCCGTGTCCCACGAAACCCAACCCCCGGCCCGGTATACCGAAGCCAGCCTGGTCAAGGAACTCGAGGCCGACGGCGTCGGCCGGCCCAGCACCTACGCGTCCATCATCGACACGATCATCGATCGGGGCTACGTCCAGAAACAGGGTCAGGCCCTGGTGCCGACCCTCACCGCCTTCGGCGTCACGGCCCTGCTCGAGCATCACTTCCCGACATTGATCGACGTCAAGTTCACCGCTGGGATGGAGAAGACGCTCGACGACATTTCCGAGGGCGAGACCGAGTGGCTTCCGTACCTGAAGGAGTTCTACCTCGGCAAGAACGGACTCAAGGCGCAGGTCGCGGCCCGCGAAAAACGGATTGACCCGGCCGAGGCCCGGACCGTGGAACTGAGCGGGCTCGAAGGCGCCAGCATCCGGCTCGGGCGGTTCGGCCCGTACGTGGAGGTCGTGACCGCGGACGGGGAGATTCTCAAGGCCTCGGTCCCGCGCGATGCCGCCCCGGCCGAGCTCACCCGAGAGCGAATCGACGAGGTCCTCCGGCAGAAAGCCGCCGGCCCGGAGATCGTCGGCAATCACCCGGAGACGGGGGAACCGATCCTCCTGTTGACGGGGCAGTACGGGCCGTACGTCCAGCTCGGTGTGGTGTCGGACGACGTACCGAAGCCCAAGCGAGCCTCGCTGCCCAAGGGGGTCACCCTGGATCAGGTGACGCTCGCGATGGCGACGGACCTTCTCGCCCTCCCCAGAGCCCTGGGAGACCATCCCGACCATGGAGGCAAGGTCACCGCCGGTCAGGGCCGGTTCGGCCCGTACATCGTCCACGACAAGGGCAAGGACGGGAAGGACTACCGATCCCTCAAGGGCGAGGACCACGTCCTCACCGTCACGCTGGCTCGGGCGCTCGAGCTCCTCGCCCAGCCGAAACTCGGGCGGGGCCGCCGCATGGCGCCAACGCCGCTCAAGGAGATTGGCGCCCATACCGCAGACGGCAAGCCGATCGCCCTGTTTGAAGGGAAGTACGGCCCCTACGTCAAGCACGGAGACGTCAGCGCGTCAATACCGAAGGGCCGCAATCCGGACGAGGTCACCCTGGCCGAAGCCATGGATCTGATCGCCGCGCGAGGCGGAGCCACGGCCAAAGCGCCGAAGGCCCGGGGAAAAAAGAAGACCGCGGCGAGTTCGGCCACCAAGTCCGCCCCGGCCAAGTCCGCCCCGGCCAAGGCCGTCGCAAAGGCAGCCCCCCGCGCGGTACGCAGCCGGACGAAGCCCGGCCCCATGACGAGCAAGGTCAAGCGGGCCACGGGGAAGAAGCCGAAGAAGAAGTCAGCGCCGAAGAAGCGATAGTGCGGGAGCGGCAGCGTTTGCGTTGACGGTTTTGGTCCCGCCGGGCTATGTTGTCGGCCCGAGAGGACGGGTGCTCGAGCGGTTGAAGAGGCACGCCTGGAAAGCGTGTATACGTGCAAGCGTATCGCGGGTTCGAATCCCGCCCTGTCCGTGGTCGAAGGGGAGCCCGCACGGCTCCCCTTCGACGTTGGGGAACCCGAAGACCGGTCGCCGGCGTTATATGTTCAATCGTCCCCGAACCCTGAGGTCCGACCCATGCTGATTCGCCGCCCGTCCGACTTTCCCTCTTCCGAAATCACCGGCGAAACGCTCTATCAGAACCGGCGCGCGTGGCTCGGCGCGGCCGGCGTGACCCTCGCGGGGCTGGCATTGCCGGCCCGGGCTCGCGCGTGGGGCGCGGCCGTCCAGGGCGACGACAAGCTCACGCCGTACAATGTGGTCACCACTTACAACAACTACTACGAGTTCGGCACCGGAAAGGACGAGCCGGGCCAAAACGCCGGCGGCCTCAAGACCAAGCCCTGGATGGTGACCGTCGAAGGGGACGTCAAGAGGAAGGGCAGTATCTATCTGGATGATCTGCTCAAGGGAATCCCGGTCGTCGATCGGACCTACCGGATGCGGTGCGTCGAGGCCTGGTCGATGGTGATTCCATGGAACGGGATCATGCTGGGCGATCTGATCCGCAAACTGGAACCGGGAACCAAGGCCAAATACGTCGAGTTCACCACGCTGCTCGACCCGAAGCAGATGCCCGGGCAGGAATCCGGCGTCCTCGACTGGCCCTACGTCGAAGCCCTCCGCATCGACGAGGCCATGCATCCGCTGGCGTTGCTCACCACCGGGGTGTACGGCAAGCCGCTTCCGAACCAGAACGGCGCCCCGATCCGGCTCACAGTGCCCTGGAAGTACGGGTTCAAGGGCGGGAAGAGCATCGTCCGGATCCGGTTTCTCGAGACTCAGCCACGGACCACCTGGAACATCGCGGCCCCGCAGGAGTACGGCTTCTTCGGCAATGTGAACCCGACGGTATCCCATCCCCGGTGGAGCCAGAAGACCGAGCGGCGGCTCGGCGAGCTCTTTAAGCGGCCGACCCTCATGTTCAACGGGTACGCCGATCAGGTCGCCCGGCTCTACACCGGGCTCGACCTCAAGGCGAACTTCTGAGTGATGACAGACGGCCAGGTCGTTCGGAGGATTCTCAAGCCGCTGCTGTGGATCGGGTGTCTCGCGCCGGCGGCCTGGCTGGTTCGGGGCATTGTTGAGGGGGACCTCGGCGCCGATCCCATCAAGACGCTGACCCACACCACGGGCCTCTCGGCCCTGACCATCCTCCTGGTTACGCTCGGGGTAACTCCGGTTCGCCGCCTCCTCAGCCGTCCGTCGCTGGTCCTGCTCCGACGGCCCCTCGGCCTGTTCGCTTGGTTCTACGCCGTCGTGCACTTTCTGATCTACGCCGTGTTCGACCACCAGCTTTCGGTTCCGGAAATCTCGGAGGACGTGGCCAAGCACCCCTGGGTCCTGGTCGGTTTCTCGGCCCTGCTCCTGCTCACGGCCCTGGCCGTCACGTCGCCTGCCGCCGCGATTCGACGGCTCGGGGCCCGGCGCTGGAACCGGCTCCATCGGCTGGTGTATGTGGCCGCTATCCTGGTGATCCTGCATTTCCTCTGGCTGGTCAAACGGGATCTGACCGAGCCGATTCGGTACGGATCGATCCTGGCCGTCCTTCTGCTGGCCCGGGCGGTTCCCGCCCTGGTTCGGTCCCGGGCCGCCGGGCGAGCGACCGCCGGAGCCAACTGACCGGCCCGGCCCGGTTGCGGGGCCACCGGGAGCTTACTAGGTTCTCCGCTCGGCATGCCCACTTCCAGCCGAATCCTTGATGACCGCGCGATGGCCCGAGCGCTCGCCCGCATGGCGAGCGAAATCGTTGAACGTTGTCATGGCACCGACGGCCTGGTGCTGGTCGGCATTCAGCGGCGAGGCGTCGAACTGGCCCAGCGGCTGGCCGATCTGATCCAGAAGCATGAAGGCCGCGCGATTCCCCTCGGCAAACTCGACATCACCCTCTATCGTGATGATCTCCAGTCCATCGGCCCTCGCCCGGTCGTTGGAGAAACCAGCCTGCCAGGGGATCTCGACGGACAGACCGTCGTCATCGTGGACGATGTGCTCTACACCGGCCGGACCATCCGGGCCGCGCTCGATGAACTAGCCGATTTCGGACGCCCCCGTCGGATCTTCCTGTGCGTCCTCGTCGACCGGGGCGGGCGGGAACTCCCCATCCAGGCCGATGTCGTCGGCACGACGGTGACGACCGCCCCGGGTGACCGGGTCGACGTGCTGGTCCGCGAGCGCGACGGTGAAGACGCCGCGAACCTGGTGCGGGCATGACGTCACTGCTTGGCAAGGACCTGATCGGCCTCGAGGGGCTGACGGCGGACCAGATCACCGCGATCCTCGACACCGCAGAGCCGTTCAAGGAAGTGAGCGAGCGGTCGATCAAGAAAGTTCCGGCCCTGCGCGGCAAGACGATCGTGAATCTCTTTTTCGAGGCCTCCACGCGAACCAGGATCTCGTTCGAATTCGCCGAGAAGCGACTGTCGGCGGACACCGTGAACGTGGCGTCCCAGGGCAGTTCGGTGTCCAAAGGGGAGACCCTCGTCGATACGGCCCGGAATCTCGAGGCCATGCGGATCGACATGGTGGTGATCCGTCACCATTCGAGCGGGGCGGCGCAGTTCCTCGGCGAGCGGATCCGCTCCAACGTGATCAACGCGGGAGACGGCAAGCACGAGCACCCGACGCAGGGCCTGCTCGACCTGCTGACGCTCCGTGACCGGTTCGGCCGGATCGAAGGCCTCAAGGTCGCCATCTGCGGGGACGTCATGCACAGCCGGGTGGCACGGAGCAACATCTGGGGCTTGCTCAAGCTTGGCGCCGAGGTAGCCGTGTGCGGGCCACCGACCCTGTTGCCGCGCGGCCTCGAGTCCCTCGGCGTCAAAGTCATGCACCACATTGAAGACGCCATTGGCTGGGCCGACGCCCTGAATGTGCTCCGGCTCCAGCTCGAACGGATGGAAGGTGGGTTCGTGCCATCCCTCCGGGAGTACAACCGGATCTTCGGCGTGACCCGCGAGCGGCTCGAACGCGCCCCCGGCGACATCGTCGTGCTGCATCCCGGCCCGATGAACCGCGGCGTCGAAATCGACAGCGACGTTGCCGACGGTCCCCACAGCGTGATTCTGCCCCAGGTCACCAACGGCGTCGCGGTCCGGATGGCGGTGCTCTACCTCCTTGCCGGTGGTGCCCCCGACTGGCGAAGCCAGAGCACGGACGAACGATGAGCGCGTTCCTGATTGCCGGCGGCCGGGTGATCGACCCCTCCCGAAGCACCGACGGCATCGCCGACGTGCTGGTGGTGGACGGCAGGATCGAGGCGGTCGGCCGCAACGTTCCGTGCCCTGACGGGGCCCGGCGAATCGATGCGACAGGCAAGGTGGTGGCGCCCGGCCTGATCGATGTCCACGTGCACTTCCGGGAGCCCGGTCAGGAGCACATGGAGACGATCCAGACCGGGGCCACGGCTGCGGTGGCGGGTGGGTTTACCGCAGTCTGCGCCATGCCCAACACCGACCCGGTCATCGACAATCAGGCGGCGGTGGGCTTCGTCGTGCGGCAGGCCATCAGGGCAGGGAAGGCCCGGGTCTACCCGATCGGATGCGTCTCGCTCGGGCAGAAGGGACAGCAGCTCGCCGAGTTTGGCGAAATGGTCGGGGCGGGGGCGGTAGCGGTCAGCGACGATGGAAAGTCCGTGGTATCGAGCCAACTCATGCGTACGGCGCTCGAGTATGCCAAGGTCTTCGGCATCCCCGTGGCCGACCACTGTGAGGACCCCACGCTGTCACTCGGCGGCGTCATGCACGAGGGCCTGGTGGCGACCAAGCTCGGCTTGAAGGGGATCCCCTCGGCGGCCGAAGAGATCATGGTCGCGCGGGACATCGTTCTGTCTGAGCTGACGGGTGGGCACGTTCATTTGTGTCACATATCAACGCGGGGCTCAGTCGAATTGATACGTCGAGCCAAGCAAATGGGCCTCCGCGTGACGGCTGAGGCTGCGCCCCATCATTTCAGTCTGACCCATGAGTTGTGCCTTGGCTACAACACCAACGCCAAGATGAACCCGCCACTCCGCGAATTCGAGGACGTGGAGGCGATCCGCCTGGGGCTCAAAGACGGGACCATCGACTGCATCGCCACCGATCACGCTCCCCATCATTACGACACCAAGCAGCGCGAATTCGACGACGCCCCTCACGGCATTATCGGGCTCGAGACTGCACTTGGGGTAGGGATCCGGGACCTGGTGGAGACCGGCCATCTGAGCCTCCCGGACCTGGTCGCCCGGATGAGCACGGTGCCTGCCCGGGTGTTCCGCCTGTCCGGAGGGACCCTGGCGGTCGGGGCCCCGGCAGACGTGGCCGTCTTCGATCCGGCCCGCCGGTGGGTTGTTCGGGCCGGGGATTTGCATTCCAAGAGTGCCAACAGCCCCTACCTGGGGCAGACTCTGATGGGCCAGGCGGATCTGACGGCAGTCGGCGGACGCATCGTTTTTGAGCGAGGTGTCCAAAACCCTGACGCATAACTTTGCAACGCGTTTCGGGAAAACGACTTCCGTCTTATCTTGGTCGAGGGCTCGGTTAACTGTCTCGAGAAGGGGAAGTCCGGATGGCCGATAATCAGCACCAGGATTTGAGCGAAGTCGAGACCCTTTTGGGGTCCCGGCTGCAGTTGCAGGCATGGCTCGAGAAACTGGACGCCGCAGGAAGCAAGACCCCCCCGACGGTCCGGGAGCGGGTTCGGTCCGACTACCAGGGCCGCCTGGCTCAGGTCGTCGACCAGCTTCGAGGGCACTCCGACGTGATCTCGGGAACCCTGAACGGGCTGCGGAGCCAGGCCGAGGAATTCGAAGCCCTCCGGGCCGATGAACAAGAAACGCTCTCCGAAGCCGAACTCAGGCATTCCGTCGGCGAGTATTCCGAGGACGAATGGAACCGCGTCGAACAGGATTGCTCGGGCAAGATCGGCGGCATGGACGAGGAGATCAACCGGCTGTCGGGTGAGATTCAGCGGCTCGAGGAGGTCTTGAGCCAGATCGCGCCTGCGCCTCCGGCCCCCAGGCGCCGGGAACCCGAGCCAGCCCCCCGGGCTCCTGAACCGGCCCCGGTGGTCGTGGTGCACGAGGAACCGGTCGACGCTCCACCGGCCCCCGAACACATCGAGGCTCCGCGGTTCGTTCCCCGGGGTGGCCTCAAGTCGCGAGAGTCCGGCCCGGTCCGCACGATCCCGTTTCCGTCGGCGGCAGCCAAGGAGACGACTCCGGCGGCTGCTCCGGTCGACGAGTTGACGTTTCTCAAATCGATGACGCTGGACAGCAAGACGTCCGAGCGGCCGACCGCGAACGTCGCCAAGACGCTCAAGTGCGGCGAGTGCGGCGCTCTCAACCGGCCGACCGAATGGTATTGTGATCGATGCGGCGCGGAGCTGGCCGCCGTCTGACCGGCAGCGCTGGGACAAAACGAGAAGGGGCCGGAGAAATCCGGCCCCTTTCCTAATGGTAACCACTGCAGCGGCGGCTTCGCGCTATTTGATCTTCGAGAGCCGGCTCTTGTACCGCGCTGCCGTGTTCGGATGAATCAGCCGCTTCTGGCCGGCCCGGCTGATGAGCTTTTCGGCGCGGGCGAACGCCTGAGCCTTGGCCTCGGCGTCGGTGGCCTGGCGGACGTTCCGGATGGCATTTCTGAGCTGGCTGCGCTGGCCCCGATTGACGACGGTCAGGGTCTTGGTCTGGCGCATCCGCTTCTTGGCTGACTTGATCCTCGGCACTATATCACCTCGAGCGAGACCGGTGGGCCCACTGGGCCCTCAATATGGAGCCCATAAGTATAGTGCCGGGCCGGGCTTGGCTGCAAGTCCAGGGGCTTTGCCCCCTTCGCCTCGGGGGTGCGACTCGCCATATTTGCCCTCGGTTCGCTCATTCCCCCAACGTCACGGGTCCACGCGCTCGCAATGTCTGTAGTCGATTCGGGTCAAGCCCTGGATTCCCCGTCCCCGGCGGCGGCCGATCAGGCGGCGTCCGCCGCGAACTCGGCCTTTGTCGTCGAGCTCGATGGGTTCACGGGGCCGCTCGACCTGCTGCTCCACCTGCTCCGGGAGGAGCAGCTGGAGATCGCGGATATTCCGATCGCCAGAATTGCCGACCAGTTCCTCAAGGTCATCCACGTCCTTGGCCTCAATCAGGCCGCCGATTACCTCGACATGGCCAGCCGCCTGGTCCGCTTGAAGGCCCAGATGCTGCTGCCCCGCGGGGCCGACGGCGAGGAATGGGAGGACCCGCGGGCGGAACTGGTCCGGCGACTCCTCGAGTACCAGCAGATCAAGGAAATCGCCCTCTGGATGGCCGATGCGGCGGAACGGCGAGCGGTCAAATTCCCAAGGGGCTATATCCCGCCGGCTCCCGAACTTCCGCCGCCGCCCCTGACCCTCGATCTGATGGAGCTGCTGGCCGCGGTGGAGCGGGTCATCTCGGCCATTCTCCATCCGGTGCTTCATCGCGTGGTGGCCCGGCCGCTCAACGTCGAAGGAGCCACGCTGCGCATTCAGGCACTGCTCGGCGAACGGAGTGAGATCTCCTGGGCGGAGGCGATCGGCCCACGGGCGACGATCGTCGACATCCTGTCCACCTTGCTTGCGATTCTCGAAATGGCCCGCCGCGGAGCGGCCTACGTCTACCAACAGTCGGCCTTCGCGCCGGTGGTGATCTCTCGTGAACCCCCTCTTACAGCTAATTGAAGCCGCGGTCTTCGCGGCCCCCCGGCCGGTGACGGTCGAGGAACTGCAGACCCTCGAGCCGGAGGCCTCCTTGTCGGAGATCCGCCAGGCGCTCGACCAATTGCGAGAGCACTACGATTTCGACGGCCATGGTGTCGAGCTGGTCGAAATGGCCGGCGGCTACCAGGTCTTGAGCCGCCCGGCCTTCGCGGCCGCGATCGAGCGAGCCCAGCTCAACACCCGGACGCCGAAGCTGTCCGGCGCCATGCTCGAGACCCTGGCCACAATTGCCTATCGCCAGCCGGTAGGCCGAGCCGAAATCGAAGAGATTCGCGGCGTAAGTGCGGCGGGTGTGCTCCGGACCCTGCAGGAGCGGGGGCTGATCGAGGTCGTCGGGCGGAGCGAGGCGCTGGGGCGGCCGCTGCTGTACGGCACAACGCCCATGTTCCTCGAACTCCTGGGACTGCCTGACCTCAACAATCTGCCCCGGGTCGAAGAACTGTCGATCGCCCTCAAGGCGCCGAAGGCCCAGCCGGAGGCCGGTTCCGAGGACGCGGCGGCCTCGGTCGAGGCCGACGGATGACGACGATGCGGCTCCAGCGCGCCCTGGCGCAGGCGGGCGTGGCTTCGCGACGGCGTGCCGAGGAATTGATCGAGGCCGGATCTGTGACGATCGACGGCCAGGTGGCCACCATCGGCACCAAGGTCGATCCCGCCACCCAGGCGATCGCGGTCAGGGGGCGACGGGTCCGGCCGCTCGCCAGCCGCTGGGTCATGCTGCACAAGCCCTTGGGCGTGATCACGACCGCCGACGACGAGAAGGGTCGCAAGACGGTTTTCGACCTGATCCCGAACCATCGGGGCTTGAGTTACGTAGGGCGTCTGGACGTCATGACGACCGGACTGCTGTTGCTCTCAACGGACGGGGAGGCCATTCACAGGCTCACCCACCCGAAGTATCGGATCCCGCGGCGGTACAGCGTGCTGGCTCATGGGGTTCCCACGGCTGAGTTCGAGACCAAGTCGCAGGGACGCGTGCTGGTGGACGGCCGGCCAGTCGTCCCACTGACCGTTCGGGTGCGGGGCGGCAACGAAGGCCGGACGCTGATCGACATTACACTGGCCGAAGGGCGCAATGCGATCGTCCGCAAATGGGTGGCGGCGATGGGCGGCAAGGTCGAGCGGCTGGCCCGGCTTTCCTACGGCCCGCTCCGCCTCGGTGACCTCAAGGCCGGCGAATGGCGGCCGCTCGAACCATCCGAAGTGAAGGCACTGTATCGGGCGATCGACCTGCCCGAGCCCTGAAGACCAAACCTGGCCCGGGACCACTCATGGCTTCGAATGAGACTGCCGCAGCACCCCAGACCGAGACCCTCCGCAGAGCGCTCGACGAGGTCGGACGCCGAATCGTGGGCCAGCGGGCGATGGTGGAGCGGCTGGCGATCGGCCTCCTGACCGGCGGCCACGTCCTGCTCGAGGGCGTACCGGGCCTCGCCAAGACACTCGCCGTCCGCACCCTGGCCGAGACGTTCAAGGCAACTTTCTCCCGGATCCAGTTCACGCCGGACTTGCTCCCCGCCGACATCGTCGGCACGATGATTTTCGACCAGCGGACACAGGACTTCCGACCCAAGCAGGGGCCGTTGTTCGCCAACATCGTGCTGGCCGACGAGATCAACCGGGCACCTGCCAAAGTGCAGTCGGCACTCCTTGAGGCCATGCAGGAGCGCCAGGTCTCGATCGGCGGTCAGACGTTCCCGCTGCCGGAACCGTTTCTGGTGCTCGCGACGCAGAATCCCATCGAGAGCGAAGGGACGTATCCGCTGCCCGAAGCCCAGCTGGACCGGTTCCTCCTCAAGGTCCACGTGGGCTATCCCAGCCGGTCTGAGGAACGGGAGATCCTGCAGCGGATGAGCGGAGGCGAGGCGATCCCGGTCGCGCCTGTGCTCGACCCCAAGGTTGTCCTCGAACTGCGGAAGGTCGCGCTTGGGGCACACCTCGATCCCCGCCTGGCCGACTACATCGTGGATCTGGTCCGGGCCACCCGCGACCCGCAATCGGTGGGACTCGGATCTCTCGGCCCACTGGTGGCGTTCGGCGCCTCACCGAGGGCGTCGATCGCGCTGGCTCAGGCAGCCCGGGCTCATGCGGTCCTGCAGGGCCGCGGCTATGTAACGCCGCAGGACATTCAGGCGCTTGCCCCCGACGTCCTTCGGCACCGGATCGTGTTGTCGTTCGAGGCGGAGGCCGAGGACGTCACGAGCGACACGATCGTCGAACAGGTCCTCGCCAAGGTGAAGGTGCCGTGACCGTTCGGGTACCCCCCGACATCCTCAAGCAGGTCAAAGGGATCGCCATTCGGACCCGAGGCGTGATCGACACGCTCTTTGCCGGCGAATCCCGATCGATGTTCCGCGGGCAGGGCATGGAGTTCGCCGAAGTTCGCGGGTATGAGCACGGCGACGATTATCGGGCGATTGACTGGAATGTGTCGGCCCGGCTGGGCTCCCCGTACATCAAGACGTTCACCGAAGAGCGCGAGTTGACGCTGCTGCTCGTGGTGGATCAGTCCGGCTCCACTCGCGTGGGCGATCCCGTGGCCCGTTCGGCGCGCGCCACCGAAATCGCGGCGGTCCTGGCGCTGGCCGGCGTGCGGGAACAGGATCGGGTGGGTGCGCTCATGTTCACCGATCGAGTGGAGCATGTGGTTCGGCCGGCCAAGGGCCGCCGACATGCGTTGCGGCTGATCCGGGATCTCCTGGCATTCGAGCCGGCGCACCCGGGGACCGACATCGGCGCCGCGATCGCATTCGCGTCGAAGGTGCTGCGCCACCGTGGCGTGGTGGTGCTGGTCTCGGACTTTCAGGACGGAGAATGGGATCGTCCCCTCCGCCAGCTGGCCAGCCGCCATGACGTCACCTGCGTCACCATCGACGACGCCAGAGAGAGTGCGCCCGCCGCCGAAGGCTGGTTCGAGTTCGAGGATCCCGAATCCGGGCGGCGGGCGCTGGTCGACCTGGGCGATCCGGCGGTTCGGGCCCGGTGGAAGGCTCTGGCCAACGGGAGGACGATGGAGCGGAACCAGCGACTGCGGACGGCCGGGGTCCGTCACCTGGCGGTGGACGTGAGCGAGGACTACGCCCCGCTGCTGCGCCGGGCGTTCTCCCCGAAACGCAAACGGGGGCGGCGGCGATGATCGGCGCCATGGTGGTCCTCCTGGCGGTCCAGGGTCGGGTGCCAACCGTCGGCGACACGGTCTGGCTCGCCACCCGGATACCAGTCGCCTCGCGGCAGATCCTGCGACCTCAGATCTGGGACCTCGGTGAAATCGGCCAAGTGCTCGGAGCTGCGGATGTTCATTACGACGGTGACTCCGCCACGGTCCGGTATCCAGTCGTGTTCTGGTTTGCCGGCAGCCACTCGGTCTCGGTGCCGGGACCGATCGTGGTGAGCCCCGAAGGCCGCTCGGACACCCTGCCGGCTCGGCCCCTCGTCGTGGCGGTGGCGTCCGTCCTGCCGGCCGGGGTGGCGCGGGACTCTCTGGCCCCCAAAGCCAGCGCCGATCTGATCGGGCAGGCCGAGCGCTCATGGCTCCCGTTAGGCATCGCGGCCGGCCTGATGGTGATCGCCGGCTGGGCCGGTGGTCTTTGGCTGGCTCGGCGGCGGCGGCCGGTGGTGGTCCCTGTGCCGGTCGCTCCGGCGGCGTCCGACCCGGTGGCGTTGCTCGATCAGTGGGCGGCCCTGGGGGAAACCCGTGCCGCACTCGAAGGCTGGAGTCAATTGATCGAAACCGGCCTCGCCACCGCGGATGCCGAGCGGCGGGCCCCCGTCGAGCCGCTCCTGCTGGCGCTCGGCGCCGTCGGCTTCCGGCCGGACACGCCACCGGCGGATGTGGACCGTCTGATCGCGGCGGCGCGCCGCTGGGTTGCCGAGGGCCGATGATTACCTTCGCCCGGCCCTCGCTGCTACTGCTCCTGCTCGCGATCCCGCTGTGGATCTGGCTCCGGTCCCGCCGCGCGAGGCCCACGATCCGCATTGCGGACGGCGGGATCGCCCTGCAGGCCTCGGCCCGGCGATGGTTTGCGCGGGTGCCCGGGGCCCTCAGGACGTTGGCTCTCGCGAGCCTTGCCGTCGCGGCGGCGGGCCCCCGCCTGCCGGGGGACCGTACCGTCATTAAGCGCGAGGGCATCTCGATTGTGATCACGATCGATGTGTCGAGCAGCATGCTGGCCGAGGATTTTGCGCCGTCGAACCGTCTCGAGGTTGCCAAGCAACAGGCCGTCGGTTTCATCCGCGGGCGGGGCAGCGACCGGATCGGACTGGTGGCCTTTGCCGGGGAGGCGTTGACCCAGGTGCCGATCACGCTGGACTATCCGGTCCTCGAGCAGGCGGTGATGGACCTCCGTATCGGGACGCTGGACGATGGCACCGCGATCGGCAGCGGACTCGCCACCGCCGTCAACCGGCTCCGGCGGGTGAAAAGCCGGTCCAAGGTGGTCCTGCTGCTGACCGACGGCGAGAACAACCGCGGCGCGATCGATCCGCGGACCGCGGCGGAAGCCGCGTTGGCCATGGGGGTGAAGGTCTATACGATCGGCGTCGGGACCGAAGGTGAGGCCCGCATTCCAACCGGCCGCGGCCTGAGCGGTTATCGCTACGAGATGCTGCCGGTCCGGATCGACGAGGCCCTGCGGACCGACATCGCCACGCGGACCGGCGGCCGGTACTTCCGCGCCAAGGACAGCGATGCCCTGAGCCGGATCTTCAATCAGATCGATCAGCTGGAGCGAACCCAGATCGAAACCGTCAGCTATCGCTCGGCCGATGAGAGCACCCGGCCGCTGCTGCTCCTGGCCCTCGGCGCGCTGGCGCTCGAATTGCTGGCGTCCGCGACGGTCGTTCGGCGGGTTCCGTGAGCTTCGACTACCCCCTGATCCTGTGGGCGGCTCCGGCGGCCGCGATCTTCTTCGCGACGCTGGGCTGGCTGGCCCGTCGGCGACGGATCCGGGCGGCCAGAACGTGGTCGGCCGCGTTAGGCGCCGAGGCGGCCCGTGGGTGGGGCGGCCCGTGGGTCATGGCGCTTGCCGGCGCCCTGGCGGTCGCCGGGGTCGCGGGGCCGCGCTGGGGCCGGGCCGACGTGTCGACCGAGACCCGGGCGCTCAACGTGGTCTTCGCTCTCGACGTGAGCCGGTCAATGCTGGCCGAAGACGCCAGCCCGAGCCGGCTCGGCCGGGCCATCCGGGAGACTCGGCGCCTGGTGCAGGACGCCCGCGGTGACCGGATGGCGTTGCTGGGCTTCGCCGGCCGGAGTTACATCCTCACGCCGCTGACCCTGGACGATGGCGCGATGGAGCTGCAACTCGACGCCCTCGATCCGGACATCGCGAGCGAAGGCGGCACCGACCTCGCTCAGGTGCTCAAGCAGGGCGGGGAGTTGCTCGAAGCGGCCAGCGAGGGCGGAGCCCGGGCCATGGTGGTGTTTACGGACGGCGAAGGTCACGATTCCGTCGAACTGGTACATGCGGCGGCCCGGCACCTCAAGGAGCTCGGCGTCACGCTGATCGTCGTGGGCGAAGGCGGTCCAGCCCCGGCCAGGATCCCGTTGCGCGACGAGGCCGGCCGGCTGATCGAGTACAAGAAGGACGCCGACGGCAAGGAAGTGGCCACGCAGCGGAACGACGAGTTACTCAAGTCGATCGCCGACCAGGCGCAGGGAATCCTGGTTCCGGCCGACTTCGCCGATCAGGCGGGCGCGGTGTGGCGCACCCTGGCGGGCCTCGATCGCGATCCGGCCACGGGACGACGGACGGCGGACCTGGTGCCCCGGGCCTGGGTCGCGGCGTTAGGCGTCTTCATCCTGCTCCTGATCCAGGCCGCGGTCCGGCGGCGGGCCGCACTGATCGCCTTGGCGGCATTGAGTCTGCTGCCGCCGGCGGCCAGCGCCCAGCGTCCCGCGACCGGATTCACCCGCCTTCGCGCCGGCGATAGCACGCGAGCCGTGCGGGCGTTCGCGGAGGACGCGGTGGGCCGAACCCGCGGCGCCGACACCAGTGCCTACAACGCCGGCACCGTTGCCCTGCGGGCCGGCCAGCTCGACCTCGCCCGCCAGGCCCTCGAGGCGGCCGGCAACTCCGTCGATCCCCGACTTCGCTTCCAGGCCCTCTATAACGCCGGGCTCCTGGCCTGGGCGGAGGCCCGGCGGGACACCGCCCGGCGGGACGACCTGAAACAGGAGGCGGCCGGCCGGTTCCGCGATGCGCTCCTGCTCGACCCGGGCTCGAAGGATGCCAAGTGGAACCTCGAACTGGTCTCACGGCGTCGACCACCGCCGCCGCCGAACGCGAGCAAGCCGAAAAGCCAGCCGAAGGGCGGATCAGCGCCGCCGCCGCAATCGGGACTGTCTCCATCGGAGGTCGAGCAGATTCTTCGCTCGGTCGAACGAACGGAGCAGGGGGTTCGGTCGGACCAGGTCCGGCGCCGCCGGCCGGCCAAGAGCGCCGCGGACAAGGACTGGTAGCGGATGCGGACGCTCTGGCTGTTGTGGCAGGTTGCCACCTCGGTGTCGGTCGAGGCCGTCGTGGACCGGGCGTCGGTCCCGGTCGGGGACGAAGTGGTCTACAGCGTCCGCGTCGCTTCGGCCAAGGCCGGCTCGTTCCGGGTCGAACTGCCGCAACTCGACGGTCTCCTGATGGTGGATCGGACCGAGCGGCTCGATGAGGCGAGGGCCGCGGGCCAGCCCCGGGCGTATTTCCTCGAGGTCCGATTTCGCGCGGCGCAGGTCGGAACCTGGCGCATCGATCCGGTTCTGGTGTTCCTCGGAAGCGAGGCCACGATGGCGCCGCCGGTCACGGTCGTCGTCACCGGGACGGGCTCCGGCTCACCGGCCCCCAACCCACGTGTCGCATCACTGATTGGCCGCGTCCCGAATCCCAGCGCCAACGAGCCGGCGACGCTGTCGGTCGTGGTATCGAAGGACCGGTTGTACCAGGGAGAACAACTCGACATCCTGACAGCCGCGTGGTTCTCCCGTTCGCTTCGCGCCCGGCTCCGCCGGCCTCCGAGCCTCAAGCCGCCGGCCCTGGCCGGGGTCTGGACGGTGCCGCAGCCGGCGGTGCCCGGCATCGTGGCCACCCGGGCCATCGGCGACGACGTCTACGATCTCTTCGTGAGCCATCAGGTCGCCTTTCCGCTCACGGCGGGGTCGGTGGTCGTTCCGGCGGCCCGGCTGGAATACGCCGTTCCAACCTCGCGCCGAGCGTCGGGTGATGAGCGGACGGTTGAGGCTGCGAGTGACCCCGTGCCCATCGACGTGCTTCCGCTGCCGGACCCGGGATCGACGCCATTCCGGGGGCCGACCGCCGCCGGGATGAAGATCGGCTACGGCGTCCGATCGCTCCCTGCCCATGCCGGGGAGCCACTCCCGGTGGATCTCACCGTCACTGGCAGCGGTAACCTGGCCTTCTGGCTACCACCGGATATTGCCTGGCCGGCGGGGACGAGAGCCTACCTCGACCGGACCGTCGACGAGGAGCGCACCGAGGCCGGTGTCCTTGGCGGGACCAAGACCTTCCGATACCTCGTGCTCCCCGACAGCGTCGGCAGCGTGGCGCTCCCGACGGTGACGTACGGCTATTTCGACCCGGGGTCGACCACCTATCGGGTGGCGACGGCCAACGGAATGGTCCTGCCGGTCCTCGCGGGCCGGACCCGCGTGGACCGGGAGCCACCGGTGCTCGCGGGCGACGGGCAGATCGGATCCTGGGGCGAGCTGTTCGCAGCCGGGTCACCCTGGTGGTGGATCGGCGTGCTGCTCCCGTTGGGCCTGATCGGTCTGGGCGGGCTGGTGCGATTGCGGAGGCCAAGGCAGACGGGTCGGCCCCGGCGAACGGATCCGCTGGAGGACCTCGAGCAGGTCATCGCCCGACTGGTTCCGGAAGCCGAGCGCGGTGCCCCGGACCGGCTCGAGCACGGGTTGCGGCGAGCGGGCATCGATCGCGACATGGCAGCCGACATCACGCGGCTCAAGGGAGCTGCGGACCGCGTCCGCTTCACTCCCGGCGACGCGACCCGCCTCGGCGTCCTGCAGGCCGACGTCGCAGCCACGGTGGCCCGACTGCCGAAAGGTCTGGTCCGCGGGCTCGTGGCCGGATTGCTGCTGGTGATCGCCCAGGGCGCGGCCGGCGAGGCGACCGAACGGCCCGACGTGCTGTATCGCCAAGGCGCTTTCGGCCCAGCCGCCCGTGGCTTTGCCGCCAAAGCGAAAACAAGCGGGACCTGGCAAGACTGGTACAACGCCGGCGCCGCGCGCTACGCCGAGGGACGGGACGCCGAGGCGGCGTGGTACCTGGACCGTGCCCTCCGGGCCGCCCCTCGAGCCCGGCCGCCCCGGGTGCTGTGGTCGGCGCTCGAGCGCCAGTACGAACCGCTGCACGCCGCCCGGCCCCCGGCGGGGCTGACCCGGGCCGAAGCCGGCGCGTTGGCGTTAGGCGCCTGGGCACTCCTGCTCGGTGCCGCGGTCCTCCTGCGGCGACGGCGCGTGCCGGCCACGCTGGCCGCCGTCGTCGCGGTGGTGGCACTCGCGGCGAGCGTGGCCTGGCCGGCGGCCGGAGGCTCATATGGTTTCTTGCGCGCGCCGTTGGCGCTCCGGCGCTCGCCCCACGGACTCGCCCCGGAGCAGGCGTCGCTCGCCGCGCTGACCAAGGTGTCGATCGTCCGGCAGACCCCGGGATGGGTGCTGGTCCTCGACAAAGACGGCCGTGAGGGCTGGGTCCCGGTGTCGGCGCTGGCGTCGGCTGACCAGGTAAATTGACGGGTGCCGACCTCTTCTCCTGCTCCCCGCCGGGTGGCGATCCTCCCCGATGCCGTGGCCAATCAGATCGCCGCCGGCGAGGTGGTCGATCGCCCCGCCTCGGTGGTCAAGGAACTGGTTGAGAATGCGATCGACGCGGGGGCCCGGCACGTCCGGATCGAGATCGCTGAAGGCGGAAAGACGCTGATCGCCGTCAGCGACGACGGTTCCGGCATGGGCCGGGAGGATGCCATCCTTGCCCTTGACCGGCACGCCACCAGCAAGATCGTTGCGGCCGCCGACCTGATCGGCGTGAACACCTTTGGATTCCGGGGTGAGGCCCTGCCGGCGATCGCCTCCGTGGCGCGGTTCCAGCTGGCGACCACGGACGGCGTCGGGGATGGAACCGAGGTAACGGTGACCGGCGGGCGGGTGGATCGGGTCGGCGCGGTCGCTCGGCAGCGGGGCACGACGGTCACCGTTCGCAACCTGTTTTTCAACACGCCGGCCCGCCGCAAGTTCCTGCGCTCCGTTTCGAGCGAGACCCGGGCCGCGTGGGAGGTGATCGGCATCCTGGCGCTGGCCCATCCTGATGTCGGGATCGAGTTCATCGCCGACGAGTCGCCCAGGCTTCAGGTCCCGGCCGACCAACCCGAAACCGATCGGCTCGGTCAGGTGTGGGGCCGGGACATCGTGGCCACCATGATCCCCGTCGGCCACGCCGTCGGAAGCGTCCGGGTCGAGGGGATGATCCAGCGCCCCGCTGAGGCGCGGCCCACAGGGCGGCGGACGCTCCTGTTCGTGAATGGGCGACCGTTCCGCGACCCCGGCCTCATTCGGGCGGCCGAGGCCGGCTATCGGTCGGCGATTGCGCCGGGCGACCGCCCGACGCTGCTGCTCAAGCTGTCCGTCCCCCCGGGCGACGTGGACGTGAACGTGCATCCGGCCAAACTGGAGGTTCGGTTCCGGGAGCGGTTCCAGGTCGAGCGGGCGATCGAGGAGGCCGTCCGCCTCGCGTTAGGCGGACTCGAGGCCTCCACGACCCTGGCCCCCGGCGCCGGCAGCGCCGGCTGGGCCTCACCAGCGCGACCGACGGCCGAGGCGCCGGGCGATGCCGCGTGGCTCCCGTTCGACCAGTCCGCGCCGGCGCCCGACGCGGGGATCGCCCCGCGATCCTTCGCGGCCCCGCTGTTCCAGCTCCGGAACACCTACATCGTGTTCGAAACACCGGAGGGCGCGGTCTTCGTGGACCAGCATTCCGCGCATGAACGGGTCCTGTTCGAGCAGGTGATGGCCGACTTCGAGTCAGGGGCGGTCGCGAGCCAGCGGTTGCTCCTCCCGATCACGATCGAGCTGACCGACGAAGAGCTCGAGGCCGCCGAACGGGTCGGGGATTCGCTCCGCCGCATCGGGTTCGAATTCGAGCCGTTCGGGGGCCGCAGCGTCGTGCTGCACGCGGTACCGAGTCCGCACCCACGGTTCGACGCGACCCAGTGCTTTCGGGAACTGGTCGCCGACCTGGCCCGGGGCCGGTTCGGCGGCTGGGCCAACCAGCTGGAACGGTTTGCGGCGACCTACGCCTGTCGGGCCGCAGTGAAGGCGGGCATGCCCCTCTCGGAGCCCGAGATGCGGACGCTGCTCGTCAGGCTGTTCGCCACCGAGCTTCCGCCCCACGACGTCCACGGCCGGTCGACCATCGTGACCGTGCCGGTCGACGAACTGGAGCGGCGTTTTGGGCGCCGTTAGGGTCCCGATCATCGTCGGCCCCACGGCCGTGGGCAAGACCGCGGTCGCGGTGGCGCTGGCCGATCACTGGCCGCTGGAAATCGTGTCGGCCGATTCGCGGCAGATCTACCGCAAGCTCGACATCGGCACCGCCAAGCCGACCCGGCGAGAGCAGCGGCGGGTGCCTCATCACGGGCTCGATCTGATCGACCCGGGCACCCGCTACAGCGTCGGCCGGTTTGCGGCCGATGCCGAGCCGTGGATTGCGGCCATCGCGGCTCGTGGCCGGCTCCCGGTCGTGGTCGGGGGAACCGGCCTCTACATCCGGGCGTTGGTCGATGGCTTGTTCCACGAACCACCCCTCGATCCGGAACGGCGCCTGGCGCTCCGCGACTGGGTCGAGCAGTTCGGGACCAACGCGCTGGTGCGTTGGGCGTCGCGGCTCGATCCGGGGTTCGCGGGCGGGGGGCGCCAACGGGCGGCCCGAGCGATCGAAATGGCGCTGTTGTCGGGACGGCCTCTCAGCCACTGGCAGCGGCATGCCAGAGCGGAGGGCATCGTCCGCCCGTGGTACGTTGTGCTGACCGCGCCGCGGCCGGTGATCCATCGGCGGATCCTGCTCCGGGCGGAGGACATGGTGCGCCGCGGGTTGATCGAGGAGGCAGCCGCCGTGCTGGCGGACGGCGTACCGGCCGGCGCCCCCGGGCTCGACGGCGTGGGCATCCGGGAAGCGGTGGACTACCTGATGGGCCGGCGAAGCCGCGAGTCGGTCGCCCAGGCGATTACGATCAGCAGCCGGCAGTACGCGAAACGGCAGGAGACCTGGTTCCGGCACCAGCTGACCGGGCCCGTGCTCACCATCGATGCAACCCGACCGCCCGAGCAACTCGCGGCGGAGATCGCCCAGGCCTGGGTCCGGGCGAACGAACGGAGGGAGACGACGTGAAGATCGGCATCACCTGCTACCCAACCTACGGCGGGTCCGGCGCCCTCGCGACCGAACTCGGCCTCGAGCTCGCCCGGCGGGGCCATGAGGTCCATTTCATCACCTACGCCACCCCGTTCCGGCTCCGGGAGTATCACGAGCGGGTCTACTTCCACGAAGTGGACACGACCACGGGTCACTATCCGCTCTTCGACCATTATCCGTACACGCTCGCGCTGGCCAGCAAACAGTATGAGGTGGCCATGCGGGAGCGACTTGACCTGCTCCATGTGCACTACGCCATTCCGCACGCCACTACGGCGTGGCTCGCCCGTGAAATGTTGAGCGCGTCGCGACGCCTCCCGATCATTACTACCCTCCACGGGACCGACATCACGCTGGTCGGGCAGGAGGCGAGCTTCTACGCGATCACCAAGTTCTCGATCGAACGCTCCGACCGGGTGACGGCGGTATCGCGGTTCCTCAAGGACGAGACCGTCCGGACCTTCGGCGTGAGTCCGGATCACATCACCACGATCCCGAACTTCGTCACCCTGGCGGAATACACGCCGGCCTCGGGCTGCCGGGACGGCCTGGCGCCGGCCGGCCACAAGGTCATCACCCACATCTCCAATTTCCGCGAGGTAAAGCGCCTCAAGGACGTGGTGCGGGTCTTCGCACGAATCCGCCGGGCCATGCCGGCGACGCTGCTGATGATCGGGGACGGACCGGACCGGGACCTCGCGGAGAAGGAAGCAGCCGAGCTCAAGGTCGACGCCGACGTCCGATTCCTGGGCCGGCTGGGCAATGTGGCGAACCTGCTTCAATCCACCGATCTGTTTGTCCTGCCCTCGCAGACCGAATCGTTCGGGCTCGCGGCGCTCGAAGCGATGGCGTGCGGCTCACCCGTCGTCGGCAGCCGGACGGGTGGCCTCCCCGAAGTGATCGAGGACGGCGTGTCGGGCATCCTCGAACCCCCGGGCTCGGTCGAAGCCATGGGACGCCGCGCCACCGATCTCCTCCGCGACCCCGGCGCCTATGCCGCCATGCGGACGGCCACCATCGCCCGGGCCCAGGAGTTTTCGGCCGACCGGGTGGTTCCGCAATATGAAGCGCTCTATCGGGAGGCGGTGCAATGACGCTGTCGTGGTGGCAGGGGCTGGTACTGGGCCTGGTGCAGGGGCTCACCGAATTCCTGCCGATATCGAGCTCCGGCCACCTGGTCCTGGCGGAACGTTTCGTCGGCTTCAAGCCCCAGGGAGTGTTCTTCGAGGTCATGGTCCACGTGGCCACGCTGCTGTCAGTGATCATCGCCTACCGGCGGCGAATCGTGGAATTGATCGGCGGGCTTCTTCGCGGCCAACGAAGCGCGTGGACCTATGCCATGCTCCTGATCATCGCCTCGGTTCCGGCCGCCATCGCGGGCTTCACGATGAAGGAGTATTTCGAACGGACGTTCCATTCGCCCGTCGACCTGGGCTGGCAATTCCTGGTGACGGCGCTGGTTCTGTGGAGCACGCGGATCGCCGCCGACCGGGCCCAGAACGCGCCGCTCACCTGGTGGCGAGCCCTGCTGATCGGGATCGGGCAGGCCATCGCGATCATTCCGGCGATCTCCCGGTCGGGGATGACCATTGCGACGGCGCTCTGGACCGGCGTGTCCGCCAGCGCCGCCGCCGAATTCTCGTTCCTGATGTCGATCATCGTCATCGCCGGGACCGGCCTGCTCGAGGCCCGGCACATTCCGCCCGGGATCGACCCAACCAGCCCGGGCCTCATCTGGGCCTTCGTCGCGGCACTGCTGTCCGGCATCGTGGCGATCCGATTCCTGGTGGCACTCCTCAGGAGCAGCCGGTTCCACCTGTTCGCCCCCTACTGCGCGGCCGTCGGCGCCTTCTGCCTGATCTGGTTCGGCTGGCTCGGCCGTTAGGCACCGGGTTGATCGAATCGCACGACCAGGTCGAATCGACCCAGACGCTGGCGCATGCCCGGGCCGAAGCCGGGGCCGGCCACGGCACCGCCGTGATGGCCCGGGCGCAAACCGGCGGCCGGGGGACCCGGGGCCGGACCTGGACGAGCGGGGAGGGCGGCCTCTGGCTCAGCGTGGTCCTGCGGCCCCCCGACCGCACCGCCGTCCCGCTGGCGGGCCTCCGGATCGGCCTGGCTCTGGCCCGGCTCCTCTCGCCGAGCGTCCCGGGCCTGGTCGGACTCAAATGGCCGAACGACCTGATCGTGCATGACCGGAAGCTCGGTGGCATCCTGTGCGAAAGCCGGTGGATTGGCGACCGGCTGGCCTGGATGGTGGTCGGGATCGGGTTGAACGTCCGGAACGGGCTGGCTGGTCCCATCCTGTCGACTGGAATCCGGCTTGCCGATCTGGGGTACGCCGGCAGGCCCGAGGAATTGGCCGAGCCCGTTGTCGGAGCGGTGCTCGACGGGGGAAGCCGGCCAGGCCCGCTCGCACCGGGCGAACTCCTGGCCTTCCGTGAGCGGGATTGGCTCCTTGGCCGAGAGCTCACCGGACCGGTCGCCGGGCGGGCGATGGGAATTACCCCCCTCGGTCATCTGATCGTGGAAACGGCGGACGGGCGCCGGGAAGAGACCGTCGGGTCGGTCATCCTGGCGGGCTTGGCTCCGGGCGAGGCAACTCGTTAAGTTAGTTGCGGTTTCCATCAGTCCTTCCGGAGCAATCATGACTTCAGCGGTGCAGGCAACACCCGCGGCCGACCACACGGAACTCCGACACGTGCTGCGTTCGGGTTTTCAGCTCGGCGTGCTGCAATCGGTGCTCGCCGGTGTCTTCGCCTTTCTCCAACCGCGGATCGAAGGCGTCATCGAACTCGCCGTCCTCGGCGCGATTCTGATCGTGGGCGTGGCCGCCACGATCGTGTTGCCGGGTACCTGGACCCGGGCGCGCAGCATCGAGGGCATCGCGGGGGCCGCCGGCATGGGCTTGGTGTCGACGGTGGTCTTCCTGCTCATCGACGTCTCGGTCCTCCAGCCCGCTGGCGTGTGGACCAACCGCTGGCTCGAAATCGGTGGCGGCAGCAACTGGTGGTATCACCCGGTCTGGTGGATGGTCGGCACCTTCATGCCGTGGATGGGGGCCTGGGTCCTCTCCAACCAGGCGGCCAAGTCGGGCGCATCGAATCCTGTCGCTCTCGTCGTCGGTACTATCGTCCTGGCGCTTGTTGTCATGGCGGCCGCCGCGACCCTCAAGTTCCCGGGCGCGGCCTTCGGCCTCGGGACGTTTGGGGTAGCGATCCTTCCGGCGCTCGCGCTCATGGCGGCGGTCACCGGCGTCGGAGCCCGTCGCTCGTGAGATGACGGTTCTCCGGTTCGTCGCCCGTTTCTTCGGCTGGCTGCTCACGCCCGTGGTGGCGTGGGCAGCTTCGTTTTTGGGAGCGACCGCGACGGCGTGGGTCGCCGCCTCGATCGGGGGCACGGCGACGAAGCAACTCATCGCCACTGTGCTCGGCGGGGCGCTGGCCGCGGCGGCGGCGCTGATCGCCTGGCTCCGACTGCTCGGCCACTCGGCCCGACTCCGCCGGACGCTCAACGTGGACGCGGAAGGCGTCCCCTTGGCGGGTGAGGCGCCGTGAGGGCTGGAGTCGGCCTGGTCGCGTTGGTGGCCGCCTGCCAGTCCGGCGACCGGCCTGCCCCCATGTCGGCCAACCACGAATCACCCCCCGCCGTGCGTCCTGATACGATGGTCCTCGCTGTTCCAGGCGGTCAGACGATTTGGCTCGCAGAAGGGCGTGACGCCCGCGACTCGGCCGGAACGGCCTGTTTCGAGCGGAGCGTGGAGATCCGGATGGGCAGCAGCCGGACCAAGGTGCCGCTGCTGTTCGTCCGGACCGGACCCACGATGCTCGACCGCGGCCATCTCCGGGCCGAGTTGAGCCTTCACTGCCGGGTCATGGCGATCTACTCGGTTGAGCTGGCGACCGGCCGGCCGGTGAAGCTCGAGGATCGGTGACTCTCCGGGGCTTGCTCGCGACAGGCGCCCTGCTCACGGTCGCGACGACTGGCGCCGCCCAGGAGTTGAGCGTTACGGGCGCCCGGTGGTTCACCACACCCCATGTAGCCGACTATCGCCTTGGCTTTGCCCGCTACCGACTCGGCCCCATTTCAGTGGTGACATTCGGCCAGGCGGTTTTCGAAGGCCCGCGCGGCGCCGGACACCTCCTCGCCGGTGCAGGGGCGGACGGGCTGGTCCGGATTGGCCGGGAGGCCCGACCGTATCTGATTGGTGGCGTAAGCGGCGGGTTCCTCGACTTGCGGTCCGGCGCGGCGTTCGCCCTCTGGCATGGGGGGTCGGCCGGGGCCGGGTTCGAGGTGTTCCGGGCCGGTGGCCTGGCGTTAGGCGTCGAAGCGCGTTACCAATGGGTTTCCCGTGAGCGAACCTCCGGGATCTCGGCCGGTCTTCGTCTTGGCCGGCCGATCGGGGCCCCGCCGCGCCGGCAGGGGCCCCGGAACCCGGCAGCGGCAGCACCGACCGGCGAGCGGGCCGCCCCGGGTGCGGCCGATCGGGTTCCCGGCCCGCCAGCCGCCACGGCTAACCGCGGCAGCCGGGCCGAGGTAACGACGGCGCTCAAGGCCGCGCTCGACGCGATGGGAACGCCGTATCGGTGGGGCGGAACGACGCAAAACGGTTTCGACTGTTCCGGCCTGATCCAGTTCGCCTACGCCAGTGCTGGCATCGGCGTCCCGCGGCGAAGCGTGGATCAGGCGCGGGCCGGTCGCTCCGTGGGCACCGCGATCGAAGACCTGGTCCCAGGCGACATCCTGGCTTTCAGCGGCGACCGGAACGGCGCCGTGACGCACGTGGCATTGTACCTGGGCAATGGTCGATTCATTCACAGCGCAAATGATGGCGTTGTGGTGAGCAGCCTGAGCCCTGACGACATCAGCGGCCGGTGGTGGCTCGACCGATGGGTCGATTCCCGCCGGCTCATCGACTAGCGAGGCGACATGTCAGACAGCACGCCGGCGTCTTCCCGGGTCAAGGTGAAGCGTCATGCGGAACGGGGCCACTACGATCGCGCCGCGATCGATGCCATTCTGGATGAGGGACTCGTGGCGCATGTGGGGTTCGTCGTGGACGGCCAGCCGTTCGTCATCCCGACGCTCCACGCCCGGTCAGGCGACACCCTGTACTTCCACGGGGCCGCGGCCAACCGGATGCTCGACACGATTGCCGGCGAGCCGGTCTGCGTTACGGTGACGTTGCTGGATGGACTCGTGCTCGCCCGGTCCCACTACAACCACTCGGCGAACTATCGATCCGTGGTGGTACTCGGGAGGCCGCGGGAGGTGACCGATCGGGAGGAAAAGCTCCGCTCATTCCAGGTCCTCGTCGACCACGTGGCCCGGGGGCGGTGGAATGACGCCCGCCAACCCAGCGAGACCGAGATCAAGGTGACCCGGGTGCTGGCGCTGCCTCTCGACGAGGCGTCGGCCAAGATCCGGAGCGGGCCACCGAAGGACGACGCTGAGGACCTGGGATTGCCGATCTGGGCCGGGGTGATCCCGCTCCGGCAGGTCGCCGATCCGCCGATCCCGGCGCCGGATCTTTCCGCCGGCATCCCGACCCCCGGATACGCCAGCGGATATCAACGTGAGGCGGGAGCCTAGTGCTTGTGCTCGCCGTGACTGTGGCCGCCGAGTTCGTTCAGCGAGGCGAGATCGTCCTGGGTTGATTCATTGCCCAGATCGATCGTGGGCCACTTGGAAAAGTCGTCGGGCGAGAAGATCCCGGTGATGTGGGCCATGGCGCCCTTCACGAGCATGCCGCCCGTGGGATTCATGTAGGTGCCCACAACCCGGTACTTCCGCCCCGCCTTGAGACGGATACCGTCGCCACCGACGCCGGGGAGGCTCCGGGTGATCTTGGTGATTTTGCCGTCGGCGGCCAGGGTGGAGTTGACCTTGCCGAGCACCTTGCCGGTGGCCACGTCCTCGAGACGGACGCCGATGCCGTAGTCGTGCAAGTGGCCGCTGTAGCCCAGCAGCCGACCGTCAACCGGCATGGTGAACTCCCAGCCCTTTTCGCTCCTGCCCGGCGGCACGTCGAACTCGTTGTCGCCGCCGACGGTCAGGTTGACGTCCATATAGAGGGGCAGGGCGTCCAGAGGACGGGGATTCAGATTCTTCGGACTGTAGTTGAGCTTGACCTTGATCCGGATGCCGTTCAGGTCGTGGCCGGTCTCATTCTGCCAGGCCATGTACATGCCGAGGCGGAGGCCGTTCTTCATCGGCACGCCGATCGAGGCCGGGACCATCATGTCCTCGGTCTCCCGGCCGATCCCGAAGATCCGCTCGACCGCGGGGTAGAGCAGCTGGCGCCGATCGAAGTTCACCCCGATCAGGTGGTGGATGACTCGACGGTCGACCGGCTTGCCATCGGCGTCCTCGACCGACACGCTGTAGCCCCGCAGCCAGCCATCGACCGGCCATTCGAACCGGATCAGCGGGGTATCGTGGCCGGCCATCATCTCCATATCGGAATGCTTCATTCCGGGGTCCATGGCCGGGACGTCGAACGGACCGGCGGTGATGATGACCTCTCGTCTGGCGGAGTCGACT
Organism: Gemmatimonadota bacterium; assembly: GCA_031394255.1. Lineage (GTDB taxonomy): Bacteria > Gemmatimonadota > Gemmatimonadetes > Gemmatimonadales > GWC2-71-9 > SHZU01. The sequence goes on from JANMXA010000238.1 coordinate 96,991, forward strand.
TTGACGGTGGCCTTCGGGTCGTCGATGACGACGGCGGTGGCGCTCAGCACCAAGGCGGCAAACAGCATCTGGCCTTCACCTGATCCCTTCTGTGGGTTGCTCTAACCTCTAGAGGCCGACCAATTTAAGGCATATGAATACCGCCAACAACCGGTTGCTCCAGACCGCGATGGTCTGGGGTCTGATCGCGACGTCCCCACTGGGCGCCCAGGTCCGACTGTTCCCTGGCGTCAGCCGGTTCGAGTACCCGATCGGCAGCGTCCGGTCTTCCGGAATCGTGGGCCGCGTGGTGTCCGAGCGGTTGGGGGTGACCCGGTTCGGCCCCGAACGCGAGGCCGACGTCCTGATCGGCACCAACCTTCCCGTCCTGGGCTTCGGCTCGACCCAGCGGGCGTTCCTGGGCCTGACGATGCGGGTCGGCGGCCGATTCTCGCTCGACGACCCCAAGAGCTCACTGCTCGGCAACGATTGGGTCGTCGGCATCCACGGGGTGGTCGACCGGGGGCCCTGGCGGGTCACGGGTGAGATCTATCACGAGAGCAGTCACCTGGGCGACGAGTATGCCGAGCGATCCCAGGCTCGGCGAATCGACTGGACCCGCGAGGTCGGAGGGCTCTGGATCCGGCGGTCGGCCGGAGCGTTCGAGTTCACGGTCATGGGGGCCCGGACCCTGATTGACGAGCTGCCGCTGGGCCGCGGAGCGTTCGGTGCCGGTGCCGGCTATCACGGCAACGGGGGCGGGTGGCTGGGCGCCAGGGTCCGGCCCTATGCGGGGGTTTACGCCGAGTCAGTCGAGTACGCCGGGTGGAAGGTGACGACGACGGCGCGGGCGGGCGTCGATCTGGATGCCGGCGGCCGGCGGCTGGGGCTCGGTGCTGTCTTCCTGAACGGCCTGTCCAACCAGCGCCAGTTCTACGACCGCCGGAGCCGCTACGTGGGGTTCGAGCTGCGCTTCGACTTCTGACGGAGGTTGTTGCCCCTCCATCACTTAACTAGATTTGCCGCCGCAGGCGTCCCGATGTCAACTTCGAACCATTCGCGACCGATACTCCGGAATCCATGCTGAACAAGATCACTGTTGTCGGGGCCGGCAACGTGGGGGCAACCGCCGCCCAGCGCCTGGCCGAGAAGAACCTCGCCCGAACCGTCGTGATGGTGGACGTTGTCGAGGGTGTCCCGCAGGGCAAGGCCCTGGATCAGTGGCAGTCGGGCCCGGTGGAGGGCTATGACACCCGGATCTACGGCACCAACGACTACGAGCTGGCCCGCGATTCCGAAATCTTCGTAGTCACCGCCGGCATCGCCCGCAAGCCGGGCATGAGCCGGGACGACCTCGTCAAGACCAATGCCGGCATCGTCAAGACCGTCTGCGAACAGATCGCGAAGGTCGCGCCCAAGTCGATCATCATCGTCGTGTCCAATCCGCTCGACGTGATGTGCTACGTCGCCATGAAGGCCAGCGGGTTCCCGCGGGAACGGGTCATCGGCATGGCCGGCGTGCTCGACACCGCGCGATACCGGATGTTCCTGGCCGAAGCCGCCGACGTGTCGGTCGAGGACATCCAGGCCATGGTGCTCGGCGGGCACGGCGACTCGATGGTGCCCCTGATCTCCTACACCAGCGTCTCGGGTATCCCGATCTCGCAGCTCATCCCGAAGGAGACGCTGGACCAGATCGTGACCCGGACCAAGAACGGCGGGGCCGAGATCGTCGCGCATTTGAAGACGGGCTCCGCCTACTACGCGCCGAGTGCCGCCGCCGTCCAGATGGTCGAGGCGATCGTCCACGACAAGAAGCGGATCCTCCCGTGCGCCGCCTGGCTCCAGGGCGAGTACGGGCTCACGGATGTCTTCTGCGGGGTTCCCTGCAAACTGGGCCGGGCTGGTCTCGAGAGGATCATCGAGGTCACCCTCACGGAGCAGGAGCGGAAGGATCTGAACACGTCGGCCGAGGCGGTACGGTCGGTTCAGGCAATCGTCGGCATCTGATGACGGGGGCGGCGCCGGTGGCATCGGTCTCGGACAACTGGGTGGGCCGTTTCTACGGCTCGACCATCGGACGGAAGTTCGTGATGGCGGTGACCGGCATCATCCTGGTCGGGTTCATCACGATCCACATGAGCGGGAATCTCCTGATTCATCGCGGTCCGGATGCGATGAATCACTACGCGGCGTTCCTCAAGGGAAACGCCCCGCTGCTCTGGGGCACCCGGATCATCGTGCTCCTCGCCACCGTCTTCCACATCCACTCGGCCCTGACCCTGACGCGACGGGCCGCCACGGCTCGCCCGGAGCGGTACAGCCGTCTCTCACCCCAGGTCGCCACCTGGTCCTCCCGCATGATGCGGATCGGCGGGGTGTTACTGGCGGTCTTTCTGGTCTTTCACATCCTCCACTTCACCACCGGCACGGTGCTGGCCGCCCAGTTCGTCGAGGGCGACGTCTATCAGAACGTCGTCCGGAGCTTCTCGATCACCTGGGTGGCGGCCTTCTACCTGATCGCAATGGGCGCCCTCTCGATGCACCTGCACCATGGCGTCTGGAGTCTGTTTCAGACGCTGGGGGCCAACCACCCGCATCTCGAAGGCGGGCGGAGGAAGCTGGCCTGGTTCCTGTCGATCGCGATTCCGATCGGCTTCGCCTCGGTGCCGTTGGCGATCATCGCCGGGATGGTTCGGTAACCCATGGAACTGAATGCCAGGATCCCGAGTGGCCCGCTCGAGCAGAAATGGGACCGCCACAAGTTCGAACTGAAGTTGGTCAATCCGGCCAACAAGAGGAAATACACTGTGATCGTCGTGGGGTCCGGTCTGGCCGGAGCCTCCGCGGCCGCCTCGATGGGCGAACTCGGGTACCAGGTTCGCTGCTTCTGCTTCCAGGACACGCCTCGGCGGGCCCACAGCATCGCCGCCCAGGGCGGCATCAACGCGGCGAAGAATTACCAGAACGACGGTGACAGCATCTACCGCCTGTTCTACGACACCGTGAAGGGTGGCGATTTCCGGGCCCGCGAGGCAAACGTCTACCGGCTGGCGCAGGTCAGCGTGGACATCATCGACCAATGCGTGGCGCAGGGGGTTCCGTTCGCCCGAGAATACGGCGGCCTGCTGGCCAACCGGTCGTTCGGCGGTGCCCAGGTATCCCGGACGTTCTATGCCCGCGGCCAGACCGGTCAGCAGTTGCTGCTCGGCGCCTATAGCGCGCTTGAACGGCAGATTGCCGCCGGCACCGTGGCCATGGTTCCCCGTTCCGAGATGCTCGACCTGATCGTCGCCGAGGGCCGGGCAGTCGGCATCGTGACTCGCGATCTCGTGTCGGGCAAGGTCGAGTCCCACTTCGCCGACGCCGTGGTTCTGGCGACCGGCGGCTACGGCAACGTCTTCTACCTCTCGACCAACGCCAAGGGTTCGAACGTCACCGCCACCTACCGGGCGTACAAGCGCGGCGCGGCGTTCGCCAACCCGTGCTACACCCAGATCCACCCGACCTGCATCCCGATGAGCGGCGACTACCAGTCCAAGCTCACGCTGATGAGTGAGTCGCTCCGGAACGACGGCCGGGTCTGGGTGCCGAAGGCCGCGGGCGACAAACGGGCGCCGGGTGACATCCTCGAGGGCGACCGGGACTACTACCTCGAGCGGAAGTATCCGAGTTTTGGCAATCTCAGCCCGCGAGACATCGCCTCACGGGCCGCCAAGGAGGTATGCGACGAGGGCCGCGGCGTGGGCGAGACCGGACTCGGCGTCTACCTGGATTTCGCCGACGCGATCAAACGGGTGGGCGAGGACAAGATTCGCGAGCGATACGGCAATCTGTTCGTCATGTACGAGCGAATCACCGGCGAGAATCCCTACCGCGCACCGATGCGGATCTTTCCCGCGGTCCACTACACGATGGGCGGGCTGTGGGTCGACTACAATCTGATGAGCACGATCCCCGGCCTCTTCGTACTGGGCGAAGCGAACTTCTCCGACCACGGCGCCAACCGGCTCGGCGCGAGCGCCCTGATGCAGGGCCTGGCCGACGGCTACTTCGTCATCCCGTACACGATCGGCAACTATCTGGCCCAGGTGAAGCCGGGATCGTGGCGCGCCGACTCCGCCGACGCGAGGGCATCGTTTGCCGACGCAACCGGCCGGATCGACCGCCTCCTGTCGATCAACGGCACCCGCACGGTGGACTCGTTTCACCGCGAGTTGGGCAAGATCATGTGGAACGACTGCGGCATGGCCCGGAACAAAGCCGGCCTGGCCGAGGCGGTGAAGCGGATCCCCGAGCTCCGGGCCGAGTTCTGGCGGTCGGTTCGAGTTCTCGGCCGGGGCGAGGAGTTCAACCAAAGCCTCGAGAAGGCCGGCCGCGTGGCCGACTTCCTCGAGTTCGGTGAACTGATGTGCCGCGACGCACTCCACCGCGAAGAATCGTGCGGGGGCCATTTCCGGACCGAACACCAGACGGCGGACGGTGAAGCCCTGCGTGACGACGACAATTTCTGCTATGTCGGCGCCTGGGAGTATCGCGGCGACGACCGCGACCCCGTGCTCCACAAAGAGCCGCTGATCTTCGAGAACGTGAAGCTGGCCACCCGGAGCTACAAGTAAACCGGCCGATGCGAATCACACTCAAGGTTTGGCGCCAGTCGGGCCCGGATGCCACCGGGCGGTTCGAGACCTATCAGGCCGACCAGGTCAGCCCGGACATGTCCTTCCTCGAGATGATGGACGTCGTCAACGAGGGCCTGATTGAGAAGGGCACGGAGCCGATCGCGTTCGATCACGACTGTCGCGAAGGCATCTGCGGCAGCTGCAGCATGGTGATCAACGGCATGCCTCACGGGCCCCACCGCGCCACCACGACCTGTCAGCTCCACATGCGGTCGTTCAAGGACGGCGACAGCGTAACGGTCGAACCATTCCGCGCCCGGGCGTTCCCGGTGCTGCGGGATCTGGCCGTCGACCGCTCGTCGCTTGACCGGGTGATCCAGGCCGGCGGGTTCATCGGCGTGGCCACCGGGAACGCGCCGGACGCGAACGCGGCCCCCATCGCGAAGGACGCGGCAGACCGCGCCATGGACGCGGCGCAGTGTATCGGGTGCGGCGCCTGCGTCGCGGCCTGCCCCAACGCCAGCGCCATGCTCTTCACCGCGGCCAAGGTGAGCCACCTTGGCCTCCTCCCGCAGGGCCAGCCGGAGCGCTATCGCCGGGTGCTGGGCATGGTGACGCAGATGGACATCGAAGGGTTTGGCGGGTGCACCAATTTCGGCGAGTGCCATGAGGCGTGCCCCAAGGAGATCGGCCTGTGGACCATCGCGCGACTCAATGCCGATTTCCTGAAAGGGTCCCTCACCGCCCGGGGCGACAAGCGGGGCGGGGGCGACGCTGCCTGATTCCGGCAGGTTCTCGAGTGCGGTCAAACGGCTGGGGCTCCTCGGAGTTCTAACCATTGTCACAGCGTGCGGGGGGCCGGACCCGATCGGGTTGCCTCCGGAAAAGACCGCCCTCGCCGTCGTGGGTGGTGACGGCCAGAAGGGGCCGGCCGGCGCGGAGCTGCCAGTGGCTTTGCGTGTCAGCGTCAACCGCGGGGGCGTTCCAGTCGCCGGGCAGGCGGTGACCTGGACGGCGACGGCCGGTGGCGGAACCATCCTTCAACAAAGCTCATCCGATGCAAACGGCATCGCCACCGCGATCGTCAAACTGGGGCCCGCCGGGGCCCAGACGGTTCGCGCCAGTGTCGATACGGCGACCGCCTTTTTTTCCCTCACCGGCCTTGCGGCGAGTCCCGATCCGATCCTGGTAGGCGAGGTCGCGATTCCGCCGCAATACGGAATTCACGACACCTACGTCCGGGCCGGTCTCGCCTTCGTTTGCGCCTGGAACACCGGCGTCATCATTTACGACGTCGGCGATGGGCGGAAGGGCGGGTCCCCGTCCAACCCGATCGAGATCGGGCGGCTCGTCACCAATGACAACGGTGTGCCGGGGGGCCCGGCGGTGCATAACGCCTGGTGGTTCCACAACCCGGTCACGGGCCAGAAGAAGTATCTGTTCGTCGGCCAGGAAGGGCCGGCCACCCTGTTCTCGTCAGCCTCGGGCGACCTCCACGTCGTGGACGTTTCGGATCTGACCCATCCCGTCGAGGTCGGGTCTCTCAAGATCACCGGGGCCGGGGTCCACAATCTCTGGATGGACGAGGCCGCGCAGGTGCTCTACGCCGCCTACTACAACGGCGGCGTCGTGGCGCTCGATGTCTCGGGAGCCCTGCCGGCCGACCTGACCTCGCGGATCAAGGCCCAGGTAACGCCCGGTGGCGCTGGCAACACCTTCGTCTGGGGCATCATGCTCGCCAACGGCGCGCTCTGGGTGAGCGACATTGTGAGCGGCTTCTGGAAGCTGGATCCACAGACCCTGGCCACCGTGGGCGGCGGTAACAATGTCCCGGAACGTTGGGGTTCCGACCTTTGGGTCCAGGGCCAATACGCCTACACCGGCACCTGGGGTGGACTCGCTCGGAACGGCACCGGGTATGGTGATGTGGTCAAGATCTGGCGGTTGACGGGCGGAACGCCGGTTCTGGCCGATTCGATCAAGTTCGACGGGGTTCGCACCGTCAGTGATCTCGAGGTGAGCGACGACGGGGCGCTGCTGGTCGTCACAACGGAGCGGCTGTCGGCGCCGGGCCTGTCGGTGTTCGCGCTCACTGATCCGGCCCGGCCGCAACCGGCCGGATCGGTCGTCGTGCCAACCGGCCTCCATACGGGTTCGCTGATGCGGGTCGGTGGGCGACTCTACGTGTTTGCGGCGAAGAATCCCGCCGGTCCCTCACTGCAGGTCTACGACATCACCCACTAGTTCAGCAGCTCGAACGTCCCTCGCGCCACCGATTTATCTCCATAGCGACAGTCCGCCCGGTACGTCCCGGTCTTCCAGGTCCCGGGATTCGCCGCCCCCCAGCCGGACTGGTTGTACCAGTTCCTGGCATCGGGTGTAATCCGGTTGGCAAGGGTGAAGTTCGCGACCACGCCGTCGGCTGCATCGAAGATGGTGCAGTTGAGCGGGACGTAGAGTGGCCGCTGGGGCGCGTCGAACTGCAGATAGACTTCGGTGTAGATGTAGCGGGCCTGGGCGGCCACGAAGGTCTTCGAATAGCGGCGGTTGTTGAGTGGCACCGGCTGGTTCCCGTCTTCGAAGAACCGGATGCTCGTCGGCGTCAGGCGGGCTCGAAAGTCGCTGCCCTCGGTCTTCTGCCGGAATTCGAAAGCGGTGAGGATGATTCCCGGTTTCGCGAGGAGCCGCCACGCCGCGAAGAGCACCACGGCAACCCCGACGATCAGGGCCGAGCGCGTGAGAGTTCTGGAAAGGCCGAGGGTCGGTTTCGGAACCTTGAAATGGAAGCCGCTTTCGGTCGTCTGCACGACCGGTCGCGACTTGGACACCGGCACCGCCGGCGGGACCATCCCGAACTCGGTCGGGGCCGGAGCGGCGGCAGCCGGCTGGCCGAGTAACGCTTTCATCGTACCGACCAACTCGCCGACATGCTTCCCGATGTCGGGGGTCAGGGCATCGAGCCAATGCCGGCTGCGGAGGTGGAACTCCATCGCTCCCTCGGGCATGACGTTCTCGATCCGGAATGGCACCAGAATGGCCCCTTTCCGGATCGCGGCGTCCAGCTCATTGACGACGTGTCCCGACCGGTTCGCATGCGAGGAAAATACCAGCACCATGGCCCGACTGGCCGTGATAGCCTCGACGATGGCCTGGGCCCACACGTCGCCGGCCTTGATGTCCCTCGGCGCAATCCAGCAGCGAATCCCGGCGGCTTCGAGGGCGCTCACCACGGCGAGGGCCGTGGTCGCGTCGCGGCTCGAATAAGAGATAAAGACGTCGTGGGCCATGGGGCAGTACAATATCCCCGAGGCCCCCCGGCGTCGAGGCCGCCGGGGGTTGACGCTGGGCCAAGGGGGGTGCCAATTCAGCGACATGACGCCCCATCCTCCCCGGCCCCCGCTCGTCGTCCGGATCGGCATCGTCGGCCATCGGTGGGATCGGCTCGGCCCGGCACCGGGACCCGAGTCCGCACCCTCCGCGGACTGGCAGCCGCGGCTCGAGGCCTGTTCGCGGGTTGAACGCCTCCTCGCCACGACCATGACGGCGGTGTTGTCCCAGGTGGCAAGCCGGGTCGCCTCCATCGGAGCGGAACCGTCCAACGGCTATGCCATGGAACATCCGCCCCGGGTGGCGGTGGTCTCGGGCATGGCGGAGGGGGCCGACCGGATCGCGGCCCACACGGCGCTCGAGCTGGGCCTCGAACTGTGGGCCGTCCTGCCATTCGAAGCAGCCGAGTACCGCAAGGACTTCGACGGGGCCTGGCGGCCGCCTTTGTGGTCGAGGCCCGGCGCGGCGGCGGACTTCGATGGTTTGCTCGCCCGCGCTGCATCGACGCTCGAGATGGACGGCAACCTCCGCCATCGGGCTGGGGCCTACGAGCCCCTGGGCCGCGCCGTACTGGCCCATGCCGACCTGCTCCTCGTGGTCTGGGACGGCGATGAAAGCCGGGGGGCAGGGGGAACCGCCGACCTGGTGGGTGAGGCGCGGCGACAGGACATCCCCATCGTCCGAATCGACCCGGCCCGACCGCAGAGTTGCTGGCTCGAGGACCCCCGCGATCCGGATCAGGGCCGGTCCGTCGGTCTTGAACGGCTGGAACGCCGCTTGAACGACCTGATTCAGCCGCCCGAAATCGCCGGCCTCGTCGGCCCGGAGGAGTGGAACGGGCGGGACGCGTTCAATCGCGAGGTCGTCGTCCGGGGGAGGTTGCTCGGCAAGTCGTACGGCGCGGTGACCCGGTTCTTCGGCGCGTGCCACCAATGGCCGGTGCAGGCGTTCGCGCCCAGTGCGCTGGCCTGGCTGGGCATCATCAGACGGCTGTTCAAGCCATCACTCCCAGCTGACTACGCCGCCGCCACGGCGGATAAATGGCGCACCCGTTGGGCCAACGACGCCAACCTGGAGGCCGGGCCGAAGGCGATCGACGCCCTCGCTCCGATCCACGGCTGGCTCGACCACCTGGCCCGCAATTACGCCGACCGCTACCGGTCAGCCTTCACCGTCGTGTTCAGCCTGGCCTGGATCGCCACAGTGGCCGCGGTGCTCGGTCTCGCGGCCGCGTTCCTTGCCGCGCCGAGCGCCCACCTCTGGGCCTGGACCGAGCTGGCCGTCATGCTCGGCATCCTTGGTCTCACGATGTGGGGCAAGCACGAGCGATTCCACGAGAAATGGATCAGCTACCGGCTGCTGGCGGAACAATTCCGGCACCAGACGTTCCTCTGGCCGCTTGGCGCGGCGTCGACCGTGGGCCGGTTGCCGACCCGACCGTCCGACGACGATCCGAGAGTTGCCTGGACCGGCTGGATGTATCGGGCCTGGGTCCGGCAACTCGGCCTTCCCACGGCGCGGATGTCGCCGTCGCACCTGGCCTGGTGCCGGCGCATGCTGCGCGACCGGGAGATCCCCAGCCAGCGCGTCTACCACGATCAAGCGGCCGAGCGATACCGGCACCTCTCCCACGTCGTCCACACCAGGACCGAAGCGCTGTTTGCCACCGCCCTGATCCTCGCGGCGGTTCATTTCAGCGAAACCGCGGTCCACTTTCTGGGTGCGCTGGTTGGGTTGCCGGGCGAGCTGGCCGGGCCGGCGATCTCCGTGCTCTCGGTGTTTTTGCCCGCCCGCGCCGCCGCGTTGCACGGGTGGGCCGGCCATGCGGACTTCCGCTCCGCCGCCCTGCGTTCGGCGCAGATCGAACTGCGCCTCGAGCAATTGGAACTGGAGATCGATGGTCTGGCGGACGGCTCGAGCCGAACCCTGGGACAGCTCGGCCTCGACGCGGCCGCCGCCATGGAGGGGGAGTTGGGCGCCTGGCGGGCGACGTCGCTCAGCCGCCCGTTACAGCGGGTCTAGGGCCAGAACTTGTCGACGTAGTGCGGCAACATCCGGCGCCACCAGGGCCAGTCGTGATTCACGTCCTGGCCCCAGAGATCGAGCAGATGCGGGATCCCGCGACTGTCGAGCAGGCGAGACAGCGACCGTGAGCATTCAGGGGCTTCGTAGGCGCCCTGGCCGGTCACGATGGCGATCCGGCAGGCGTGCCGCAGGAGCTCGAGGTCCCGGCCGCCAAGATTCCTCAGATACCAGGCCGGGTTGTTGTAGTAACAGTTGTCGTCGCTGTAGCCCGTGAAGTAGTCGGGCCCCAGGTCGTAGAAACCGCTCATCGCAATCACGGTATCGAACAGATCCGGCCGCCGAAAGAACGCATTGGCCGAATGGAATCCGCCGAAACTCGCCCCCGAGGTGGCGATCCGGGCGCCCGGGTCGCCGCAGATGCCCCGGATCCACGGAACCAGTTCGTTCTCCACGTAGCCCGAATAGAGCGCCTGGCGCCGGGCCTGTTCCCGAACCGGCAGCTCCCGGTCCATCCAGGCGAGCTTGTTGATGCTCTCGATCGAGATCACCCGGATCCGGCCCGCCATGATCGCCGGTTCGACCGACTTGATCAGAAAAAATCGCTCGCACTCGAGATAGTCGGCAGCCGCGGTCGGGAACAGCAGCAGCGGGTGGCCGCGGTCGCCGTACGAGACGACCGGCATGTCGAGTCCAAGCGTCGGGCTCCGCCAGCCATCGAGACGGCGGGGAAGATTCGGATCGACGTACTGGTAGTCCATTCAGGTCAAAGCCTCGGTAGCGTGACGCCCAACTGCCCCTGGTACTTGCCGGCTTTGTCCTTGTAACTCGTCTCGCAGATGTCGTCGGCGTCGGCCTCGAAGAACAGAACCTGGCAGATCCCTTCGTTCGCGTAGATCCGGGCCGGAAGCGGCGTCGTGTTGGAGATCTCGAGCGTCACGTGACCCTCCCACTCCGGTTCGAACGGGGTCACGTTGGTGATGATGCCGCACCGGGCATAGGTGGACTTGCCGACGCAGATCGTCAGCACGTTGCGGGGAATCCGGAAATACTCGACCGACCGCGCCAGGGCAAAGCTGTTCGGCGGCACGAGGCAGACGTCGCCTTCAAATTCGACAAAACTCTTCGAATCGAACACCTTGGGGTCGACGATCGCCGACAGCGCGTTGGTGAAGATCTTGAACTCCGGGGCCACCCGCATGTCGTAGCCATACGAGGACACGCCGTAGGAAATCACCTTCCGGCCATGGGCGTCGACCTGGCGGACCTGGGAGTCGACGAACGGTTCGATCATGCCCTTTTCCCGGGCCAACCGGCGGATCCAGCGGTCGGATTTGATGGACATTCGGTGTCTTGCGCGTCTGGGTGAGTAGAGTGATGGGCCGGCGGCTGCACGGCGGCTTCCAATATAGTGGCGCGCCCCCGGCTTCAGGACCGGTCGCGCGTCTACCGTGGCCCCCGGGCCAGCAGCGTCTTTCCCCTGGCAATCCACGCTTCGCCGTCCGGATTGTGAGTCGCCAGTGCCGCCAGCCCCGCCGTGAGCCAGGCCTGGGCGAAGCCGCTGTCCGCGGCGACCGCACGCCGAGCGGCGACCACCGCCGCCGAGTCCGCGCCGCTGGCTTGGAGCGCAACGGCCTCCCCATAGGCGGCGAGCGCATCCAGCGAGGCCGACGCCAGCCGGGCGACCGGCACCGAGGCTCGATCTCGTTCGGTCCGACGCTCGCCGAACGCCGACCGGACCCGGGAGCCAACCGCATCGATCGCCTGCGGCAGGGAAGCTTCTTCGACGCGTATCGTATCCGCCCCGGCCGCCGCGGAGTCCCGGATCACAGCGAGTACCCGGACCCCCGGCCCGGCCGACTCAACGATCAGGTCGAGATGGAACCGTCCGCCCTGGTGTCGGCCCGCAGCCAGGCCGAGCGCCCGACTCTGTCCCAGGGCAACTTCGAGGGCGCCGCGTGCCGCGGGCCCGAGTCGGGGGTCCGCCGTCTGATTGGTGATTGATCCCCAGATGACCACCCCACCCGGCTCAAACCCCTGCGGCGGCCGCGACCCGGTGACGGTGACGGCGACCAGCACCGCCGACCCGATGATGGCGGTCAGGAGGGCGGTCCGCCTGGATCCGTGCTCGGGCGGTTGCTCGGGAGGCATGCTCAACGGTAGCCACCGGACCGGCCGTCCGACAGGGCGGGGGCTTAAGCGGATCGTCCGGATCGCATAGATTGTGGGCCGGTGGCCACTCTCACCTCGATCCCGATCCGATGACCGAACTCATTTCCCGGCGCGACCTCGCCTTCGTTCTCTACGACGTCCTCGACACCGAGGCCCTGTGCCAACGGCCCCGGTACGCCGAGCACTCTCGCGAGACGTTTGACCAGATCATCGATGCAGCCGATCAACTCGCCGTCCGGTACTTCGCCCCCCACTGGAAGATCGTCGACGAGAACGAGCCGACCTTCGACGGCGAACGGGTGGTGACCCATCCCGCCGTCAAGGAAGCATTGGACGCCTACATTGCCGCCGGCTTCATGCTGGCCGGCCAACCGACCGAGCACGGTGGTCTCCAACTGCCCTGTGTCGTTGAAAAAGCCGCGTTTGCGTTCTTCAAGGCGGCCAACGTTGGATCCGCCGCGTATCCGCTGCTCGCCACAGGCGCCGCCAACCTGATCCTGGCACACGGATCAGAAGACCAGATCACCCGGTTCGCCCGTCCGATTCTCGACGGCCGGTTCATGGGCACGATGGCGCTCTCGGAGACCCAGGCCGGGTCGTCCCTCGCCGATATCACCGCCCGGGCCGTCCCCCAAGCCGACGGGGCGTACCGGTTGTTCGGTTCGAAGATGTGGATTTCAGCCGGCGACCACGAACTCTCCGAGAACATCATCCATCTCGTCCTGGCCCGGATCGAGGGGGCGCCCGCCGGCGTGCGGGGAATTTCCCTCTTCATCGTGCCCAAATTCTTGCTGGCCGACGACGGCAGTTCCGGCGAGCCCAATGATGTCTGCATCGGCGGGTTGAATTACAAGATGGGGTACCGTGGCTCCGTCAACACCGTCTTCAACCTCGGCGAGGGTAAACACCGGCCCGGGGGCGAGGCCGGTGCCGTGGGCTACCTGGTCGGGGCGCCGAACCAGGGCCTCGGCTGCATGTTCCACATGATGAACGAGGCCCGGATCGGCGTCGGCCTGGGCGCCGTCGTGCTCGGTTATCGCGGCTACCTCGAATCGCTGGCCTACGCCCGCGCCCGTCCTCAAGGCCGGCGCTTCGGCGCCAAGGACCCGACCACCCCGCAGATTCCGATCATCGAACACGCCGACGTCCGCCGGATGCTGCTGGCCCAGAAAGCCTTCGTCGAAGGCGGGCTGGCGCTCACCCTTTACTGCGCCCGTCTGGTTGACGAGGAGCGGACTGGGTCGAGCGAGGAGGCTCGCCGCCACGCCACCCGGCTGCTCGACCTCCTGACCCCGATCGCCAAGGCCTGGCCGAGCCAGTTCTGCCTCGAAGCCAACAGCCTCGCAATCCAGGTGCTGGGCGGCTATGGCTACACCCGCGAGTACCCGGTCGAGCAACTCTACCGGGACAACCGCCTCAACTCGATCCATGAAGGCACCGATGGAATCCAGGCCCTCGACCTCCTGGGCCGGAAGGTCCGCCTGGACGACGGCCTGGCCTTGAAGCTCCTGGTCGACCGGATGCGCGGGGCGGCTGAAGAGGCCCAGGGGATCGCCAACGACGATCTGCTGTATCTGGGGGACGGACTGGCGGCCGGGGTCGACGCGCTGATCGAGACCACCAGCCATCTGGTGTCCTGCCTCGACCAGGAGCGGGGCATGGCCAACGCGTTTGCCTATCTCACGGTGTTCGGGCACACCGTCGTGGCGTGGCTCTGGCTCGAGCAGGTGTTGGCGGCCCAGCGGGCCCTCGACGGCGGCCAGGCCGGCGACGACGAAGCGTTCTATCGCGGCAAGCTCCAGACAGCCCGGTATTTCTACACCTGGGTGCTCGGCCCCACCCAGCCGGTCCATGCCTTGCTGCGGCGGCTGGATGACACCACGCTGGCCATGAACCCGGGGTGGTTTTAGACCGCCCCTAACTTGAGCTGCCATCGGAAGTTGCGATCAGTTTGGCCGGTTGAATCCCGGCGAGGCCATTGTTAGATTCTTTTCCGTGTTCGTGAAATATTTCACGAACACGGTTCCTGCCGGCCAACACACACAGCACATCGGGATCGAGCCATGCTCCGGTCGTACGTCCCCATACTCGTGTTGATCGCTTTCGTGGTTGCCAACGCGATCCTCATGCTTGGCGTTTCCCACGTCTTTTCCAATTATCGCCGCACGGCCGTCAAGATTGCCCCGTACGAATCGGGCATCCCGGTCCTCGGCGATGCCCGCGAGCGATTCTCCGTCAAGTTTTATCTGGTCGCCATGCTCTTCATCGTCTTCGACATCGAAGGCGTGTTCATGATTCCCTGGGCCGTCGCGTTCCAGCAGCTCAAGGGAATGGCCGGCCTGCTCCTGGTCGAGATGATCGTCTTCATCGCGATCCTCGCGGCCGGTTACGTCTACGTCTGGAAGCGAGGCGCATTCCAATGGGACTGACGCTGCCCCCTGATCCTGAGATGGCCGAAATTCCCGCCGTCTCCCCCAACTGGCTCACGACCCGGCTCGACTTCCTGGTCAACTGGGGCCGGGCCAATTCGCTGTGGCCGATGCCGTTCGGCACCGCCTGCTGCGCCATCGAGTTCATGGCCACCGCCGCCGGGCGGTTCGACATCTCGCGGTTCGGCATGGAGCGGATGAGCTTCTCGCCCCGTCAGGCCGATGTGCTGATCTGCGCCGGCCGGTTGCCGTTCAAGCTCGCCCCGATCATCCGACGGGTCTGGGACCAGATGCCCCAGCCGAAATGGGCGATTTCGATGGGTGCCTGCGCCTCGACCGGCGGGATTTTCGATACGTACGCGATGGTGCAGGGCATCGACACCATCATCCCGGTGGATGTCTATGTTCCGGGTTGCCCACCGCGACCCGAAGGTCTGATGTACGGGATCATGCTGCTCCAGAAGAAGATCAAGAGCGAGTCGATCAGCGACCCGACCCTGCGGCAGGAGTTCCTGGCCAACGACCAGGGCTTCTTCCTTCCGCCGCAGAAAATCGACGAGATCTCCGAGCCGTTCGGCAACTCGGTTCACCAGACCCGCTCAGCATGACCGCCACCGCACCGGCTCTCGGCCCCTCGGTGGACGCGCTGCGCGCCGCGTTCGGGACGGCCATTCTGAGCCATACCGTCTCCTGCGGCGACACGATCGTCTCCGTTGATCGCCACCGCGCCCACGACATTCTGGCCTGGCTCAAGAACACGCCGGGCCAGGAATACAACTACCTCACCGACGTCACCGCCGTGGACTATCGCGACCCGGGCCAGCCGCTCGAGGTGGTCTATCAGCTGCGGTCGCTCGGCCGGAAGGTCGACCTCCGGATCAAGGTGCCGCTCGACAAGACCGGCTCACTCGAAGTCGCCTCGGTCTTTGATCTGTGGCGCGGCGCCGACTGGCTCGAACGGGAAGTGTTCGACATGTTCGGCGTCACGTTCGCCGGCCATCCCGACCTTCGCCGGATCCTGATGTGGGATACCTACGCCGAGGGCCATCCGCTGCGGAAGGATTTCCCGCTGCGGGGGAACTTCACCCGGGCGGAACAGACCCGGCAGGCACTGGCGGCCAACCCCGAGGCGAACTACTCGATCGAGGAGCTTTCGATCGCCGACGCCTTCAGCGAACTCCCTGACGACATGAAGCGGCGCCTGGCCGCGGGCCATCGGGGGGAACTGTCATGAGCACCCGTACCGTCGAAATGGCCCTGGCGACGCCGGGCCTCGATGCCGAGGGCCGCCCCAACCGGTTGCCGCTGATGGCCGTAAGCGGTTCAGCCGACGATGAGTTCGGCGCCGAGCACATGCTCGTCAACATCGGGCCGCAGCACCCGGCGACTCACGGCGTGCTCCGTCTGGTGCTCGAGCTCGAGGGCGAGACCGTCATCCGTTGCATTCCCCACATCGGCTATCTGCACTCCGGTTTCGAGAAGCTCGGCGAGTACCGGCACTACAATCAGATCATCCCGCTCACCGACCGGACCGACTACCTGTCGCCGATGGCGAACAACGTCTGCCTGGCACTGGCGGCCGAGAAACTGATGGGAATCGGGATCACCGAGCGCTGTCAGGTGCTCCGGGTGATCGCCTGCGAAATGAGCCGGATCATTTCGCACCTGGTCTGGCTGGGCACCACCGGCATCGACCTCGGCGCGTTCACCCCGTTCCTCTGGTCGTTCTACCAGCGGGAACGGATCTACAATCTCCAGGAATCCTGGACCGGGGCCCGCCTCACCACGAGCCTGACCCGGGTCGGCGGCATGATGGCCGACGTGCCCGAGGGGTGGGAAGCGGGCCTGCGAGACTTCACCCAGACCTTCCCGAAGACGCTGGACGAAGTCGACACGATGTTCACCCGCAATTCGATCTGGTGCGGGCGAACCCAGAACGTCGGCATTCTATCGGCGGAAGAGGCGATCAATTACTCGCTCTCCGGGCCGATGCTTCGGGCGAGCGGCGTGGACTATGACGTCCGGAAGGATCGGCCGTATCTCGGATACGAGACCTACGAATTCGATGTGCCGGTCGGCGAGCATGGCGACATCTATGACCGGTATCGGGTCCGGCTCGAGGAGATGTACCAGTCGAACCGGATCCTGGAGCAGGCGCTCGACCGCCTCGCCCGCCTCAAGGGAGCGCCGCTCAACACCGCGGATCACCGAGTGATCCTGCCGCCCAAGTCCGCCGCAATGTCGGACATGGAGGCCATGATCCATCACTTCAAGCAGGTGATGGAAGGCGTCGCCGCGCCGGCGGGCGAGGCCTATATGGGAGTCGAGAACCCCAAGGGCGAACTGGGGTACTATTTCGTGGCCGACGGAACCGCCAAGCCGGTCCGCTGGCGGATCAGGCCACCCTCCTTCATCAACCTCGCCTGCCTTCCCAAGCTTTGCGAAGGTGCGCTACTGTCCGACGTCATCGCGATCAACGCGAGCGTCGACATCGTCATGGGAGAGATCGACCGATGAGCGGCACCGCTCACGCAGCCCACCACGACGCGCCGCACCAGCCGGTCTTCGTGGGCAAGGTGAAGGACAAGCTGGACGCGCTGTTCCCCAAATACCCGACCAGGATGGCCTGCCTGCTGCCGGCGCTCTGGATGGTCCAGGAAGAGCGGGGATGGATCTCGGCTGATGCGATCGCGGAAGTGGCCACGGTGCTCGGCCTCACCCCGGCCTATGTCCGCGGCGTGGCCACGTTCTACACGATGTACCACCTGCATCCGGTGGGCCGCCATTTCATCCAGGTCTGCGGAACCTCGCCCTGCCACCTCTGCGGGTCGGACGAGGTCATGAAGGCGATCCTGCAGCAGACCGGCTGCGGCGAAGTGGGCGCCACGAGCCCCGACGACCGGTTCACCGTCGTCGAAGTGGAGTGTCTCGGCGCCTGCGGTTTCGCCACGCCGATCCTGGTCGACGATGATTTCCATGACAGCGTCACGCCTGAACGGGTGGCCGGCATTCTCGCGAGGTACCCGTAATGGGTTTTCCCCATCCTTCGCACTCGAAAGAGACGGTCGTTCTTTCGAAGTACTTCGGCGATGCCGATGCCCGGACCTACGCGGGCTGGGTCAAACGCGGCGGGTACGAGGCGCTCAAGAAGGCCCTCGGCATGACGCCCGAAGCCATCATTGAGGAAATCAAGGCGTCGGGGCTTCGCGGTCGGGGCGGGGCGGGTTTCCCGACCGGCATGAAGTGGAGCTTCATGCCCAAGGGCGACAATAAGCCGCACTACCTGGTCTGCAACGCCGACGAGTCGGAGCCCGGCACGTTCAAGGACCGCGAACTGATGCGGTGGACCCCGCACCAGTTGATCGAGGGCTGCGCGATTGGCGCCTACGCGATCGGCGCCGAACGCTGCTACATCTACATTCGGGGCGAGTTCACCGAGCCGTGGCACGTCATGACCAAGGCAGTCGAAGAGGCCTACACCAACGGCGCTCTCGGGGCCAACGTGTTCGGCTCCGGCAAGCGGATCGACATCGTGCTTCACCGGGGAGCCGGCGCCTACATCTGCGGTGAAGAGACCGCGATGATGAACTCGATCGAGGGGCGCCGCGGCAACCCGCGAATCAAACCGCCGTTCCCGGCCGTGGCCGGCCTGTTCGGGATGCCGACAACCATCAACAACGTCGAGACGCTCACCGCGGTGTGCCACATCCTGAACCGCGGGTCGGCCTGGTACAAGGGACTCTGCCTGTCGAGTCCCAAGAGCACCGGCACCAAGCTCTTCTCGGTCTGCGGCCATGTCATGAAGCCCGGCAACTACGAGGTCACCATGGGCTTTCCGATGAAGGACCTGATCCACGACCTGGCCGGCGGCATGCGGCCCGGCCGTCGGCTCAAGGCCGTCATCCCCGGCGGGTCATCGGTTCCGATCATGAATGCCGCCGAGGCGGAGGCGGCCCTGTGCGACTACGAGGGCATCGTGGCCCAGGGGTCGATGCTCGGGTCCGCCGGCTTCATCGTCATGGACGACTCGGCCGACATCGTGTACGAGATCTACCGGCTGGCCAAGTTCTACGCCCACGAGTCCTGTGCCCAGTGCACCCAATGCCGCGAAGGCACGGCCTGGACTACCAAGATCCTGGAGCGCATTCTCAAGGGGCAGGGCAAGCGGGAGGATCTGGACCTCCTGCTCGATCTGTCGGAACAGATGACCGGCAAGACGATCTGCGTCCTGTCCGATTCCTGCGCTACGCCCATCGTCAGCGGGATCAAGAAGTTCCCCGAGGAATTCGACGCTTACCTCAGTCGGGCCAAGGCGCCGGCCCTGGCGGCCGTATGAGCGAACTCGTCAATGTGACCATCGACGGCGTGGCCGTCTCGGTGCCGAAGGGCACCACCATCATTGAGGCCGCAAAGCAGGCGGGCGTGCTGGTGCCGCACTACTGCTACCATCCGTCGCTGCCGTCGCCGGCGGTCTGCCGGATGTGTCTCGTGGATGTCGAAAAGGCGCCCAAGCTGCTCCCGGCCTGCGTGACAACGGTGGCGGAAGGCAACGTCATCAATGTCAACAACGAGAAGTCGAAGAAGGCGCGGGAATCGGTTCTCGAGTTCCTTCTGATCAACCACCCGCTGGACTGCCCGATCTGCGATCAGGCCGGCGAGTGCGAGTTGCAAGATTACGTCTTCCAGGAAGGCCGGGCCAACACCCGGTACGAGGATTACGCCAAGCGATTCAATCCGGTCGAAGACTTCGGACCCGACGTTCTCTACGTCGCCAACCGCTGCATTCTCTGCACCCGCTGCGTCCGGTTCATGGAGAGTGTGGCGGAGGAACCGGTGCTCAATGTCTCGGAGCGGGGCGACCGCGCCTTCATTGGTATCGATCCCGACCACCTGCTGACCCATCCCTGGTCCGGCAATGTCGTTGACCTCTGCCCGGTCGGGTCGCTGATTTCCAAGGACTTCCTGCACAAGGCCCGTGCCTGGGATCTCGACAAGACCGCCAGCATCTGCCCGGGGTGCACCCAGGGCTGCAACACGATGATCGACACCCGCGATGACATCGTGGTCCGGCTCCGGCCCAGGCCCAACCTCGAGGTCAACCGCCACTTCATCTGCGACGCCGGCCGCGCCGACTACCGCTGGATGAACCGGGGCGATCGCATCGAAGCCCCGCTGATGCGCGACAACGGCAAGCTGGTACCGACCGACTGGAACCACAGCCTCGCTCGACTTGCGGAATTGACCCGCGGGGCCAGGTCGATCGTCATCCTGGCATCGGGCCGGGCGTCGACCGAATCGCTCGGGTTCGTCCGCCGGCTGGCCGATCATGCCGCGGTGACCGCGGCGATCAAGGTACCGCTCGGCCCTGAAGCGCCGCTCGCCGGAGTACCGAATCTGGCGCTCCGGAAGGAACGGGTGCCGAACCTCAACGGTGGGGGCCTCGCTGGCTATGCCGCGACCTGGCAGGCGGCCCTGGCTGCCACGCCCGGCGCAGACCTCGTG
Organism: Gemmatimonadota bacterium; assembly: GCA_031394255.1. Taxonomy (GTDB): domain Bacteria; phylum Gemmatimonadota; class Gemmatimonadetes; order Gemmatimonadales; family GWC2-71-9; genus SHZU01. Next base: position 117,044 of record JANMXA010000238.1, read on the forward strand.
ATCGTCCTCGACGCCGACCTCGACGATGCCGAGATCGCAGGGCTCGCCAAGGCGAAAGCCGCGGTCGTGATCGGTACCGTGGACGACGAACGCATGCATTCCGCCGCCCTCCTCCTGCCGACGACCAATATGGCCGAGGAGAACGGGACCTGGGTGAACCGGGACGGCCGGGTGCAGCGCTACTACCAGGCCAAAGCGGCGCCCGGCATGGCCCGGCCCGCGTGGTGGATCGCCGCCGAAGCCGGACATCTGGCAACCGGGGCGGCCGCGCCGGCAACGGCGGCCGACGCGTTTGCCGCGTTATCCGGTTCGATACCGGCGCTCGGAGGACTCACCTACGCCGACCTTGGCCATACCGGCCGGGTCGTGTCGTCGGCAACTGCGGGGGCCGCTCGATGACGCCTGAATTGAAGGGGTTCCTTCTCCTCTCCGTCCTCAAAATGCTGGTGGTGTTCACCGTCGTCCTGGTGGGCGTCGCCATGCTCACGCTGATGGAACGGAAAGTCTCCGCCTGGATGCAGAATCGCCGGGGCCCGAACCGGGTCGGCTGGGCCGGACTCCTCCAGCCGGCCGCCGACGGCGTCAAGAACATCGTCAAGGAAGAGACCTTCCCGGCCGAAGCCAACACGGTGCTGTTCATCCTGGCGCCGGCGATGATGTTCATCCCGGCCCTGTGCCTCGCCGCCGTGATTCCGTGGGCCGCACCGATGCCGGTCAACTTCGACTGGCACCTCCCGCTGATCGGGTACGTCTCCCATCACGGCCCGATGTCGATGGCGGTGGCCGATCTCCCCATCGGTTTTCTGTTCGTGCTGGCGGTGAGTTCTCTCAGCGTTTACGGCATCGCCATCGCGGGTTGGTCGTCCAACAGCAAATACAGCCTCCTGGGCGGCCTCCGGTCGAGCGCCCAGATGATCTCGTATGAAGTGGCGATGGGCATGAGTCTGGTGCCGGTCCTGCTCCTGACCGGCAATTCGACGTTCACGGAGGTCATCCGGGCCCAGCAGCAGGGCATCTGGTTCTCGGCCTCGCTGACGCTCTCGTTCTTTGTCTTCCTGGTGGCGGGCTTCGCCGAGACCAACCGGTTGCCGTTCGACCTTCCCGAAGCCGAGTCGGAGCTGATCGCCGGGTACCATACCGAGTACAGCGCGATGAAATTCTCGCTCTTCATGATCGGCGAGTATGCCAACATGATCACGGTGTCGGCCATGCTGGCAACGCTGTTCTTCGGCGGCTGGGACTTGCCTGGCCGCTGGGACGAGGGTGGGACCGGCCTCGCCACGCTGCTCACGGGCGTCGCGATGTTCATCAAGACCTTCTTCTTCCTGTTCTTCTTCATGTGGATCCGGTGGTCGTTGCCCCGGTTCCGCTACGACCAGCTGATGGCCCTCGGCTGGAAATTCCTGATCCCGATGGCGCTGACCTATATCCTGGTGGTTTGCATCGCGCTCTGGGGCATCGAGAACGTCGCCGGCATCACCAGTCCCAAGGTGCGCGGCCTGATCCTGTTCGGATTGAACGTGGTAGCCTGCTACGTCGTCTTCTTCATTCTCGACCGGGGCCGGCTCCTGTCGGGTTCCTACCGTCGGCAGGCGCCGGCGGGCGCGAGGGGGTAAATCGATGGCGATCGGCGTCAAGGTCATGAAGCGACCGGACCGCGAGACCAGCTATGTCCGGGCGGCGCTCAAGGGGATGGCGCTCACCTTCAAGCACATGTTCCAGCCGAAGGTGACGATGCAGTACCCCGAGGAGCGGAGTACCGCGGACGACCGCGGCAATTACTCCGTGGCGCCCCGCTGGCGCGGTACCCACCGGATGATGGCGGACGAGCAGGGGCGCTCAAAGTGCGTTGCCTGTGGTCTCTGTCCCCAGATCTGCCCGGCCAACTGCATCAAGCTGGTGCCCGGCGAAGACGAAGAAGGGAATCGCTACCCGTTGATCTACGAGATCGACGAGTTCCGTTGCGTCTTCTGCGGCTACTGCCAGGAAGTCTGCCCCGAGGAGGCCATCCACGTCGGGGTCCATTTCGAGAACGCCGAATACAGCCGGGACCGCTTCGTGTATGACCTTGAGCGGCTCACGTCCCAGACCCACTCGGTCTCGACGCTCTGGGACCCGGCCGACCAGCGAGGTCAATGATGGCCGAAATCGTCTTCTACCTGCTGGCCGTCGCGGCCGTTCTGTCCGCGGTGCTCTGCATCAGCCAGAAGAACCCGGTGCCGTCGGCCCTCTGGCTGGTATCGACGATGTTCGCCCTGGCCGGGATCTACGTGCTCCTGAACGCCCAGTTCATCGCGGCAATGCAGGTGCTGGTCTACGCCGGCGCCGTCATGGTCCTGTTCCTGTTCGTCATCATGCTCCTGAACCTCGGCCGGGACGACCAGGCGGACATCAAGAAGGGCCCAGTCGTTCTGGTCGCCGTGCTCCTGGGGGCTGGTATCGTGGCGGCCCTGGTCGCGACGCGCGACACCTCGGTCGCCGGTCTTGCGGCGAGCCTGGGCGGTTCCAACCCGGCCTCGAGCCCGCTGGATCTCATGGGTGGCGGCGAGGTCCAGTCGGCGGCGGCCTTCAACAACGCCATCGGGTCCATCGCCAAGCCGATGTTCCAGACCTATCTCGTGCCGTTCGAGTTGACCTCGATCCTCCTCCTGGCCGCGGCCGTCGGCGCGGTCGTCCTCGCGAAACGGAAGCTCTAGCATGCTGCTCGGACCTTCCCTCGTCCTCTCGGCGATCCTGTTCTCGATCGGGGTCGTCGGCGTGATGATCCGCCGCAACGCGATCGTCCTGTTCATGTGTGTCGAGCTGATGCTCAACGCCGTGAACCTCTCGTTCGTCGCCCTTTCGACCGCCCACGGTTTCGGGGGCCAGGTGATGGTCTTTTTCGTCATGACGGTGGCCGCCGCCGAGGCGGCCGTCGGGCTGGCGATCATCCTGGCCATCTTCCGGCATACCAAGTCGGTCGACCTCAAGAACGTCAACCTGCTGCAGGGCTGATGACTCCCTCCTGGATTTGGCTCACCATCGTCCTCCCGTTCGCCGGTTTCCTGGTGAACGGTGTCCTGGCGCTGGTCAAGCCGAACGCAAAGCGGGCCGTGTCGCTGGTGGGCCCCGGGGTCCTCCTCGCGGCGTTCGCCGTGGCGGCCTCGATCTTCGCCGGCCTCTGGGCTCACCCGCCAGAGGAGCCGATCGTGCTGCCCCTCTGGGCCTGGATCGGGGCCGGAGCGCTCCGAGTCAACTTCTCCCTCCAGGTCGACCAACTGTCCGCCGTGATGCTGATGGTCGTGACCGGGGTCGGAAGCCTGATTCACATCTTCAGCGTCGGGTACATGCGCGAGGATCCGGGGTACGCCCGCTTCTTCGCCTACCTGAACCTCTTCGTCGTCTTCATGCTGATCCTGATCCTCGGCTCGAGCCTGCCGGTGCTCTTTGTCGGCTGGGAGGGCGTCGGTCTCTGTTCCTACCTGCTGATCGGGTTCTGGTACCAGGAAAAGGCCAACGCCGATGCCGGCAAGAAGGCCTTCATCGTCAACCGGATCGGCGATTTCGGCGTCATGATCGCCATGTTCCTGATCTTCTGGACCATCGGGTCGCTGGAATTCACCGACATCGTGAAGCTTGCACCCACGGCCTATGCGGCAGGGGGAACGCTGATCACGGTCATCACCCTGTTCCTGTTCCTGGGGTGCGCCGGCAAGTCGGCCCAGATTCCGCTGTATGTCTGGTTGCCGGACGCCATGGCCGGCCCGACCCCGGTGTCCGCCCTGATCCACGCGGCAACGATGGTCACGGCCGGCGTCTACCTCGTGGCCCGGACCAGCATTCTGTTTTCGATGGCGCCGGTCTCCAGCATGGTGGTCGCCGGCGTGGGCGCCGCCACCGCGCTGTTCGCCGCCTCGATCGGCCTCCGCCAGTACGACATCAAGAAGGTGCTGGCCTACTCGACCGTATCCCAGCTCGGCTACATGTTCCTCGGCGTGGGGTCCGCCGCGTATTCCGCCGGGGTCTTCCACCTCGTCACCCATGCGTTCTTCAAGGCCTTGCTGTTCCTCGGGGCCGGCAGCGTGATCCACTCGATGCACCACGCGTATCATGCGACGCACAGCCATGAGGATGCCCAGGACATGCGCAACATGGGCGGCCTGTCGAAGTCCATGCCGGTCACGTATTGGCTGATGCTGCTGGCCACCTTGGCCATCGCCGGCGTGCCGCCGTTTTCGGGCTTCTTCTCCAAGGATGAGATTCTGTCCGCCGCCTTCGGGCGCGGGGCGGAGAACCCGGTCTTCTACGTCTTCTGGGCGTTCGGGGTCCTGGCGGCGCTGATGACGGCGTTCTACATGATGCGCCTCATCGCCATGACCTTCTGGGGGGAGAATCGGACCGGCGCCGCGGAGCGGGAGCACCTCCACGAAGCTCCGGCGATCATGACCGGCCCGCTCGTCATCCTTGGTATTCTGAGCGTCGTCGGGGGGGTCCTCAACCTCCCCGAGTTCATCAGAGGCGTTCCGCACCAGGGTCTCGAGAAATGGCTCGAGCCGGTTCTCGCCCCGGCGGCGAAGCAGATGCCGGTCCACATGCCCCACGGTTCGACCGAAACGATTCTCATCGTCGCGGCGATCCTCACCGCCATCGCGGGCCTGATCGCCGGGTGGAAGGCCACGCTTGCCCGGCCGATCCCGGTCGCCAAGTCGGCGCCGGAGGAGGTCGGCTTCGCCCGGGTCCTCTTCAACAAGTACTACATCGACGAGATCTATCAGTCGCTGATCATCCGGCCGCTGGTCGCCATTTCCCGGCTCTTCCTCTGGAAGTTCGTGGACCAGGGTGTCATCGATGGCCTGGGCGTCAACGGGTCCGGGGGCCTGGCCCGGGCGCTGGGCTGGCTCGGCGGACGGCTCCAGTCGGGGCAGCTCGGGCTCTACGTGATCGTGTTCGTGGCGGGCGCGGTCTGGCTTCTTCACGCTGTGATCCGGTAAGGCGCCATGTTCAACTTCCTCACGTCGATCGGCTACAACTCGTGGATCCTCCACGTGCTGCTGGTCTTCCCGCTGCTCGGGGCGGTCGCGGTCTCCCTGAGTCCCGCCGCTCTCGCCAAACGGCTGGCGTTTGCGGTGACCCTCGTCGAATTCATCTTGTCACTCGGGCTCTGGTGGTCGGTCAACACCGCCAACGGCACCATGGAGCTGATGCAGACCGTCCCGTGGATCCCGCAATGGGGCATCTCGTACGCGGTCGGGATCGACGGCATTTCGCTCACCATGGTTCTGCTGACCACCATGCTGATGCCGCTCTGCGTCATCGGGAGCTACTCCTATATCACGGAGCGTGAACCCGGCTACTACGCACTCATCCTCGTGCTGACGACCGGCATGATCGGCGTGTTCATTGCCATGGACATGTTCCTGTTCTACGTGTTCTGGGAAGTCATGCTGATCCCCATGTACTTCCTGATCGGGATCTGGGGCGGGAAGAACCGGCTCTATGCCGCGCTCAAGTTCTTCATCTACACCATGGCCGGGTCGCTCCTCATGCTGGTGGCGATCCTGGTGATGGTCCGGGTGGCCGCCGTCATGGGGGACGGGAAGGTCTCGTTCTCGTACTTCCATCTCCTCCAATACGCCCAGTCGCCGATCATGGGGCGGATCGCACCATGGCTCTTCCTGGCGTTCTTCCTGGCGTTCGCGATCAAGGTGCCGCTGTTCCCGTTCCACACCTGGCTGCCCGACGCCCACGTCGAGGCCCCGACCGCCGGCAGCGTGATCCTGGCCAGCGTGCTGCTCAAGATGGGGACCTACGGGTTCATCCGGTTCGCAATTCCGTTTTTCCCGGGCGTTGCCTTCAGCACGTTCGTCACCAACACCGTCGTGACACTTGCCGTGATCGGCATTGTCTACGGTGCCCTGGTGGCCATGGTCCAGCCGGACATCAAGAAGCTGGTGGCCTATTCATCGGTGAGCCACCTGGGCTTTGCCGTCCTCGGCATCTGGGCGGCCTCGATTCAGGGGGTGCAGGGTGCCCTGATGGTCATGATCGGCCACGGCTTCTCCACCGGCGCGCTGTTCTTCCTGATCGGCATGCTCTACGAGCGGCGCCATACCCGCGAGATCAACGCCTACGGCGGCCTCGCGCGGGTCATCCCGATCTTCAGTCTCATTCTGACCGTGGTCGCGCTGGCTTCGATCGGGCTCCCGGGGCTGAACGGGTTCGTCGGCGAATTCTTGGTCCTGGTCGGGAGCTTCCGTATCCACCCATACGCCACCGGTCTCGCCACGACCGGCGTGATCTTCGCGGCCGCCTACATGCTGTGGGCACTCCAGCGCATCATCTTCAACAAGCTCGACAAGCCGGCCAATGAGCTCATCCCCGACCTTAATCGCCGGGAACTGGCGGTGCTGATCCCGCTCCTCATCGGCATCGTCTGGATGGGCCTCTATCCCAAACCGGTACTCGACAAGCTCGAGCCGGCCGCACGGCGGTATATCCTGATGACCAAGGGCCTCGTCGTCCCGGGCGAAGACGTGATCCGCACCAAGGGGGCTTCGCAATGACCGGCCTCGATCTCCTGACCCCATCCGGCCTGATGGTGGCGATGCTTCCGGAGTTGGTGGTCACCCTCGCGGCGGTGATCGTCCTGCTGATCAACGCCTGGCGCCACCAGACCGCGGCGGACTCCCGTTTCGCCGGGATGGTATCGCTGGCCGGCCTGGTTGCCGCGCTCGCCGTCCTTGGAGCGCTGTGGCGGGGCGGGGCCACCGCGCTGGGCGCCCCGAACATGATGGCGCTGGACGGGTACCGGTTTGGCGCGCAATTGCTCATCCTGGTCGCGAGTATCGGGGCCGTCCTTCTCTCGCTCGACTACCTCGAGCGGGAATCCCTGATCGCTCCCGAGTACTACAGCCTGCTGCTCATGGCGACCGCGGGCATGATGTTCCTCGCCGGAGCGGAAGATCTGATCATTCTCTTCCTCGGCCTTGAAGTCATGTCGGTGCCGATCTACGTCCTCGCCGCCTTCAATCGAAAGAGCGCCGCGTCGGCCGAAGCGGGCCTCAAATACTTCCTGGTCGGCGCGTTGGCGTCGGCGTTTCTGCTCTACGGCATCGCCCTGACTTACGGCGCCACCGGAGCGACCGACCTCACCGCCATCGGCCAGCGGATCAGCGCTCAGGGCATCGAGACGATGTCGGGCCTCGGCTTGGCGTTGATGCTGATCGGGTTGGGCTTCAAGGTCGCCTCGGTGCCGTTCCATATGTGGGCACCCGACGTGTACGACGGCGCACCGACGCCGGTCACCGCGTACATGGCCACCGGCGTCAAGGCGGCAGGATTTCTTGCACTGGTCCGGGTCCTCATGGTCGGGTTCGGTTCGGCCGTCGACACCTGGCAGCCGATCGTCGGGGTCCTCGCCGCGGCCTCGATGATCCTTGGCAATCTGGTGGCTCTGGCCCAGCGATCGCTCAAGCGGATGCTCGCCTACAGCTCCATCGCCCACGCCGGGTATCTCCTCGCCGCCGTCTGGTCAGGCAGTCAGGCTGGGGCCAGCGCCACCATGCTGTACCTCGCTGCCTACGTCCTGACCACTCTCGCCACCTTTGGCATCCTCGCCGTGCTCGGGCGGGGAGGCGAGCGGGACGTGACCCTCGACACCATTGCCGGTCTCGCGCAGCGGCGGCCGGCCATCGCGGCCGCTCTCACCATCTGCATGTTCTCGTTGCTCGGGTTCCCGGGCACGTTCGGCTTCATCGGCAAGTGGGCCATCCTGAGTTCGATCACGGCGGAGCATCATCAGTTCCTGGCCGTGGTGCTCGTTCTGACGAGCCTGGTGTCGGCGGGATACTACCTGCCCGTCATCCGGGCGTTGTACATGCGCCCGCCGCTTAACGCCGAGATTCATGACGGCGTGGTCTTGCCGGGTGCGGCGCGGCTCACGGTGGCCGTTGGCGTCATCCTCCTGCTGGTTCTCGGCATCCTGCCGCGTCTGGCGATTGACAGCGCGGACCGTGGCGCCAGGTCGTTCGCAGGAACCGCACTCGATCGGGCCGCTCAGGCGCATCGCTGACCTGAATCCGTTCCGCGGCCTGCCGGCGACCGTCGGGACCGTCCTTAGGTATCGGCCCGGTGACGCCTGCGCGTTACTGGGCCGAAGCATCTGAAGGGAAGTAGCTCGTGAACGTGCCGCGCAAAGTCTTCCGTCAATATGATGTCCGCGGCCTGGTCGGCAGCGAGCTGACGCCCGAGTTCGCGTTCGGCCTCGGGCGGGCCTTCGCTACCGCGGGATGGCGAGCCCTCGGCCGCGCCCCGGTCCTGGCCGCGGGCCGCGACAACCGGCCTTCCGGAAGCGCCCTGGCCAAGGCAGTCCGCGACGGAATCGTGGCCTCGGGTGGCACGGCGCTCGACGTCGGCATGCTCCCCACGCCCGCCCTCTATGCCGCCGTCCATCACCTCGCGACCGACGGGGGCCTCCAGGTGACCGGCTCCCACAATCCGCCCGAGTTCAACGGCTTCAAGATGGTGCTGGCGGGCGAGGCCATTCATGGCGACGCCATTCTCGACCTCTATGACGTCATCGTCACTGAGACCTGGCAGAGCGGGGTGGGCAGCCACCGGAGCGACGGTTCCGTGCTCGAGGCCTACGCCACCGGCATCACCAGTCGGCACCGCCTGACCCGCCCGGTCAAGGTCGTGATTGACTGCGGCAATGGCGTCGCCAGCCTGATCGCCGAGAAGGTGATCAACGCCCTCGGCTGCGAGGTGACCCCGCTGTTTTGTGAGTCCGACGGCACCTTTCCGAATCACCACCCCGATCCTACGGTGCCGGAGAACCTGGCCGACCTCGTTCGCGAAGTTCGCCGCACGGGGGCCGAATTGGGCATCGCGTTCGATGGCGACGGCGACCGGATCGGCGCCGTCGACGAACATGGCACGGTCATCTATGGTGATCAACTACTCGTCATCCTCGGCCGCGACGCTGTTCGGCGGTTCGGCCCGGGGGTCCCGATCATCTTCGACGTGAAGTGTTCCGAGGTGCTGCCCCAGGCGCTCGCCGCAGCCGGCGCCAGGCCCGAGATGTGGAAGACGGGGCACTCGTTGATCAAGGCGCGAATGAAGGAAACCGCGGCACCGCTGGCCGGAGAAATGAGCGGGCACATCTTCTTTGGCGGCGACTATCTCGGCTTCGACGACGCTCTGTTCGCCGCAGCCCGGTTGCTCGAGATCGTCGCGGCGGGTCCCTGGGGCCTTCATCGTCTGCTCGCCGACTTGCCCCGGACCTTCGCTACGCCGGAGATACGGGTGGATTGCCCGGATGATGTGAAGTTCGAAATCGTCGAGCAGGCCGCGGCTCATTTCCGGGCCCTGTACCCCGTGAACACCATCGACGGCGTCCGGGTTGCCTATCCTGACGGTTGGGCCCTGCTCCGTTCCTCCAACACCCAACCGATCCTCGTCATGCGTTTCGAAGCCAACAGCGAGGCATCCCTCGCCCGGTACCAGGCCGAAATGAGGACGTGGTTGGCAGGGAAGGGTATCGAGGCCTGACGATGGAGGCCGGCCGGCGGCGCGCGATCTGGGGCGGGGTGTCCCTGGTGTCGGTGCTGGTCTTTGGCCGCTGGATGGCCGTATTCGCCACCAATCGCCTGTGGGAAGGCCGCGTCTCGGAGGCGGCGGCGCTGGTGGGCACCCGGTTCGCCCTGCTCGCCGCTGGTCTCGAGCTCGTCGGTCTCGCGGTCGCCGTGGGCTGGTTCGTCGCCCACTTCCTCTGGGTCACCTACGCCGTGCTGATGCGGTTCGCCGAGCCGCCCGGGAATCTGAAAGGCTGGTCGCCTCGCCTCGCCTACTGGGTCGCCGCCGGCGCCGCCGCGGTGCTTGGCGTGGCGGTCGGGGGCGGAACCGGGGATTGGCTGCCAACGATCCTGGTGGCCGGCGCCGGCGTCCGTTTCGGCGTCTCCGACGCGCTGCTCCAGACCGACCTCGGGGTCTTTGCCGCCAACCTCCCGCTCTGGGAATTGTTGTACGACCGCGCGATTGCGCTCGTCCTGCCGGCCCTGATCGCCGTGACCGTCGCCAACGTCTTCGGCGGCACCATCAAGGTCGCCGAACGTCGTCTCTGGATTTCGCCCCATGCCCGGTGGCAGACGGCGGTATTGCTCATGGCCGCCGCCCTGCTCATCGGCTGGGAGGCGGTATTGACGCCGTACCGACTCGCCGCCACCCAGAGTGCCGCCATCGGCCCGGCGGAATTCCTCCTCCGGGCGACCGTCGCACAAGTCATCGTCCTGTTTTCCGCGACCGCGGCCGTGCTGACGTTCGTCTGGGCGCTGCGGGCCCGGTTCGTGATTGCGGCGGCCGGGTGGGTTGGTCTCGCCCTCGCCTCGCTCGGTGGGTCAATTCTCACCGCCTCACGAGCCGCCGGCGGCCCCGTCGTCGCCCAGGAACAGGTCTCGCTCCGCCGGGTGGATTCCGTCGCCTTCGGACTTCGCCTTGCCACCACGGCCGCACCTATCGCGGAGGCGGAGCCGGCCCTGTGGGATCGGCAGGCCCTCGGCAAGATCGCCGCCGCTGATAGCGCTCGGGTGGCCGATGTGATTCCAGCCATGGTCAGAGTTGACTCCGCCTGGCATCGGGTCTGGATGGTCATCCGGACCGTCCCGAACGGCGAACCGACGGCCGTCGCCGTGGCTGACGACCACACCGGCCCAACCGGCGGCATCGCGTCGCTTCGCTGGGGAGACGAAACGTTCTCCCCCGGCATCGTGCCCTATCTCACCATGAACCGGCACAGCATTCGCCCGGGAGCGCCGGAGTTCGACCTCGCCGCGGGCGCGGCCGGCGTTCCGCTGTACAGCGGCATTCGGCGCCTGGCCGTCTCCTGGGCGCTCCAGGTCGGCGCCGTGCTCCGGGCCGAGCCCACGTTGCAGATCGCCTGGCGACTCGATCCCGTCCAGCGGCTCACCGCTGTCGCGCCGTTCATCGAGTGGTCGCGGCCCAGCGCCATAGCACTGGGGCGCGAGCTCTATTGGATATCCGACGGCTTCATCACGGTGGAGGATTTCCCCGGATCCCGCCGCGCCTCGTGGCGCGGTCGTGAAGTGGGCTATGTCGGAGCGGGATTCGTCGGGATGGTTCGGGCTCGGGGCGGGGACGTCAAGATCTTTCTCCGGCCCGATGCCGACTCGCTCTCGGCGGCCTGGAGTCGAATCGCGGCCCCGTTGATCGAACCCGCCGCCAACCTGCCCACCGCGGCCGGCGAGAATCTTGGCACGCCTCGTTCGATGGCGGCGGTCCAGGCGCAGGTACTCCAGGGCAGCGCCTGGACCGGCCAGAGCGCCGTGCACCAGGGCACCCTGGGCGGCGGCGAAGAGTCGATTCTCCGGTCAGGCACGGCGGCCGATCCGATTCGCTCCCCATTTCTGACCGGCGACGGGCAGCGGGTGAACGCCATGCTGATCAGCCCGGGAACCGCCGCTGGAGAGGCACGCCTGATCTCGACGGACTCGTTGCTGGCGGTGGGGAGTCCGCGCGATCTCCAAACGCGATGGGAACGCTTTCCATTTTTCCAGCAACTGCGTGATTCCGTTCGCGCTGCTGGCTCTGACTATGTGTCCGGCCTGGTCCGCTTCTCCAACCTGGGCGACACAGTCGTGGCCTATCAGCCGAGCTACGCCATCGGCCCCGCCGGCGGCGGCGCCGTCGTGCTGGTCAATGTCGCTCTCGGAGGACGCCTCGGCGCCGGCCGGTCGGTCCAGGAAGCCTGGAAGAATCTGCGGGGGGAACTGGCCCCGACCCCGGTCGGCACCGACGTCGGTACCCGGCTCGTCCAGGCGCGAAATTGGCTCGACCGGGCCGACGAAGCCCTGAAACGGGGCGACCTCGAAGCCTTCGGGCGCGCCTTCGCGTATCTCCGGGAGTTGCTCCGGGTCAGCGGCGGTGCCGTCCCGCAACCAAAGCCCTAAGTCAAGGCATTGCTGAGGCTTATGACTCTGACTACTTTTGGCTCCTCTCACCTATTCGAACGGCGGAATCAGTGAACCTGCACGAATACCAAGCCCGGGAGCTGCTCAAGGCGGCTGGGGTTCCGATGCTGGATGGCGGCGTGGCGGCCACGGCGGACGAAGTCCACGCGATCGCCACCCGCCTTGGCGGAACCGTGGTGGTGAAGGCCCAGGTGCACACCGGTGGCCGTGGCAAAGCGGGCGGCGTCAAACTCGCCAAAACGCCGGCCGAAGCGAAGGAACATGCCGGCCGGATTCTCGGCATGACCATCAAGGGCCTCGTCGTACAGAAGGTCCTCGTCGTCCCGGCAGCCGATATCGCTACCGAGAGCTACGTCGGCCTCATCATGGATCGGGAATCACAGCGTCCCCTGTTCATGGTCAGCTCGGCCGGCGGAATCGACATCGAAGAGGTGGCGGCCAAGACGCCCGAGAAGATCCATCGACTCGCCGTCGACCCTCGATTCGGGCTGATGCCGCACCAATCGCTCGGCCTGGCCCTGAAGCTGTACCAGGACTTCAATCAGGTCCGTGCGGCCGCCCGCATGATGGAACAGCTCTACGCGGTCTTCATGGCCAACGGAGCGTCCCTGGCCGAAATCAACCCGCTGGCCACGACGCCCGACGGCAAGGTGCTGGCGCTCGACGCCAAAATTTCCATAGACGATAACGAACTCGACCGCCGGCCCGACCTCGCCGCGCTGCGCGATGAGTCGGCCGAAGAGCCCAGTGAAGTCACGGCGCGCAAGGCGAACCTCACCTTCATCAAGCTCGACGGCAACGTCGGCTGCGTCGTGAACGGTGCCGGCCTCGCGATGGCGACCATGGATCTCGTCAAGTACTACGGCGGCGAGCCGGCCAACTTCCTCGACATCGGCGGAAGTTCCAATCCGGAGAAGGTGGTAAACGCCCTCAAGATCATCACCGCCGATCCGTCGGTGAAGGTCATCCTCTTCAACATCTTCGGCGGCATCACCCGGACCGACGACGTGGCCAACGGCATCGTCACCGCGACCCGCCAGTTCAAGGTCGATCTGCCGATCGTCATCCGACTCACTGGCACCAATGAGAAGGAAGCGGTCAAGATCCTCGAAGGAGTCGGAATGAAGGCACTGAACGACATGGACGAAGCGGTCAAGCAGGCGGTCGCGTTGGCCAAGGGGGCCAAGTGAGCATTTTCGTCAACGCCTCGACCCGCCTCGTGATCCAGGGAATCACTGGACGCGACGGCTCGTTCCACTCGAAGCAGATGATCGCGTACGGCACCAATGTGGTGGCCGGCGTCACGCCGGGCAAAGGCGGTCAGAAGTTCGAAGACAAGGTGCCGGTATTCAACACGGTGGCGGACGCCGTCAGGGAAACCGGCGCCAATACGTCGGTCATATACGTCCCGCCTGCCTTCGCCGCCGCGGCGGTCGCTGAGGCCGCTGATGCTGGAATTTCGTTCATCGTCTGCATTACCGAAGGCATTCCGGTGCTCGACATGGCCAGGATCATGCCGTTTGTCCGCGAGAAGGGTGCCCGCCTCCTGGGCCCGAACTGCCCGGGACTGATCACCCCCGGCGTTGCCAAGGTCGGCATCATCCCGGGCCAGATCTGCACCCCGGGTCGCGTCGGTCTGGTGTCCCGGAGCGGCACGCTGACCTACGAGGTGGTCAACCAGCTTACCCGGAACAAGCTCGGCCAGAGCACCTGCGTCGGCATCGGGGGCGACCCCGTGATCGGCACCAATTTCATCGACGTCCTCGCCGCATTCCAGGCCGACCCGGATACCGACGCCATCGTCATGATGGGCGAAATCGGCGGTACCGACGAG
>JANMXA010000239.1:0-1960 GCA_031394255.1 Gemmatimonadota bacterium
AGTGCGGCGTTCGAACGCGGCCTTCGTTAGGGCTTGAGTCCGTACGAACCGGCCGAGGCCGCTCACCGATGATGCGGGCGAGGAACTCCTGGCCTTCGGCCACCCGGTCGATCTGGGCGGCCAGCCCTTCGACCTGGAGGGCGATCGCATCAGGGGTGCTGGAACGAGGCAGGGAGCTGGGGTGGCGGAGGAGATGTTCCTCGAGCCGGTCGGCCCGCCGGGCAGCTCGGCGCCATCCGAGGCCGCGATCACCGCCGCAGTGGTCGAGACGGCGGCCGCAACGAGCAAGCCAACGAAAAAGAGTTCCTCGCTCACAGGGCGTCCGAAGGGGTCTGATGAAGGTGACGGCGTTACGGGGTTGATCTTGGGCCGGTTTCGGTGAGACTGGCACCGCAGCCATCCTTTCCTCAGCCGGTCGAGATCGAGACCTCGAGCAAGCCCTGAACCTGCCCCGACGCCCGAGTCAACTCGTCCAGCCGCGACGCCAGCCCCCGAGCGGCCACGAGGTCCGTGGTGAGCGAGGCCGGATCGGCGGTGCCGGCGTGGAGCCGGAGGAGGCCGACCCTGAGCGCCTCGAGCACCACGACGGTCTCGCGGAGTTGCCCGGCGAGGGTGGCCCGGGCGTCGGCGAGCGGGCCGCCCCGGTCCGCGGTCGCGCCATGGTCGAGGGTCGCCGGCGCTCCCCGCTCGATCAGGTCATCGACTTCCTGCAACTCGGCCCGGATGCGCGCCGCCTCGGTGGCGAGGCGTTCGACCTGGGCGGGCAGGTCCGCGAGGTGCCGCCGGTGGGCTTCGGGCAGGGCCCGGAACAGCGCCTCGGAGGCCTCGCCGAGGGCGATTTCGGTGGGGCGGTGCAGGGTGAGCTCGGGGGCGGTGCGGCGGCCAAGCCGCCAGCCAGCCACCGCGGCCAGAACCCTGCCTAACGATCCGCTCCAGAGCCGCTCGCGCCAGGTCCGCCGTTCGCGGCTCGGGATGGTGCGCCCGGGAATGAAGCTCCCGGCGAGGGCCGCCCCGAGTGAGGCGCCCGCGGCCAGCAGGAAGAGCCAGGACATGACCCTCACGGCGTGCCAGGAGTCCCGCATGATGACCAGGGCGAGGGCGGCGGCCACGGCCAGGCCGAGGCTTCCCCACGCGGCCCGCCGGATCCACCGGCCCAGGCGCGACGGGGCGGCGCCGATCGAGAAGGCCAGCTCCTCCCGCTCCCGTTCGGTGTGGCGGCGGATGGCGAGGATCAGATCATTGCGGGTGTACCCGGCCGCGAGGATCTGGCGGGTGCGGTTGATCCGGCCGATCCCGAACAGCACCGCGGGCGCGATCGAGCCGAGGCCGAGGATGATCGCCGGCACCCAGGGAAATCCCTCGAATCGCAGGGTCGTGAGCAAGAACAGAATCGTCGGGAGACCGGTGCCGAGGGTCCACATGATGACGCCGGTCCGGGAGCGGTCGTCGCCGGTGAGCCAGACCCGGAGCGGGGCCGGCAGCTCGCCGGGCTCGGCGGCCAGGTGATCCAGCGCTCCGGCCAGGTCCTCGGCCGACTGGAACCGGGCGGCCGGGTCGGGGGCGAGGCATCGTTCCACCGCGCGAGCCAGCGCCCTCGGTACATGCGGGGCCACGGTGGCGAGCGGCTCCGCCGGTCCAGCGGCCTGGCGCCGCTGCAGTTCCTCGCGGGTCTCCGCCGGCCACGGCAGCCGTCCCGACAGGGCCAGGTAACCCACCACGCCTAACGAGTGGCCGTCGCTCCGCCCGTCAAGCGGGTGGCCGGCGGCCTGTTCCGGGCTCATGTACGGCACCGTGCCGGCGAGCGGCGCGTCGTCATCGCCCCCGATCGTCTGGGCGATCCCGAAGTCGGTCACCAGGGTCCGGCGGCTCGCGGTCTCTAGGAGGATGTTCTCGGCCTTCACGTCCCGATGGACCACGCCCTGCTGGTGGGCGTAGCCCAGGGCCCAGGCCACGTCGCGGA
>JANMXA010000240.1:0-27746 GCA_031394255.1 Gemmatimonadota bacterium
CTGTCGGGCGAGCGGCCGGCCTGTCTGCTCGACTACTTCCCGGCCGATTTCCTCGGGGTGATCGACGAGTCGCACGTGACGATTCCCCAGATCGGGGGCATGTACAATGGCGACCGGGCTCGGAAGACCACATTGGTCGAATACGGGTTCCGCCTGCCAAGCGCGCTCGACAACCGGCCGCAGACCTTCGATGAGTTCATGGGGCTCGTTCCCCAGATGATGATGGTATCGGCCACGCCGGGCGAATACGAACTGACGCTCTGCAAAGGCCAGGTGGTCGAGCAGATCATCCGGCCCACCTTTCTGGTGGACCCGGTGGTCGAGGTCCGGCCGGTCAAGGGTCAGGTCGACGACTTGCTGGGCGAGATTCGGGAACGGGTCCGGGCCCGGGAGCGGGTACTGGTCACGACGCTGACCAAGCGGATGTCGGAGGATCTCACCGATTACCTCCAGCAGGTGGGGGTCCGGGTTCGCTATCTCCATTCCGACATCGACGCGATCGAGCGAATGGAGATCCTCCGCAGCCTGCGGCTGGGGGATTTCGACGTCCTGGTCGGGATCAACCTGCTTCGGGAGGGGCTCGACCTGCCCGAGGTCTCGCTGGTCGCGATTCTCGATGCCGACAACGAAGGCTTCCTGCGGAGTGACCGTTCGCTGATCCAAACCGTGGGGCGGGCCGCGCGGAACCTCCACGGGAAGGGCATCCTCTACGCTGATCGGATCACCGGTTCGATGCGCCGGGCGCTGGACGAAATGGAGCGGCGGCGGGCCCGCCAGGTGGCCTACAACGAGGCGCACGGCACTATGCCGGCCTCCATCATCAAGTCGCTCGACGAGGTCCGGCTCTCGACCCACGTGGCGGACGCCCGGGGCGAGAAGACATCAGCCAAGGACCGGAAGAGCCAGGCGGCTCCCGACCTGCGCGATCCGGCCGCGAGAGCCAAGGCGATGCAGGCGCTCGAGCAGCAGATGCGCGAGGCGGCGGCGAATCTCGAATTCGAGTTGGCCGCTTTGCTCCGTGACCAGTTGAACGAGCTGCGAGCGTTGGATGCCGGCAACGTGTCCCGAGGCGCCAGTTTTGGTGGGGCGTTCCGGCGACCGAGCCGGCGGGCGCGGACCTGAGCGAATGGGTTCCCGGATGGATGAGGCGGAGCTTGTGGCCTGGGGCAGGGCGCTTGGCGAGACACTGCCAGCGGGGTCGGTCGTGTGGCTCGAGGGAGATCTCGGCGCCGGTAAAACGACCCTGGCCAAGGCGATCGCCGTCGGGCTCGGCGTCCTGGGCACGACGGCCAGCCCGACCTACGCCCTGGTTCATCGATATGATGGACGGCGCGGACCGGTCCATCACGTCGACTGTTACCGACTGAAGGGCACCGACGACGGCCGGGACCTGGATTGGGAGGGACTGGCCGCCGGGGATGCCCTGCTGGTCGAGTGGCCGGACCGGGCTGGGCCATGGGCGTTGGCGCCAACGGTGCGGGTTCGGCTCGCTCACGATGCCGACCCGGCGGTCCGGACCATGGTGGTGGACCGATGAATACGCTGGCCCTCGATACGACATCAGATCGCTTGTCGGTGGCGGCTGGGCGTTCGGGTGGTCCGGTCGCTGTCCGCGAGGTGGCAGGGGCCCGAAAGCATGCCGGACTGTTGGTGCCGGTCGTTCTCGAGGCGCTCGGTGAGGCGGGCCTTGCCCCGGCCGAGGTGACCCGGTTGGTCGTCGCGGACGGCCCAGGGGGATTTACCGGGCTTCGGGTGGCGGCCGCCTGGGTCAAGGGGTTCAGCCGGGACCGGCCGGTTGAGGTCCGGGCTGTTTCGACGCTGCTCGTGAGGGCGGCGGCAGCGCGCGCCCCTGGCCGCTTGGTGCTGGGGGTTGCCTCGGCCCTTCGGGGTGATTTGTATGTCGCCGGGTACCGTTTCGGCGTCGGCGGGGTCAGTACCGTTCTCGAACCCATGGTGCTTGCTTCCGGTCAGCGGCCTCCGGTCGAAGGGCCGGTGGACGCCGTCGTCGGCGATGTGGCGGACGAAGTGGTCCGGGGGTGGGCGTATGCGGCCGGGGTCGTCGTTGGTGGGCCGCAGGGCCTCCCGGAGGCGAGGCGGATGCTCGAGTTGGTCGACCTGCCCGGTGGGACGGTGCCGGTTGAGGATGTAGGTCGTTGGGAGCCGATCTACGGACGCCCAGCGGAAGCTCAAGCCAAATGGGAGCGGCTCCATGGCAGGACCCTTCCGAATTCGGCCGGCCAACCGGGATGACGCCCCAGGAATCGCGGAGGCGGAGCGGATCTGCTTCTCGGACCCCTGGAGTGAAGACGGGCTCGCTTCCCTGTTCGATAATAGTACAGGTGTAGCTCTGATTTGTGAGTCTCAGGGGCTGGTTTTGCGCCTTGCAGGATACGTCTTTGCACGGGTGATCGCAGGGGAAGCCGAGATTTTGAACATCGCCGTGCTGCCTGGATTCAGGCGGGCAGGGCTGGGGTCGGGGCTCCTTTCCTCAGCCCTGGATGACCTCCGTTCGAGGGGGGCGTCTTCGGTGTTTCTCGAGGTCAGGGAGTCGAATGAGGAGGCGAAGCGGCTGTATGGTGCCCGGGGTTTCCGGCCAGTAGGCGTCCGGACTGACTACTACCGAAAGCCCCGAGAAAACGCATTAGTCATGCGATTTGATTTCAGATAAATCTTGAATTGATACAAATTGCGTAAGTTTGGTTATAGTAATGTCTTATGCCGTGTTAATGTGAGCCTGTTCACGACTGGTTCCTACTGATAGCCCGAGGAGATATCTCATGAGCCGCAGTTTGAATAAGGTGACCTTGATCGGCAATCTGGGAGCCGATCCCGAGGTCCGGAGCACCCCAAATGGTGGCCGGGTGGCCACCCTGTCGATCGCCACGGGTCGGCGGTGGAAGAATCAGAGCGGGGAAATGCAGGAAAAGACGGAATGGCATAGGGTTGTGCTCTGGAACAACAAGGGCTCAAATCTTGCTGACGTTGCAGAGCGTTATTGCAAGAAGGGCGACAAGGTCTACGTCGAAGGAGCCATCGAGTACCGGAGCTGGCAGGATCGGGAGGGTCAAACTCGGTACACTACCGAGATTTCCGGTCGTGAGATGATCATGCTTTCCGGGCGCGGCGGTTCTGACGGCGAGGCTTTCTCGCCTTCGAAGGCGAACCCTGCGCCGGCACCCGCCGCGCAGAAGTCGGAATCCTTCGACGATTTCCCGGAGGCTCTTGATGCCGAGGACGACGATCTTCCGTTCTAAGACCTGGCTTACACTCGCGTTAGTGGGTGCGGCCGCCGGCCCGTTGTCGGCGGCCGTTGCTCAGGCGTCGGCCAAGCCGACGACCTACAAGGTCAAGCCAGGTGACACACTCTTCTCGATCGCCAGGCAACTGCTCGGCGATCAGTCGCTGTGGGTCCAGCTCTATCGACTCAACACTGACGTCATTGACGACCCGGCCCACATCGTTCCGGGCCAAATCCTGAAGATCTCCGGTGCGGCGGATATGAAGGCCGTTGCCGGGCCCGAGACTCCGGCGCCCGAGAAGCCGGCCAGTGCCCCGACGCCAAAGGCCGAGAAGCCGGCGGCGGAGCGCCCGGTGGAAACGCCGCCGGCGAAGCCGGAGACGCGGCCCGAGATGACCCTGCCAACGCCGCAGCCGACCCGACCCGCGGTCGTGGTCGAGCCGGCCGACGAGCAGAGCCCGGCCGTACCGGATTCGACGTTCACTCGCCGGCGGGGAATGGACGCCCGGGCGGCGCTCCGGACCTACCGTGAGCAACCGTACCGCCCGCTCCGTCGGGGCGAATTCTTCGCGGCAGGGTACCTCAGCGAAGGGGACAAGCTGCCCTTCGGCCAATTGCTCGGCACGGTCACCCCGCAACAGATCCGGAACCTCAGCGACCGGAGTTCGGCGACCCTGTTCACGACGGTTGCGGTCGCTCCCCCGGCCGGAGCGAGCTACGCGGCCGGCGACTCGCTGCTGATCGTCCAAACGTTCCCAGGCCCCGAGGGCTACGGCGATATCGTGATCCCCACCGGGGTCGCCCGGGTGACGGGCCTGAACGGTAAAGAGGCGCTGGCCACGGTGGTCGGGGTGTTCGGCGCAATCCGGAGCGGCCAGCTGACCATCCCGGCGGAGAAATTCGTCGACGGTGGGACCATGCGCGCCCAGCCAGTCGAGAAGGGCATCGTTGGGGCGGTCCTGAGCCAGCGGGAAACCCGTGAGCTCAAGCATCCCCAGAACTACCTGTTCATCGACAAGGGCAAGCGGGACGGGGTCGCCCGAGGCGATGTATTCGAGGTTCGCCGGGAGCCGGCCCCTCGGGTGGGTGGGTCGAGCACGGTGGATGAGTTGATGGCGGTTCTCCAGGTGGTCCATGTCCGGGAGCGGAGCGCCACCGTTAAGGTGATCAACGTCATTTCGCCGGATATCTCGCCCGGGACCCGGGTGGTCCAGGTCGGCAAGCTGCCGAACTGATCCGGGAGCCTAACAGAAACCGCGCGGGGCCGTCTACAGACGGCCCCGCGTCGTTTTATCTTGTTGTCCTGTCAACGTTGTCGGCGTTCGGTCGTCTCCCGCCGACCATCACGATTCCCGGACGGCTTCGGCCGTCCCGAGGCCTCGAACCACCGTGTGAAGGAGCGTCGATGCTCTTCGTCCTCCAGGCGCCGACCCTGATTCCGAAGAACGGCTGGCAACTGCTCCTGATCGCGACGCCCGCGACCCAGGTGGTGCTGGGGGTCACTGCGGTGCTGTCCCTCTACTCCTGGTTTGTCATCGCGGTCAAGTGGTGGCACTTCCGGAAGCTCCGGGCGCAAGCCAACCGCTTCTTTCAGGGGCTCGAGGGGGCGCCCAAGCTTCCGGATGCTTATCGGGTGGTCATGAAGCTGCCGGCCTCACCATTCAGCCGAGTCTTCCGCGAGGCGATGAGCTTCTACAACGAGCTGGTACCGGGAGTGGTGAGGGACGGACCCACCGGCAAGGTGAGCCTGACCCCGACGCAGCTCGAGGCGCTCCGAATGATCCTGGGCAAGGAGGTTGGGGCCGAGCGCGACGGGGCGGCGCGGCTGGTGACTGGGCTTGCCACCATCGGCAGCGTCAGCCCGCTCCTTGGTCTGCTGGGGACGGTCCTGGGCGTCATGGACGCCTTCCTCGGCATGGGGCAGAAGGGCTCGGGCAACATCGCGGCGGTGGCCCCCGGGATCGCGGAGGCGTTGATCACGACGGTGGCGGGGATCGGGGCGGCGATCCCGGCGCTGATGGCCTATAACTACTTCGCCAACCGGCTGGGGCGCTTCGAGGGTGAGTTGGACGGCTTCGCCAATGGTCTGGTGGGATGGATGGCTCGGGAAGGGTGGCTCTGATGGCCGGGTCGTTCGGCGGGGGCGGCCTCGGACGCCGACGCGGGCCCCCGGTCAACGCCGACGTGAACATCACGCCGCTGGTGGACGTGGCGCTGGTGCTGCTCATCATTTTCATGATCACTGCCCCGATCATGCAAGGGGGAATTGACGTTCAGTTGCCCGAGGCCAAGGCCACGCCGCTGGCGGCGAAGGACGGCGTGGTCGTGAGCGTGAACCGGCAGGGGCGAATTTTTGTCGACGACATCCCGGTCTCCCTCGCGGAGTTCCGCGCCACGGTCCGCCGCATCATGGACCAGCGGAATGCGTCCAGCGTGTATGTCCGTGGCGATCGGGGCACGCCGTATGGCAACGTGATCCGGGTGATCGCCGCGTTGCATGAGGCCGGGATTACGTCGGCCGGCCTGGTGACCCAAGAGGAAGACATCCCGCGATGAGGTTTCGGCGGCCCGGGGACGTACCTCGCGGCGCGATGGTCGCCGGGGCCGCAGGCACGGCGGCGGTTCACGGCGCTTTTGTCGCGTTGCTGGTGCTTTCCGCCCGGGTGGGCGCGGGCGCCGATCCGATCGTCTACTCCGTCGAGCTGGTGGCCGCGCCGCTGCCGACGACGACGGCGCCCGCCACTGCCACTCCGGCGCCCTCACCACCGGCACCGCCGACCGTGATCCCGAAGACCGTCCAGAAGGCCGTCAAGGCGCCGGTTCCGAAGCCGCCGGCCAAGGTCGATCCCAAGAGCCAGCCGACCCCGCCCGTCAAGACACCGGTAAAGCCGGTCGCTGGGGCCACTCCGGGCACCGGGACGGATGTGGACAACGTCAGGGTGGAGGGGAAGGCCTTCCCGCATCCCGAGTATCTCCGCAACCTGATGAACGAGATCCTCCGCCGCTGGGCCCGCCCGGCCGGCTCGGCCGCATTGGAGGCGGAGGTCAGCTTCACCATCTTTCGGGACGGGTCGGTTCGGGACATCAAGGTGGTTCGCAGTTCCCGGAGCTATCCCTTCGATCTGGAAGCCCAGGGGGCGGTCGAGCAGGCGGCGGCGGCCCGGGCCTTCGGGCCACTGCCCCGGGACTGGCCATCCGACATTCTGCAGGTCGCATTTCTGTTCACTCCGAGGAAGCCGTCATGAAGCGTTTGTTCGTTCTGGTCGGCCTCTCGCTGATGTTCGCCCGGCCGGCGTGGGGGCAGGACACGGTCCGGGTCAAAGGCGTCTATGACGCCGCGGTGCGCCCAGGAATTGTGGTCTTGCCGACGGCGGCGTCGCTCGATTCGGTTCGGGCGATCATCGCGAGGGATCTCGATTACAGCGACCGGTTCGAAGTGATTGTGTTGCCGGCTCAAGGGCCTGTGACCGCTGCCGGACCCGGGCCGATTAACTATGCGCTCTACCGGAGTCTGCGGGCCGCTTTGGCCGTTGAGATCGGCGGAACGGCCGGCGCCGTGACGATCAAGCTCCACGATTTGTCGGCAGAATTCATTCGTCAGGAGGCCACCGTTCCGCTGGATCCATCCGGTACCGGCGAAGCCAGGATGGGTGTCCATCGAGCGGCCGACGACATCGTGCGGTGGGTGCTCGACCGGCCGGGCACCGCGGCCACCCGGATCCTCTTTCTCAACAACGGTGACAAACGGGTCTACCGGATTGACAGCGACGGATACGGCCAGACGCCGATGAGCCCCTCGAACGTTCTGGCGATGTCTCCTGTCTGGTCCCCGGACGGGAGCCGGATCGCCTACACCCAGTTGGGCGGGGAAGGCCCCGGGACGGTCATCCTGCAATCGGTGGCGACCGGCACCCGGATTGTGGTGCCGACCACGAACGTGGGCCAGAACATCACCCCGGCATTTTCGCCGGACGGCCGGAAGCTGATTTTCTCCCGTTTGACCGAGCAGGCTGCCAACCTGTACTCGGTCAATGTGGCGGACCTTTGCTGCGCGGAACGCCTTACGGCGGGCCGGTTTGCGGAAAACCTCTCGCCTGTCTATTCTCCCGACGGTCGGCGGGTTGCGTTCGTCTCCAACCGATCGGGGTCGCCGCAAATCTATGCGATGGCCGCGGACGGCACCGACCAGGAATTACTGGTGCCGTTCGACTACGGATCGTCGGGCAATTCCTTCGCGCCCGACTGGTCGGCGGATGGAACCACGTTGGTCTTCCACCGCGAAAGTGGCGGGAGCCCGCAGCTGGTGTCCTTCGACGTTGGCGCCCGCCAGGTCCGGCAACGAACAGGGCCGGGTGGTCGCAACGAAGACCCGAGTTTCGCACCCGACGGCCGGCACGTCGTGTTCGTGTCCAACCGGACCGGGCGAGGCCAGTTGCACGTGCTTGATTTCGAAACGGGACGGGTTCGCCAGATCGTGACGCCCGGCGTTGCCCGACTCCCCGCGTGGTCGCGCCCCCTGGGACGCGGCCGCCCATAGCAGGACTGAACCGTCATCGTCTTCATTGAGGAATCCCCATGCGGATCCGTTCGTTGGCCCTCGCGATGATCGTTCTTGCCGCCGCGTGCGGCAAGAAGACACCCGCTACCTCTCCTGCGCCGGACACCGGCGGCAACACGTCTGGCGGGACGACAACCGGAACGACCGGAACGACCGGAACGACCGCCACGACGCGGCCCAATTCTGACGCCGGTGCTGCGGCAGCCGTGACGGCCGATCTGGTCAAGGCGATGCAGGAGCCGATTTACTTCGAATACGATCAGGACGCGGTCCGCGCCGACGGGCAGCCGACTCTGGATCGGAAGGCCGCGATCATGCTGGCGAATCCGGGGCTCCGGATCCGGATCGCGGGTCACGCGGACGACCGCGGGTCGGACGAGTACAATTTGGTGCTGGGGAACAAGCGGGCCACGTCGGCCAAACGCTATCTCGAGGCCAAGGGCATCGACGGCAGCCGGATCGAGACGATCTCCTATGGTGAAGAGCGGCCGGTCGACAACGCGGGGACCGAGGCCGGCTGGGCCAAGAATCGTCGCGATGAGTTCGAGCTATTGGCCGGGGCCGAGAAGCTGGTGAAGCCGCAGTGATCCGCCGCCGCGCCGTGCTGGCGGGGTTCCTGGTGGCCGCCTCGGGGTGCGCTACCAAGGGGAACGTGCGCCAGGTTGAGACGCAGGTGATGGTGCTTCGCGCGGAGACCGCGCGCCAGGACTCGGTGCGGGCCGCGGAGCTGGCCCGAATCATCCGGCTTGAACAGACGCTGCTCGACTCGCTGGCGGGCGCCCGGCAGGCGGTTCGCGTTCTTGATGCCCGTATCGGGGTCGATCTGACGGATGTGCAACGCCAGCTGCTCCAGATCCAGGAACTGAGCGGCCAGAGTCAGCGTCAATTGTCCGTTCTCAAGGCGCAGCTCGACGCCCGGGCGGAGACCCAGGTGGCCCCGCCGCCGTCCCCGCCGCCATCGGACACCACGGCCGCCGCGCCGGTCATCCCGTCGGCGCCGCCGGCGTCGGCGGAGCAGATGTACACCGGCGCGCTCAATCAGTACCGGCGGGGAAGTATCGGAGTGGCCCGCCGGGCGTTCCTCGATTTCCTCCAGCAGTACCCGACCCACCCGAACGTCCCGGACGCGATGTACTTCGTCGCCGAATCGTTCGACGCGTCGGCGCCGGATTCGGCCATCGTCCGGTACAACGATCTCAAGACCCGGTTCGCCAAGTCGTCTCGCGCGCCCACGGCGCTGTACAAGATCGGCTACCTCCTCGAGACGGCGGTGAAGGACGGGACGCGGGCGCGGGCGGCGTATCTGCGTCTCATCGCCGAGTATCCGCGGTCGGAAGATGCCGAGTTGGCGAAGACCCGACTCGAGACGCTGAAACCCTAAGCTGGCACAGTGATGGCGCGGTCCTCTGGCGAGATGCCATTCCTCGAGCATCTCGAGGAACTTCGGGCCCGGCTGGTCCGGGCTCTGCTTGCGCTGATCATCGGCGTGGGCATCGGGATCTGGCTGACCGGACAGTACAAGCTCGTCGACGTCTTTCAGGCCCCGATCATTCCGCTGCTGAACGGACGGCACCTCGTGGTGCAGAGTCCGACCGAGCTCGTGATGATCACGCTCGAGATCGGGTTCATCACCGGGCTTGTGCTCGCCTCGCCGGTCCTGATCTGGCAGCTGTGGGCCTTTCTCTCACCGGCGCTCTACGCCCGGGAGAAGAAGGCGATCGTGCCGGCGCTCTTCGCCGGGATGTTGCTGTTCCTGACCGGCGCGATCCTGAGTTTCATTTTTCTGGTTCCGTCGGCGCTTCGGGTACTGCTTGGCTTTACACCCGGCACGTTCGACATGCTGATCACCTTCGACAAGTACTTCGATTTCGTGCTGCAGGTCGTGCTGGCGATGGGGCTCTCGGCCGAGCTTCCGCTGCTCATCATCATGTTGGCGGTGCTGGGCGTCGTCACACCCGCGATGCTGAACAAGTTCCGCCGGTTCGCCATTGTGCTGGCATTTGCGGCGGGGGCGATTCTCTCGCCGGGCACCGACATCTTCTCGATGCTGATGATGACGGCGCCCCTGCTCGTGCTGTACGAGATCGGATTCCTCGGCGCCGTGATTGCTCACCGGCGGCGGCTCAAGGCGCGGAGCGAGGAGCCGTGACCGTGAAGGCCGCGGCGCTGATGGTCGTGGCGGCGCTGGTGCTCGTACCGGCCGTCGCGCGGGCCCAGCGGCCCCGGCCGACGCCGCCTCGGCCGACCCAGTCGATCGGGCAGCCGCAGCGGGCGTCTCCCAACGATACATTGCGTAACGTCCCGACCCCGCTCGACACCGCCAGTGCCCGCCGTCTTGGCATCCCCACCGCGCCCAAGCAGTCCTTTGCCCCGACCGATTCCGTTGTCGACGACCTGCTCGACCTCGAGGGGTACGACATCACCCGGTACCGGTCCGATTCGGCGCAGGTCTTCGCCACGGGCCGTCAGGTGAGGTTGCAGGGGAACGCCATGACGGAACGGAGCGGATCGACGCTCGAGGCGCAGCAGATCAACTACAAGGAAGGGGACTGCCGGTTCGAGGCCCAAGGGGAGCCGCACCTGTTTCAGGCCGGCACGGTGGTGGTCGGGCGCACGGTGAACTACAACACCTGCGTTGACCGCGGCCTGGTGCAGGACGGGCGAACGACGTTTCCCCAGCAGGGCGCCAACTGGGTCATCAGCGGCAACATGGCGATCGACTCCGTGACCAAACGGATCTACGCCAGTGCCCGGGAGGTCACCAGCTGCGACCTGCCCGAGTCGCACTACCACTTTACGGCCAAAGAGCTCAAGTGGGTCGGCGGTTCGACGATGGTGGCCCGACCGGCGACGCTGTACATCCGCGATGTCCCGATTGCCTGGATCCCGTTTCTGTTCCAGGATACGAAACGGGGCCGGCGGAGCGGAATCCTGATTCCCGAATTCGGTTTCAACGACATCGTCCGGCAGAGCCGCACCTACAACCGTACCATCAAGAATATCGGTTACTACTGGGCGCCTAACGAATACGTGGACCTGCTGGCCCGGTTCGACTGGTTCTCGAACCGGTACATCGAGTTCGGGGTCGAGGGGCAGTATCGGTGGATCGACCGGTTCATGCGCGGGGCGATCAGCTTTTCGCGCAGCAAGGAAGTCGGTGGCGCCACCAACAGCCGGATCGTCTGGAATCACAGCCAGACATTCGACGTGACCACGCGGCTCAACGTCAACCTCGACTACTCGACCAACTCCTCGATCATCCGTCGGAATTCGATCGATCCGCGCGCGACCACCCAGCAGATTCGGAGCTCGGCGAATCTGTCGAAGCAGTTCAAGTGGGGCAATCTGACACTGGGCGCCACCCGGAGCCAGAACGTCAACGACGGCAGCGGCACCCAGACCATCCCGTCCCTCTCGCTGTCGCCAAAGCCGATCGATTTCGGGGCCAACGTGACCTGGTCGCCGGATCTGAGTATTACCAACGATCTGACCTTCAAGCAGCCGGGCCAGCTGATTGTCCCTCGCGGGATCGGCAAGGTTGACACGCTGAAGATCACCGGGGCAAGCCGCAGCAGCCGGTTCAGCATGAACACGCCGCTCCGGATCGGCGGCTTCCAGTGGACGAACTCGGTGAGCCTGATCGATGCCGACTCGACTGGGCTCCGCGAGGACGTGGTGAAGCTTCCCAACGATGCCACGCCGGACCCGACCGACTCGATCACCGTGCGCCGGGTGCGGAGCGGCGGGTTCGGTAGCGAGTTCGACTGGAATACGGGCATCAACCTGCCGATTCTGTTCCGGACCAGTTGGAAGGTGACGCCGTCGGTGGGGATCACCAATACCACCGGCGGCCCGTTCGCGGTGAGGAACGAACGGACCGACGGGCAGTTTGTCCGCCAGGGCAAACGGCTCCAGTTCGGTCTCTCGGTGTCGCCGACCTTCTACGGCTTCTTTGGCGGGATCGGGCCGCTGGCGCGGATCCGTCACACCATTCAGCCCAGCCTCACCTACGCGTACAGTCCCGAGGCCGCGGTGCCGATCGAGTTTGCCCGGGCCATCACGCCGGTCGGCGCCCCCCTGGTCCTCAAGAGCCACTCGTCGCAGACGCTGAACCTGTCGCTGAGCCAGAACTTCGAAGGCAAGACTCGGCGGCCGGACGGCGACACGACCGATCTCCAAGTCAAGAAGATCCGCTTGCTGTCGATTACGACCAGCGGGCTCTCCTACGATCTGGAGAAGGCCAAGCTACCGGGCAAGACCGGTTGGGGATCGGGTACCCTCTCCAACAGCCTGCTGTCCGATCTCGTGCCGGGGCTCAATCTTGCCATCACCCATGATCTGTTCGCGGGACAGTTCGACAGCGACACCGCCAAATTCAGTCCCTTCCTGTCCGGCGTGACGGCGAGCTTCCAGCTCAATAGCGGGACCTTCAGGTCCCTGGGGCGGCTGTTCGGGCTTTCGAGCGGCCCGGTCAAGGGCGGGGCACAATCCGGGGTGTCCGGCGGCCAGCAGATGAACCAGCAGATGCCGGGCGGCGGCGTCGACGACATGCGGCGGGGGACCGGTTTCACGTCGAATCAGAATTTCTCCCGCGGGCAAAAGGGGTTCAATGCGAGCGTCAACCTGACGCTGGCCCGGACCCGGCCGGTGGCCGCCGGCCAGACCATCTCGCAGATCCCGAACCGGAGCAATATCCAGTTCAACACCAGTTTTGCCCCGACCCAGTTCTGGCAGGTGGCGTGGAACACCCAGTACGACGCGACCAACAAGCGGTTCGAGGCGCAGCAGCTCAATTTGACCCGCGACCTCCATGACTGGCGGGCGACGTTCTCGTTCCTCCGGTCGCCGAACGGCAATTTTTCATTTTCGTTCCTGATCACGCTGATCGACCTGCCGGCCATCAAGTTCGATTACCGGCAGAGTACCATTCAGAACCAGAGTCAGCGTTAGGCAGGCGGCCGCGCTGCCGGGGAGGCTCCGATGACGTCCACACTGATACTGGATGGTTGCTCACTCACGGTCCCGGACGTGGTCCGGTTCGCCCGGAGCCCCGGGGCCGGCGCCGGGCTGGCCCCGGGCGCCCTGCTGGCGCTGGCGCGCTCCCGGCGCTTCATCGACGATGCGGTCGCTCGCGGCGACACGATGTACGGCATCAATACCGGGTTCGGCAAGCTGGCCAACATCCGGATCGGGGCGGCGTCGCTCGACCAGTTGCAGGCCAACCTGATCCGGAGCCATGCGGCCGGCGTGGGGAATCCGTTCCCGGCGGAAGTGGTTCGTGCCATGATGCTCCTGCGGGCCAACGTGCTCCTCCGGCCCACCAGCGGGGTTCGGCCCGCGCTGGCCGAGGCCCTGGTTCGCCTGCTCAACAGCGGTGTGCTGCCGGTGGTGCCCGAACAGGGCAGCGTTGGCGCCAGTGGGGACCTGGCGCCGCTTAGCCATCTGGCGCTGGCACTGATGGGGGAAGGGACGGTCACCGCCGCCGGGCGGGTCGGCCCGGCGGGTCCGGCGCTCAAGGCGGCCGGCCTCGAGCCGTTCCGGTTCGGCCCGAAGGAGGGCCTGGCGTTCATCAACGGGACTCAGGCCCAAACGGCCCTGTTGGCACTCCTGGTTCACGATGCCCAAGTTCTCTGGCGAACGGCCGTCGGTGCCGCCGCGATGAGCCTGGAGGCGCTGACCGGGACGCCGACCCCACTGGACGCCCGCATCCACGAGGCTCGGCCTCACGCGGGCCAAGTGCGGGCCGCCACGCTGATGCGCCGCCTGGTCGCCCGGAGCGAGATTCGCGAGTCGCATCGCGACAACGATCCACGGGTCCAGGACGCCTACAGTCTGCGCTGTTCCCCCCAGGTCCTGGGCGCGGTGGCGGACGCGATCCGGTTCGCGGCCGACGTGGTCGAGGTGGAGCTCAACGCGTCCACTGACAATCCCCTGGTCTTTGACAATGGCGAGGTGCTGTCGGGTGGCAATTTCCACGGCCAGCCGGTGGCGCAGGCCCTCGATTTCCTGGCGATCGCGCTGACGACCCTCCAGGCCCTGGCGGAGCGCCGGGTCGAACGCCTGGTGAATCCCGACTTGTCCCAGGGCCTGCCGGCCTTCCTGACCGGCGATCCCGGGCTTCGGTCCGGGTTCATGATGGTCCAGATCACGGCTGCCTCGCTGGTGGCGGAGTCGCGGGCCATCGCGTACCCGGCCAGCATCGGGTCGATCCCGACCGACGCCAATCAGGAGGATTTCGTACCCATGGGGATGGCCGCGGCCTACAAAGCCAAGCGGATCCTCGGAAATGCGGCTCTGGTCGTGGCGGCGGAACTCATGTGCGGGGCCCAGGGCCTGGATTTCCTCCGGCCACTCAGGCCCGGTACGGGCGTGCGAGACATCCACGGGAAGGTCCGGGACCCTGGGTTCGGCGTGGCCACTCTCGCCGAGGACCGGCCGCCGGGACCGGACCTGGATCGACTGGCGGCCGGGGTATTGGCCGGCCGGTTCGACCCCGGCGAGGACCTTGCATGATTGGATGGCTTGCCCAGGTCGTTCGGCCAGGCCTATCTTAAGGTATTGCAAGACCTTGAAGGGCTCGGCGCCCCTTACATACGAGCCGGATGAACCTCGACAAGCTGAAGGAATCCGCACGTAAATTCGAACAAGGCGGCCAGTGGCGACAAGCCATTGACGTCTACAAGAAAGCGTTGCGGGAGTTCGAGGAGGGTGGCGAGGGAGTTCTCGATCCTTCGCTCTACAACCGGATCGGCGACCTCGAGATGAAGGACGGGGACTCGAGCGCCGCGATCCGGGCGTACGAGCAAGCCTCCGATCTCTACACCGAGCAGGGGTTCTTCAACAACGCCATCGCGCTCTGCAGCAAGATCCTTCGCGTCAACCCGGCCCGTTCGGCCACCTACCTGCGCCTCGCCCAGCTCAACGCCCGGAAGAATTTCGTCGGCGAAGCGAAGCGGAATCTGGGCGAATACCTCGAACGGATGGAGGCGCTCCACCATCGCGATGAAGGCATCGCGGCGGTCAAGCTCTTCGCTGACCAGTTCTCGGGCAACCCGGATATCCGCCTCATGCTGGTCGAGTTGCTCCGGGCCAGCTCGCTCGAGCAGGATGCGACCGAGCAGCTCGAGAAACTGGCCCGGGAGCTCGAGGAACGGGGCGATTCGTCAGGGGCCCGGAAGACGCGGGAACAGATCGCCGCGATCCGCACCGATGAACTCCCGCCGCCTGACAACGGGACCAACAGCCGGCCCGACCCGATGTCGGGTCTGGTCTTCATCGATACCGGTTTCGGTGAAGCCCCCGCGATGATGGCAACGGATGGGCCGTCCATCGTGGACGGTCTCGAAATCGTCCGGGACGAAGCCCAGCAGTCGGAGGGCTGGCGCCAAGACACGGACGCGATCCACGGGTTCGCCATCACCCATGTCGTCACGGAGCCTGGCGACGACATGCTGGAGGTCCTGACCGAGGACTCGCTCAGGGTGAGCGACGATGGCACGATGCTCGAGGTCGACGACCCGATCGATATCGATTCGTATCCCACCGTGGATCTCGATGCGTCGGTCGGGGCCGCCGCCGGCTTCGACGAGCCGATATCGCTCGATGACGATGGGGCGGCGGATGATCTCGTCTTCATCCCGGTCCCGGCCGATGGTGATCAGGATCGCGACCAGCCCGAGACGATTGATGACATTGCCGTGTACGCCCGGGACCGGGCCCGGGTGCTGTTCGAGATCGGCGACCGGTCCGGCGGGATCGCGGCGCTCGAAGAAGCGCTGCGCCAGTTCGAAGCGACCAGCCGCCTGACGGAAGCCGTCGGGGTGGCGGACGGCCTGATTCGGCTCGAGCCCGACGCGGTGTTCCGCTACCAGAAGCGGGTCGAACTGGCCTATCGGGTCGGTGATCGCGCGGCGATGCTCGACGCCTATCTCGGTCTTGCGGACGCATTGCTGCGTGGAGGCGGGATCGAGCACGCGGTCACGGTGTATCGGCGCGTCCTCGACCACGATCCCGGCAACGAGCGGGCTCGCAACTCGCTCGCCATGCTCGAGGGCCGGCGTCCGTCGCCCCCGCCGCCCGCCCCGGAACCGGAACCGGCGCCCGAGCCGGTGAGCGACTTCATCGATCTCGGCAGTCTCATCATGGACGAACCACTGTCCCGGGACACCCGGATGCGGGTCGGCCAGCAGGCCCCGATCGAGGACGAGGACGCCGCCTTCCACGATGCGCTGGCCCAGTTCAAGCGCGGGATCGACGAGAACATCGATGCGGAGGACTTCCAGGCCCACTACGACCTGGGCATCGCCTTCAAGGAAATGGGCCTCCTCGACGAGGCGATTGCCCAGTTCCAGAAAGCGCTTCGTTCGCCGGACGGCCGCCTCAAGACCTCGGAACAGCTGGGCATCGCGTTCTTCGACAAGGCCCGGTATGCCATTGCCGAAGCGGTCCTTCGCCGGGCCATCGAAAGCCTGACCGGGGGCGACGAGGAGAAGATCGGATCGATCTACTGGCTCGGACGGTCGCTCGAGGAACAACGGCGGTACGATGAGGCGCTGCGGTATTACGAGCGGGCCCTGGCGGTGGACATCCGGTTCCTCGACGTCGGCGATCGGGTCCACCGGTTGACGACCGAGGCGTCATGACCGCCGAGGCAATGACGGCATCGCTCGCGATGCTCCAGGCGGGAATGGGGCCCGATCTGGCGCAGGTCCGGGCCGAAATCGAGCGGGCGATCGCGGCTGACTTCCCAATGATCGCGGATATCAACGCCCATCTGCTCCGGATGCAGGGGAAGATGTTCCGTCCCACCCTGCTGCTCCTGGTCAATCGGGCCACCCAGGTTCCCGACGCCCGTTCGGTGCGACTGGCTGCCGCGGTCGAACTCATTCACCTCGCCACCCTGGTCCATGACGATTCGGTCGACCATTCGGTGCTGCGACGGGGGATGCCGACGATCAACTCGCTGTTCAGTCACCAGGTGTCGGTCATCATGGGTGACTACCTGTACTCACGGGCCGTCATTGAGCTGGTGACGATCGGCGACCTCAAGGCGCTGGAAGTGCTGAGCCGGGTGACGAACGAGATGACGATCGGGGAGATGCGCCAGCTGCTGGCCCACGACCCCTTGAGCTTCGGCGAAGACGCCTACGATCTGCTCATCCGCGCGAAAACCGCTTCGTTGATGTCGGGAGCCTGTGAATGCGGGGCGCTCGAGGCGCCACCGCGAGTCCGCGCCGCCATGGCGCGGTTCGGCAATGCCCTCGGGATGGCGTTCCAGATCATCGACGATCTGCTCGATTTTACCGAGGTCGAAGCCGTCACCGGCAAGCCGAGCGGGCACGACTTGCGGGAACACAAGGTGACGCTGCCGCTGATTTACGCCCTGCCGCGTTTCACGGCCGCTCAGCGCGCCGACATCGACGCCGTGATGGCCGCGGCGGAGCCTACGGCCGAGCAGATCGAACGCGTGGTGGGACACGTCAAGGCTGCCGGCGGCATCGAGTACGCCAAGGCCCGGGCCGAGCGGCTGGGGCAGGAGGCCCATACGGAACTCAACGAACTGCCCGACAGCCCGGCTCGTGACCTGCTGCGGGCCAGCGTCAACTTTGTCATGGAGCGCCGAAAGTAACATGACATCCGGACCTCGTCGGCCCCGTTTCTACGCCATGATCCTCGCGACCGGCTTCCTTCTGGGCGGGTTTCTCCAGGCGTTTCTCAAGCGGGTGCTGCCGGACAGCCCGGCCCGGACTTTCTTCACGATGGCGGCCCGGGGCGAGTTCGGGCCTGTCAAAACCAATCTGCTCGTGATAGACTTGACCCTGGGTCCGGTGGGGGTTGAGGTGTCTCTCCTCAGTGTACTCGGGGTGCTGATCGCCTACCTCATCGCGCGATCCCTCTTTTAGCTGGAGTGACCAATGTTCGGTAATCTTGGGTTTCCGGAGATCCTGCTTCTGCTCGTGGTCGTCCTGCTGGTGTTCGGCGCCAAACGGCTGCCGGAGATCGGTCAGTCGCTTGGCAAGGGCATTCGCGAGTTCAAGAAGAGCATGACCGACGCCGGAGACGCCATCTCGAGCGGCCCGGAAGAGCGGGCCCCGACGTCGCGGCAGATTGACGCCCAGGCCGAGCCGCGGTCCTCGACCGAGCCGAAGCGGTTGTCGCAGTAGACGACCCACCCCGGCAGGCTCCAAACGAAGGGGGGCGACCATTCGGTCGCCCCCCTCTTTTTCTGGCTGGATTCCGATCCCCGCCCAATACGGTCAGGGCGTTTGCTGCTGACCGGCCGTCGTCTGGGCTGCCGTCTTGTACACGTCCGAACGGCGGTCCACGATCTTGGCCGCGTCCTTGAGCGTGGCGAGGTACGCCTGGAGGCGGCTCCTCTTGGCGGCCTGGAGCGCCTGCTGGCGGATCGCCCCGATGTTCTTGGCGAAGTCGGCGGAATCGGCCATGACCCGGTCGAGCGCCTCGAAGAGGTAGACACCGGTGTCGCCGCTGTCCTTGCCGCCACTGATCGGCCGGCTGACCTCACCTTTCTTGAGCGAGAAGGCGGCACCGATCAGGCCCGGGGACCCCAACGGGGCCGACAACCGGGCAAAGGGGCCGACCTCGCGGTATTCGAACCCGAGCGTCTTGGCACCCTGGGCCAACGGCGTACCGGCGGCGACCTGCTTGGCCAGCGACTCCCCGAGGCGAAGGGCTTCCTGGGCCTTCTTGCCGGCCTTGACGACGTTCTGGACTTCGGTCTTGATGGCGGCAAACGGCGGGATGCCTTCCGCCTGCAGACTGTCGAGCCGGAAGATGAAATAGGACGTCGGCGATTCAATCACCTGGCTGTGTTCTCCGACCTTGGCCTGGAAGGCCCAGACACCCGCGTCCGGTACCTGGCCGGCCTCAGGCACAAAGACCTTGGCGCCCTTGGCCACCGGGCCCACGGTCTTGGGTGTCAGCTTGAGGGCCCGGGCTGCGGTGTCCAGGGCGGCCCGGTCGAGTTTCTCGGCCGCGAGCGACTGGAGGGAATCGGCCATGGCGTCGAGCTGGTCACGATGGGCTCCGGTGACCTCGATCGGAATCAGGATGTGCCGGCCCTTGAACTTGTCGGCCGTCCGGCTGTCAACCTGGAGAATGTGATAACCGAAGGAACTGAGGACGGGTTCGGAGATGGTCTTGAGGGGGATCGACATTGCCGCATTGCCGAACTCCACCGCCACCCCCGTCTTCGCCATTTCGCCGAGTTCGCCGCCCTTGGCGGCGCTGACACTGTCGGCGGACTCGCGCTTGGCGATCTCGGCGAATACGCCGCCCTTGGTCAGTTCGTCCCGCACGGCCTTGGCCCGGGCAAGCGCGGCGGCGGAGTCGGACGCATTGGGCGAGCGCGACACGTAGAGGTAGCTCAGGAACGCGCCGGCCGGGCGCTTGAACTCGTCCATGTGCTGGTTGTAGTACTGCTCGGCCTCCTGGGCCGTGGCGCTGGCCGACTGATCGTTGACGTTGGCGAGCGGATCGATCCGGACCATGCCGACCTTCACCTGTTCGCGCTCGTCCCGGTACCGCTCCCACAGGGTGGCGTCCGAGAAGAACACGTCCGACGCGACGGAGCGGAACAGCTTGGCCTGGAGCAGTTGCTCCCGATACTGGGCTTCAAGGCCGGGGACGTACTGCTGGCCCTCGGCGGAGGCGAGCCACCGCTGGTATTTCTGCAGGTCGAACTTCCCGTTGGTCTGGAAGGTGGCGACCTGCTGGACTTCGGGCAGGGGAATGTTGCGGATCGCGTCGGCCACCTCGTCGGTCGTGGCCGACAGGCCGAGCCGTCGGTACTCGGCGGAGAGGAGGAGTTCGCGTACCGCCTCATCCCAAACCCGGTTCCGGATCTCCTGGATCTGATCGAGCCCGAGCGGCGTACCCCGCTGCTGCTGCTCGGTCATCAGGTTCTGGACCCGTTGGTCGAAGGCCCGGATCTCGATGGACCGGCCGTTGACCTTGCCGACCGTCTGGGAACGGAAAATGCCGCCGTTGCCAGAGCCGAGACCGCTGAGGTCCCAGACCAGCCAGACGAAGAAGCTCACAGTCAGTACGGAGATGACCGGCTTCGCTGCGTTCCGAAATACTTGCATCATGGGGAGATATGCTCCAAAGGACCCCGACCCGGGGAGCCGGAAAACCTAACCCCCGGACCCCTGTTGCTCAAGCGATGGGTCCGAATGGCAGATTGACAGGGGGCTTGCGAAAGCACTAATGTTACCTCAAATGTCACAACAACTTAGCGCCTAGGCGGCCAGAATGGCGCTCATCCGAGAACTCGACAAGCTCCAGCGGCGGTGGCAGGAGAACCCGTTGGGACTCACATTCGCCCCCTTGGCGGAAGCCTATCGCAAGGAGGGCATGACGGCCGATGCCCTTGAATTGCTGACGATCGGGCTGACCCAGCATCCCAATTACGTGCCGGCGCACATTGTCCGGGGCCGCTGTTTCCTCGACGCCCGTGACGATCGCTCGGCCGAGCAGGCTTTCCTCCGGGTGGCCGAACTCGATCCGGAGAACGTGATCGCCCTCAAGGCCCTGGCCGATATCGATGAGCGGAGCGGCCGCTTCGCCGAGGCGACCACCCGGCTCGAGCGGTTGCTTGACGTCGACCGTGCCAACGATGAGGCGCGGGAGCAGTTCGACCGCCTTCGAGCCACGCTCGCGACCCCCGGTATCGGACCGGAGGCCTCCCCCACGCCAGAGCCGGTGGAGGCGTTTGCCGATCCGGTTTCGGTTCCGGTCGAGCCGGCGTCCGTCGTCGAGGAACCGCTGGTCGAGCCGCCGCCGGTCGTCGCGATGCCCGAGGCCGAACGCGCGGTGGAGCCTGAGGCACCGCTGGAGCCAGTCCACGTGCCCGAACCGGATCTCGTTGAGCGGGGGGCCGCCGAACCGTTCGATGATGAACAGCGAACCGATCCGATCGTCGCCGCGGTTCGCGACGATGTCGACGTCATCATCTACCAGCCGATGGAACTCTCGGCGTCGGAGACCAACGAATTCCAGCGCGGCAGCGACGCCGAACACCTGCGTCCGTCGGCGGCCCGGGGCGGCGCGCTGAGGGACCCGCCGGAGCCGGCTCCGGCCGGGTCCGCGACGGAGCACCTCGAGGAGACGGCAGCGGAGGTCGAGCCCCTGCCGGCGTCCCCGGTCGCCGAGGCCTCCAGTGATGCCCGGGGTCCCGGCGCGCCCGAGTCCGCGGACGTCGCCCGTGAAGGGGATTCGGAGTCGGTCGACGCGGAGGATGCCGAGGCGGTCGCCGGCGTCGAAGCGGAGCCCGAACTGGTCGTCACGGAGACGATGGCGGAGCTGTTCCTCAGGCAGGGACACAAGGAACTGGCGCTCGCGGTGTACTCGCAGCTCGGTGCCCGGGATCCGGCCCATCCCCGTATCCGCGCCGCCATCGAGCAGCTGCAAGGCGAAGTCAAGCGGGAGGTCCCGTCGCTGCCGGTCTTTGCGGCCGTGCTCACCGGGGGCCAGTCGGTGCGGGGCTTTTTCGAGCAATTGCTGGCCTCCGCGAGGCCACCCGCGCCCGGCGCATCGGTCGATCCGGGGCTTTCGTTAGGCGCGGTGTTCGGCGACGACGCGGCCGCCGGCCGGCCGGCCGGGCCGGCGGCGGAGACCGCTCCGAGCTTCGATGAGTTCTACGGGGAGGACCCGATTATGGAGGCCACCGCGTCCGCCGCGGCTCAGACCGAGGGCGAAGACGCCGTCGCGGCGGATCTCGAGAGCTTTACGTCCTGGCTCAAGGGACTCAAGCGCTGAATGCGGCTTACCGTTCTCAACGGTCCCAATCTCAATCTGCTCGGCACCCGCGAGCCCGATCTCTACGGGCGGGTGACCCTGGGTGAGATCGAGTCGCTCGTCGAGGCGGAGGCCGCGCGGCTCGGTGTGACGCTCGAGTGGTTCCAGAGCAACCACGAAGGGGCTCTGGTCGACGCGATCCAGGCGCTCCCGGGCCGCGCCGATGGATTGGTGTTGAACGCGGCGGCCTACACCCACACCAGTCTTGCTATCCGCGACGCCCTGCTGGCGGTCCGGATCCCGTTCGTCGAGGTCCATCTCTCGAATGTGTTCGCCCGAGACGAGGCCCGGCGGCGATCGGTGATGGCGGATCTGGCGGTCGGCGTCATCGCGGGATTTGGGCCCCAGAGCTACCTGCTTGGGCTCCGGGCCATCCACGCCCGGCTGGCGAATGTCTGACGGGCGCCCGCGCCGCCAGGCCGCGCTGCGGGCGAGCATGGCGGCGCACGGCGTTGATGGGCTGCTGGTGTCGGGCGCAGCCAACATCCGCTATCTGACCGGCTTCAGCGGCTCCGCCGGCCACCTGCTGGTGACGGGCCCTCGGGCGGTGCTGGTTACCGATTTCCGCTATGAAGTCCAGGGCCCGGAGGAGGTCGGATCCTTGGCCGAGATCCGGATCGAGAGGAGCAATCTCTGGGCGGGCCTCCGCGCCGCGATGGCGACCGCCCGGGTGGAGCACCTCGGCATCGACAAGGCCAGGGTCACGCTGGCGGACCAGGAGGAACTGCGGCAGGCCAAGGGCGTCGGCCTGGTGCCGCTTGCCGGGCTGGTCGAACCGTTGCGGGCCGCCAAGGACGCCGAAGAATTGGCCGCCATCAGAGCCGCTGCCGACCTGGCGGCCGCCGCGCTGGCCGCCACGATCGACTTCATCCGGCCGGGGCGAACCGAACTCGAGGTGGCCGCCTTGCTCGAATCAAACCTGCGCCAGCGGGGGAGCGAGTGGCACCCGTTCCAGTCGATCGTCGCCTCCGGGCCGCGCAGTGCGTTGCCGCACGCCCGTTCCACCGGCCGGGCGATCGAGGCCGGGGATCTGCTGGTCATGGACTTCGGGGCCCGGGTCGACGGCTACTGCTCGGACATCACCCGGACGTTCGTCGTCGGAGCCCGGGCGGACGACCGGCAACGGACCACGTACGAGGTGATCCGCCAGGCCCAGGCCCGGGCCCGGAGCGGGCTCAAGGCCGGCCTGACCGGCCGGGAGGGTGACTCGCTCGCCCGGGACGTCATCAACCGGGCCGGGATGGGCCCGGCCTTCGGGCACTCCCTGGGGCACGGGTTGGGGCTCGAAGTGCATGAGTCGCCCCGGCTGTCCCAGACCAGCGAGACCCCCCTCCCGGTCGGGGCGGTGGTCACGGTGGAGCCGGGCGTCTATTTTGAGGGTTGGGGCGGCGTCCGGATCGAGGACGACGTGGTGCTGCTGTCGGACCGGGCCGAGTGTCTGTCCGACGGGATGACCGACCTGCTGGAACTCGTCTAAACCACCTCACGCGCTGTCAGGCGACGACATGAATCCGGAAGAGATCAGGGCGCTCGCGGAAGTGTTCGAGAAGGTCCCCGGCATCAAGGGGATCGACATCAAGGACGTCCGTCGGCTGGCAGACCTGCTCCGGGAATCGCCCGAGATCGGGTCGATTGAGTTCAAGGGCTGGTTCGGGACCGGGGTGGTGATCACCCGGACCCAGACCGGCTATGCCGGTCCGATGCCGGTCCCGATGATGCCAATGGCTGCACCGATGGCCCACGGGCCAGCGGGGGGAGCGGCCGGTGTGCCGGCAGGTGCACTTGGCGCGGCTCCGGTGGCGGCGGCCGCCGCGTCGACCCTGAAGGACATCAAGTCACCGATGGTGGGCACCTTTTATGCTTCCCCGGAACCCGGCGCCGAGCCGTACGCGAAGGTCGGCGCCCGGGTGAGTCCGGGGCGGACGGTGTGCATCATCGAGGCGATGAAGATCATGAACGAGATCGAAGCGGAGTTCGCCGGGGTGATCCGGGAGATCCTGATCGAGGATTCCCAGCCGGTCGAATTCGGTCAAGTCCTCTTCCGGGTGGACCCGAATGGCTGAACCGTCAGGCGGAGAAATCACCGGCCCACCCCCGTTCAATTTCAAACAGGCCATCTCGCAGATGGTCCAGCGGCAGGCCTCCGACCTCCTCCTCAAGGTCGGCCGGCCGCCAACGGTGCGGGTGAACGGGGACCTTCAGGCCCTTTCGATGCAGCCGATCCGCCCCGAGGAGCTCAAACACCTCGCGGAGCAGATCATGACGCCCCGTCAGGTCAAGGAGTTTGCCGAAAAGAAGGAAGCGGATTTTGCGATCGGCGTTCCCGGCGTGGGCCGATTCCGGACGAACATCTATCAGCAGCGCGGCACGCTCGCCTTCGCGTTCCGCGCCATTCCCTACGAAGTCCGGACCCTGCGCGAGCTGATGCTGCCCGAGGTCCTGGAACAGCTGTCGCTCAAGCCCCGCGGGGTGGTGCTGGTGACCGGGATCACGGGCTCCGGCAAGTCGACCGCCCTGGCGGCGATGATCCACCACATCAACCGGAACCGGCGCGTCAATATCATCACCATCGAGGACCCGATCGAGTTTCTCCATCGGGACCAGATGTCGAACATCTCGCAGCGTGAGGTCGGGAGCGACACGCTGTCGTTCGGCACGGCCCTCCGGCACGTCCTGCGGCAGGACCCCGACGTCATTCTGATCGGCGAGATCCGCGACCAGGAGACCCTCGACACCGCGCTCAAGGCCGCCGACACGGGCCACCTGGTCTTCTCGACGCTGCACACTACGGACGCGACCCAGTCGATCAGCCGGATTCTTTCGTTCTATCCGCCGCATCAGCAGCAGGAGATTCGCTCACTGCTGTCGACGGCGCTGGCCGGGATTGTCTGCCTCCGGTTGGTGCCGCGGGCCGATGGCCGGGGCCGGGTGCCCGCCGCCGAGATTCTGATCAATACGGCGGCGGTGGCGGAGAACGTCCGCAGCCTCGAGAAGTCGCTCAATATTCCGGATCTGATCTCGGAAGGTTCGGTCAGCTACGGCATGCAGACCTTCGACCAGTCGCTGATGCAGTGG
The DNA here is from genome assembly GCA_031394255.1 of Gemmatimonadota bacterium. Lineage (GTDB taxonomy): Bacteria > Gemmatimonadota > Gemmatimonadetes > Gemmatimonadales > GWC2-71-9 > SHZU01. The sequence goes on from JANMXA010000240.1 coordinate 24,690, forward strand.
TACAAGAAGGGCATGATCAGTTACGAAAGCGCGCTCTTCTACGCCAGCAACCCGAGCGAGTTTGCGCTCCGGGCCGCCGGAGTCACCGCCGCGTCGGACCGGACGTTCTCGGACATCCCGGGGAACGCCGAGTCGCCGATTGGCTTCACCCGCGACGTCACTCCGTGAGGGGAGCGGCGGCAGGGGCCGCCGCTCTTGACTCTCGACGGATAACCCGCGACACTCACCCGCGATATGTTCAATAAGGTGCTCATCGCCAACCGCGGCGAGATCGCCCTCCGCGTGATTCGGGCGTGCCGTGAACTCGGAATCCACACCGTCGCTGTCTACAGCGAGGCGGACCGGGAGTCTCTCCACGTCCGGTTTGCCGACGACGACGTGTGCATCGGGCCGGCCCCGAGCCGGAGTTCCTACCTCAACATTCCGCGCCTGATCGCCGCCGCCGAAATCACCGGCGCCGACGCAATTCATCCGGGCTACGGATTCCTGGCGGAGAACGCCGAGTTCGCCGAGATCTGCAAGGCCTCGAACATCACCTTCGTCGGGCCGACGCCGGACCAGATCCGTCAGATGGGGGACAAAGCGTCCGCCCGACGGCTCGCCAAGGCCGCCGGCGTGCCGACGGTGCCCGGTTCCGAAGGCATTCTGTCCGATCCCGAGGAGGCCCTCGAGGTGGCCCGGGGGATCGGGTTCCCCGTGATCATCAAGGCGACGGCCGGCGGGGGCGGGAAGGGCATGCGGATCGCTCACGATCCCGATCAGTTCATCCAGTTGTTCGGCCTGGCGCAGAACGAAGCGCTGTCGGCGTTCGGGAATGGCGACGTCTATGTCGAGAAGTATCTCGAGCATCCGCGCCACGTCGAGATTCAGGTCATGGGCGACCAGCATGGTCGCGTGATGCATCTGGGCGAACGGGACTGCTCGGTGCAGCGCCGCCATCAGAAGCTGATCGAGGAGAGCCCCAGTCCGGCGTTGTCCCCGGAGCTGCGCGACCGGATGGGGGATGCGGCCGTCTCGCTGGCCGCCGCGATCGGGTACGTCGGGGCGGGGACGATCGAGTTCCTGCTCGTTACCGACGGCAGTTTCTACTTCATGGAAATGAACACCCGAATCCAGGTCGAGCATCCGGTGACCGAAATGGTGACCGGGTTCGATCTGGTGAAGGAGCAACTCCGCGCCGCGGCCGGCGAGAAGCTCAGCTTCCCTGAATCGATGCGTGGACTCCGCGGCCACGCCCTCGAATGCCGGGTCAATGCCGAGGATCCCTACCGGAACTTCCAGCCCTCGCCGGGCCTGATCACCGCCTACCATCCGCCGGGCGGGCCCGGGGTCCGGGTCGACACGCACGTGTATGCCGGCTACCGGGTCCCGCCGCACTACGACTCGCTCCTCGCCAAGGTGATCGTCCATGGCCGAGACCGGGCCGAGGCGTTGGCCCGGATGGGCCAGGCGCTCGACAGCTTCATTCTCGAGGGCGTCACGACGACGATTCCGTTCCTCGCCCGGGTGATCCGCCATCCCGACTTCGTCGCCGGCAAAGTGGACACCCGGTTCCTCGAGCGGGAAAGCCAGCTGCTCCGCCCCGAACCGTGAGCATCCACGTCACATTCACGCCCGCCGGCCTCGGCAAGGATGAGGTCGCGGGGCGAGGGGTATTCGTGATCGATGTGCTCCGGGCCACCACCACGGTGTGCGCGGCGCTCCATCACGGTGCCCGGAGCGTCATCCCCGTGAGTTCCATCGAAGAGGCGATCAAGCTGGCCCAAACCCTTGGATCCGACGACGTTCTCCTCGCCGGTGAGCGCCATGGCCTGCCAATCGCCGGCTTTGCCCTCGGCAACAGCCCGCGTGAAATGACGGCGGACCGGGTGAGCGGCAAGACGCTCGTGATGACCACTACGAATGGAACCGGGGCCCTTCTGGCGACCCAGGGGGCCGCGCAGGTGTTCGTTGCCGCCGCGGCCAACCTGACCGTGGCCGCCGCCAAGGCGCGCGACCTGATCAGCCAGGGGCTCGACCTGCTGGTCCTCTGCGCCGGGCGGGACGGCCACTTCGGGCTCGATGACGCCTATACGGCGGGGCGGCTGATTCTAGCAGCCCAGGATGGCCGGCCCCACCGGGGTGCGTTGGACGACGCGGCCCTCGCCACGCTCGATCTGGTCCGCCATTACCGGGGCCGCTGGGACCGGCCGCTGGCCCGGTCGGCGGCCGGCCGCCAGCTGGAATCGATCGGCCTAGCCGACGACGTGGCGGATGCCGCCTGCCAGGATCGCTACCCGGTGCTGCCGGTCTTCCACGACCGCCGCCTTCAGCTGGTGGCCGGATGAGTCCCCAGGACCGCCGTCGTCTGGCCGCGTTGTCGGCGCTGGTGATCGGCGTCTTTCTCGGACTCTGCCTGATCCGGGCCATTCCGACCGGTGCGCTGGGCCGAGCGTTAGGCGATTCCCTGTGGTGGAGCCTGGGCTCCGGGGCGGTCGGCCTGCCGCTGCTGGGCGGGTCGCTGGCGCTGGCGGGTTTCGACCGGCTGCCGCGCCTCGACATGAAGCGAGCCGCCATTCTGGTACTGGGCCTCTCGATCATCGTGCCGTTCACGGTCGGGGTGATTACCGGGGCAACCCAGCGTTCGTTCGATCCGATCCTGGCGGATTGGGACGTCGCGGCCCGGGCCACTGGTGTGGTTCCCGGCCTCATGGCGTACGGCGTGGTGGGGCTCGTGGGGCAGACCGGTGGCCTGCTGCTGGCGTTCCTCTCGGTATCCGCGCTCACCATTCTGACGCTGGCCTGGCATCCGCTGCGGCGCCTGGAAAAGGGGGACGGGGCCGGGCCTGACAAGACGGCCCCCGCCGAGCCCAAACCCAAACGGGTCGCCAAGGTGTCGGGGATCCTGCCGGTGGCTGAGGCCGAGGCGCAGGAACCCGAGCCCGACCCGGTTGCCGAACCAGCCCGGAAGAAGGCGCCCAAGTCCGCCAAACCGGCCAAGGCCGCCGTGGTGACCCCGACCGGGGCCGAGGATGAACTGCCGCCGGTCGAGTTGCTCCACGCCCCGCCGCCGCAGGA
>JANMXA010000241.1:0-28384 GCA_031394255.1 Gemmatimonadota bacterium
GTCGTCGTCTTCCCGTGATCCACGTGGCCGATCGTGCCCACGTTCACATGCGGCTTCGTCCGCTCGAATTTCGCTTTGCCCATGGTTCCCGTTCTCCGTGTTCTGCCGCGTCGCATGGGGCGGGCTCACGCCCGCCCTGACAGGTCCTCGGGGGCGGGCACAGGCCCGCCCTGTCAAACAGAGCTCGCGACCGGGATCGAACCGGTGACCTCATCCTTACCAAGGATGTGCTCTACCAACTGAGCTACACGAGCAACTGCACCCTGCTCTTGCCAGGCGGGCCTGCCGCCAACCCCACCACATCCAACCGCAAGCGGGCGACGGGACTCGAACCCGCGACCCTCAGCTTGGAAGGCTGATGCTCTACCAACTGAGCTACACCCGCCTATGCCCCGCACCGCCTCGTGACCTGAACCGCCACTCGCAAGTGGTGGGGGTAGGATTCGAACCTACGTAGAGCAAAGCTCGGCAGATTTACAGTCTGCTGCCATTAGCCACTCGGCCACCCCACCGCGCCTAACGAACCACGTCACCCCGAACCGAAACCCGCCCCGTCGTAACCCGGGGTGGGCGGAGTGATTGATCGTCTGCGTCTCGGTGAAGCTGACGAAGGGACTCGAACCCTTAGCCTGCTGATTACAAATCAGCTGCTCTACCAGTTGAGCTACGCCAGCGAGCTGGCCGCAGAATCGACAGACCCTTATGATACTTCGACTTAGCTCAAGAGTCAACGGCGCTGCGAGCCCGGCCGGAAGGACCGCCCCGGTGCCCGGGTTCGGGCCCCGGCCGGCCCCGAACAGCGAAAGCCGGAGAGTCCGGTAGGGATTGCCGGCGAGAGCCCTCCGGTGCCCCCGCCCCCCGGACCTACGGCCTCACGCCAAGCCGGGCCAGGATCTTCTCCCTCAGGCACCACGTGGTGACCGAAGATTGGACCAGTTGGTGACCACCGCTCACGACCGGCGGTCGATCAGCTCGGCACTGCCGTCGCGCCGATCCCGAATTTCGAACTGCTGACTGGTCAGGCGGACCCGAATCCCATCGGCCGCCTGAAAATCCCGGGTTCGCTTGGCAGCGGTCCGCCGAGAGGCCCAGCGGGTGCCCCACCTGAGCCTGGCAGCTGGGTCGGTCGGCGGGTCGGACCCCAGGTCGGACGAATCGCCATCGACCGCCGATGCCGCGATCTCGGCCCGGGCCTGCGCCCGATGGGCTACGGCCAGTACCCGGTCGGCCAGATCCCAGGCGGCTTTGGCCGCCGCGGTCGGCGCCACCCCGTCGTCGAGCAGGCGGTTGGCTTCCCGGGCAAAATCGAAGACCGCCCCGACGCCGCGGGGTCCGTTGAGATCGTCGTCCAGCGCCGCGCGGAATTCCCTCTCGAGCCGAGCCGCCGGTTCGGCCCAGGGCGAATCGGCGCCGCCCTTCCCCGGAGCCGCCCGCTCGAAGCGGTCGGCGAATTCACCCAGGCGGCGCGCCCCTTCCCTCGCCGCGGCCAGCCCCTCGTCGGTCAGATCGAGTTGCTGGCGATAGTGCGTCTGGTACACGAGGAGCCGGACCGCCGCCGCTTCGATGCCATCCTGCCGGAGGTCGCGCGGTGTGGTGACGTTCCCGAATCGCTTCGACATCTTGCTGCCACGGATATTCAGGAACTCGCCGTGGAGCCAGTAGCGGGCAAACAACGCCTCGCCAGTGTAGGCGCAGCTCTGGGCGATCTCGTCCTCGTGGTGGGGAAAGATCAGATCCACGCCACCGGTGTGAATGTCGAGCACCTTGACCCCGTACCGGTGCCCGATCATCTCGAGCGCCATGGCCGAGCATTCGAGGTGCCAACCGGGCCGGCCGCGCCCGAAGGGAGCATCCCAGGCCGCCCCGGCCTTTTCGTCTTCGGGCCGGGCCGCCTTCCAGAGGACGAAATCCTGGGCGTTGTCCTTGCCGTATTCGTCGTCACTGACCCGCCCGCTCGCCCCGGTTCGCAATTCCCGCTTGTCGAGTTGCGACAGCCGGCCATACGCCGGGAACCGGTCGATGCGGAAGTAGACCGAACCGTCGTCACTCCGGTATGCCGTCCCGTTGAACAGCAACTGGGAGACCAGCCGCACCATCGGCTCGATGAACCCGGTGGCCCGCGGATAGGCGTGTGCCGGGACGATCTTGAGGTAGTCCCGGTCCTCGAAAAAAGCGTCGATGTAGGGCGTCACGAGATCGTCAATGCCCGTACCCCGCTCCGCCGCGGTTCGAATGATCTTGTCGTCCACATCGGTGAGGTTCATGATGTGAAAGACGTTGTATCCGCTGGCCTCGAGCCAGCGGCGGAGCAGGTCGACGAACAGAAACGTTCGAAAATTCCCGATATGGGCGTAGTTGTAGACCGTCGGGCCGCAGGAGTAGAGCGTGACCAGCGGGGCGGCGATCGGCTCGAACGGCTCGACCCGGCGGGTCAGGGTGTTGTACAGCGAAAGCGGCACGGCGGCTCCGGAACGAGGGGCTGGTGACCGGGAAACTAGACGGCGGAGCCGAGGCGGGTCAAACCGGCTTTGGCCCGCGGACCAGCATCGGCCTGGCAATCTCGATCCCTTCGCGGTCGAGCCGGACTTTGAGGCGACGATTGAATTCGCGGCCGACTTCCCACTGGAACCCGGGCGCGGTCCGAATGTGGGTCCTGATGACGACTCCGGTCTCGTTCAGCGACTGGACCCCGAGCACCTCGGACATGCCCTCGAACCGAGCCTGCCAGACGGGATCGGCCCGAAACCGGGCCAGCTCGTCGCGGACCGTGGCCAGTGCCCGGTCGACATCCGTCTCGTAGCCCACCACGACATCGATCACTTCTCGGGCCCACCCCCGGGTCTGATTGCTGACAATCGTGATCGACCCGTTGGGGATGGTATGGAGCACCCCCCGGGCGTCGCGCAGGGCCACGACCCGGAGCGTCATTCGCTCCACCGCCCCGGTCTTGTCGCCAATCTGCACCACGTCGCCGACGACGAACTGGTTTTCAAACAGGATGAAGAAGCCGGAGATGAAGTCCTTGACCAGGCTCTGGGCGCCGAAGGATACCGCCAGGCTCAAGATCCCAACGCCGGCGAGAAGCGGCCGGATATCGAGAAACAGGTTGAGGCTGAGGAGCGCCACCCCGAGCAGAACAACAGCGCGCCCGACGCTCCGGACCAATTGGGCGATGGTCTGACCGCGTTTCTCCTCAGCGGTCAGGGTCGAATCATCGCCGTCGTCGACGGCAAGTTCGATCCGCCGGGCGATCAAGCGAACGACCCGGTTCAGGACCCACCCGAGCACCCAGATCGAGGTCAGCTCGATCAGTTTTTGCCACAGGAGGCCCGATTCGACGCCAAGGAGCGTCGCGATCCAGGCGATGGGATTGGCTGACATGGGCCAAGAATACGAGCGCAGTGCTCGGGGGGTCAATTGCGGGAAGGGCCGTTCACCCGCCTTTCAGTCCCCTCGATGGAGGACCGGGTCCAGATTCAACCATGGGCCGGATCGCCCTCTCCGAGCGGGCGCGCGAGCTGGCCAGCCTGCGAGTCCTCGGCATGACCAGGGGCGAGGTTGCGGCGAGGCTCCTCGGGGAGCAGGCACTGCTGACGGCTCCCGCCATCCCGCTCGGGCTCGTGCTCGGTTACTGGACACCGCGACTGATCACGAGAGCCTACCAATCGGAGCTCTAACGGATTCCGGTCCTGCGGTTCGAGACCTACCTTTACGCGGCGGCTGTCGTGGTGGCCGCCGCCGCCGCGAGCGTCATATTGCTCCTTCGGCCTGCGGCGGCATCTCCGTCTCTATCGCCACGCGGCGCGGGTCGCGAATCCTGACACACCGCCCGAAGTCGACTTTGGCGCCGCTCAGACGGCCCTTGGCCCGCCGGCCCGAGCGCCTGCCAGGACGGGTCACCGAAGCGTTGGCGGTGGATTCGCCCCGGGCGCGCCGGGTCTGGAATGAGACTGCACTCGAAACGATCACCACCGGGGAACCCACATGACCACAGCCGACCAATCCGTTCGGGTCACCTGCCACACCCTGTTCTCATTCGAGATCGCCCAGAGCGTCGATCTCGGCCGGGCGGAAGGTCTGATCGGCGCATCCGGACGGCACCATCCACCGACGCGACGGGCACCGCCTTCCTTCGAGTTCCGGCCGGCGCCGCTCCGTTCCCCAATCGAGCCCTGGTCGCTCGGGGCGCGGTGGCCGATGTCAACCGCCGAGATCTCGCTCTATGATTTCGGAGCGGCGACCGTTTCGTTCACCACCCGGTACGCAGGCCCCATCGGCGGGCTCCTCGAGTGGAGCATGGCCCTGCGGGGATCCTCCGTTGGCGAGACAGCGAGACAGCGGCTGGCGGTGTTGCTCAAGACCATCGCCCCGGCTGCTTCCAGGCCCCGACTGGCGGACATGATCGAGGACTATCTGGTCTTCGCGGTTGACCCGACCGATCTCGCCGCAACCACCGACGCGGCGTTTGAGCCGGTACTCGCCGGGTTGTTACGAGGGGAGGCGGAGCCGCTGTCCCCCGAGGAGATTGCCCGGGCCCTCGGCGCCCGCGCCTCCTACCGCCCAGACGACCTGACGATCATCGACTGGGATGGAGCCCTGGTCGCCGACCGGGAGCCCGACGACATCATCGCCCTGCTCGAATTCGCCAACGTTCAGCTGCTCGAACTCCGGTACCTCGACAGCGAACTCGACCATCTGGTCGCGGCAGCCTACATCTCGCTGGCATCGCCGGGCCCGCTCGGCCTGCTGCCTTCCCGGAACGCATTTCGGAGGTTGGGCGAGCTCCAGACCGACGCCGCCGTCCTGTTCGAGCATGTCAGCAACGACACCAAACTGGTCGGGGATCAGTACCTGGGGCGGGTCTATCGGATGGTCTCCGAGCGATTCAGGCTCACCGACTGGGATCAGGCCATTGGGCGAAAACTCCAGACCATCGACGGCATCTACCAGAAACTGACCGACCGGGCCAATGCCCGCCGTCTTGAGCTGCTCGAATGGGTCGTGATCGCCTTGATCGCGGCGGAGTTCGCCCTGACCCTGCTGAGGCGATAAACGTCAACGAGTCATCACGCAAACCTCAGGTCGCCGTCGCCCTCAGGCTGGCGAGCCCAGCCGGGCTCACGTCGCAACAACATGCCCATGATGGCGGGGATGAAGCCCGGCATGCCCGGAATGCAACTCGACTCCGGCGCCAAGACGCACGACATGGCGGGAATGAAACGTGATACGGCTGGCATGAAACCCGACATGGCGGGAATGGAACGCGACATCGGCGGAATGAACCATGCCGAGTGCCACAAGATGATGACCGAGGGCGGCGGCGGCCTCGCAGAACCCCGACGGCTTCGTCATCGGGGACCACCTCATGGTCGACGGCCTAGCCATGAAGGGCGAGATGCCGCCCCACTGGATGGCTACAATGACCAGGGGCGGGTTGAGAATCGCCCTGCGCGACGAACAGGGGAAACCTCGCTGGGCCGGCGGGATGATGAAGGGAACGATGGGGATGACAGGAATGAGCCGCCGCATTTCTTTGCCGGCCCGGAAGGCGATCACGGTCGGAATCCCTCGAATGCCGAATCGTTCCGAAAGACCGGGATTCTCATCCGTGTTCACCTTGAGCACGAGGAGTCGCCCCGCCCCGTCCGCCGCCAGCCCGTCGAGCACAGGCGCCATGGCCCGGCAGGGCCCGCACCAGTCAGCAGGGAAATCCACCACGACCGGCACCGAGGCGCTCACCACGGTTCGATCAAGATCGGCACTGGTTGCCTTAGCGGGCGGTCGAGACCCAGCGGCCTGCCACAACCGCCGCACTTCGGCCCTGACGCATGACGGGCGAGATCGACCCGGTTCGCTCGGGTGCAGACCCCGCAAGACACGATAGCCGGACGGCTGGCGTTCACGCGATCCTCCTCCTGACCGGGTTCAATTGGCGGACAGTCGACCGCCCGCGGCGTGGCAACCGGCCACATCGGGGTATTGAAGAACCGATCAAAGAAACGATCGACGTCCTTCAGCGGGGCAACCGGGGCCCGCTTTCACGAGTCTCATATGTTCCTCCTGCCTCACTCCGAGGCGTTGTCCTGGTTCACCCATTCGCAACATCGCACCACGGCCCTGAAACGGCGGTGAAGCGATGCTGAACGGGTGTTTCGGCGAGGATGTGAAGAGACCTACAAACTGATTCACCGTGGCTTCAGTCACCCGGGTCTACCCTGCATGTGTCATCGCCAGGAGACGTCCATGACCGCAACCGCGACCCGCATCACCACCAGCGACGCCCTGCTCGACAAGCTGGCGAAGATCGAGATGCCGACACCGACCGTGATCTCGTGCTACGTCCGCCTCGACCGCACCGCCCGCCACCGGCGGCAGTACCTGGTCGAACTGGTCAACCGGATCCGCGAACTCGAACGCGGGTTCGCCGAACGCAGCATCGGAGCCGAAGACCAGCGCACCATTCACGCCGACATCGAAAAAGTGGTTCGCCGGCTCGCCCGTCTCGACGATCTGCCGGCCCTGGCGGGCGTCGGCGTCTTCGCGTGCGGCGCGATCGATCTGTTCGAACTCGTCCCCCTGGTCCGGGTCCACCGGAACCGAATCGACGTCGACACCCGGCCGCTGATGCACGAACTGCTCGATGGGATCGACGAGGGTCTACCCAGGGGCTTCGCGGTGAACGGCACCCGTGAAACCCTCCGGGCGCTGGCCCGGGGCCAGGTCCGTGAACTGATTGTCCCCGACGAAGGCCGGGCCAGCGGGTTCCGTTGCAGTGAAACCCTGGCTCTTACGGCTACCAAAGCCGATTGTCGGGGCAGCGGCCAGCCGAACCCCGTGCCGAACCTGATCGATCACGTGATTGAGGACGCCCTGCGGCACGGGTCCAGATCGTTGTGATCGACGACCCGAAAGTCGCCACCAGGGTCGACGGCCTCGCGGCGACGCTGCGATTCCAGGTTCGTTGACCGGCAACCACTATCGCACCCGGAGCCTCCGATGATGCCTACCCTGCATCCGACCTCGCCGACGACGAAGCCTCGCTACGTCCGCGACCTCATGACCACCGCCGTCGTCAGCATCCAGCCGGACGCGCCAGTGGCCCGGGCGGTCGAACTGCTGGCTGACGCCCACGTATCAGGACTCGCCGTGATCGACCATCACGAGCGGCTGATCGGCGTCGTCTCCAGCACCGATCTGCTCAACGCCGAGGCAGAGGCGGGCGACGAATCGGCCCGGAACCGCTTGTGGACCGTGGCGACCGTCCGAGACATCATGACCCCCAGGGCCCTGACGGTCGGACCCGAACTCGAGTTGCGTGAGGCCGCGCTTCAAATGGACTACGGCGACGTCCACCGGCTCTTCGTCGAGACCAATGGGCGGTTGGTCGGAGTGATCTCGCGAAGCGACATCAATCGAGCCTACGCCACCGGACGACTGGGCGCCTGATCCTCGCAATCCGACCAAAACGAAAGCGGGGCGAAGATCCGAGATCTTCGCCCCGCTTGCCATGCTCCGCCGCCGGATCAGGCGTCCCCGGCGGGCCTCAACACCAGAACCGGCCGGTTCGAACCCCGGATCACCTTGTCGGCGACGCTCCCCAGCAGCAGGCGACGAAACCCGGTCGCGCCGTGGGTCGTCATCGCGACGGTGTCGAAGTTGCCCTGGTCGGCCTGGCTCAAAATCGTGCCGGCCACGCCCAGTCCGACGATCACTCGTGTCGCAACACCCACTCCTTGGTCGCGCAGCCGGTCGGCCACCCGGTCGAGGTACTTCTGCGCGTCGGCGCGAAGCAATTCGAGCGTGTCCTGCGGCACCGCAACGGGATACGGCGGCACCGCGCCCGACACGCCGAGGACCGGTTCAACCACGTTGATCAGGGTCAGGTGAGCCTGGGTGAGGCGGGCCAGCGAGACGAGCGGGGCTAGGATCGCTTCGGCCTCGTCGGAGCGGTCGAGGGCCACGATGAACCGCTCCATCTTCATCTCAGTCGTCGGCGCCGGATCACCATCCCGGGGATGAAGGAGCAGAACCGGCGTCGTGGTATGGCGAATGACGTGGTCGGCTACGCTGCCGAGCCAGAACCGGCTCAAGGGACCGCGACCGTGCGTGGCCATCACCAGCAGATCGGGCAGGCTGTGTTCCAGCTCGGTGACGAGCGCCGGACCGGCCAGACCCTCGAGCAGCGTGTAGTCGACCGGGAGCCCGTCGACCATCCCCAGGTCCCCGGCCAGGCTGGCCAGGTACGTCTTCTCTTCGGCTTTGAGGGAGACCTCGTCCGGACCCACCGTGACCGGGATGTCGGCCGCCGGAACCAGCGCCATGACCGGCTCATGGACCATCAGGACCCGGAGCCGGGCGCCTGCCATCCGAGCAAGGCGGGCCGCAACCGGGATCGCCGTCTCGGCGAAGCGCGAACCATCGACCGAAACCACCATATTGCGAATCATCATCGTGCCCTCCTTGTCGTCCGAGACGACCAAAACATGCCTAACGATTTCCCTGCGGGCCCGGCGACCGGCAGGTCGAGATTCCCAGGAGCGTGTACAGGGGACAATTGCCGGTGAGAGCGGTGCCGACCGGGATGAGGCCGACCAGCGCCAGATACTTCCACGGGCCGTCGAGCGCACCATACAGACCGAGCGCAAGAACTCCAACCACCAGGCGGAGTGCCCGGTCGGCGGTACCGATGTTGCGTTTCATGATCATCTCCTCCTGTCAACGCAAGACTACCCCCCCGCGATTGAGTGGAGGCTGAGCCGATCATGAAAAGATCTTCAGGTATCCTCTGGGAGGCGGCGGTCAGAGCGGAACAGTCAGGACGGCCGACGGCGCCGCGTAGAGCAGGTTGCGGGCGATATCGGTGGGACCGACGATCTTCGGGGGCCCGCCGCGGCGATAGCCGATGACCAGAAGGCCCGCGGACAGCGCGGTCACCGCCGCGAGTACGCCGTCGATCGGGTTGCCCTTCCGAACCTCGAGCGCGACCCCGGTCGCGCCGGCCCCGCCCCGCGGGAGCCGCTGCAGCAGATCGCGGAGCCGAACGCTCCGGCCGCGCGGCATCGGTCCGCCCGACGGCGGCGACCGTTCGTCGTCGAGATCGGGCTCGACCGTCACGGCCGAGAGTACGGCCCCGAACTCCCGGCTGACGGCGAGCGCCGTTTCGAGAACCTGGGCCGCCCGCTCCGTGCCATCAAGGGCCACGAGAACCCGGCGAAACTCCCGGATGTCCGGCGGCACGAACAGCACCGGAACATCGCTCCGCCGGACGACAGCATCGGCGGTTTCACCGAGCAGGAGCCGGTGATCCGGGGTCCGGTCTCGGCGCCCCAGGACCACGAGATCCGCCTTCCGCAGGGCGGCAAACCGACCGATCTCGATACCGGCGATGCCGAACGCGACCGCAACCTCTGGCACCGCCGCCTGGGCTCCGTTTTTCGCCTCGGAGCCCACCCAGAGCCGAAAGTGCTCCAGTTCGCTGTGCTGGCCCCCGGGGCCGGCCGTGGTCGTCGAGATCCAGCGGCCCGCCGGAACATCACCGGCCGACGGAACCGCCAGCACCTTGAGAATCGTCACCTGGGCATGACTCGACGAAGCCAGCATTTGGGCGGCACTCACCGCATGCCGCCCGTCTACCGACTCGTCTGCCCCAACCAGGATCTGATGATAGGTCACCCGAATGATCCAATCCTCCGATTATGGAGCGGAAGCTAGAGACGGATCCATTAAGGCCCTATGAAGACGCAAAGAACGAACTCGGCAAGAATTACCGTTCAGGACCCGGCTCGCAGGGGGCTAGATTGAACCCATGAACGCGGACCGCGGTGCTGGAAGCAGACTCGAACGGTTGATCCGGGCGACCCCTGAGTTGATCGGTGAGCACCAAATCGATCCGGTTCTGAATCGGGTGGCGGATCTGGCCCGGACCACTCTCGAAGCCAAGTACGCTGCGGTCGGCCTGCTCAACCCGGACAATCGAACCTTCCTCTCCTTCACCACCTCGGGTCTGTCGGACGAGGAACGGGCCAGGATTGGCACGGCGCCGGTCGGGCGAGGCATCCTTGGCCTGGTGATCCGGGAAGCCAGGGTGATTCGCCTGGGCGACCTCAAGGCCCACGCGGCCTCGGCCGGGTTTCCCCCGCATCATCCTCCCATGAAATCATTCCTGGGCGTGCCGATCACCGGCCGCCAGGGCGTCTTGGGCGAGTTGTATCTGACCGAGAAGATCGGAGCAGACGAGTTCTCCGAGGAAGACGTGCAGATCGCCCTGCTGCTGGCGAGCATCATCGCGTCCGCGGTTGAAAACGCCCGGTTCCACGAACGGACCACCCGCCTGCTGGAGGAGGTGCAGCAACTCCATCGCAGCCGCGAACGATTCTTTGCCATGGTCAACCACGAGTTGCGGAACGCACTCGCCGCGGTCTACGGCTGGTCGGAAATGCTGGTCCGGAAGAAAGACCCCGAAACCGTCCCGCGAGGCGCCTTTGAGATTCTCGAGGCGGCCGAGCAGGCGGTGGTGCTGGTCAACGATCTGCTCGATCTCAATCGCCTCGATGAAGACCGATTGAAGCCGGTGATTCGTGACGTGGATTGCTGCACTGTCGTCCATGGGGCGATCCAGCGCGTCACCCCGGCCGCGAACGAGAAACAGGTGACCATGGCCGGTGTGGACCGGAAGGGCGGCTTCGTCTGCCGCACCGACGCTCACCGGATCGAACAGATCTTCGTCAACGTCCTGTCGAACGCCATCAGGCACACCCCGGCAGGCAGTTCGGTCTCCGTGAACGCGCAATCGGTGCCACCGATGATCGAATTCCGGGTCGAGGACGAGGGCCCGGGGGTCCCGGCCGACTCGATCGACCGGATCTTCGACATCTATTACACTACCGCATCTTCGGACGGCGGCGGCGCCGGCCATGGCGTTGGATTGGCGCTCTCGCGCCGACTCGCTCGACTGCTCGGCGGCGATCTGACCGCAGTGCCCAGGGCCGGCGGGGGCGGGCTCTTCGTCCTCACCCTCCCGGCGGCAGATTCGTGAAGTAGACTTCACGAACCGTTCGACGGTGCTTTACCGCGAAGGCTCTATGGTAGACCCATGAAAGTTCTCGTCGTGGAGGACGACCGGAAGGTCGCCGGCTTTATCGAGCAGGGCCTCAAGGAAGAAGGCTATGTGGTCGACGTCGCCCCGGACGGTGACGAAGCCACCATGCTGGCCCACGTCTACGAGTACGACGTCATCCTGCTCGATCTGATGTTACCCAAGAAGAACGGGTTCCAGGTGGCCCAGGAACTCCGGCGCGAAGGGCGCAACACTCCGATCCTGATGCTGACATCGCGTGACGCGGTGGAGGACATCGTGCGGGGGCTCGACGCCGGCGCGGACGACTACCTCACCAAGCCATTCCGGTTCGAGGAACTGCTGGCCCGGCTTCGAGCCCTGCATCGGCGCGGTGGCGCGGAACGGCTGGAAGTGTTGCGCTACGGCCCGTTCGAGCTCGACCGGCTTCGTCACCAGGCCGCAGTGGAAGGAAAGCGGCTGGACCTGACGGCCAAGGAGTTCCAGCTTTTCGAATTCTTCATGCTCCATCCTGAGGAGGTGGTCCGTCGGACGACCCTCCTCGAGAAGGTGTGGGACATGCATTTCGATCCGGAGAGCAACGTCGTGGACGTCCACGTCGGGAACCTCCGCCGCAAGCTGATGAAGTACACCGTCGATCCTCATATCGAGACCGTGCGGGGCGTGGGTTTCTGCCTTCGCCACACGGCCGGCGTTCCGGCGCGCAGTGGGTCGCACTAGACTCCACTCGTTCTGGGCCGCGGGGGCACGTCCCCTGCTCACACTGGCGGTCTTGCTCGCGGGGCTTCTGGCCCCGCGAGTCGTTTCCGGACTCGCCGAAGCTCGCTGCTGGATCTGGATGGCCGGACTCGTGGTGTTCGGACTTCCCATCGTCTGGGCCACGGTCGCCGTCGCGTTCCAGGGGCGCTTTGCGGCCGACCTGGTGGCGACGCTGGCGCTGGTAGCCGCGGTGTGGCTCGACCAGCCGCTGCCGGGCCTGGTCATCGTGCTGATGCAGACGGGTGGCGAGGCGCTCGAGAAGGCCGCGGCACGCCGCGCCTCGCGCGCCGTGGCCGACCTCGAGGCTCAGGCGCCGCGGATCGCCCACCGACAGCGGGATGGGGTGACGGAAGACATCCCGGTCGCGATGGTCGCGATCGGTGACCTGCTCCTGGTCCGGCCCGGCGAGATGGTGCCGTGCGACGGAGTCGTGCGGCTGGGGCGGAGCGGATTCGACACCTCGCGCCTGACCGGTGAGCCCCTGCCCCGGACCGTCGAACCGGGCTCACCGCTGCGGTCGGGTACGGTCAACCTCGACAGCCCGGTCACGATGGAAGCGACAGCCGCCGCCGCGGCCAGCCTCTATCACCAGATCGTCGAGCTGGTTCGTTCCGCAGAGGCCAGCAAGGCGCCCATCCAACGCCTTGCCGATCGAGCGGCCGTGTGGTTCACGCCGATCACCCTGCTGGCATGCGCGCTCGCCTTCCTGCTCTCCCGGGACCCCAACCGGATCCTCGCCGTACTGGTCGTCGCAACCCCGTGCCCGCTGATCCTGGCGGTCCCGGTGGCCCTGCTCGGTGGCGTCAATCGAGCGGCCCGCCACCAGATCATCGTGCGGCACGGCACCGCGCTCGAACAATTGAGCCAGGTCACCATCGCCGTGTTCGACAAGACCGGGACGCTGACACTGGGCCGGCCGGTCGTCGCCGCCGTGGAGCCACTGTCCCCGTTCAGCGAGAACGAATTGCTTGCCCTGGCGGCCGGCGTCGAGCAGGGATCGGGACATCTGCTTGCCCGGTCCCTGCTCGAGGCGGCCTCGGCGCGTCTCGGTGAGCTCCCGACCGGAGAGCAGATCGTGGAATCGGCGGGCCGGGGAGTCACCGGTTCGGTCGGAGGGCGCCGGGTGACAGTGGGCGCCTTGACACTGCTCAAGGAATGGGAGCCCGAGGCAGCCGCCGTCTTCACCTCTACCACCGACGGCCAGGGGCTCAAGGCTTATATCGCGGTCGATCGCCAAGCCGCCGGCACAATACTCTACGCTGACCGGGTGCGGCCGACGGCCGCGCCCATGGTGCGCGGACTCAAAGTGCTGGGCCTTTCCCGAGCCATCATGTTGTCGGGCGACCGGACCATCAACGCCAAGGCGGCAGCCGCCGAGCTCGGCATCGTGGACGCCGTGGGTGACCTGCTGCCCCAGGACAAGGTGTCGTTCGTCGCCCGGCTCACCAAGCAGGGTCACGGCGTCCTGATGGTGGGTGATGGCGCCAACGACGCCCCGGCCCTTTCGGCCGCCACCGTCGGGATCGCGATCGCCGCTCATGGCGGCGGCATCTCCGCCGAAGCGGCCGACATCGTGATGCTGACCGACGACCTCACCCGGGTTCCACTCGCCATCGGGATCGCGCGCCGAACGATGCGGATCGCGCGGCAAAGCATCGGGGCGGGCCTGATCCTCTCGGCGATCGCCATGGTGTTCGCCGCCGTCGGGATGGTGCCGGCCGCGATTGGCGCTCTGCTCCAGGAGGCGATCGACGTGGCGGTGATTCTCAACGCCCTCCGGGTGCTCCGTCCCGGTCCCACCGAGCGACGAATACTCCAGGCGTTCATCACCCCGGCCTAGTTCGGAACCCGGCTCCGGCGTTATCGTCTTCCCCCATGTACGACTACATCATCGTCGGCTCCGGCTCGGCCGGCTCGGTGCTCGCGAGCCGGCTCTCGGAGGATCCCTCAACCCGGGTCCTCCTCCTCGAGGCGGGCACCGCCCGCATCCCGACCATGTCGCGGATTCCCGCCGGTTTTGGCAAGCTTTTCGGGACCGACGTCGACTGGCAGTATCACACCGATCCCGAGCCGGGCCTGGGGGATCGTTCGCTGTTCTGGCCCCGGGGACGACTCCTCGGTGGTTCGAGCGCCATGAACGCCATGATCTGGACCCCGCCGGTCCCAGCCGACCTCGACGAATGGGCCCGCTTGGGCAACCCCGGCTGGGCCTGGGAGGACCTTGCGCCAACCCTCCAGCGGGCGGAGATCCCGGCCGACCGCCGGCGCCAGCCTGGCGAGGTCGGCATTACGATTGATCGACTCCGCACCCCGAACCCGGTGAGCCGATCCCTCCTCGAAGCCGCTCTGGGAATGGGCATCCCGGCCAACGATGGGTTTCAAAGCGGGAACGTCGACGGGGCCGGGTTCTTCCGCGTGACCCAATCGCGGGGAGCGCGAGTAAGCGCCGCCACCGGGTACCTGGATCCGGTGCGCCATCGTCCTAATCTTACGATCACCCCGACCGCCCTGGCACGCCGGATTCGATTCGATGGCCGCCGGGCCGTGGGGGTCGACTATCAGGTGAGCGGACGCGGTATGGTCTCGGCTGGCGGCCGGGTGATCCTCGCCGGCGGGGCGATCGGGTCCCCGCATCTGTTGCTGCTATCCGGCGTCGGGCCGGCCGACCAACTGCAACAGCAGGGCATCGCCGTCGTGGCCGACCTGCCCGGCGTCGGGATGAACCTGCAGGACCACCTGACCTGCGGAGCGATGTACCACTGCCGGCAGCGGGTCACCCTGGCCGCCGCCGAGGGACTGTCCAGTCTGTTGCGCTATGCGCTGTTGCGGCGCGGCCATCTCTCATCGAACGTGGCCGAGGCCGGGGCATTCCTGCGGCTACGCGCTAGCGCGACCCGGCCGGACATCGAGTTCATCTTTGCGCCCAGCTTCTTCGTGGACCATGGACGTGGGAACCCGCCCGGGCACGGATTCACGGTGGCCGTCGTGCTTCTCCACCCCGAGAGCCGTGGCCAGCTTTCCCTGCGGTCGTCCGACCCGGCCCAGGCCCCGTCGATCCGCCCCGGCTACCTCTCGGCGGCCTCCGATCTGGGCCTGATGGAGGCCGGGATGGAACGGGCGATGGCCCTGGCTGAACGGGCTCAGGTGGACCGGTGGCGGGGGCCGAGATTTCTCCCGCTGTCGGGGCAGCCGCTGGATCTATTCATTCGCCAGCGCTCGGAGACGCTGTATCACCCCGTCGGGACATGCCGGATGGGGTCGGACGCCACCTCGGTGGTCGGGGCGGGGCTGCGGGTCCATGGCACCGAAGATCTCTGGGTTGCCGACGCCTCGATCATGCCCACGATCACCTCCGGCCACACCCACGCCCCCGTCGTGATGATTGCGGAGTTCGCCAGCCGGCTGATCCAGCAAACTTAAAGCCGCCTTCACATACGATTCGGCCGAAGCTTCACAGGCAAGCGGCGAGTTTTGTCGCGCTCCCGTTATAGGCCGGCATCGGCCGCCACGACACTTACTCTGTCCGGGGTCAGGGATGAACGCACGACTCGACCGTTTCTCGTACGACGACGCCATCGTCCGCAAGTTCCTCTTCGCCACCTTCATCTGGGGTCTGGTGGGGATGCTCGTGGGGTTGGTGATCGCCCTCCAGCTGGCGTACCCGAACCTGAGTTTCGGGCTCCCCGTCCTGAGTTTCGGTCGGCTCCGGCCGCTCCATACGAACGCGGTGATCTTCGCCTTTGCGGGGAACGCCTTCTTCCTGGGAGCGTACTATTCGAGCCAGCGGCTCCTCAAGGCCAGGATGTTCAGCGACACGCTGAGCAAGCTCCATTTCTGGGGCTGGCAGTTGATCATCGTCGCGGCGGCGCTCACCCTGCCCCTGGGGTTCACCCAGGCCAAGGAATACGCCGAACTCGAGTGGCCGATCGACATCGCGATCGCGGTGGTCTGGGTGATCTTCGCGGTCAACTTCTTCGGTACGATCGCCAAGCGGAGGGAGCGGCACCTGTACGTCGCGATCTGGTTCTACATCGCGTCGATCATCACGGTGGCCATCCTTCACATCTTCAACAACCTGGCGATCCCGGCCGGCCCCCTCAAGAGCTATTCGATCTACGCCGGGGTCCAGGACGCATTCATGCAGTGGTGGTACGGTCACAACGCGGTGGCCTTCTTCCTGACCACGCCGTTCCTTGGCCTGATGTATTACTTCATGCCCAAAGCGGCTGATCGGCCGGTGTTCAGTTACCGGCTGTCGATCCTCCACTTCTGGACCCTGGTGTTCATGTACATCTGGGCCGGGCCCCACCACCTGCACTACACCGCGCTGCCGGAATGGGCTTCCACGCTGGGAATGCTGTTCTCCGTCATGCTGTGGGCTCCGTCCTGGGGCGGCATGGTGAACGGCCTGCTGACGCTCCGTGGCGCCTGGCGGAAGGTGGTCGAGGATCCGGTTCTCAAATTTTTCGTGGTGGCGGTGACCGCCTATGGCATGGCCACGTTCGAAGGGCCCGTGCTGTCGATCAAGAGCGTCAACGCCCTGGCCCACTACACCGACTGGATCATCGCCCACGTCCACACCGGGGCGCTGGGCTGGAACGGCTTTATGGCCTTCGGCATGATCTACTGGCTGCTGCCGCGACTGTTCCAGACGAAGCTCCACAGCCATAAGCTGGCCGAGGTTCATTTCTGGCTGGCGACCTTCGGAATGATCCTGTACGCGGCCGCGATTTACAGCGCCGGCCTTACCCAGGGGCTCATGTGGCGGGCGTTCGACGCGACCGGCCGGCTGCAGTTCCCGGATTTCGTCGAAACCACGATGCGCCTGATGCCGATGTACCTGCTCCGCGCGGCGGGCGGCGGTCTTTACATCGCCGGCATGGGGCTCTTCGGCTACAACATCTTCAAGACCTGGGGCGCCCGGCCGGCGGCGTACGACGTCCCGGTCATCGAAGCCGCCCCGTTGGCCCCGAATTATTCGGAGACCCCGGCCCCGGTTTCCGGCGGCGCCCTGGCTGGTTTCGCCCGGGCAGCGTGGCACCGGACCTGGGAGCGCCTCCCCGTGACCTTCAGTGTGCTGGTCTTGGTCGCGGTCATCGTGGCATCCTTGTTCGAGATCATTCCGACCTTCCTTATCCGGTCGAACATCCCGACCATCGCCTCGGTGAAGCCGTATACGCCGCTCGAGCTCGCCGGGCGGGACCTGTACATCCGCGAAGGATGCTTCAACTGCCATTCGCAGATGATCCGGCCGTTCCGATACGAGACCGAGCGCTACGGTGAGTACTCCAAGCCGGGCGAGTTCGTCTACGACCACCCGTTCCTCTGGGGTTCGCGCCGGATCGGTCCGGACCTCGCCCGGGAAGGCGGCAAGTACCCCGATCTCTGGCACGTCCGCCACTTCGCCAACCCGAGCCAGATCACGGCGCGTTCGATCATGCCGCGCTATCCCTGGTTCGAGACGAATGCCCTCGACTTCGAGGGGATCCAGAAGAAGGTCGACGTGATGGCGATGCTCGGCGTGCCGTACGGGGACGCGGTGAACAACGCGCCGACACAAGCCCGGGCGCAGGCCAAGCTCATAGCCGAAGGGATCGCCGCGCAGGGCGGGCCCAAGGGCCTCGAGGGCAAGGAGATCGTGGCGATCGTTGCTTACATCCAGCGACTGGGACGAGACATCAAACTGGCCAGCGCCGGGACGCCCGATCACGCCGTTGCGGCGGGAGGGAGTCACTGATGCGTCTCTCCGACATCATGAGCGGGGCGGGCCTGTCCGGCTACGCCCAGGTTGCACTGATCATCTTCTTCATCGCGTTCCTGGCGATCGCCGTCTGGATCTTCTTGCCCTCGCGGCGGGCCGCCATGGATGCCGCGAGCCGTCTCCCGCTCGACAACGACACACCGCCGACTTCAAACCGCGAAGGGGTGGTGCGATGAGCGCCGATCCGAATCAGGACCGATTGTTGGACCACGAGTACGACGGTATCCGCGAATACGACAACCCGATGCCCCGGTGGTGGCTGGCGACGTTCTGGGTCACCATCATCTTCTCGATTCTGTACGTACTCAACGTTCCGGGCATCGGCAACGGCAAGGGGCGAATCGCCGACTACGAAGCGGAGATGGCGAAGGCGGCGGAACTTGCGGCCAAGAACGACCCGATGAACGGACTCACGGACGAGAAGATCGTGGCCGCGTCGACCGATCCGGCCCAGAAAGCGCTCGGCTCAAGCACCTTCGCGACGATCTGTTCGTCCTGCCACGTGGCGGACGGCGGCGGCCTGATCGGGCCGAACCTGACCGACGCCTACTGGCTCCACGGCAACAAGCCGCTCGAGATCATGAAGACGATCACCGAGGGCGTGGCCGCCAAGGGGATGCCGCCTTGGGGCAAGACACTCAAGCCCGAGCAGCTCGTGGCGGTCGCGGGCTATGTGCTGACGCTGAAAGGGACGACGCCGAAAGCACCGAAAGCGCCCCAGGGTGTTAACGTGGATTCCATCACCACCGCGGCGGCGCCCCCGCCCGCGACCAAGTAGCGAAAGCAGCCGCATCGATGGCGACCCACGCCCCCGACCGAGTCCTCTCGACCCTCAACGCCGACGGATCACGCCGGTGGCTCAGGCCGAAGCTCTCGGAAGGGGGATTCTGGCGGAAGCGGCGGGTTGTCGCGTACGCCCTGATGTTCGTGTTCTTCATCATTCCCTACCTCAAGCTCCACGGGAAGCCGCTGGTCCTGCTCGACATCCCGCGTCGGGTCTTCATCATCCTCGGGACGACGTTCCTTCCGACCGACACGCTACTCTTCATGCTGCTGTTCGTGACGGTCGGGATCGGGATCTTCCTGCTGACGGCCCTGTTCGACCGGGTCTGGTGCGGCTGGAGCTGCCCGCAGACCGTCTACATGGAATTCCTGTTCCGCCCGATCGAGCGACTGCTCGAGGGGGGCCGGACCGGAACGCTGGGCCTCGACCGGGCCACCGGTCTCAAGCCGCGCCGGCTCCTCAAGTGGGCCGTGTACCTCCTGCTGGCTCTGTTCCTGGCCCATACCTTTCTGGCATACTTCGTCGGAATCGACCAGCTCGTCCACTGGGTCCGGTCGTCGCCGTCGGAGCATCCGACGGCATTCTTCGTGATGGCAGGCACTACCGCCGCCATCATGTTCGACTTTACCTACTTCCGTGAACAGACCTGCCTGGTCGCCTGCCCGTACGGCCGGCTCCAGTCCGTACTCCTCGATCGCCAGTCTCTCATCGTCGGTTACGATGCTCTCCGCGGCGAACCTCGCGGCAAGGCGGAGAGCCAGGTTCCGGCCGGTGACTGCATCGACTGCCGGGCCTGCGTACTCACCTGTCCGACCGGCATCGACATTCGGGACGGGCTCCAGATGGAGTGCATCCATTGCACCCAATGCGCCGATGCCTGCGATGAGATCATGGATCGCATCGGCAAGCCGCGGGGCCTGGTGAAGTACACCTCGCGCGATCAGGTCGAGGGCCAGCCCCGGCACCTGGTCCGGCCGCGGGTGATCATCTACCCCACGGCACTGCTCGTGGCCGTCTCCCTGCTGGTGTACTTCCTGAATCAGCGGCGGGATGCCGACGTCACGGTGCTCCGGGGTATCGGGGCGCCCTACTCGTTCGAAGCCGACGGCCGGGTCGTCAATCAGTTGCGGGTGAGGATCACCAATCGCACTGACGCGCCGCACGAATACGCGATCTCACTCGAAGGGGCGGATGGCGCCCAGGTGATCTCCCCGGAAAACCCGCTCAAGGTGGGCCCGGGCGAACTCCGGAGCACCAGCCTCTTTGTCGTCGGACCGCGGACGCTGTTCCACGACGGCGAGCGCCACGTCAATCTCAAGATCACCGACGGTGTCCACAGCGACCGGTTCGACTACACCCTCGTCGGGCCCGAGCACGACGACGAACGCCCGGAATCAGACCGCCGCACCGACAAAGAGCACGAACGATGATCAATCGCGACAATTTCTGGCCGATCGCGATCGCCGGGGTCCTTGGGGTCACCGTCCTCGCCAACGGCGTCCTGCTGTACGAGGCCAACAAGGGTGACGGCAACGCGTACGAGGCCGATTACTACCGGAAAGCGATCGAGTGGGACTCGACTGCGGTGCAGGCGCGCCGCAATGCCTCGCTCGACTGGAGGCTGGTCGGCTCGCTCGACCGAAATGGCGCCATCTTGGTCCAGCTCCTCGGCCCGGCGGGTGTGCCGCTGGACAGCGCGCGAATTTCCCTGGAAGGCTTCGCCGTGGCCCATGCCTCCGGCGCGTTTTCCGCTCAGCTGACGCCAAGCCCCGACCATCGGTATGCCACATCGGTCCGGCTCGACCACCCCGGCCTCCACGAGGTCCGCTTCACAGTGCTCCGCGGCGCCGACCGGTTTACCGAGACGCTTCGCGGCGAGCCCGGCGGCCCACTGACTCCCCGGACATGACAGTCTGGCCGATCCTGGTCGCCAGCCTCGCGGGGAGCCCGCATTGCGCCGCGATGTGCGGGTTCATCGCCGGCGCGGCAGGGCGTTCGCCCGGAGCCCGGCTGGCCTATCACGGCAGTCGCCTTGGCGGGTACGTGGCGCTCGGTGCCCTGGCCGGCGCTGCCGGTGGCGCTGTCGACCTTGCCGGGCGGATGGCGGGAATCGCCGGCATCGCGGCCCGCGGTGCCGGGGTGGCTCTGGTGCTGTTCGGGGCAGTTCAAATGGCAGCGCTGGCCGGATTTCGGTGGCGGTTTCTCGACCGAGCCGGGCGGCTCGCCCCGTGGCTTGCCGCTCGAGCGCGGTCCTTTCCTCCGGCGCTTCGGGCAGCGGCTCTCGGCGCCGTCACGGCCCTGTTCCCGTGCGGATGGCTGTTCGCGTTTGTCGCGGTCGCCGTCGGCACCGGTTCTGCTCTCACGGGGGCTGAGGCGATGGCCATTTTCTGGCTGGGAACCGTTCCGGCCGTACTGGCGGCCAGCGCATTTCTCACCCGGGTCGCTGACCCGGTCCGGCGCCGCCTGCCCGCGCTCAGCGCGGCGACGCTGATCGTCTTCGGGATCCTGACTGCGACGGGGCGGATGGCCACCCACCACGCCTCGCCGACGGCCCATGAGCACCTCGGTCGCTGAACTTCCCGGCGCCCCGCCCCGCTGCGCCCATTGCAGCCTCCCGGTGCCGGAGTTTGAAGTCGACCGGGCGCGAGAGCACCAGTTCTGCTGTCCCGGGTGTCGCACCGCTTACGACGTGATCTCGGCCGCGGGTCTGGTCGGTTACTACACGTTTGGCGAGCGCCGGCAAACCGCGGTCTCGAGCACGGCCCGCGACTACGCCGAGTTCGACCACCCAGCGTTTCAGACCTTGTACGTCAGGCGCGCCCCCGACGGCCTCGCGACAACCGAGCTCTACCTCGACGGCGTCCACTGCGCCTCGTGTGTCTGGCTGGTTGAAAAGGTACCGCTCGCGGTCCCGGGCGCGGTCAGCGCCGAGCTGAACGTTCCTCGGTCCCTGGCCCGCCTCGCGTGGGACCCGGCCCGAACTTCGCTCAGCGCCATCGCGCGGTTCCTCGATCGCCTCGGCTATCCGCCACACCCGTTCCGCGGTGCGGCGATCGATCAGCGACGCCAGGCCGAAGACCGGGCCATGCTCGTGCGAATCGGGATCGCCGGTGCGCTCGCGATCAACGTGATGACCGTGGCACTGGCGCTGTACGCCGGATGGTTCGGCACGATGGAGGCGTCGTACATCCGGTACTTTCGCTGGGTCAGCCTGGCGTTGACGGTCCCGTCGGTGCTTGGCCCGGGCCGGATCTTCTTCCGGAGTGCCTGGGCCGCGATCCGGGCCCGTCGGCTCCATATGGACATCCCGATCGCCTTGGCGCTCGGCGCCGGGTTCCTTCGGGGGGCGATGAACACCTGGACCGACACCGGCCCGATCTACTTCGACGGCGTCGTCACGCTGATCTTCCTCCTCCTGGCCGGCCGGTTCCTCCAGCAACGCGCCCAACGGGCCGCAGCGGACTCAGCCGAGTTGCTGCACTCCCTGACACCGTCCACCGCCCGACTGATCGCCGACGGTGCCATCCGTGAGGTTCCGGTCGAAGCCCTGGTTCCGAACCAGATGGTGCTGGTTCGCGCCGGTGATCCGATACCAGTTGACGGCGTCATTCACGACGGCGAATCAACCCTGGACTGTTCCGTGCTCACCGGCGAATCCCGCCCGGTGTCGGTGCGGGCCGGCGATACGGTTTACGCGGGCACGATCAACCAGCGCGCATCGCTCACGGTTCGGACCGTCGAGACCGGCGAGACCAGCCGGCTGGGCCGCATCCTTCAGGAACTCGAGGCCGGCATGCAGCGGCGGGCGCCGGTCGTCCGCACGGCGGACCGGCTGGCCGGCTGGTTCATCGGCGTCGTGCTGGCGCTCGCGATGGTGACCTGGCTGGTATGGCAGCGAGTCGACCCCGCGGCCGCGCTCGACAACGCCATCGCGCTCCTCATCGTCACCTGTCCCTGCGCCCTGGCGCTGGCGACCCCGCTGACCATGACGGTAGCCATCGGCCGGGCCGCCCGCCGGGGGATCCTGATTCGTGGCGCCGACGCGCTCGAGGTGTTGTCGCAACCGGCCGAACTGGTCCTCGACAAAACCGGGACCATCACGGAGGGAAGCCTCGGGCTCATCAGCTGGACCGGTCCCGCGGAACTGCAAGCTGCCGTTGTGTCGCTCGAGCGGCATTCCTCACATCCGATCGCCAGAGCCTTCGAGACCGCCTGGGCCGACATCGACCCCGTTGAAGCCGAACAGGTTCAGCCGGTGATGGGTGGCTGCTTGACCGGCGTAGTGGGCGGCCGCCTCATCACGATCGGTTCGCCTCGCTACGTGCTTGCCGTCGCCAGTGACCCGCAGGATCTGGCCGGCACCCTGGCCGACCATCTGACGCCGGTGTTGGTCGCCGTGGACGGGGTCGTGGCCTGCGCTGCCGGATTCGGCGACCCGGTTCGAGCGGGTGCCCGTGACGCGGTCAAGGCTCTCGAGGCCCGTGGTTGGCGGGCCAGCATTCTTTCCGGCGATGTTCCGTCGGTGGTGCAGGCGGCCGCCGTCGCTGTCGGCATCCCGGCCGACCGGGCGCGCGGCAGCGCCACGCCGGAAGACAAGCTCGTGGCGGTGGAGCGGCGGCTGGCCGACGGTCAGACCGTGGTCATGGTCGGCGACGGCGTCAACGACGCCCCGGCTATCGGCCGTGCCAGCGTCGGTATCGGTGTCCGGGGTGGAGCCGAGGCATGCCTTGCCGCCGCCGATGTGTTCCTGGCCCGCCCAGGACTCGACCCGCTGGTGGAACTGGTGGACGGCGCGAGACGGACGATGCGAGTGATCCGGCGCAATATCGGCATCAGTATTGGCTACAATCTTATTGGGGCCGCCCTGGCCGTGACCGGCCTGATCAATCCGCTCCTGGCGGCGATCATGATGCCGGTCAGTTCCCTCACCGTGATCCTGATCAGCTGGCGAAGCAGAACCTTTGAGGCGACCCGATGACGATCCTGTACGTCCTCGTTCCACTGGCGATCGGCATCGTGCTGATCGCGGTGGCCGGATTCGTGTGGGCTACTCATCGCGGGCAGTTTGACGATCTGGAGACGCCGGCGCTCCGCATGCTGCGGGACGAACCGGCCAACCGGCCGCCCCCGGAAATCGGGAAGCGGCCGGGGACTGAGGCAGACTAAAGCGCTTTGCGCTCGAGGTAGTTCTCGCGCTCGCGGACGATGGAGTTGACTAGAGGGGCCGGATCGAACCGGACCGGGTCCGTGCAGGGCAAGCCGGTCTCCGCCGCAGCGGCGCGGCAGGCCGCCCGGGCTCCCTCATCATCCAGATCAAACGTATTGAGACAGATCCCGATGACCTTGGTCGGGTGGACGGCGGAGCCGATCATCTCGTACAACTCGACATAGCGGGAGAGCGGCGGAATCTTGAGCCACGGCGTAGTCCGGTACTCCCCGATGTGAGTCCGCGTCGCCTGGTGGCAGAGAATCAACGCGTCAGGGCAGGACCCGTGCAACAGGCCAAGCGTCACGCCCGAGTACCCAGGATGATTGATGCTGCCCTGGCCCTCCACCAGCACGATGTCGGCGTCCTTGGCGCCCCGAACGGTGAGTTCCTCGGCCGCGCCCGCAATGAAGTCCGCCACCACCGCATCGACCGCGGTACCCCAACCCTCGATGAAGATTCCGGTTTGACCCGTGGCCACGAAATTGGTCCGGAGCTTCCGGGCCTTGAGAGCCGCCGTCAGCTGGAGCTGTGCCGTCATCTTGCCGACGTTGCAGTCCGTCCCCACCGTCAGCACCACGAAGGGATCGAGCAGGCGAGCCTGGCCCGCGGCGATCGGGAGGTTCCTGGGCGCCTTCCGGGCATCGTAGATGCTTCGACCATGGCGCGCGGCGATCGCCGACAACTCGGGATCGTCCGAGATGAAGGTATGGAGTCCGCTGATGATGTCGCAGCCGGCTTCGAGGGCCTTGGCCAGCCAGCCGCGCCACTCCTCGGGAAGCTGGCCACCGGCGGGGGCAATGCCGATCATGACGGCAGTCGGCTTCAAGGCGAGACCGGCCTCGATCGATCCAACAATGGGAATGCCGGCGCCGAACCCGAGCACCGTGTCGACGGTCTTGCCGGCCGTATCACGATCGAGGACCGCAACCACACGGCTCGGATGATACCGGATGACCGAATTGGCAGTCTTGGATTCGAGCGGGTGGAAATTGCCGTCGGCGAGAATCAGGAAACGGGGATCAGCCATGGGAAACGCAGCCGGGAAGCGGGAAAAAGGAACGAATCGTATCCAAAACTGTATCCGGACCACGCGTTGGTCAAGTGAAGGCGAAGGCCCGGCGGCCGCCTTCGTTCGGCGGCCGCCGGGCCATTCCCCGTGGGGCTTCGGCTATTTCGTTTCGTCGTCCTCGACGACTTCGGCGTCGTGGACGGTGGTCTCGCCGCGGCCGATCTGCTTGGTCTCGCCGCTGCCTTTCCCAAGCAACCCCATCTTGGACTTGAGCTCGAGCAACTGCTGGTCGGCTGAGCCCTTGTATTCCAGCTGCTTGAACTGGGCCTGCAGATCGTCGCCCTCGAACTCCGCCTGAATCTCCGACGCCGCGATCGCCTTGCGTTCGATGTGCTCAATCTTCTCGGCCATCCGGTCGAACGACTCGAAGGCGCTCTTGTCCGACATGCCGGACATCGTTTCCTGGATCCGCTGCTGGGCCTCCGCCCGCTTGGCACGCGCCACCAGGATGTTCTTCTTCCGCTTCGCCTCTTCGATCTTGTCGTTGAGCTGGCGGAGCTGGACCTTGAGGTTCTCGGTGTCGGCCCTGTGCTTGACCCAGGTATCGTGGAGCTGCTGGGCGCCCTGGGCGGCCTCGTTGAACCGGACCAGCGCCTGCTTGGCAAGGTCGTCCCGGCCTTCCTGCACCGCGAGCATCGCCCGGCGTTCCCAGTCCTCCGCCTGCTTCTTGAGTGTTTCGGCGTCGGCCTGCAACTTCTTCTCGTCGGCGATGGCGGCCGCGGCTTCCTGCTTGGCCTTGGCCAGATTCGACTTCATGTCGAGAATCAACTGATTCAACATCTTCTCGGGATTTTCGGCCCGGGAGATCAGCTCATTGATGTTCGACTTCAACATCGTCGAAAAACGTTCGAAGATTCCCATCGCGTCTTACCTCTCCCGGTACGGCGCCAAAGCGCTCATGTGAGACTTGAGCGCCAACGTCAACGAATCGAAGGTCGCCTCAAACTCTTCAAAATCGAGATGCCCGAGCTCCAGAGCATCAGTGAGAACGACATGTTCCCCTTCCAGACCGTAGGAACCATGGACCAGGTCATGGGCATTGAACTCGAGCAACTGCCGGTAGAAGTCGCTCCGTCTACCGCTCTCGACCGGCGGCTCCATGACCCGCACCCGAAGGATCACCACGGGCGGCGCAAAGTTGACCACGATCTCGGCGCCATGCTGGCTTTTCACCACCCAGAAGCCGGGTTCGACCTCGCGGCTTTCGACGGTTCCGCCTTCGAGCCGGTCGATCATGTTCTGCACATCTTCTTTTGTGACCATGCCACGTCCCCCTTTGCAAGGATCGGGCTCTGACGAATGTAGCCCAACCCGGTTGTCCCGGCACCCGCCCGGGCCTACTTCTTCTCGGCGTCGTCTCGCTGGGCGGCCAGCAGGCGTTCGCTGAAATCGGCGCGCTCTTCCAGTTCCGCGAGCCGGGTTCGGAGGTCGTCGAGCTCACCGAGAACCTGTTCGGGCGGCAGGTCCACACTCTCTCCGTGCAGCACCCGGGCCAGGGCCTGACCCAGCGGCCCCCGCAGCGCTACCCCGGCGGCAATCGCTCCGACGATGGTTGTCGGGATCGCATAGCCGACGCCGAGCTTCATCGCGAGTACGCCCTGGATGAACATGGCAAACACGCTGGCTCCGAGAACGCCCAACAGGACCACTGAACCGTCCCGTCTCATGCGTCCGCCGATCGGGGCAGCGACGCCCGCTCGCCCGTAGCCTGGGCCAGCATCCGTTCGGTGAAGTCGAGCCGCTCTTCGAGCTCCAACAGTCGGTGGTCGCCAGCCTCGAGCTGCGCGACTCGCGACTCGAGTTCCTCGATCCGCTCGGCAGCCATCTGCCCCGTGGTCAGGCCGATCTCGGGCCCCATCCTGAGCAACGCTCGATGGCGTCTGATCGCATAAACCACGACAGAGGCGCCGGCGACGAGCATCATCGGTCCTTCGGCAAACGGGTGGGGCATGGTTGAATCCATGAAACCCATCACCGAGCCGGTGACAACCGCC
Organism: Gemmatimonadota bacterium; assembly: GCA_031394255.1. Classification (GTDB taxonomy): domain Bacteria; phylum Gemmatimonadota; class Gemmatimonadetes; order Gemmatimonadales; family GWC2-71-9; genus SHZU01. Next base: position 26,651 of record JANMXA010000241.1, read on the forward strand.
TGGATCGCCATGTCGATGAAGTCCAGGCCCATGGTCCGCTTGAACCAGTTCATCGCGGTAGCTCCTTGGGCTGTTCACGGGCGGTGAGCAGCATCCGCTCGGCAAACTCCACCCGCTCAAGCAACTCGCTCCGCTCTGCCTCTGCCGTCTGGAGTCGCCCCTCGATCTCCTGAAGCCGGCCTTCGAGCTCGGGCACCTCACCGATGGTCCCCTCGATCCGCCGGGCCAGGGCGCGGCCCACGGGACCGCGGAAGATCAGGACCGCACCGGTCACCAACGCCAGGACACTCACCAGAATGACTGGAGCGATGTCGCCGGGGGGCATCAGTTGGCGTCCTTGCGGTTCGCTGGCAGAGCTTCCCGGCCCTGGGCCAGGAGTCGTTCGGAGAAGTCGACCCGCTCCTCGAGTTCCTGGAGCCGGTGGCTGGACTCTTCGAGTTCGGCCACGCGGGCTCGAAGCTGCCCAATCTCGTTGACAAGCCCCGGATCGATCGATTTCGCTTCGATGCGGCGAGCATAGGCGCGCACGAGGGGCCAGAACACCATACCGGCGACGATCACGCCAACGATGAGCACCACGGCGATCATTGCGCCCGCAGGCGGCCCGCTGGAGATCAGGACGTCGGGCGGGATCGGTGCCGTTGGCGGCAACGGCGGAAGCGCCTGAATCATGAGGACCGTTCTCCTTCGATCGAGGCCGGCGCCTTGCCGGCGAGCAGCCGCTCGGTGAAATCAAGCCGTTCGTGAACCTGATCGAGTTCCTGTCGCAGCCGGTCGAGCTCCTCCAGCACCGTCGGATCGGTGCCCTGAAGCGCGGCGAGGTTGTGGGGGGTCTCGCCCCTGATCCGGGCGGCGATCGCCTTGCCGATCGGGCTGTAGGCAATCAGCACCATCGCCCCGCCGCCAAACAGCAGTACGAGCGCTACGATGTCTTCCACTACTTGCTCCGGTCCGGGGCGGCCTCACTGCGCTGGGCCAGCAATCGTTCGCCGAAGTCGACCCGTTCTTCAGTGTCGGTCAGACGCTGCTGTAACTGTTCCATCTGGTGGCGCAACTCGAGCACCTCGTTCATCACCTCGGGATCGGGGCCTCCGTGATGGCCCTGAATCCGCCGCGCCAGCGCCTGGCCAACTGGGCCAGTGAAGATCCGGACCCCTGCCCAACCAAGGGCCCCTATCACAAAGACCCCGGTGAACATTCCGGCGAGCGGGATCAAGATCTCTGGATTCATCGATTTACTCCCAAACAGCAACACAATATCTGGCAACAACTTAATCAACTGCGCCGCAAATCGTTTCAGTCAGCTGCAACGTTTCCTGAGCGTACGTCCCAATGTTGCAGGATGTTTCAGACGGGGACGTTGGTATCCTGGTATCTACCCCTGCCCCAGGCGCTTCCTTCGGCGGAGCCGCCCCCGAACACGGACTGCGACCGCAAGAGCCCGTTCAGGCCAGCCAACAGCTGTTCGAGTTCCTCGACGGACTTTCGAAAGGCATGGCGGTAGGCCAACCGATACCAGGCCAGCGCCAGACCGCCCGCTCCTGCCGCCGCCGAGGCCCCAGGGCAAGGAGTCCGAGTCCCAACGCCCCGACCGCCGCGGCACCGGCAAGCCCGGCCCCAATCAGACCGAGAACGGAGGCCGTCGCGCGGTCCACGGCCCAGTTCTTTTTGAGCCCCGGGCGGAGGACGCCGTAGCATCGGACCTCGGTACCACCCTGGGGGGGCGCGCCGCGG
>JANMXA010000242.1:0-2323 GCA_031394255.1 Gemmatimonadota bacterium
CGGTGGCATGGGCGCGGTGTATCGCGCCCGCGACCCCCGGCTCAATCGCGACGTCGCGATCAAGGTTCTGACCCGCGCGGCCGGTGACGCCGATCGCCAGCGCCGGTTCACGGAGGAAGCGCAGGCTGCCAGCGCGCTGAATCATCCCAACATCGTCACCGTGTACGACGTCGGCGTGCAGGATGGCATTCCGTACATCGTGTCGGAACTCGTGGACGGCGAATCCGTCCGGCAGCGTCTCGCAAGGGGACCGTTCCCGGTTCGCGAGGTCCTGGACTTCGCGGTGCAGATCGCGGACGGCCTGGCCGCCGCTCATGCTGCGCGGATCGTGCATCGTGACGTGAAGCCCGAAAACGTGATGGTGACGCGCGACGCGCACGTCAAGGTGCTCGACTTCGGCCTCGCCCTCGTCGGCGCGCCGGACGGATTCTCCGATCCCGGCGCGACCCAGACGCAGACCGGCGTCATCGTCGGCACTGTGCCGTACATGAGTCCCGAACAGGCGCGCGGCGCGACGGTCGACCACCGGACAGATCAGTTCTCGCTGGGTCTGACGCTCTACGAGATGCTCACGGGGCAGCGCGCGTTCCGGCGCGATAGTTCGGCGCAGACACTGAGCGCGATCATCGAGGACGAGCCCGATCCCATTGCCCGGCTGAATCCGCGCGTGCCGCCGCCGCTGCGATGGACTATCGACCGCTGTCTCGCGAAGGATCCACGCCAGCGCTACGATTCCACCGCCGATCTCGCGCGCGAGCTTCGCACGCTGCGCGATCGACTGGCAGAGTTCGCGCCGGCGGAGGCGCCATCGGTCGCCGCGCCGCGGCGATGGTCGTGGCGTGGTCTGTACGGGGCCGCGGCCCTCGTCACTGCCGCGTTCGCCCTCGGGGCATTTATCAGACGCCCCGACGACGGGCGATCGCTGGACGGCTATCGCTTCACGCCATTTGCGACCGAAGCCGGCTACCAGAGTCAGGCGGCCTGGTCGCCCGACGGGAACACCCTCGCCTACATCGCGGGGGTCGACGGCGTCCTTCAGGTGTTCACGCGCGTCGTTGGCTCGCCGGGACGCGCCCAGGTCACGCATGTGCGGTTCGACTGCCAACAGGTATTCTGGGCGCCGGACGGCGCGCGGCTGTACTACGTGTCGCTCGCGAAAACGCGCGAAGGTTTGTGGAGCGTCTCCTCCGTCGGCGGAGAACCGGAGCTGATTCTCGAAAACGTCTGGCGCGCCGCGATCTCGCCCGACAGCAAGACGCTGGCATTGCTCCGCTCGCTCGACGTGGATTACGGTGGCGTCAAGTCGGTCTGGCTGTCGTCGCCGCCCGGAAGCACGCCGACGCGCTACACCCAAGGGTCATTCGGCGAGCGGAAATTCTTCGAAGGCACCGTTAGCTTTACGCCCGACGGCTCTCGGATCGGGGCATGGCTGACGGAGGTACCCAGGTCGGACGGGAGAGTGCGGCCGCAGTTCTGGGTGTTACCGCTGCAGGGCGGCGTGCCGCATACGGTTCCCGCACCGTCGCCCAACATGCCGAACTACGCGGCAACATTCAGTTGGCTTCCCGACAGTCGCCACATCATCAGCGCATTGCCTCTCCCCCGGCCCGGGGTCCATCTCTGGCTGACCGACACCGAGGGCGAGACGTCCCGGCTGATCACGAGCAGCGGCAACATCGAGAACGATCCGGCCACATCGCCCGACGGCAAGCGGCTCGCCATGACGTTTCAGCAGGCGGACTACGACGTTTATCGGATTTCGCTGGAACACCCGGTCCCCGAGGTCGTGATCGCGACGGCGCGGAACGAAATGGACCCCACCTGGTCTTCGGCGGCGTCGCAAATGGCGTTCACCACGGATCGCTCCGGCGTGGACGAAATCTGGCTGCGCAGCCAGACCGGCGACTTCGAGCGGCCCATCGTCACGCCGGCGGACTTTCGCTCGAGCGAGACGTTTCTTCTCAGTTCGCCGACGTTTTCTCCAGACGGCCAGCGCATTGCGTTCTACCGCGAAGGATCGGACGGCAACCGCATCTGGATGTCGCCCACTTCCGGCGGACCGCCGGTCGAACTGTTCCGGGCGGAGAACGGCCAGGACCTGCCGGCCTGGTCGCCCGACGGCGTGTGGATCGCTTACCCGCAGGACGCCGCCGGCGTCATCGGTCAGTGGTCCCTCGTCAAGTCGCGCGTCGGCGCAAAAAGCGTCCCGATCGTGATCGTGCCAGAAATTACTCCGTACACGCCGGTCAAATGGGCGCGGAGTGGCGACTGGATCGCGTTCAACGGCGTCGATGGTCTGACGATCGTCTCGCCAGACGGTAAG
>JANMXA010000243.1:0-5340 GCA_031394255.1 Gemmatimonadota bacterium
CTGATGAACTTGACGTACCAGACACCGGGTCCATCGATTGGGACGTGCGCAACGCCGTCCGCGCCCGCCCGGGTGTTCCGCTCGGCGGTTGCCTTGCCCGACGCTGACCGCGAGCCGAACAGCACGTTGACGCCCGCCGCAGGTTTGCCATCCACCAGCATCTTCACGCCGAGCTTCCCGCCAATCTTGACGGCGTAGGGGTTATCGACGGGAACGATCTCGGCCGGATAGCCGAGGACCATGGCGAAGTCGTTGCTTCTCCGGTCGCCGACCTGCACGACGGCCTTCACGTGCTTGGAGTACCGTTCCTTGGCGTCCTGGCCGAGCTCACCGGCCTTGGTGCGCCGGGCGAGTTCGTCGGGCAGGCCATCGTCCTTGAGGTAGCCGTTGAAGTCCTTGGCGTCGAGCTCGATTTCGCTGGGCCGGGTGGAAACGGCAAATACGTAGGTTCCGGCAGCTCCCGTCGCATAGACGATCCGGCTGGTGTCGCCTGCCGTGCCCCACGCGGTGGTGTCCATCCGGATCCGCCCGGCGGGACCGACCATGCTCAGGTCCGCGATCCGGGTCCGATTGATCGAGTTGGAGCTCTTGTCGAAGGTGCCGTTCAGCAGCACGGCAGGCAGCGACGAGCGCTCGGCCACGAAGAACTGGGCCGGCTTGAGGAACATGTCGTGGGCGGCGGCGAGCGCGGTGATCGCGAGGGTGGCGGCGGCCGTCAGGGCAAGGGCACGGCGGGTCATGAGAGCCTCAGTGAGTTCGGATACGGGCCGAGAAATCGACGCTGGTAAGGTAACGCCGGGTCACGTCGTTGATGCGGTATTGGGCGCGGGCCTGCTCGATGGACATGGTCGAGTCGATGAGGCCCAGGCTCCGGGCCACCTCGTCGGCGTAGCCTGGTAGCAGAAGCTTGAGCCCCATCGGAATCCGGCTTGGCACGACCCGATTGACGTGACGCACCAGATTCGAGGTGCAGTTGTTGGTGAGGGTGTTGTAGAACTCCGGATGACGGCCCAGGCCGATGGCCCGGTTCAGCATGTCGACCAGCACGGCCCGGGCGCGGGCGGGCGTCGTCCGGATCGGGTAGAGGTAGACGTCATGGTCGCCGAAGGCCGCCCGCTTGCCGATCAGGTCGCGCTCTTCGCCAAGGACATAGATCAGTTCGAAGTTGCGCCCGAGTCCCCGGAGGAGCCCGTACTGCTCACCCTGCTCACGGCGGGCTTCGATCGAAATTGCGAGAAAGGACGAATCGGCGAAGCCAAAACTCACGAAGCTGTGGGCGGCACCGCGGAACGCCTTGGAGAACGGGGTCAAGACGAGCCAGGCGGAGGTGACCTGGTTCAGGTTGAACGTGCGGGTCTCGTAGCGGGGATCGAGGTCGGTTTCGCTCCGATAGTGGAAGTCACGGAGGTTGGCGATCCGGACGAGTGAGTCCGAGGCGATGATCTCCGCGAGCCGCGTGTGATCGATGGCCCAGGGGCGATCGTTCCTGGGCCGTCGAGACCCGATGATGGCGCCGAACCCGACGACGGCGCAGAAGAACGTCAGCGCCATCACCCGCCAGAACGTGGCGCGGGGGCTCAGCGGGATGCTCCCGGCCGGCCCGCCGCCAGTCGTCGTTCCAATGTGGCGAGTGTGCCGATGCGTTCGCGGACAGCGGCGGCCGCCTGCGGCGTCGGAACGCCGTCGGCGCCCTGGAGCACGGCGTAGATCTGCTGGAGTTCGCCTAACAGGCCGCTGAAAGCCTTGTCGAGTTCGTCGAGCGCCGGAGTGGGCGACAGGCCTTTTGCTTCCGCGATGGCGGCCCGGGCGGTCACGACTCGACCGGCGGCGCGGTCGATTTCGCGGGAGAGCGCGAACTGTCCCGCCAGGCCGGTCGCCGGCGTTTTCACTCTGGGGTCCATACGCACCGCGAACCATTGCCGATACTGACGGCCTGCAACGGTGAGCCGGGCCTGGTAGCGGCCGGGCATGACCCAGACGCCGTTAGGCTCCTTCTCGGTCTGGCCGGCCACCGCCGCGATCGGATAGGACCGGGTGAACCCGGCGGGTACCGCAAACTTGAGGTCCCACCGGAAGCGATGCGCGCCGGCGGCTCCCGAAAGAACCTGGGCGGGCCGGGGCCAGTAGCGGGGCACCTGGCCTTCATCGGCCACGGGGTCGGCGTGGTCGTCGCTGGCGTACTTCCGAACGAGCCCGCCGCGGGCGTCAAGAATCTCGAGCGTCACGGTGCCGGATGCCGGTGACTTGAGCCAGTAGTCGATGACGGCGCCGTCCGGCGGGTTCGGGGCGCTCGGCTCGTCGGGCTGGGCCGGGGTGTCGGGATTCATGTTCCAGCGTACGCGGGTGGCGGTTTGGGGCGCGAGCAGCACCACCGGCTCCGCGGCGGATGTCGGGGCGATCTGTCGGAGCGGGGTGATGTTGTCGAGGATCCAGAATCCGCGGCCGTGGGTTCCGGCGACGAGATCGTCATCCTTGATCACCAGGTCGCGAATCGACGTGGCCGGCATGTTGAGGCGGAGGCTTTGCCAGTGGTCGCCGTCGTCGAAGGATACCGAAACGGCCCGCTCGGAACCGGCAAAGAGCAGCCCTTTTCGCCGGGGATCTTCCCGAACGGCATTGATGGTCGCGCCCGCGGGCAATCCCGCCACGATCGCCGTCCAGGTCCTGCCGCCGTCGCGGGTTCGGTAGATCCGCGGTTCGAGCCGGCTCAGCCGAAGTGTGTTGATCGCGGCATACGCGGTGAGCGTGTCGAAGTGGGAGGCGTCGATAAGTGACACCTTGGCCCACGGTTCGAGGTCCGGCGGCGTCACGTTCTTCCAGCTCCGGCCGCCGTTCATCGTTACATGAATCAGACCATCATCGCTTCCCGCCCAGAGAATGTTTTCGCGGAGATATGACGGTGCCACGGTGTAGACGACACCAGGGTGCCGAGCGGTCGCCGCGGGAGTTGCGGCGTATTTCCCGACGCTGGCCGGAACGACCGAGTCGGTCCGGGTCAGGTCCGGGCTGATCCGGGTCCAGTTCTGGCCGCCGTCCAGCGTCTTCCACACCGTGTTGGTGGCGAAGTACAGGGCATGGGGATTGATCGGTGAGAAGAGCACTGGTGCCGTTCGAAGGGTACGATAGTCAGGCCCCCGGAACAGGCGGGGTCCGACTTCCTGAATCTGTCCGGTGCGCCGGTCGTAGCGAGTGACCTTGCCGCCGTAGACCAGGTCGGGGTCGAGGGGATCGGGCGCGACGTACCCGTATTCCTCGACCCCCACCGGGTGCCATTCGCGGACGGTGATCTGTCCGTCATTGCCTCGGCTCGCGACGCACGCCGAGCCGCTTTCCTGCTGGCCGCCGCAGACGCGGTAGGGGAAGGCGTTGTCGGTCGCGACGTGATAGAACTGGGCCGACGACTGGTTGTACCAGGAGCTCCAGGACTCGCCGCCATTCACGGTGACGATGGCGCCCTGGTCCGAGGCGATCAGCATGACATCGGGGTTGTCGGGATTGATCCAGATCCTATGGTAGTCGTCCCCGCCGGGGGCACCGCGCAGCGCGGTGAATGTCTTGCCGCCGTCGGCCGATTTCCAGGTGACGACACTGGCGGTGAAGATGATGTCGGGGTTCCGGGGGTGGACCTTCACCTCGGCGAAGTCGGATGCGCGGGAGACGACGCGGGGGTCGCCGCTCGCCCGGGACCAGTGTTCGCCGGCGTCGTCGGACCGATAGAGATAGCCGCCGGCCTTGAGATCGGTGGTGAGATAGAGCCGGTTGGTGTCGCTTGGCGCGACCGCGATCCCCATCCGACCGAGGCCGTCCTGTTCCCACGTCGGCAGCCCGCTGGTGAGTTGGCGCCAGGAGAGGCCGCCATCGGTCGACTTGTAGAGCCCGGTGCCCGGGCCGTCGAAGGCGCCGTTTTCCCAAGGGGCCTGCCGGGCTTCCCAAAGGGCGGCGTAGACGATGTCGGGATTCTTCGGATCGAGGACGACGTCGATCGCACCGGTGTTCTCGTCCTTGTAGAGCACCTTCTTGAATGTGGCGCCCCCGTCGGTTGAGAGAAACAGGCCCCGTTCTTCGTTGGGACCGTAGGGGTGGCCCTCGACCGCCACGAACAGCCGATCGGGATTGCGGGGATCGACGGCAATCTGAGGAATCTGCTGGCCGTCGCGGAGGCCCAGGTGTTTCCAGGTCCGTCCCGCGTCCGCGGAGCGGTAGATCCCGTCGCCGGTGGAGAGGTCGGGTCGCTGGAGGCCTTCGCCGCTGCCGACGTAGATGATGTCGGGGTTGGACGGCGCTACGGCGATGGCACCGATCGATCCGGTCGGCTGATCATCGAAGATCGGGTTCCAGGTCCGGCCGTAATCGGTGGTCTTGAAGACGCCGCCGTTCACGACCCCGATGTAGAAGACGTTGGGCCTGCCGGGCACGCCGACGGCGGCTTTGGTCCGGCCACCCCGACGGGGGCCGATGCCGCGCCATTGGAGGGCGCCGAGCAGGGCGGGGTCGACCTGCTGGGCCATCAGCGGTCGCGAGGGCGCCATGGTGGCGAGGCACAGGATGGTGGCGAGCACGCCTGGCATCCGGAACATGGGTCGGGCCTTGGAGGAGAGCGCGGGAAATCTATTATCCAACGATGAGTGATGCCGAACGAACCGCCCGCCAGGCTCTGAGCCTGGCCCTGCTCCTCTATGGGTTCTGGATCATGTGGACGTCCGACGGCTACCATTTCCTCGACTCGGTCGACCTCCCGATTCACGAGACCGGCCACCTGGTGTTTGCCTGGGGTGGCGAAGTGCTCACCGCGCTGGGAGGCACGCTGTTCCAGGTCCTCCTTCCGGCGTTGTTCGGCGCGTACTTCGCTTTGCGGCGCGACTGGCATGCGGCGACCGTGCCGGTCTGGTGGATCGGGCAGAACGGCTGGAACATCGCGCGGTATGTCGCGGACGCTCGGGCCCAGGAGCTCCCGCTCGTGGGCGGCGGCGAGCATGACTGGGCCTTCCTGCTGGCCGAGTGGGATCTGCTGGGTCAGGATCAGATCATCGCGGGCCGGATCCGGGTGGCGGGACTGGTCCTGATGGTCGGCGCGGCGGTGGCTGGCTGGTGGCTGATCAGGCGGGAGGCGAGAACAACGCCTTGATCTCTGACTTGGTGACTTTGCCCATGGCGTTCCGGGGCAAGTCGGCCACCAGCCGGATCTCTTTCGGGACTTTGTAGGCTGCCAGGCGCTCTTTGAGCCAGAGACGGAGTGCCTCGGGGTCCGGCGCAGCCTCGCGGGCCACCACCGCGGCCGCGATGCGCTCGCCCAGATCCGGATCGGGCAGGGCGACCACGGCGGCATCGCTGATGCCGGGA
>JANMXA010000244.1:0-4797 GCA_031394255.1 Gemmatimonadota bacterium
CCAAATGCCTCGCCGGGTCGTCGCATGACGACCCGGCGGAGCGGGCCCCACATCGTTTGACCACCAAAACCGTGCGCCATCCGAATCAACTCCTCAGATCGACCATCATCGATTGCTCGCCTTGACCACTCGGCCGGCTAGTGACCGCGCCGACCCACGTCTGATATATAGTCTCCGTTGTAGATGTCGGCGACCAGCCATCGGCATCGATCATCCGACCGGCCCGAATCGCCACGCGGGTCGAGTCGGACCGCGGGCCGCCAAGCATGGCAGCCAGCGTCAGGACGAGCAGCATTACCGGGCCCGCTCCGTGAAGAAGGCGCGGGCCTTGGCGATGTCACCCAGCACGGCAGTCTTCTCGGCCTCGGTGTTCCAGCCCTCGTGGGCTCGCACCTGAGGTTCGAGCTGGTCGAGCCAGCGCAGAAAGTATTGGGCATCGTCGGCCGAGCGAATCGGGGCGCCGCCGACGGTAACGTAGATCGGGCTGGTGGTGGCGAACGGGTACAGATCGAGTACCGGATGACGCGAATGCCGGGCAAAGGCCCGGACGGTGAACCAGGCGCTGTGATCGACCGGCAGGGTGACCCTGGCATCCGCCCGGGTCCGCTCGCCCGTGAGCGCCACCGCATGCACCACCCGTCCGTTGCTCACCACCTGGAGTGAATCGACCGGGACGATCGACCGGAGCGTGATCACCGCATCGAGTGTTCCCGTACGAGCAAGATCGATCGACGCGCCGATCTCTTTGCCGCCCAGCGTGAAGCCCAGCAACGGGCCGTTGGTCGCGAAAGTCTTTCCCGCCTTGAGCGCGGCCAGCCAGCTCCGGTAGTCGAGCCGCCCGCTCTTCACGAACACGCGCCCCAGGCCCACCGGCCCGCGGAGCGAGGCGTAGTTGGCCATTGCATCCGTGCCGGCGCCGGTCGGGAGGCGGATGCCGGTGTTGAGCATCCGATACCAGATCTCGGCCGTGGACAGATGGTCGCTGAAGCCCACCACCTCGATGTAATCGATGCGACCCAGCGCGGCCTCGATCGGAAACCCGTCGGTCGTCGTCTCGCCCTTGGAGAAATCGGGCACCGACTCGAAGGGATGGACGTACCCGGTGACCCCGCCCTGTGAATGGGCGAGATCGAACACTGCCGCGTTATGCGGATAGAGGCTCGCGGCGGCGGTCGCGGTATAACCGGCGTATCCCGGCAGCACGAAGAAGCGCGTCAGGCCGAGGAGACCGGAGTGGCCCCAGTAACTGGTGTGGAATTCCTGGTCGTGCTTGAGCAACGTGGTCGGCGTAGACACCGGATCGAGCCCGCTGCCGGCGAAATAGCCGATGTCGGGGATCCGGGTCTCCTTGTTCACCACCAGGTCCTCGACCACATGGAGATCTTCGGCTTCGGCCTGGGCCCGGAGGTGAGCCGGCGTGTTCCGGTAGTGACCGCCGTAATTCATGTGGACGTGGAGGTCGCCGCTCCACCACCCCGACGCCGTGAGATCGGCAAGGCGGCGAAGCGGAACGGTATGGGTGACGGGCCCGGCCCCGACCGTGATCGTGTCGACTCGGCGGGCGAATTCGTAGCCCTTGGTGGTCTCGACCACATAGCGACCGGCCGGCAGATCGAGCGTACTCGTACCGGTGGTGTGAAAGTAGGTGAACTCGAACGGGCGTTCACTCCGGTCGAAGCCGTCGTCGGCGTAGGCCCAGGCATCGGCGGGGAACCAGCCCCGCCCGTCCGGCCCGGTCACGGACACGCGGGCGGCGGTCGCCCGACCGGAGGAATCGGTCACCCGGATCGTCACCTGGCGATGTGGAGCCCGCCAGATTCGCGAACGCGCCCCAATGCCGATGATTTCCCCACCCGGGATCGCGACGACGCGGAGTCCGGTGTTGCCGCCTTCGTTGGTGATGAACGCGATCCTGGTGCCGTCGGGCGACCAGCGCGGATTGGTGTTGTCCCAATCGCCGTAGGTCAGCTGGAAGGGACTCTGCCCGTCGGCGGTCATCAGAAAGAGCTGGTTCCAGGAGCGGCCGAGGAATGAACTGTAGACCACGCGCTTGCCGTCCCGGGACCAGTCGGGCCGGGCCTTCCAGGCGGTTTCTTCGTAGTGGATTTCCCGGGGTGCCGAGCCGGGCTTGACGGAGATCCGCCAGAACCCGCCGGTGCCCCAGATTCGGCCGGCGTTCGAGACGACGATCAGCTCCTGCCCGTCGGGGGACCAGGTGGGGGAGATGTAGTGGTCGTAGGCGCCGTAGTAGTAGCGGGGAAGCTTGCTGTCGAGGTCGGGCGAGATCCGGAGCGGCTCACCGGCGGCCTGGCCATTCTTCACGTCGAGGAGATGAACGTGCCACCGGCCTTGATAGGCGGTGGACACGAACGCGATCCGCGATCCGTCCGGCGACCAGCGCGGCTCGACGTTGACGGCGCCGTTCGCCAGCAGGGTCCGGTCGGTGCCGGTGCTCAGGTCGAGCATCCTGAGCTCGACGGCATCGTTCCGGTACGAGCTGTATACCACCGAGCGGCCGTCGGGCGACCAGTCGGGCTGGTAGTCGTATCCCGGACCGTCGGTGAGTTGTACCGCCTCGGCGGTGCCGACCGTCTGGCGCCACAGGGTCCCGCCCATCGAGTAGACCAGCGCTCGACCGTTCGGGCTCCAGGTGACCCACCCGGGCCCGGTGGTCACCTGGGGGAGATACATCTCCCGGAAGTAGTAGCTGTGCGGAACGGCGATCTGTTTCAGCACCGTCTGCCGTTGCCCAACGGCCACCGTCAGCGGGATACTCACGAGACCGAGCAGCCCAACCAGCCAGGCGCGGAATTTCATAGCAAGAATATACCGCGCCCGGTCGCATCAGTGATCCGCTCGCCATCCGGGTGGGAGATCGCCGATCACTTGAAGCCCCGCGAGCGCCCGGGCATCGATCTGGAGTTCGGCTACGCCCTCCACGGACCACGCCCGCGGATCGGGCCGATCGGGCGCAAAGATCCCGATCATCAGGCCCATTGCCCCATCGACGAGCGTTTCACCGGTCGGGTTATCGTACCGCGCCACGACCCGGTAGGTGCGGCCGGCACGGAGCAGAATGCCGTCTCCCGTGGCGCCAGGAACCTTGATCGGCATCTTGATGAGCCGCCCATCCGGGCCAAGCTCCGATCGGAGCTCGACCAGCACCTTGCCCGCCGCGGGATCTTCCAGCCGGACGCTCACTCCGTAGTCGTGCAGGTGGCCACCGATCGCGAGAATACGGCCCGTGGATGCGACGGTGAATTCGAGCAGCCGTTCCGAGAGACCCGGTGGAAGATCGTAGGCATCGCTCTTCCCCGGTTCGAAGCCGACGTCGAGCGGCAGGGGCAGCACCTCAACCGGCGATGGCGACGTGTTGGGAGGCAACCAGCGGAAGCGGACCTTGAGATCAACGGCACCCAGATTCTCCGGTGCCATGTGATCCCAGGCCACCAAGAGCGCCAGACGGCTCTGATCCGCCACTGGTACGCCGACGCCGGAAGGCAGCGACAGATCGCCGGTTTCCTGCCCCACCGCCAGGAGGCGCTCGTACGCAGGCTGAATGAGTTGCCGGCGTTCCAGGTTCACGATGTTGAGGTGATGGAGAAGGCGGCGGGACAACGGTCGCCCTCGCCCGTCGGCAACCTCGATCGCGACGCCATTGAGCCAGCCACCGACCGGCCAGCGAAATGGTAGCAGAATCGCGGAATGGCCGCCGTGTTCGTGGTGCCCAGCTCCGCCTCCCACGGTGAAGGGACCAGCGGAAACGATGACTTCGCGGCGGGATGAATCGACCCGCACGGACACGGCGGGATCGGGCACGGCCTGGAACAACAGCACGGACAGCAGCGGCACTACCCACATGGGAACGGCTCCGGTAAGAGACGTTCCCAGTGTGCCCCGGAGCAATCAAGCCGCCGTCAAGCGGCCCGGGCTGCTTAGAGGGTAATGACCGTCCGGCTCTGCTCCCGCATGAACTGCTGGAGATAGTACGGGCCGCAGCCGCCCTTCCCCGTCGAGCCACTGCCCTTCCAGCCGCAGAACGGCTGGGAACCAGGCCACGCTCCGGTGGTGGCGCCGGAGCGCTTGTTGACGTAGCAGACCCCGGCTTCGATCGTCTCGAAGAACCGGTCGATTTCCGCCTGATCCTTCGAGAAGAACCCCGCGGTGAGGCCCAGGTCACTCCGATTCGCCTCGGTGATCGCCTGGTCGAGTGACTCGACCTCGGCGAAGGCCAGGAACGGCACGAAGAATTCCTCCTGGAAGAGCCGGCTCTCCAGCGGCACCCGTGCGATGGTCGGCGCCGCAAAGTGACCCTTGTCGAAAAGGCCCCCGGTCAGACGCCCGCCGCCGGTGAGGATGGTGCCGGTCCGCCGAGCTTCTTCGCAGGCACCGAGGAATCGGGCCAGGGCCCGCTCATTGATGACCGGCCCGAACCAGACGTCCCGTTCGGTGGGGTCGCCCATCGAGATCGCGGCGGTTTTCGCCAGCAGTTTTTCGAGGAAGGACGCCGCGACGTCCTTGTGGACGTAGACTCGCGACGTGGCACTGCACTTCTGGTTCTGAAGCCCGAACGCCGACTTCATCACGCCCTCAGCTGCGCCATCGATATCGGCGCTGGGCATCACGATCGTGGCATTCTTGCCGCCGAGTTCCATCAGGCAGGGCTTCACGAAATTGCCGGAGAGGCCGTGGAAGATCCGCATCCCGATGTCCTTGGATCCGGTGAACACCACGCCGTCGACGCCCGGATGCTGCCAGAGCGTGTCGCCGATGGCGGAGCCCTGGCCGGTCAGGAAA
>JANMXA010000245.1:0-2751 GCA_031394255.1 Gemmatimonadota bacterium
CCGCGGGACGACGGCGCGTCACCGCGATGCCGGCGAGGCCGCGGCGACGCTGGCCCGGCTGACCGACCTGGCCCGCACCGCGCGGCGGGCCGCCGGCAACGGGCGAGCGCCGGTCCCGCACTGAGCCCGGAGGAGGTCCGCGCACCGCGCCGGCCACCACCCGGCCTCCATGTGAGCACCCTTACCAGCACTACGCGTCATCGCTCGCCGCAGCACAGCAGGTCGGTGACCGGGTTGACGTCCTCGCGGAGGTCGCCGCGCTGCGTCATCTGCGTTCAACGGTCCTGGCGAGAACCACCTGGGCGCCTCGGTGCGTGTCAACCGGATCTTCTGGCGAGGAACGGGTAGCCGTAGACCTCGAAGGCGCGGGCGTTGTCCTCCCCACGCGCCCCGCCGAAGGTGTCCCAGCCCGGGCCGATCTGCACCTCGACGAATCCGGTCTGCTCGAGCATTGCCTGCCAGCCCGCACGGGGCAGCCCACCGGCAATTCAACCGGTCCACAGGTCGACGTCGCGCATCGCCTCAACAGGCACGGGTCGGCCGTTGGCGATATCGGCGAACTGCAGGCGCCCACCCGGGCGCAGCACCCGGCGGATCTCGGCGAACACCGCCGCCTTGTCCGCGCACAGGTTGATCACCCCGTTCGAGATCACCACGTCGGCCCAGCTGTCAGGCACGGGTAGTTCCTCGGCCAGGCCAGCGCGGAACTCGACCTGCTCAAGGCCGAGTTGTGCGGCCGTCAGTCGGGCCTTGTCGAGCATTTCCTTGGTCATGTCGACGCCGATCACCCGCCCGTCCGGCCCGACCTGTCCGGCGGCTACGACGCTGTCGAACCCCGATCCGGAGCCCACGTCCACGACCCGCTCGCCGGTTTGCAGAGTTCGCAGCACGAAGGGGTTGCCGACGCCCGCGAAAGACTCCACGGCGGCATCGGGCAGGGCCTCGACCACCGCGTCGGGGTAGCCGAGCCGCGTGGCCAGCGAACGACCAGTGTGGAAGTGAAACGTTGCGCCGGGGTCGGTCGCGACTTCGCGGTACTTCTCCCGGACCTGCTCGCGCAGGACCGAAGGGTCCACCAGCATTTCTGTCATCGCCGTCGCTCCTGATCAGTAACTGAAGACGGTGGCGGCTTCGCCACCGATCCAGTCGAAAAGTGGGACGGTGCCGGCGATCTCGGCGTGCGCAACCAGCGCGGTGTCGTCGAGCCGGCGCGCGTTGAAGCAGATCGGACAAACTTGCAGCAGGCCACCCGCGGAGGCGAACCGCGCGGCGAGGTCCGGCAACGGTGGGCAGCCCTCGCACGCCACGCCGATGGCGCCGTCCTTCAGGGCGAGGCGCACGGCCTCCTTGGTCAGGAACATCCGCACCGGCTGTCCACGCTCGGCAGCAGCGACGCCGACCAGGAAAGCGACGGTGACCCGTTCGGCGTCCTCCAGGCCGGTGGCCAGGTTCACGATCACCTTGTCGCTCATGATGTCCTCTCCCGATGCCGAAGGGCGGATTGCCGCCACATTCAAGTCTGGGCTTGAACATCCTCGTCGTCCTCGAGCTTGTCAAGTACTCGTATGAACTTGACAGAAGAACTACCCGACCCGGAGCATCGGCACATGGGTGATCGGGTGGCGAAGGACGCGCTGTTCGCGGCCTTCGCCGAGGTGGCCGGTGCGCTGGCGTCCGGGCGACGAGCAGAGATCGTCGACCTGCTCGCCCAGGGCGAACGCTCCGTCGAAGAGGTCGCCGACCAGATCGGTCAGAGCGTCGCCAACACCTCCCACCACCTGCGCACGTTGGCGCGCGCCGACCTGGTCACCACCCGCCGCGTCGGCACCCGCATCTACTACGCGCTGAGCAGCGGGCAGGTCGAGGCCCTGTGGGCGGCGGTCCGGGCCGTCGCCGAGGAACACGCCGCTGGCCTGGACAAGCTCACCCGGGCCTACCTCGGGGACCGCGGCGAGCTTGAGGCCATCGACCGGCGCGCGCTCGTCGAGCGGATGCGCCACGGCGACGTCATCGTGCTCGACGTCCGCCCCGCCGCCGAATACATCGCCGGCCACATCGCCGGGGCCCGTTCCCTACCCCTCGCCGAGCTCCGCCGCCGACTGCGCAGCCTGCCCGACGATACCGAGATCATCGCCTACTGCCGCGGTCCTTACTGCGTCTATGCGGACGACGCCGTCCGACAACTTCGCCAGGAGGGCTTCCACGCCGCTCGGCTGGAGGACGGATTTCCCGAGTGGAAGAAGGCCGGGCTGCCCATCGCCGTCGGCTCCCAGAACACCACTGAATGACCGAGCCGGTCACAACGTGGGTATTTCGCCGACTCGCACCGGGTGTCGAAGTTGATACGGGTGGACATCCCCGCAGACAACGCCACCCGAGCCCACTTCTTCTACCCGCTTGCCTTTCTGGCTGGTTTCAGCGAGCGACTCGCCCAAGACGTGTTCACCGCTGCCGAACAGACGATCACGCCGGCCGTGCGGACCCAGACCAGAAGATCAGCCATCGCCATGCCGCGCCGCCGCAGGAAGTAGCCAGCACCTAAATCACCAGAAACCGGACCATTATTACCGCTGGCCTCGACGTCCCGTGCGACTTCCGCATGATCAGGGCCAGTGATCACGGTTCCAGACTCCTTGGTACCCGCGATCACCGGCCCTGATCATGCAGCCGGCGTTGTGGCCCAGCCGCCTTCAGTCCGTGAAACCCGGGCCAAGGTCGGGGACACCGCCGCGCCTCATTGCGGTGACGGCC
>JANMXA010000246.1:0-5657 GCA_031394255.1 Gemmatimonadota bacterium
GCCCCGGAATGGGAGGTTCTCGACCGGGACGTGCTCGGCGTAGTCGATTTCGGGGACGATGTTGCGGCCGGCCTCGAGGACCAGGGTTTTGAGGCCGCGCTCGGTCAGTTCCTTGGCGGCCCACCCGCCCGTCATGCCGGACCCAACGACGATCGCGTCGAACGTGGTCGTCGCCTGACGGGGCATCGATGACGCGGAGTTAGTGCTTGACCGGAACGCAGCCGTCGAAGCGGCCCGGCATGATCACGGTTTTGAGGACCTCGCGCTGGACTTGCCGAGATGTGAAGTAGCCGTAGATGGTGAGCCACTTGAGGGTGCTGAACGCATCCTCGGCGGTGCCCTTGGCGCCCTTCTGGCCGTCGAGGGTCGTGAGGAAGGCCACCTGCGCCGCCTCGGGCTTGGCCACAAACCCGCCCGCCCGTTTGTCGAGATCCGTGATGCCCTTCTCGAAATCTGCCCGCTCGGTGGCACTGTACCACTTGGTCATGAGCAGATCGACGAATTCGGGCACCCGAACGTCGAGCGCGCCGGGCGTCTCGGTCCGTGGCAGAACGAGGTCCGCCACCCGGGCCACTACCTCGCGGCTTCCGGCGCTCAGGGATGAGGCCGTCCCGATCTCGAGTTGCAGCCGTGCGCCAAGGTCGAGCCGCTCGGTGGCTGAGAGGGGCTGGAGGAACGACGCCGTCACCGAAGTGCCCATCAGGGCCAGGAGGTCTCGTCGGTTCATCTCGGTTTCGCGGGCTTGGGGGTTTGATACCAGCACGTGTTCAATGATACACCAGAGCGGTACGGTCGCCACCGTGCCGCCCGGCCGGACGGTATATTGAGGCATGACCCGCACCAGCCTGATTCTCACCATTGGCGTCGTCGCCGCCTGCGGTGGCCGCCCCGATGCCGCTCCGCCGGCCGCCCCGAAAACCCTCGCCTTGGCCGACTCGGTCGATCACCTCGACGCCCTCGCCCGGGAACCGATGGTGGTCCAGCACCCGGGCGGCGCACTCTTCGTGACCGGCTACTGGGACCCGATGCCCCGGCTCTGGAAGAGCAGCGACCTCGGCGCCACCTGGAACGCCGTCACCGTCGGCACGGCCAAGGATGGCGCGGCCGGCAACTCGGACGTCGATCTGGCCGTCGCCCCGGATGGGACGCTCTACTTCGTCACCATGGTCTTCGACCGTGCCCGGCTTGAAGGGGCCAGCGTCCACGTGGCGGTGAGTCACGACACCGGGTCGACCTGGGCCTGGACCGAGCTTTCAAGAACCCGGTTCGACGACCGCCCGTGGGTCGAGGCGGCGCCCGACGGCACCGCCCACGTGATCTGGAATGACGGTGCCGGAGTGTCCCACGCGATGAGTACCGACGCCGGCCGGACCTGGACCGAGCAGGGACGCCCCAGCATGCTGGGCGGATCGAGTCACCTGGCGGTGGGACCCAAAGGGGAACTCGCCGTCCGGTTGGTGCCGC
Organism: Gemmatimonadota bacterium; assembly: GCA_031394255.1. Taxonomy (GTDB): domain Bacteria; phylum Gemmatimonadota; class Gemmatimonadetes; order Gemmatimonadales; family GWC2-71-9; genus SHZU01. The sequence continues at coordinate 1,465 of JANMXA010000246.1, forward strand.
TCTCCGCATCTGGGAACCGGTTCACAGCCGGTGTGGACAGTCTCGTCGTCAGCGCCGACCGCGGGGCCACCTGGACCCGCTACCCTGCCCCAGGCCGCCGGGAATGGCATCCGATGGTCGATACCACGACCAAGCCGGCCCAATGGTCGGTCGCCGAGCAACCCCACTGGGTCGAGCCGCTCGCATGGGACGATACCGGCGCGCTCTACTCCTTCTGGGCCGATGGCCGGAGCCTTTGGCTGGCCCGTTCCGTCGACCGAGGCGCCCAATGGACCAGCTGGAAGGTTGCCGACGCGGAGGCCACCCCGTACTACCCCTATCTCATCGCGCGCGGGCACGGGGATCTGGCGGCCAGCTGGTTCTCCGGCAAGGGTGATTCGCTCCGGGCCCATGTCGCCCGATTTCGGGTGCCGGCCGATAGCGGCGCGCCCGCGGTCGTCATCGCTCCCGCTTTCACCATCGAGTCGTTAGCGCTGGCCTTCTTTCCGAATCAGAAGGTCGAGCCCGACCCCGCCGGCGAATACCTCGCGCTCGCCTTCCTCAAGGACGGATCCCTCGGCCTCGTCGCCCCTCTGCAGCACATGGCCGCCAAGCGGCTTGGCTTTACCTGGCGGCGTTACGTGGAGCGCCCGTGATGCCCCATCTCGCGGCCGAGTCGGAGCTCGATGCCCGGCTCGCGGCGCTCTGTGCGGAAGGCTGGCATCTGTGGGAGCGCTTCGCCGTCGAAGTCAGGGAGAAACACTTCCACCCCTTCGTGGCGGCTGATTACGACGTGGTGCTCTCCGCCCTCCGCCATCATCGCCGGCCCGGGCTCCGGTTCCTCGAGTGGGGATCGGCGACCGGAGTCATCACCATCATGGCAGATATGCTGGGGTTTGGGGCCTTCGGGATTGAACTCGATTCGAGCCTGGTGGCCACCGCCCGGGAGCTGGCCGGCCGGTTCCAGTCCGGGGCCCGGTTTGTGGCTGGCAGTTTCCTTCCGGAAGGCTATTCCATTCCCCTGTTCGAGGGCGACGGACGGAGCGGCACGCTGGGCAGCGGTCCGTCCGGATATCTCGAGCTTGGGCTTCCGCTCGATGATTTCGACGTGGTGTTCGGCTTTCCGTGGGACGGCGAAGAGCCGACGATGCTCGATCTGATGAAGTCCTACGGGCGGCCGGACGCCCTGCTGCTGGTCAACAGCGTCAGCAGCGGTGTCAAGGCATATCGTGGCGGCCGGCTGGTTACGGCTTGACGGCGCCTCGGCCCACGGCCCACACGTAGGCCGCCACTTCGAGCAGTTCGGTTTCGCTGATCCCGCCCGGGTGGCTGATCATCGCCGGGTTAGGCACGCTGTTCCGTGGTGTCCAACCGTTGATCAGGGCGCGCGAGATCTTCAGTCGCGCCGCCCGCTGTTTCGTCAGCACGTCACCTCGCCGGCCGCCGCACCGACGCCACCACGGTGACCACGATCAGCAGCGCACCGCACATGACCACAATCGCCGCACCCGTCGGCAAATCGAGGCGGTACGAGGCCCAGAGCCCGAGCAGACTGGCCGTCGCGGTCACCGCCCACCCCACCGCCAACCGCCCCATCCAGCTCTTCGCCAGCATGACGCCGCTGACGGCCGGTACGATCAGGTACGCAAACGTCAGCAGAACCCCGGCCAACCGCACGAAACTCACCACCACCAGGGCGAAGGCCGCGTAAAACAGGAAGTCCCACAGGCGCACCTTCATACCCTGGACCTCGGCCTGGTCGGGATCGGCCGAGATCAGGGCGAACCGCCGATGAAAAGCGCCGTAGAAGACGGCCAGCGCCACGAAGACTGCGGTCCGCTGACCGACCTCCCCCGCGGTGACGTTGAGAATGTCGCCGGTCAGGAGATGCTCGAGCTCTTCTTTCCCGCCCGCCACCCGGCTCAGCAACAAAATCACGCCCGCGGCCGCCACGACGAAGGTGATCCCGATGATCGCCTCCTGAGGCACGTGGTGCTTTCGGCTCGCCCGGGACCAGCTGAAGAACGCCGCGCCCAGAAAGGTGACGCCCAGCGAAATCCAGAAGGTGATGGGATCGGTGAAGTGGTGGCCGAGGAGCAGGGCCACGCAGGTGCCCAACGTCGCCACCTGGGCGAGTGCCAGGTCAACGAAGATCACTTCCCGCTCGACGACATGGAGGCCGAGGTAGACCAGCAGTGGCGGCAGGATGAGACATGCGGCCAAGGGCCACTTCATGACCTCCCAGGCCAGGTGGAAATCGTCCGGATTCATGGCTTCACCTCCAAACCGGCCGCGAGTGTCTGAATCAAGTAGTCCATCAGGGTAAAGTAGGTGTCGGTGTTCTTGATGGCGCCGGGCTGTTGCGGAACATCGAGCACCGCCGCCCCGGTCTGCCGCGCGACCGTTTCCGCCGTCCGCCGATTCTGGTACGGCTGGACCAGGATCACCCGAGCCTTGGTCGCCTGCATCGTGCTGATGACTTTGGCGAGGTGCGCCGGGGACGGGGCGATGCCAGGCTTCGGCTCGAGCGTCTCGACGATGTCCAGATTGAACCGCTCGGCCAGGTACACGAAATCCTTGTGGTAGGTGACGATCTTGGCGCCGCGGAATGGCTCGAGTCGCTTCTGCCATTCCACCAGCTTCCGATCGACCGTGGCGTCAAACTGCTTGAGGTTCGCCTTGAAGAGGTCGGCCGACGCCGGCGCCACCAGGGCAAAATGGTCGGCGATGCCGGCCGCGATGATCTTCACGTCGAGCGGGTCGAGCAGGAAGTGCGGATTGCCGAGCGAATGGACGTCGCCCTTGGACCGATCGAACGTCTGCGGCACCTCGAGCATCCGGATGCCCTGTGACGCCACGACCCGGCCGGGTGCCCCGGCGGCGATCCTGTCATTGCGCGCGTTGTCGAGCAACGGCGGCAGCCAGCCCAGCTCCAGTTCGGCGCCGCCCTCGATCAGGACGTCGGCACGGTTCAAGGTGACCAGGTGACTGGGCTTGGCGTCGACGAAGTGCGGGTCTTCCGTCGGCTTGGCCAGCGCGATGACGTCCACCGCCGTGCCCCCGATTTCGCGGGCAATCGCGGCCAGGTCGGGCGTGGTCGCCACGACGTTCAGTTTCTTCGGAACCGTCGGGCCGGCGCCCGACGCGCCGATCAGCACCGTAGTGGCCATCGCGAGCGTGAATATGATCTGCATGGTGTCCTCAATCATCGTTTAGAATTTGTGTGCGGCATGGGCGCCGAGGATGTACTCGAATTGCATCCACAGCGAATGGTCGACCCCGAGCCCCTGCCGGTGGTCGTAGTTGTACTGCAACCTGATCTTGGAAAACTCGGTCGGATACCAGGTCAGGTTTGGCGACACCCGATAGCGCTCGGCCCGAAGTTCCGAGTCGAACGCCGCGTGGCTCCCGCTGACGTAGTCCCCTCGCAGCCCTGCGACAATCCGCGGTTTGATTCCCCACAGCAGCTGCGAGTATATGCCGCGGTCCTTGAGCCGCTCCTGGGGCAGAGCAATCGAGGGATTCGCCTCGGACTGGCGGGCTGCGGCGTCATAGCCGCGGAAGATGGCTTCCGTCTGCCACGAGACGAACGGGAAGCCGGCGCTGGCCCTCGCGGACTTCCATTTCCAATAGACATCGGCCCCGAAGATCCGCGTGCGGGCGTTCAGGCCGGAGTTGTTCGGACCGAACGCCGCCGAGGCACCGAAAAGAACGGTCTGGGTCCCGGACAGATCGACCGAGGAGGTGACCCGGGGCACGATGAGGAGGTCGTTCAGGCTCCGTACCTCGCGAGCGACCGGGATGCCGCCGTGGATCTCCGCCGACTCATCCGAACGAAAGCTGGACGTCGTTCCGCCCGCGCTGTTGAGAATGCTGATCATCGCCTCGGAGTACCACCGGGTCGGCACCAGCCACGAGAGCCTGGCGCCCTGACTCCGCAGTCCATCGGGCCCGAACATTCGGTTCAGGACCAGCGGTTGATCCACGAACGACCAGGCATGGGGGTGCTGCTGGTTCTGACGGCCGAACTCGGTGATGAACTGCCCGGCCCGAAGCTGGAGATTCGCCGGCAGCGACGTGGTCAGGAAGTAGGCCTCTTCCAGTTCGACACCGGTCTCACCTTTGGCGTCGAGCTTGTGAACGATGTTGACGAATCCCTTGAAATACGGATCGACCGCACCGTCCAGCGTCAATTCGGCGTTGGGGATCGTGAA
>JANMXA010000247.1:0-44878 GCA_031394255.1 Gemmatimonadota bacterium
GCCGAGCCAGCCTTGGCGGAAGCCCGTCCGCCGGGCTCCGGATCCCCAGGCCGCCGCAGTTCAGCACATGAGTGTAGATCATCGTCGTGCTCCCGTCCCGGTGCCCCGACAGCTCCTAAACTGTCCGGATGTCGCACCCGCCCTCCAGCAGGTGGGTCGCAAAGGAATGCCGGAGCGTGTGACACGTCGCCCCCTTCCCGATCCCCGAACGGGCCACCGCCACCTCCACCTCGCCCATCTCGGCCGGATGACGCAGGGCGTGATAACGGATGTACCGCCTTATCCAACTGGTATAGGCAGCTTCGGTCTTCCGGTTATAGTGTCGGGTCCGCAGCACGTGGACGAGTTGGATAAGAAGCTTGGGCGCCGTCCGCCCAATATCCCCGCCGATCGTCAGGCCAGGTAACCATTCCGCCGCGACTCACCATCATGCCGCTCACACAATTGGATTGTCAGTTGGCCAGGGGATGGGTGGGGGCGGCCGGACCGCCGGTGCCCAACCGAGGCGTTTTTGGTACCCGCCTTGGTACCCGCGATGACGCGAAACCGTGGCGCACGGTGGCGCATCACGGCGCATCTTCATGGGGAGAGTCGACTTGTCCCTCGGGCGGTTTCAAACTCATAATGCCGGGGTCGCGGGTTCGAGTCCCGCCCTTGCTATTGTCTGAAATTCCGCCCTCATCCGTGACGCTGGGGGCGCTTTCGTGCCCGCATCACCCGGGGCCCATCCGGGGCCCGTTCGTGTTTGATTCGCTGCTCCTAGGTGGAAGGCGAGGCGGTTTGCCATCGACGGACATGAGTGCGTAACCCGTTGGCTAATGCCGTGCTAGGCTACGCAATCATGCCGCGGTGTTTGACGGTGCTTGACGATCCGCCTTACTTAAAATCCCTCGGGGGCAACCCCATCCGGGTTCGAGTCCCGGCCCGAGCATAACGACTTACGGCGAGCAAGGCGGTTGGCCACGGTGTGAGCCCGGCCGATGCTCCGGTTGATGCGGTGCCGCCACCACGGGCCATCGAGCGTGCGATACCGCCGCGTTGCCTGTTGATGCAGGCGCCGCTTCAGCCGGTTGACGAAGTTCACCTCCGGTCCAGTCTCCGCGAGTTCGCCGGCGTTGCCCTCGGCCAGCCATTGGTCGAACGCGAGTTCGTCGTGCAGGTCGCCCAGTCCATCCTGCATCCGCGTCAGTTGGGCGATCGCCGCTCGCGCGGTCGGCCGGATCTTCGCCGCCACGAGCTTCCGGTCGACGAGCGGCTCGAGGGCGTAGCGCAGCCGCTTCGCGGCGATCCGCACCTTGTGCATCAATTCGGGATCCCCAGCGGCATGCGCCTGCTCGAGGGTCTCCTCAACCGCGCTCGCCAGCGTGTGAAGCGCTTGGGCCGTCACCTCACGCATCGGTGACACCACCGGTAGCTCGCCGAGCGTGGTCGTGGTGCGGTACCGCTGCAATGTGCGCTGAAGCTGGTCAGCGAGCGGCGCGAAGTTCCGGTCGACGGCGTGCCGAAGCCGACGATTCCCCTTGACGCGGTCGCGGTCGACCTGGCCTGCGACCCATGCGGCGCCGGCGGGGTTGGCAGAACCGCTCTCCACGTGCGCGCTCAGCCACTTGAGCCGTACCTCGCAGTCGCGGCTCAGGCCGGCGGCCGCGGCCAGCCGACTGAGGCGGCGATGACTCTTTCGCGAGACGCTGTCGTCGAGCACCTCCCGGTAGGTCCGCAGCAGACTCCGGAAGCGGCGCAGGGCGACGCGAAAGTCGTGCAGAGCCTTGGTGTCGTCCGGGTCGTCCAATCGTTGCCGTGTGTCGATCAGGTCCTTCAGGAGTATCAGCGCGAGCCACCGGGCGCCCTCCGGCGCCGGTCGATCGAGAAGTCGTTCCGGGATATGATCCATCAGGGTCGACACGTTCGCCGGCCCGCTATTTCGGCGCGGATCGCATCGGGATCATGCCGGAATCGACGATCTTTCCGGTCCGCGAAATCGCGTTGAAATACATCGTGTGATCAATGATCTCGGCGACCATGAACGCATTGTCAGTGTCAAAGCCGACATCGGTCAGTTCGGTCTGCTGGATGTCGCCGCGACGCAACTCGCCTCCCGAGCCAACGACGAAATACGTGATGCCCTGCTGCGGCTTGACGCGCTCATAGACGTGGTCGTGCCCGTTGAAGACCGCGCTCACGCCGTAGGTGACGAACATCGGCTCGAGCGTCGCCCGCAACGACAGGGAAGAGCCGTGGGTTCCGCTGGACGAGTACGGTGGATGATGGAACACGACGATCTTCCAGGCTTCCGATGAGGTCTTGAGCTCGTTCTCGATCCACCTGACCTGGTCCGGGTCCATGTAGTTGCTGTTCAACAGGAAGAACCGGACGTCCTGCTTGGGGGCCTTGACGGAGTAATACAGCTTGCCACCCATATTGAAAAGCTGGTAGAATCGCTGTTCCTGAGCATCGTGGTTCCCGAGCGATGCATAGAACGTCACGCCGGCGTCGAGCAGCGGTTTGTAGGGAGTCTCGAACTTGTTGACGAAGTCCTGGGGGCGCTCGGACCCCAGGATGTTGTCGCCGGTGGTGAGGACGAGTTCGAACGGAAAGGTGTCGTGCGTCTTGGCGATCTGGACAGCCGTGGCAAACTGCCCGGTGGTCTCGTCACCGAAATCGCCGAAGATGGCGACCTTCAACGACCCGGTCTTGTTCGGCAACGCCACGGGCTCGGCGGCGTTGACCGCCTGTTGCGGGACGGCAGCCGGCAGGCGAGACGGCCTGGCCGTGAGCTCCCGGCCGACCAGAAAGCCCGACAGGGCCAGGGGGACTGCGACGACGAGGTGGCGTGAGCGCATGGGAATCTCCGCGGGCTACGGGCGTGCTGCTGGGGTGGGGGCCGCCGGCATGGCGCCCGAGATGAAGTCCAGGATGACGTGCGCATGGATGTCCATCAGAATCAGGTCGTTGTGGACAAAACGGTACTCCAGCTGGTCGGGAAGTGACGGCAAATTCGCCAGCAGCTTCGGCGGCATTGTCGAGAGCGGCACCTCGTCGGGATACCGTTTGTTGATGACGGGCACGACGGCGTGCGGTTCGTCGTGCACCGCCTTCCGCTCTGCGGCTCCGAGCGGACCCGCAAAGACGTCGGCAAGAAGCGCCCGCACGTACGCCTGCATTTCCTGGAAGAAGAAATCGCCCTGTTGTGCTTGAGGGCGTGCCTGCACGACGAGCTTTTCGAAGGCCCGCTGATCCTGATCCACCTGCTGCGGCGTGGCGTCCTTGGGGAGCTCCGGCAGCGTGGCTGCCAGCGCTTTGGTGGTGTCCGCGTATGCTTTGACACGCTTGTCGAACTCGGCTGCCGTCTCTGGCGCCAGGCTGACGCTGGATCGGTCGCGCTGTTCCTTCGTCTTGGGGGTGCACGCGAATCCGCCCGCAAGCACGACCGCGCCGAAGGCTGCCATCTGAATCGACCTGGTGAAGCTCATTGAATCTCTCCCTGCTAGGGTTTCCGGCTCTCTTTCACCGCTTCCGCGACGGCCTCCTTCACCGCCTTCTTGACGACCTCCTTCATCTCCTCCTTGACGCCCTTCTCCTGGAGCACCTCTTCGCCGGCCTTCCCGACCGCGCGCTTGACCGCCTTCTTCATCGTGCGGACGATCGGCGTCAAGTCCTTGGTCAGGTCCTTGACCGCCTTCTCGGATTCCTTGTCGAGTGCCACGGCTTCCTCCTTGAGTTGGGCCTTCTTCTTGTCCTTCTCCCTCGTGGAGCGCTTCGGGTCCCAGTCGGCGTCGAAGGTCTCGATCAGCTTCTTCACGGCCTTCGTGTCCCGGATGATCACGCCGAGTTCCCGGCGCGAATCGAGCTCCGGGCCGCGCAGGCTCTGGCTGCCGATGAAGGCCTGGCGCCCGTCGCGGATGATGGTGCGGGTGTGCAGCCGCATGCCGCCGAGCTTCTGCACATCGAACGCGTAGCCGCCACCCACGGTGCCGATGATCCGGATCGAGACGCCGGCCTTCTCGCGCGCCTGCAGCACGCCGAGCATCTCCTTGTCGGTGATATCCGGATCGTAGATGAGCAGCTCCTTCCTGGCTCGCCGCAGGAAGGAGGCGAGCGACTTCCTCGCGTTGCCCGGGCTGACGAGGAACGTGTCGGACTGCGACGCGTATTTCGCGCGGCTGCAATCGGCCCGAAACAGGCGGCGCGCCTCCCGCACCCAGCCGGCGTTCGTGGTCACGATACCGAAGCCGCGGCTGTGATCGATGTCGAGGTGGGAAAAATTGGTGGACAGGAGGCACAGCACGCGGCGGTCGATCACCATGAACTTGTCGTGGTAGCGAGTCAGATCGCCGGAGGTGCGCGCCACGATGATCCCCGCGGCGAGAAAGCGCAGCTCCAGCTTGCGGAGGCTCGCCTCCCCGCCGCGGTTGACGAAGGCGATCAGGGCGGTGACGCGAACGCCGTTCTTGACCGCGTCCACCAGCGCCGTCTCGAGATCCTTCCGGTCGAAGCGGAAGATCGCGATGTCGATGCTCTTTCTGGCGCTCGTGATAGCGGCCATGATCGGCGCCACGCCATCGGTCGGTTCGACGATCAGCTTCATGTCACGGCCTTCGTCGGGGCCTGGCCCGGCGCCGCTGCCGGTGCCTCGGCTGGTGCCGCGTCGACTTCGGGCGTCTGGATCTTGTGCAGTTCCGCGTAGACCCCGTTGCCGGCAAGCAGCGTCTCGTGCGTCCCCTGCTCCACGATCTGGGTGTCCTTCATCACGAAGATGACGTCCGCGTGACGAATGGTGCTGAGGTGGTGCGCGATCACGACGCAGGTCCGGCCCTTCATCAGCTTCGCCAGTGCGTCCATGACGGCCTGCTCCGAGCCGGCGTCGAGCCCGGCGGTCGGCTCGTCGAGAATCAGAATCGGCGTGTCGCGGATGACGGCACGAGCGATGGCGATGCGCTGCCGCTGGCCGCCCGAGAGTGAGATACCGCGCTCGCCGACCAAGGTATCGTAGCCATCGGGCATGGCATCGATGAATTCGCTGGCATTGGCCAGTTCGGCGGCGCGCTTGATCTCCTTGGGCGACGCTCCCGGCTTGCCGTAGGCGATGTTCTCCCAGATCGTGGTGCGGAAGAGCACCGTGTCCTGCAGCACGAAGGACATCTGGTCGCGAATCGATCGGAGCTGGAACGCCTTGATGTCCGTCCCGTCAATCAGGATGGCACCGGTCGCCGGATCGTAGAACCGGGGTATCAGGGAGACGATCGTCGTCTTGCCCGCGCCCGAGGGGCCGACAATGCCCGCGATCTGGCCCGGTGCGATCGTGAAGGAGACATCCTTGAGGATCGGCTTCTCCGGACCGTAGTCGAACGAGACGCCCTTGAACTCGATTGCCCCGGTGAACTGCGGCGCGGGCCGCGCGCCGGGGGCGTCGCGGACGAGGCTTTCGATGTCGAGCACCTCGTGGATGCGCTCATAGCCGACCGTCGCCTTGGAGACCGTGTCGGTCATCTTGGAGAGGTCGCGCATCGGTTTGTACATCTTGTTGAGGTAGAGCAGGAAGACGATCAGCACGCCCGGACTCAGTTGCCCGGCGAGGGCAAGTCGCGCGCCGAAGGCCAGCACCAGGCCGGTGCCGCACGCCACAATGACCTGGACGACCGGAGCCAGCTTCGCCTTGAGCGTCCGCGCCTGCAGTCCCGCCGCGACGTTCGCCAGGCTCTCGGACTCGAACCGCTTCTCCTCGTACTCCTCCCGCGCAAACGCCTGTACCACGCGGAAGGAGGTCAGCACTTCTTCGACGATGGTCAGGAGGTCGCCCTCCTTCTTCCGCACCGCCCGGGACGCCTTCTTGATGCGCCGGGTATAGCGGTACACGACCACGAAGAGTACCGGCATCACCGACAGCGCGATGAGGGTGAATTGCCAGTTCAGGAAGAACATCACGCCGACCATTCCGGTCAGTGTCAGCAGGTCGACGAGGATGCCGAGCAAGGCCGATTCGATGAAGCTCTGAATCGCCTCGATGTCGGTGGTGACCCGGGTAATCAGGTCGCCGGTCCGCGTCTTGTCGTGCTCGGCGAGCGAGAGGCGCTGGATGTGATGGTAGATGGTGCGGCGCAAGTCGTGACCGACCCATTGGCTCACGCTGGTGGTCAGGTAGTTCTCGGTGAAGGCGCTGATGGCGCCAACGACCGCAATGATCGCCACGCCGGCCACGGCGAAGTTGAGGACGGCAAACAGGCCCGTCCCGAAGATTCCGGTGACCAGGTGACCGAGCACCCCCGTCAGCGGCTTGGCCTTGAGAATGTTGTCGACGACGATCTTGATGGGCCACGGGTCGGCGATCTCGGCCAGTGTCTCGCCCACCACCGCGATCACCGCGACGGTGATCGCCTTCCAATGCGGGCGCACGAGGTCAAGGAGCCGCAGCGACCGGGGCTTTGTCGGATCTCCTGGGGCCATCTCGGCGACGGCTGGAGCGGTATCCCCCGCCGGCGTCGTCGCATCCGGCGCGGCGGGGGTGCGGGCAAGGGTCGTCAACGGATCCCTCTGAATCACACGTACTGATTAACCTACATCCGGGGGGATGAAGGTGTGGTGAAGGCCCGGTGAGTGAGGACCCTGTCGAGCGGGGCATTGCCCGATCTGCCCGGGGCGCCGGTGGAGCGATCCGTGCGACCCTGATGGGCTCCTGTTTCAATCCGGTCACGGACCCTGCCGGGTCGTTGCCGTCTCGGTAAGTTCGCCCCGTGCGCTCCGCTTCCCCCTCCCGATCCGAAGGCATCTCCCTCGCCGTTGACTGGCTTGTTGCCGTGGTCCTCCTGGCACCGCTGGCCTGGTTCTCCCGCCATCTGCTCAACCCTGACGGGGTCGCCTACCTGGAGCTGGCCGAATCAGTGGCTGCCGGGCATGCCGCAGGGCTGTTACAGGGCTACTGGTCGCCGGGGCTGCCGCTGTTGCTGGCCCCGCTCGCCAGGATGGTCCAGGGGGACCGGCAGCGCCTGCTGGTCATGGCGCATGCCGTTCAGGCGATTGCCGCTGCGCTCCTGCTGGGCCTGGGGGTGTCGGCTGTGGAGCAGCTCTTTGCTCCTCCGGCCCGGCGGATCGTGTGGTGGGCCTTCGCGTGGATCGTGATCCGCTGGCTTTCGCCGGTGCTGATCACTCCGGATCTTCTGTTATCGGCTTGCGTCGTCTGGGGGGTCCTCCTGGCCCGGCGCGATACGCCGGCGTCGCAATGGTGGCTCGGCCTCACTGTTGGGATCGGCTTCCTGATCAAGACCAGCATTTGGCCGTGGCTGGGTTTCGCGATGGTGCTGGCCTTGGTGTCCGCGATCCGCGACCGCGATGTGGCCCGCCTCAAATGGCGGGCCCTGGCGCCGGCCGGGCTGATCATCGGGATCTGGCTCGCGTTGCTTGGTGTTCGCGAACGGGGCGTGACGCTGGGCAGTGTGGGGCGGCTCAGCCTCGAGTGGTATCTCGGTGATCTGAGCCGGCGCACGCCCGATACCGATCACGGGCCGCACCGGAGCAAGCGGGTGGTCGAGTTGTCGAGCGGGGCCACCGGCGCGCTGTTCGAGTTTGACGAGGCTGGGCCGACCTATCCACCGTGGTCGGACCCGGAATCATGGTCCCGGGGCGTTCCGCCTGCAGCGCGACCTGGCTTTCGGTGGGCCGAGGCCGTGCGGAGCTGGGAGAACAACGCCGGCATTCTGCTCCGGTACCTCGTTCCGCTGGTGGTTGCACTGGGCTTGATTGCCGCCGCAGCGCGCCGGGGTCGCTGGCCGCCCTGGCCCACGCCCTACGGGCGTTCGATGGCCCTGGTGGGCGCGGGCGCGGTCGGGATCTTCGTCGTCGTGCACGTCGAGCTCCGGCTCATCGCACCGGGGGTGCTGCTTTGTCTGTTCGGGCTTGCCGATCAGGAGACGGAGGTCGGCCGCACGCCGGTTCCGGCCGGCCTGACGCTGGCGGCCATGGCTCTCGCCGTCGGAGCCACGGCTCTTCACGAATATGGGGAATGGCCTGAACTCGCCGACCGGTCGCGGAACGAAGCGCAGATAGGCGCCTATCTCGAGGAGGCCCGGCCATCTGTCAAACGGGGCGTGGTTGTCACCGGCGAAGCGATGCCGGTGATGGGCACGCTCTGGACCAATGGCCTCAATGTTGTGGCGCAGCTCGACAGCGCCGCCTCGGCTGATCTCGATGGGCTCCCGGCCGCAGACCGGACCGCATGGCTTCGTCAGTCGTTCGGAGGCGCCGCGATCGGGGCGATCGCGGTGCGGACCCGGATGACCGGCGTCGTCCAGTCGAGCCGGATCGAGTTCGAACTCTGGCATTGATCGGCTTGTTTCAGTCTCGTCACGGCCGATGCGGCCGCCACCCGGTGACGATATCTTGGGCGGTCCGCAACCTCAGTCCGTGATGATGCTGTCCGCGAGCGCCCTGTTCCTCCTGCTGTTTCAGACGTCCGCGCCAGCGGGCGGGTCTGCTTCCAACGCCGTCCCCTCGGTGGATTCGGTCCCGGCCGGCGGACCGGCCGCCAACTTCGGGTTGGCCCGAACCGGCTTCAGTCTCGGGAACTCGCCTCGGTGGAACGGGATCCGGGTCAATCTTCGAGATGCCGGCCTCCGTCAGGTCAACGGTCTGTCCGTCTCGTTCTGGAAGGCACCCTTCGGTGCCAACCGGGCCGGCACGGTCAATGGTCTGACGTTCGGGCTCGTAGGCCCCGAAGCGGGTCGTCTGAGGGGTGTGAACGTCGGGCTGGTGGGCGTGCTCACCGATCGCCAGATGGCGGGCCTCAACATCGGGGGCGGCGCGCTCGTGAGCCGAGGCACTATCGGCGGGATCAACCTGGCGGTGCTGGGGAGCTACTCCGAGGGCAAGACGATCGGAATGACTCTGGCCGGCCTCGGCGCCGTGTCTCGCGGCGGTTTCCGGGGTGTTACTGCGGCGCCAGTCGCCGTGGTCAGCATGGGATCGGCCGAGGGGCTCACGATCGGCGGGCTCGGTGTGGCCAGCGACGGCGGCCTCAAGGGAGTCAACCTTGCCGGGATCGGGCTCTACGCCCGGGGACGGATCGCCGGAATCAACGTGGCGCCCGTTGGAATCGTGGGGCGCGAGCAGGTGGTGGGGTTCAATGCATCCCTGGTGGTGGCCGGGCAGGGGCGGGTCGGCGGAATCACGATCGGCGGTCTGTCGGTGTCGTCGGCCGAGGTCGTCGAAGGGATCACGCTGGCGGGGCTCCGGATCGACACCAAGGACTTGCTGGGGCTTGCCGTGGCTCCGGTCAACCGGATCCGCGGGGAGCAGCGCGGGATCGCGATCGGGCTGATCAACTCGGCCAAAGTGCTCCGTGGCCTCCAGGTGGGTTTGTTGAACCACGCCGCCAACAACCCGCCGGCCCTCCGCTGGTTGCCGCTGATCAATCTCCATCTATAGCAGTTGTTCCGCGGAGTCTATAACTGATCCGCGAGAGGCCCCGTCAGCGCCGGCGCGGCCGCCGCGGGACGTTCGCAGATCTCCCGGTAACAGGCGTCGAGCCGCTCGTATTCCCGCTCCCAGGTGAGTGCCAGGGCGGTGCGCCGGGCTCCGTCCGCCAGCGAACCCCTCAGGGTGTCGTCGGTGGCGAGGTCAATCATGTGGCGCGCCATCCCTTCCGTGTCTCCACCGGCATAGCCCAGCCCGTTGACGCCGTGCCCGAGATGGTCGGCCACGCCGCCGGCCGGCGCCGCCACGACCGGCAGGCCGCTGGCCATGGCTTCGAGAACCACCAGCCCGAGTGTTTCGGTCTCCGATGCAAAGACGAATCCGTCGGCACTGGCGTAGAGCGCCGGGAGTTCAGTGGTACGGTCGATAAAGCCGAGGAACGAGACTCCGTCCGTGGCGATGCGCTCAAGCTCGGCCCGGCTCGGGCCGTCGCCCGCGATCACCAGCCGGACCTTGTCGCCGAGGGCCGCCCGGCAGAGGGCGAAGCTCTCGAGGATCCGGTGGGCGCTCTTCTCCGGCGCCAGTCTGCCCACGTGGAGGAACAGGAAGGCGTTCTCGGCGCCCAGGCGGCTGCGGAGTTCGGGTGAGCGTCGGGCCGGGGAGAAGCGCGCCGCGTCCACGCCACAGCCCCAGACCATCGACCGGTCGATTCCGCGGGCGACGAGCTCGCCGCGGGTGACCCGCGAGGGCGTGAGGGTTCGCCGCGCGCGGAGATGGAAGCCGGTGAGGTAGCGGGTCATCGGTCCTTCGAGCCAGGGCATGCCGTAGGCCCGGGTGTAGCGGGCGAAGTCGGTGTGATACGACGTCACCACCGGAACCGCCAACCGCCGGGCCACCTGCTGTCCGAGCCAGCCGGCGACGAACTCGGTGGCGCAGTGAATCACATCGGGCCGGAACCGCCGGGCCGCCGCCATGGCTTTTCCGAGCCGCGGGGCCGCAAGGCGAATGTCGGGGTATCCCGGCATCGGTATGCTCGGCAGCTGGAGCAGGACGTGGTGACTGCCGGCTCCGAAGACGTCGGGCCCATCCGGGTACCGGGGCGCGACGACGCCCACGTCCCAGCCGCGGGCGGCCTGGCCCTGAACCGACAGGTGGGTCACGACGGAGACGCCGTTGACCTGGGGCGGATAGGTATCCGTGAAATAGAGGGCGCGCATCGGCGAAGGATCGGGGCGGCGCATAACGATAGCGTTAGGTCCGTGTCACGATTCCGTGTCGGTCGTTCGTGACAGGGCCGAGACGTTTCCGTGGGTTGACCCTGACGCGCGGTGGCGAACGTTATGCACGTACCCGACCCGGGAGTTCCCGTGAACGGATCACTGCTCGACCGCCTCGACGCCCGCGACCGCCGGCTGTTTCTGCGGTTCGCCCTCGGGGCGGATGCCCCCGCGCTCCGCCGCCGGCTCTGGATCGGCATCACGGCGCTTGGGAGCGCCGCCGTCACCATCGGCCTGGTGGTGGTGCCGGCACTGCTCAGGCCCTGGCCCCGCTCGATCACCTGGCGGGCCGGCGCGGCGCTCGTCGTCTCCCATCTCGTGATCCAGATCCTCAAGCGGCTGGTGGGGCGGGAGCGGCCGTCGGAGGGGGTGCCGGGGCGATCGGTCATCGCCAACCCGGACCGGTTCTCGTTTCCCTCGGGCCACTCCGCCTCGAGCCTCGCCATCGCGCTGTCCTACGCCGTCGCCTTTCCCGCCCTGACCCCGCCCCTGGTGGCGTTAGGCCTGCTGGTGGGCTGGAGCCGGGTGGCGCTCGGGGTTCACTACCCCGGAGATGTTCTGGCCGGCCAGACCATCGCCGCCCTCACGGTGCTGCTGCTGCCGGGCTGAACCGCCGGCCGGGCGCTATTTGATCCGCGCCACCGCCACGCGGGCCGCGAGCGCGGCGGCGGGCAGGCCCTGGTCCACTGAGCTCAAGCGGAAGTCGACCGGCTGGGCGCCGGCCGCTACCTGCACCCGAAGGTGGCGGCCCGAGCCGGCCCGGAGCGTCACAATG
Source organism: Gemmatimonadota bacterium (assembly GCA_031394255.1). GTDB lineage: Bacteria > Gemmatimonadota > Gemmatimonadetes > Gemmatimonadales > GWC2-71-9 > SHZU01. Next base: position 11,455 of record JANMXA010000247.1, read on the forward strand.
CGGTCGTACCGGCCGGTGGTGCTGTCGGGCTCGAGGGGGAAGACCTTGGGGTACTGCGAGGGCGACTGCGGCTTGAGCTCGGCGAACGTCGTCCGCCAGTTCCAGCTGGTGTACCGGAGCCGCGGGTTCACCGGGGTGAAAGCCGGCAGGTCGTCCAGGTAGTTGGCCAAGTGCCATTCGCCGACCAGGCGGTCGAACGGAACGCCGGTCGCCGCAGTGACGTTGGCGGCCCCCAGCTTGTCGGTGGCGAGGAGGCTCCGGGTGAAGGCGTCGCCCGTGCCGCCGAAGTGATCCGCCAGCCACCGGACGAAGAGCCAGGCCGCGCCCCGCTCGGCCAAGGCCCCGGTCGAGCCGTCCGGCATGACCAGATACCGATTCTCGGTGGCAAATAGATACCGATAGGCATTGGTGACGTCGTTGAACGCGAACTGGGAGAGGCAGTCGTTCAGGACGCAGGAATCCGCCGGTGTCCGCCGCCCCGCGAGTTCCTCGGCGAAGTGGGACATCCCCTCGTTCAGCCAGGTCGACTCGGGTGGGCCGTGCCGGGTCAGCACATGCTGATTGAAGCTGATCATGTGCTGGAATTCGTGCACGAAGGTGCCGGGCAGGACCCGCTCGACGAAGTCCTTCGTGAGCCGGCAGCCGTACTGTCCCCCGAAATCCGGGACCAGGCCGAAGAACACTTCCGCGCTGTTCGAACCCGAAGCCCCTGGCTCGAGGTCCGGTCCGAAGAAGTAGCCGGTGACGATCCCGCCAACTTCCGGACAGAGACGGTTGACCGCTCCCGTCATCACGACATAGACCAGCCCGTTGCGGTCGATGTCCGATTCCCGCCCGAACGCAGCGGTATCGACCGGATACAGGCGCTCATCGAAGAGACGCCCGAATCGGATGTAGTCGTCCGCCGAGAAACCGTCGGCCGGGAGGACCCCGTCGGTGAAGAGCACCACGTTTCGCCCCACGTACCGGGCGACCACGTCGACCGGGGCGAACGCGGTACAGGCGGCCCCAAGGCAGGTCTGGAAGGTTCGCTGCTCGCCAACCGAAGGCGGGGTCGCCGCTGGTGCGGCCTGGGTTGCGCGGGCGCGGCCCGATGACAGCGCTCGTTCTCGCCCGCGAAGCATCGCGTGGAATCGAGCGGCGGGGTCAATCGGCTCGGCGCTCGTCGCCGGCGCCGGTGCGGTGGCCGCCTCACCGGCGCTCCGGGTTCGCCACAGGACCGAGCCCGAGACGCCGGACGGATCGCCGGATGCGGAATACGCCACCACCAGGTACTCCCGGTCGGCCGAGCCGCTTGCGAGCCGCACGCAGGCAGAGGTCTCGGCGTCGAGCGTCACCGACTCGCCGGGCTGCAGCGAAACCGGGTTAGTGCCGGAGCAGCCGAGGTCCGCGGCGGGTGGGCCCGCGGGAGGAGGCGGAGGCGGAGTCGGTCCCGATTCGCCACCGCATCCCGCGGCCAGCACCACGATGAACAGCAAGGCGGGTCTCATGGAATGAAATCGACGCTCGTTGATCACCGATCTGGCGTCGAGGCGGTAACGGGTCGGTCACGTGTCGTCCGGCGCCGTTGCGGCAGTCACGGCAAGGGGCGAACGTGGCCCTCGTCCGATCACCGAGAGCTTGCAATGACCACTCGCCGCTGGAAACTGTTCGCCGCGCTTCTGCTTGCTCCCTGGCTCGCTCTGTTCGGTTGCGCGCCCCGGACGTGGCAGGCCGCGCAGACCGGGTCGGGCACCATCACCCGACCCGACGGGCCGGCGCTGTTCTGGCGGACCATCGGAGCCGGGCCCGACACCGTCGTGGTGTTGCATGGCGGGGTGGCCGGCCATCAGGGGTACCTGCTGCAGCCGCTCGTGCCGCTTTCAGCCCAGCACACGCTGCTCTTCTACGATATGCGCGGGCGCGGCCGTTCCGAAGCGGTCGACACCTCCCGGCTGTCGCTCGCGGCGGACGTTGAGGATCTCGAAGCGGTCCGACAGCACTTCCATCTCCGCCGGCTCAAGATTGTGGCGCACCACTTCGGCGCCGCCGTGGCGGCCCAGTACGCCGTGGCCCATCCCGGCGAAGTTGAGCGGATGCTCTTTCTGAGCCCGTTTCCGGTCCATCACAGCCTCCTCTACGAGTTCACCTTCCTCCAGGGCGATTCGGCCCACTACGCAGGAACCCTATCACGGGTCGGTCAGCTGAACCGGCCGGAGTCCGTTGCGGCGGCCTGCCCGGGGGCGTGGTCGCTCTACTTCGCCCCTTGGCGGACCGACACATTGACGCCCTACGGGGAAATCGCGACCGGGATCTGCGATGCCCCGGCCGAGCGCCTGGCCGAGGCTGTCCAGATCCGGAACCGGATCCAGGGCGAGCTCGGCATGTACGTTTGGCGCGAGCAGATGCACAAGGTCGCCGTTCCCACGCTGGTGATCGAAGGCGGCGGTACTCCGGTGATCGAGGCCGCTGCAGTTCGGTGGGCGCAACACCTTCCCAACGCCCGCGTCATCTTGATGGAGCCCCCGTACCTCTTTCCGTGGGTGCACGATCCGGCCCGGTTCAGTGCCACCGCCCAGGAGTTCCTCGGCGGCACGTGGCCGGCGGCCTCGGTCAAGCCCCCGCCGTTCCAGGCCACTGCGATGGCGGCGCCGGACACCGTCAGGAAATAGCAAACAATACACGGCTGTGACCGGTCAGATACCTGCTGGCCCTTTGTCTGAGACAGGCTCGGGAGAAGTTCTTGCTGACGCCGCCAGAGAGTAGAAACCGATGCGTTCCAGGATGATGGCCGTGGTCCGGCGTGGCCTGACCGCCGCGATCACAGGTTGGTGTGTCGTGGCCCCCTCGGCACGGGGCCAGGCCGTTCCCAGCGGGCCGCAGGGCAGGGTGGCCGGCCGGATAACCGACAAGGGGACCGGGCGTCCCCTGGTGTCGGTTCGCGTTCGCCTGGTTGGCCGGGTCGGAGTGGTCGAAACCGATCTTGACGGCCGGTTCCGGACGCCGCTGGTGCCGGTTGGGAAGTACAACGTCGCGGCCGCCCTGATCGGCTATCGTCCGGCCCAACTTGACAGCGTTGCCGTCAAGGACGGTCAGACCGCCGTGGTTTCGATGGCCCTCGAGTCCAGTCCGGTGCAGCTCGAAGAGCTCACCGTCGCGTCGGACAAGCCGACCCGGGTCTCGTCCGCCGCCGGTCTGCTCTCCGCTCAGCAGAACGCCATGGCCGTGGTCGACGGCGTGAGCGCCGAGGCCATTGCGAAAACGCCGGATTCCGACGCCGGCCAGGCGGTGGCGCGGGTGACCGGTCTCGCGGTCGTCCAAAACAAGGTCGTGGTTCGAGGCCTGGCCGAGCGGTACTCGACCTCGCTGCTGAACGGGGTGGAAATCGCCAGTCCTGAGCCGGACCGGAAGTTCGTCCCCCTCGACGTGTTCGCCTCCGGCTTGCTCGAGTCGATCGTCGCGGCCAAGACGGCCACACCCGACCGCCCCGGGGATTTCGCCGGCGGCATCGTTGACGTGCAGACCAAGGAGTTTCCCGAGAATTTCATCCTCTCGTTCGGGGTGTCGCAGGGCTACAACGATCGCAGCACCTTCCGGCGGTTCGCCCGGGGGCCCAGGAGCGGCAGTGACCTGTTCGGTTTCGACGGGATCGGCCGGGGATTCAGCGGGGCGGTGGCGGGCCAGGAGCGTTTCGCCGAATCGCTCCGCAATGTCTGGACGCCGGGCTCGGCGGTCGCCCGTCCCAATCTGGGCCTCAATGCCGCGGTCGGCGGCCGGAAGGACTTGGGGAACGACGCCTTCGGCTACGTCCTTTCCGTCGATTACGGCAACGGCCGGGACTACAACCCCGATCGGTACGACGCGGAAGGCAACTCGCCGATTCTGTTCAACGAGTCCCGGGAGCGGGTCGAGCTGAGCGGGCTGATGAATCTGGCGTACCGCTCCGGAGCCGGGCACAAGTTCGGCTTCAAGAACTTCTACTCCCGGTCGAGCACCGAGGTGTTCCGGTCCGGGATCGGCGGCGACACCGGTGAAGGCCCGTCGCTCAACTATCAGGGCCAGTTCATCGCGCAGTACATCCAGCAGAGCCAGGTCACCGGCGACCACTACCTCGGCAACTTCCTCAAGTCACGGCTGGAGTGGAAGGGGAGCTTTGGTCAGGCCGGGCGGGACGACCTCGACAATCGGCAGCTCCGGTATGTCGACAAGGGGAGTGGCTATCTGATCAACAACAGCATCCCATCGTATCGATATAACACCACGCTGCTCGACAAGTCCTACACCGGGCAGGCCGACTGGTCGATTCCCTTCAGTCTGCGCGGGCCCCAGGACGGTCTCTTCAAGGTGGGCGCCTCCTATCGGCGGAAGGACCGGGAATTCGGCGCGGCCGGCTACGAAATGCACGTCGGAACCGCCATCTCCCAGGACATCCTCAGCCTGGGCCCCGAGCAGCTCCTGGCCCCGGAGAACGTTGGCCCCGGGATGATTACTTACCAGCCGGCCTCGATCCTGGTGCCCTACGACGCGCGGGAGGAGGTCAAGGCCGGGTACCTGATGAGCGATTTCGAGATCCTGCCCTCGGTCCGGATCGTCGCCGGGGCGCGGATGGAACAATGGACCGCAAATCTGACCGAGGCCAAGGATACGGCCGGCGTGATCACCCGCGACAATCGCGACATCCTGTGGTCGGCCAATCTGACCTACGCGATGACGTCCAAGATCAATTTCCGGCTGGCGGGCTACAAGACGGTGGCGCGCCCCGACCTCCGGGAACTGTCGTCCGGTGGATACACCAGCGTCGTGGGCGGCACCGTGAACATCGGCAATCCCGACCTCCGTCGGTCGTCGATTCTGAACGCCGATGCCCGGTTCGAGGTCTATCCCGGGGCGGACGAGCTGCTCGCCGTGAGCCTCTTCTACAAACGGTTCACCGATCCGATCATCACCACCTACCGCTATGCGGGCGGCATCGTGATCCTGCCGGACAACGGCAAGGTGGCCCGCAGCTATGGCGCTGAATTCGAGGTTCGCAAGAACCTCGGCTTTCTGGCGAGCGGGCTGTCAAACGTTCTCGCCAATGCCAACCTGACGCTCCTCTCTTCCGAGGTGCAGTTCCGTGATGTGCTCGGTGCCGGGAATGTCCGGCCCCAGTTCCAGGGCCAGTCGCCCTATCTCGTGAACACCGGGCTTACCTACAGCGGCAAGTTGCTCAGCGTGTCGGCACTCTTCAACCGGTTCGGCGACCGGGTCGAGCGGTATCCCGGCATCGGGAGCGGATCGAACAGCAGCAACGCCAACGTGATCGAAAAGGCCCGCTCCACGCTCGACGGCAAGGTGAAACTCGCCGTTCGCGGCGGTTGGAGCCTGTCACTGACGGGCAAGAACCTCCTCAACACCCGGTCCGAGATCAGCTACGACAAGGACGTGCCTGGTGCGGTGGCTCGGCCTATCCTCGGGCGCACGCTCGACGGCGTCTCGGTGTCGATGGGGATTTCCTATGCGCGGTAGCATGTGGCGGTGGATGGCGGCGTTTGGGCTGGCACTCCTCGTGGGCAGCTGTCAGGCCGGCGATTCGCTGGCCCCGGTGGCGGAGGTCGATGCGGGCGCCCTGATCGTGACGCCCGTGGACATGCACACGATTCAGGTCCGTTGGGGCCAGGTCGACGGGGCTCGGAGCTATGAGATCGAACGGCGCGCCAATCTGGCCGGCGAATTCACGCCGGTCACGTCGGTCCGGAACCTGACCTCGTACGTCGACCGGGCACTCAATCCCGGCACGATCTACGGCTACCGGATGAAGGCGGTGAACGACTTCGGCCAGGTGATCGGTATGTCGACGGTGGCGGGTGGCCGCACGCCGGAGGAGCCTGGTATTCTGGTGCGCGTGCGTTCAGCGCTGGGTGGCGACCCCGCCAAGTCGGTCGACTCAACCGGGTACCGGATCAAGGTCAAGGGGGAGGCGGTCGATCAGACCCTGCCGGTCGACGTCAACGGCGATCAGAAGTTCCAGCCGGTGGCGGCCGGGATCTACAGCGTGACGATTGAAGATGTCGCCCCGCAGTGTGATGTCGACAGCACGGTCGGCCGGTTGGCGGTCGTGACCGACCAGGGCCTCAACACCGTTACCCCGGTGAGCTACAGCGTGCGGTGCCGCGACCGAAGCCGGGGACGGATCAAGGTGCGGGTCGCCGCGACCGGGGACACGACCGACGCCAACGGGTTCAAGATCGTGGTGTCCGGGGTGGCCGAAGACAAGACCCTGCCGCCTGCCGAACGGGCTTTCGTCAGCACTCAGACCGTGCCGCCAAGCGGCGCCACGGTGTCGTTCGAGAATCTCCTGCCGGGCACCTACTCGGTTGTCATTGACGATGTATCGCCCGCATGCGCCGTGGGAGGCACCAAGCAGCGCGATGCCCTCGCCGTGAAGCCGCTCGGCGATCTCCTCGAATCCTTCGACGTTGCCTGCAGGACGCAGGGCGGGAACAAGGCCTACACGCTCGCCGCCAGCTGGAGCAACGATACTGCGGCGGTCGGGGCGAAGGTCCGCCTTTCGTATGAACTCGATCTGCGCTCCAATGGCGTTGTGGATGTGGCCGCCTACCAGTTCCGCTTCCGTACCCCGGTCGCGGTGGTCCGTCTGGACAGCGTCGTGGCGCCGGGCGGCTGGTCGCTGGTGACCAACAGCTCCACGCCGGGTGATGTCCTGGCCATCGCCACCCAGGTGGGCGGGCAGACGGGCCTGGTTCGGCTGCTGGATGCCTACTATACCGTGGTCGGCGCCAACGGCGACAGAGCAGCCAGCGCGACGACCATTCTCAACATCGGTCAGAACGACGGTACCAAGCTGACCGCCCAGATCAGCCGGTCCGAAGACACCGTGGTCGTGGGGAACAAGGTTGGCGGCGGTACGGGCGGCGGGGGCGGGGGGGGCGGTGGGGGAACGGTGAATCAGGCGCCCCGCGCGTTCGCCAACGGACCCTACGCCGGTCAGGTGGGGCAGTCAGTCTCGTTCACCGCGGCCGGTTCGAACGACCCCGACGGATCGATCGTGTCCTATGCCTGGGCCTTTGGCGACGGCCAGGCCGGATCCGGCCAGACGGCGTCCCACATCTATGCCGCGGCCGGCAGCTACACCGCAACGCTCACCGTCACCGATGACAAGGGAGCCACCGGCACGGCGCAGCCCTCGGTCACAATCGCCAGTTCCGGCGGCGGCAGCGGAACGACTCCGTTCACCTGGAATTCGGGCTTCGGGGCGCTCAACCCATCGAACGGAACGATTCCGTTGACGGTCACACTCGACCTGACTACCGACATTCCCGAGACTCCCGGCGCGGAGCAGCTTCAGGACTTCACGGTCGATTCATTGAAGTGGGACCCGGCCGTGCTGCAGTTCTATGCGTTCCAGGTCCCCGGCGGTACCTCGCCGTCGGTTGATTTCTCGGCCACGGCCCGGGGGGTCCTCCGGTTCTCGGGCACGGTTGCCGGCCAGTCGAGCGGCGTAGTCCCCATCGCGACGGTGCTGTTCAAGCCGGCCGGCGCCGCCGGCAATTCCACGACGACCCGCACATTCCTCGGGGCGATCATCGGGAAAGCCGCCACCGGGTCGTACAACTATCGGAGCCGGATCGTGATCGCGGAGGGGACCTACACCAGCACCGGTGGTGGCGGTTCCAGCCCCACGACCGTGGCGGGCACCGTGTCGTCGCCACAGTTGGGCAACCTGGCCGGCGTGACGGTATCCCTTGGCAGCGGTCTCTCGGCGACGACCGCGTCGAATGGGACCTATACGGTCAGCAATGTGTCGGCCGGGACCTATAGCGCCTCGGTGGCCAACCTCCCGGCCGGCTGCACCGTCCCCACCACGAAGTCCGTAACGGTCGGCTCGACACCGGTGACCGGGGTGGACTTCTCCATAACCTGCACCGCCCAGTCGCAGGGCGTGGCCGTGTCCGGCACGGTGACCTCCTCCACTGGCGGACTGGCCGGCGTCACGGTCCGGTTGTCATCGTCGCTGTCGGCCACCACGGCAGCCAACGGTGGGTACACGATTCAGAACGTGCCGGCCGGCACCTACTCCGCCACGCTGTCGACGCTGCCGTCCGGGTGTAACGCTCCGGCTGCCCAGACGGTTACCGTGACCTCGAGTCCGGTGGCCAATGTGAACTTCACGGTCGCCTGCCAGGCTCAGCCCCAGGGCGGTACGATCGCGGGCTCGATCGGTTTTGCCCCGGGCAGTCAGACACCGAGTCTTGCCACCGTGACCGTGACGGTGACGCCGAGCGGCGGGTCCGCGGTGACCGGCAACCCGTCCGCGGCCGGCCAGTTCAGCATCGCCAACGTGGCGGTGGGGAGCGGGGCCGGGACGGTGGCGATCTCGACTCTTCCATCGGGATGCACGGCCACGGCGGCGAGCCAGAACTACTCCGGCCTGACGGCTGGCGGTACCGTGACCGTGCCCGCCTTCCAGATCAACTGCACCGGCGGCACGCCGAGCAACAAGTACAATCTGACGGTGTCGTGGAGTGCCATCGCGAATAACCAGGCCACCATGACCCTGGCGATCGACATGACCGGCCGGAATGATCCGAACAACAATGGCACGGGTCCGGATCAGATCGGCGGCTTCCAGAGCACGGTGACCTACCCGACGACCCGGTTGTCCGGCCCGGTGTGTACGGCACAGAGCGGATTCAACGGCGTGATCAACGTCTCCCAGGCCGCCAAGGTTACCGCGGTACTGACCTACCTGGCGGGCGCGACCGGGTCCAACGTCGGCCTGGTGAGCTGCAAGTTCGACGTGGCCGGATCCGGACCAACCACCGTCCAGATGACGGGCGTCAAGGCCGGCGACCCGACGGGAACGGTCAACTTCTCATCGTTCATCAACCTGGTGATCAATCCGCTCCCTTGAGGGGATGTTCGGCCGCCACCGAGGCCCCGGCGCAGATGTCGCCGGGGCCTTTGTGCATACGAGGCCCTGGTGCCACACAACGTCACGTCCTGGTAACCGGGAGAGGGCCAGTTCTCGACCGCGTCGTTACTCGACCGTCGGCGGTCCGTAGGCCCCTGAGTCGAGTTTCGGTCATCGCACAAGGAACCATGAATTCGGTCGGGCGGTACCTGTCAACCGTTCGTCACGAATCGCGTCGAGAGCCTCGACCAGACTGAGACATGGCCGTCCCTTGTGCGTAGAAATCCGAGACGAGTTTGCAGGTGCGCGGAGGAAGAAGTCCTCCGCCGGTCCCCCCCCACTTCTGGAGGTTGCATGCAGGTGTCCACGCTTGTTCGCCGTTCCGTGCGCGGGCGCGTCACCCGGTTCGCCGCTGGCGCCGGGCTGCTCGCTCTCGCCGCGTGTTCCGGCGAGTCGCTGTCCACGCCGGAGAAGCCGGTTCTTCCGGACAACCCGGCGATTACCCCGGCCGTCAAGGCCGCCGCCTGGATCTTCGACGTCAACACGGTAAAGAAGACGGTCAAGATCACGCCGCCCGCCGGCAAGGTCGGCAGCGGCGCGAGCTACTCGGTCGCGGGTGTCGAGTACTCCCTCGTCGGCGCTGACGTGATTGCGCTGACGGCGAACAACTACTCGGCATCCGGTGTGGGCACCGGCGGGGCGCCGGCCGGAAAGGTTCTGGTCAAGTTCGACCTGGCCCTCACCAACCTCCTCAGCAGCGTCGACCTCATCACCCCGACGTTCCCGGTCTCGCCGGGCGCCGGCGTCTTCGCGTTCCCCTTCTCGACCACCGTCACCACCACCTCCGGCGGTGTTACGAGCAGCGGCAATGACGTGATCATCGACCTTCCGAACACCGGTCAGGTTGCTCCGAGCGTGGATTTCGACGGCAACCCCTACAACTGGTTCAACGACACGGGCTGCCCGGCCGGGTCGAACGACTGCTACCGTTACGAGACGTTCCCGCAGCCCCTCTCGGCCGGCGCTACGACAGCCGGTCAGCAGATCGGGTTCGTGATCGACCCGACGGTGGCGAACTTCCGCGCCAAGATCATCGTGGCCGCCGACCTTGCGAACGCCGGTCCGGCGATCACCCGCACGGTCGCGGGCACCGTCACCTCGCCGCAGCTCGGCAACCTGGGCAGCGGCTCCGTCACCATCACCGGCGGCTTCTCGGCTACGCCGTCGGGTGGCAACTACAGCATTGCCGGTGTCGGCGCCGGTCCGCGGACCGTGTCGTACACGGCGCCCGCCGGCTGCACTTCGCCGGCTCCGCAGAACATCACGGTGAGCGGGTCGAGCCCGGCCACGATTCCGGTCAGCTTCGTCGTCACCTGCTCGGCCCCGGCCGGCACCGTGACTGGTTCGATCAGCTTCGCCGCCGGCACTGGTTCCTCGCCGAGTCTGTCCAGCGTCGTGGCGACCGTCACGCCTTCAGCCTCCGGCACCTCGCCGGTCAATGCCAACGCGAACGCGGCCGGCGCGTACTCTGCCGCTGGCGTAGTTGTTGGTATCGGCGCGGGCGCTGGTGCGGGTGCGGTTTCGTTCTCCGCCCTGCCGGCCGGCTGCACCTTCGTCGGCGCCAACACGGCGACCTACACCGGTCTCACCGCGGGTGGCTCAGTTGCCGCCACGGGCGTGACGATCACCTGCTCCGCGGTCAACTACCCGCTCAACTACGTCTGGGGTACGCCGAGCGCCGGGACGATCACGCTGACCGTCACGATTGACATGAACGCCCAGAACAACGCCATCAACAACGGCGCCGCGGCCGACTTGATCGGTGCCTTCCAGCACCCGATCACGTTCGGAACCCGGGTGTCCGCTCCGGTGTGCACCGCCGGCTCGACGCTTGGCGGTCCGATCGGCCTCGGCGGCTCGACGCTGAGCCCGGTGCTGACCAGCACCACGGGCGCCGGCGGTCTCTACACGCTGTACAGCTGCGTCTTCACCTATGCCGGCGCCGGGGTTGGTACCTCGACCCTGACCGGTGGCACCCTGAAGGTCGCGGATCCGGCCCTGGTCGACCAGTTCGCCAGCCGGACCACGGTGACCCTCAACCCGATTCCGTAATCACGGCACGTGAGGGAGCCGGACAGTCGTCCGGCTCCCGATCGTCCGCCCAACTTTTGATGGAGGTTGCATGACGCAGTATCACTTTAGGCTGGCGATTCGGCCGGTGCTGGTCGCCGCCCTGGCGGGCGCGACGGTGCTGACCGCCGCCTGCTCCGACCCGGACGCGAATCTCGCGACGGCTCCGGCGGCACTGCCCGCCAAGAGCCTGGGCGTCTCGCTCCAGGTCTCGAGCCTCGATGCCCCGGTTGGACAGCGGGTCGCCGTGGCGGTCGTGGCCCAGGGCGCCGTACTCGGCGGCCTTCAGGGCCGCCTGAACTACGACGCCTCGGCGCTCCGGTACGTCGGTCAGGATCCCAGCGGTCAGATCGTGTCGATGGTCAGCGATGTCAAGCAGACGGCCGGCCACCTGACGGTGGTGTCCATGGACGTCCGGGCCAAGGGCCTGCCCGAGCGCACCGCGGTGCTCAATTTCGAAGTCCTGGCTCCGAACTATGGCGCCAAGCTCGGCTATCAGTTCGCCAAAGCCGGCAACCCGGCCAACGATGTCCAGTATCGCCGGGCCCAGTGGCAGGGTGTGGTGGTTGGCACGCAGCTGGCCGCGAGCGAGACGGCGAAGATCATGACCGACGCCGAGATCGCCCGCACGGTTGACGCCACCCTTGCCGCCGCCGGCAAGAAGCCGATGGCGGTTCCGGGCGCCCTGATTCAGGGAACCCAGTACGGCGATTGCAACCTCGACGGTGGCGCGCCGGACGTATTCGACGTGCTCTGCACGCAGCGAGTCGCGGCGGACCTCGATCAGATGATCTCGGGGACCAATGTGACCGTGCGGGATGCCGTGATTGCGGCCAACGTGTTCCCGGCCAACCTGCCGGGCGCCGGTGAAATCGGCGACGCGGTTCCGCCGGGCCTCGAAAGCGGGACGGCCAGCAAGATCGACGATCGCGTCCTCGACGTGTTCGACGCGCTCGATATTGCCAACGACGCCGCCGGCAACAACCGCACGATCCCGGGGACCGTGATCCCGGGCCGTGAGGCCTCGCAGTTCGGCCGTCCGGTCGTGTCCGTCAGCTGTCCGATCAGCAGCAGCGTGACCTGGACCCGGGGCAACATCTACCGGATCCAGAAGCCGGCCAATCCGCTGACCCAGGTCTGCAACGTCGGCGACAACAACGGTAGCGGGCCGACCACCGTCCTCACGATCGAAGCCGGCACCCGGATCGAAGCCGACTCCAACACCATCGTCATCGGCCGGAATGCCCAGATCCAGGCAATCGGGACCCTGTCCGATCCGATCGTGTTCACCTGCGGCGGTTCGCAGGCGACCCCGACCACCGGCTGCTGGGGCGGTCTCTATATCGATGGCAACGCGCCGATCAACAACGGCACGCTGACCAGCCCGGCGATCACTGGCCGGCAGGGCGGCGGCGCCAAAGAAGCGATCGGTGAAGGCAACTCCGGCTCCTACGGCGGGGATAACCCGAACGACAACAGTGGCACCCTCCGGTTCGTGGTCATCGAGTACTCCGGGACCCGGTTCTCCGCGACCAACGAGCGGAACACGCTGACGCTTCAGGGCGTTGGCGCCGGCACCTCGATCGACTACGTCATGCTCGACAACGGTCTCGATGACGGGATCGAGTGGTTCGGCGGGACGGTCAACGTCCGCCATGCCTTCGTCAACGCCACGCAGGACGACGGCTTCGACTGGGTTGGCGGCTGGCGCGGCAAGCTGCAGTTCGGGATCGTGCGCGGCTGCACCCCGCTCTGCGATCGTGGCATTGAGGCTGACAACTTCGGCATCGATGGTCTCGGGCAGGATCCCGAGTCCAGTCCCCGGTCCTCGCCGACCGTTTACAACGTCACGCTGGTCGGTGACGTGACCCCGTCGCTGATGGGCCAGAACAACCAGGCCATTGAAGTCCGGCAGAACACCGCCGCCATGATCCGGAACTTCCTGGCGTTCAACTGGAAGGCCGGCCTGGATATCGACTCGACCGGCATTCCGTCCGGCCAGCCGGCCGAACCGACTGGCCTGATCTGCAAGCTGCTCGGTGGCGCCGGCAATGGTCAGAGTCCGATCGGCAACGACTCGCTCAGCATCCGGAACGGCTACTTCGCCGGCAACGTCGCCGACGGTGACGCCGATGTCAACGATCCGCGCAACCTGGCTGGTTCCGGTGCGTTCCTCTACAACTGCGGTGGGTACGGCCACAATGGGTCGGACCTCGAGGCCCAGTACATCGCGGTGGCGTCGAACTTCCTGACGCCGGTGGCCGGTACCGCCACGACCCACCTCGTCGATCCGTTCGGCGCCGTGCCTGATTTCCGGGTCAAGCCGAGCTCGCCGATCAACGGTGTGGTCTGCGCCACGCCGCCGAGCGACGGGTTCTTTGATGTGACCGCGACCTATTGTGGCGCCATGCCCTATCAGACGTCGGGCGGCGGCGGGATTCCGTGGTACTCGGGCTGGACCAAGCCGAGGTAGTCGTCAGTCTGCGGTTCAAGTGGTAACTGCAAGCGCAGGAACCTGCGCGGGGATCGGGTTTCCGGTCCCCGCGCAGCACCGTTTGGTGCGGGTGGCTCGCAAGGGCTCCTCGCGGAGGGAGGGCCCATGATCGATCTGCTGTTGGCGCGGCCGAGCGGCGGCTGGGTTGCTGGATTGGCTGCGGCGGTTCTCGCCGCGGCTGGATGCCGGAATGGCGATTCGCTAGGCCCCTCAACCGAGAAGCCACCGTACATCGCCGTGGTGCCGTTGATCCAGACGGGCAGCCTCCCGGATCCCACGGTCAAGTTCGAGTACCGGATTCGGGACGTGTCCGCCGGCGGCACGCTGGACACGACCATCACGCTCTCGCCGCTCGATACGCTCATCCTGAGCGTCCATCCGGCGACCTACGAGATCGACCTGGGCAACCTCCCCAAGAAGTGCGTGTCGAAGTATGGCAACACGGATGTCGTCGTGGTGCCGGAGGGGATCAACACCGCCGTGTCGCGATTCTTCATCAGCTGCGATGCGCCGCTCTCGGTTGTGGCGTTCACCCTCGGCGGGCCGGACAAATTCGAGTTTGTCTGGTCCCTCGACGGAGAAGACGGCAGCCACCGAACCGGATTCATCGAGCACCGGGAGGAGGCGGTGATCGTCAACCCCCTTCCGCCCGGGACGTACACCTTTTCGATCTGGAATGTCCCGTCCAACTGTGAATTCACTAACCGGGGGCGCCGGGCCCAGACCGTGGTCGTCCCCCCCAAGGGGGGCGCCCGGCTCCAATTCACCATCTCCTGCTCGGACCTGGTGAACTACCCGCTGCTGCCGGTCTTTCGTTGGACCTACCACGATGGGGTCGCCGCGTTCTATGCTGAAGGCCAGGATCCCGACGGTAACGTCGTCGGCTATGCCTTCGACCTGACCGATTGCAGCGGCAAGAGTCTGCTGCCCGACGGCGAGATCCTCCGGGGCGGCTTGCAGAGCTGGGCCACCTACCGGAACCCCAAGCCGATCATCGTGGCGGCGTTCGATTTCGGTATGCCCGACGAGCAGATGGCCGGCCGGTGTGCGTCTCTCCGCCTGATCGACGACTTCGGCAACACGTCGACCTTCGTCGAGAAACTTCCCAACAGCGCGGCCGGCGTGGCGCCGTTCGCCTCGTCCTACAACGCCGTCTTCGCGGGCGAGACCCGGCTCGTGACCCAGTTGCAGGCCGCGGACACCGACGGCGACTACGCGGGTGTGTTCGTCACCGTCACACTGCGGGATGGCACGATCGGCCAGATCGACGGGAAGCCGGACATCGGCCTGTACGACAATCAGGGCTTTCTCGAACCGCAGACCGTTCCGGACCTCCCGCTCGGCGCGCGGATCCTGTTTTCCGACGTCTATTCCCAGACTGTCTATCTGATCGATCGCCAGGCGCACTTCACCCGGCTGATCGATGGAGATCCCTTCCGATGAACCTGATGCGATGGGCCGGTCTGGTGGTGGCGCTCCTCAGCGGTTGCGCTGATCCCGGGGCGCCGATGGCGCCCGCCGGCGGAGGCCGGCCCCTGGAACTGGCCCTCTCCAACGCCGCTGCGCCGGTCGGAGCGAAGATTGCCGTGACCCTCCGGTCTGATGAGCGACCCGCGGCGGTGCAGGGCTGGCTCCGGTTCGATCGGACCAAACTCCGATTTGCGGGCCAACCTCTGATCTGGCCGGCCGCGCTGATCGGCGCCGATTCGTCGGTGGGCCGCCTTCACCTGGCCGCCGTGCAAGCCGGGGGGCTTCCCGCCACGATCGTCACCGCGGTCTTCGAGGTGGTGGGGCCCGGCTATGCGGGGTCGCTGGCGTTCCAGCCCGAGCACGTCGCGATGCCCGACCTGAGCCGCCGGCGCGATCTCGAGCGGCCCGCTCGAATCACGATCGATGGTGCGCTGGTCGTGCCGGACGATGTCCGGCCGCTCGTGTTGGCGGACTGGATGGCGGTGGCGCCACGTCCGAGCCGGCGCCCGGGGCCCCAGCGGCTCCCCGGTGATGGCTCGATCTTCGGTGAGGTCATCATCGATGGCGGGGTCGACGTCTTCGACGTCCTCGGCCTCCAGAACGTCGCGGCCGCGATCTTTCCTCTGCTCACTCGCCTCAACGATGATTTCGCCGTGGCGGGCGACGTCTTCCCCTACAACACGCCGGGCCTCGGTGAGGTCGGCGACGCCGTGCCGCCGGGCCTTGAGGCGGACGGCAGCCACGAGGTTGACGTCTTCGATGCGCTGGCGGTGGCCAACTACGTCGCCGGAATTGCGGTGCCGGTCGTGGGCCAGCCGATTCCCGGCCGGACGCCGCGGGCCGGACAGGCGGCGCTGACCGGCGTGATCACCGCCGATCGGACCCTGAGCCGGGACACCGTCTATCAGCTGAGCGGTCACGTGATCGTCTCGGGTACCGGCGTCACGCTGACGATCCAGGCGGGCACCCGCATCGAGGCGGATCCGGCGGTACGAAGCGCCTTGTCGATCCGGTTTGGGGCCTTGATCAATGCCCTGGGCACCCGCCTCGAGCCCATTGTCTTCACGTGCGGTGGTGCGGCACCGGCAGCCGGATGCTGGGGCGGCCTCACGGTCAACGGAGCGGCTCTCATCAATAACGGGCCCTTCGGTGGTGGCCTGGTTGGGTGCCCCCAGAAGGTCGAGGCCGGCGGCGGCATCTTCGGTGGCTGTCTGATCCAGCACACGTCCGGGAGCCTGCGGTACGTCCGGGTGGAGTTTGCCGGCGCACCGTGGCCGGGCAATTTCTCGCCGGCGGCAGCCGTTGCGTTGAACGGGGTCGGATCCGGGACAACGCTTGAAGACATTCAGATCCGCGAAGCCTTGGGCGATGGGCTGACCGTTGCGGGCGGCCGGGCCCAACTCCGCGAGTTGATAGTGACGCGAGCCGGTGCCCGCGGGCTCAGCTGGACCGACGGCTGGCAGGGTAAGCTCCAAAGCGCCATTGTCTACCGTTCTCAGGGGAGTGGCCCGGCGATCGAAGGGGACAACGCCGCGTCCGACCCTCTCGCCGCTCCCAGATCACATCCAACGATCTACAACGTGACGATCTCCGAAGGAGGTGGCTCGGGCGGGCCGGGCTATCCGCCGGCGATTCTCCTCCGCCACGGGACCGGCGGGGTCCTTGCCGACATCCTGATTGCCGGATGGCGGGGGACCGCGGTGGAGATCAACGACGCCGAGACCTGCGGCCGGGTGCAGGCGGACAGTCTCGACGTCCATCACGGCCTCTTCTTCGGTAACCAGGGCGACTTCTCGACCGACGCCGACTGTGTCGATGAAGTGGTGTTCGGCGCCGCGCCCCCCCGGGCCAACCTGTTCGTCGATCCGCTGCTCCTGAATCCGCGCTTCACTATTTCGCCGGATCTTCGGCCCGCCGATGGATCGCCGGCGGCGATCGGCATGGCTCCGCCGGTCGACGGCTTCTTCGACATCCCCCGCTCGTTCCGCGGTGCGGTGCCCACGGGCGGCAACGGCAAGGTGCCGTGGTACGCCGGCTGGACGGTCTGGTACTGACCATGCCCAACCCTCTTCAGATTCGCTGGAACGCCGGGACCGACGACGGCGTCGCTGAAATCGGCGAGTTCATCGCCGAACCCGATGAAGGGGGGATCCGGGTTCGCGGCCGTCTGAGTACCGGCACCCGCGGCTGGGTCCTTCGGGCCGAAGCCGGTTGCCGGCGCGCGGTCGTGACGCTCCAGGTGACGGCCGTCGAGCGGGACGAGATCCGTCACCCGGACCTCGAGTTCCACCATTACGAAGCCCGGATTCGCGTTCGCCGCACCGGGCGATACCATCTCCGGGTCCTCCACTCATACATGCCGAGAGGCGGGCCAGGGGAAGGGTACGGCCGGCCGGTTTTCGAAGGGACCGTCATGGTGCTGGCGCCCGCCGAGCCCTGACGTAACAACCCCCCACGCCCTCTCAGCCTCACCCGATCCCTGCCGATACCGATAGAACCGGCCATTTATCGGCCGGCCTCTCGGATCGGAGGACGGCATGCGGTGGGGGTGGCTCTTGCTGGTATCGGCGATGGCCGGCTGTGCCTTCGAACCGGAAGGCGCCCGTCGGATCGATCCGTCGGCAGCCTACGAGACCTGGTGGGAACGTACCCAGGCCTGCTCCGACCACCGCGGCGATTTCGCCAAGGTCGACTTCTACGTCGTTCCGGGCGGCGAATTCCCGTGTCCCACCGGCCAATGCGTCGGCCGCTGGGAACCGGGCCATCGGATCTACATCGCTGAGAAGTACATGGCGAGCGAGCTCGTGGTCCGCCACGAAATGCTCCACGAGCTCCTGGGCGGCGGGGGGCACCCCAATCCGCCGTTCGGCCGTGGCTGCCCCCTGACCTGGGATTCCTGGACCGGCCCGGCCTACCAGGAAGCCGCGGGGGTGACGATCGACTGACCCTCAGGGAGGGCCCCCGCTTGTAATTCCGGCCCTCTCGGTTGACCGTTGGTGGCATGACCAGCCATACCAGCCCAGCGGCCCGCGCCTGGGGGACGGTTCCCAGCCGGGAGCATCAGCGATTTCTTGCTGGACCTCGATCACGCATTTCGGAGTTGCTCCGTGTGGTCCGGATCGCCGCCGAATTCATCAAGGGCTTCCGGGCCCTCCACTTCGTCGGCCCCTGTGTTACGGTGTTTGGCTCGGCTCGGTTCGGGCCTGAACACCGCCACTACCGGCTCGCCCGCGACGTCGGTGCCCGGATCGCCCGGCTTGGCCTCACCATCATGACCGGCGGCGGCCCCGGCATCATGGAGGCCGCCAACCGCGGCGCCCGGGAAGCCGGCGGCAGGTCGATCGGCTGCAACATCGTGCTCCCCCAGGAGCAGAAGCCCAATCCCTATGTCGACCGCTTCGTCACCTTTCGCTATTTTTTCGTTCGCAAGGTGATGCTGGTGAAGTACAGCTACGCCTTCGTGGTGATGCCGGGCGGCTTTGGGACCCTCGATGAAATGTTCGAGGCCTTGACCTTGGTACAGACCGGCAAGATCACCGGCTTTCCCGTCATCCTGATGGGAACCGAATACTGGCGCCCGATGGTCGATTTCCTTCATGACACCCTCGCCGCCCAAGGGACCATCGATCCGGCCGACCTCGACCTGCTCCATCTCACCGACTCAGTCGACGAGATGGTGCGCGCAGTTGAAAAATCCATAGAACACAATGCGCCGCAGCGGGCCGGCAGCCCGCGCCGCCGCCGGATTCTTGGCGAAACCTGACCCAGGGATACCTTCCATCATGACGACCCGATTGACGCCCGTGACCGGACAGGGCCACCTGACCCTCGACGATGCCTCAGCCCGGGGGCCGCACGATCTGCCCAACGGCAAGGAGGCCGAAGAACGGCTCGCGGCGATGCGGGCCCGGATCGAGGCCGTGCAGCTCGCCCTCGGCGCCGAGAACCGGCGCGCCGTGCTGGTGGTGCTCCAGGGGCGCGATGCATCCGGCAAGGACGGCGTCGTCAAGAAGGTCTTCGGCGACCTGAACCCGGCGTTCTGCGAGGTCAACTCGTTCAAGCGACCCACGCCGCTCGAACTGAGGCACGACTTCCTCTGGCGGGCCCATCAACTGGTGCCGCCGGCCGGGGTGATCGGGATTTTCAACCGGTCCCACTACGAGGACGTGCTGGTCGTCCGCGTTCACAAACTGGTCCCCGAGTCGCTCTGGAAGAAACGGTACGACCACATCAACGACTTCGAGCGGATGCTCGCCGATCACGGCGTCACCATTCTCAAGTTCATGCTCCACGTCTCCCGGGAAGAGCAGCGCCAACGACTCGAGGAACGGCTCGCCGATCCCACCAAGAACTGGAAGTTCGAAGCCGGCGACCTCGCCGAACGGACGTTGTGGGATCAGTACACTGAGGCCTACCGGGAGATGTTGGCCCGGACCAGCACCGCCTGGGCTCCGTGGTATGTCGTTCCCGGTGACAAAAAGAGCGTCCGCGATCAGCTGATTGGAGAGGTCGTGCTCGACACGCTGGAGAAGCTGGCGCCGAAGTACCCCCCCGCCGCAGCCGACGTGCTGGCGCTCCGGGGGACCATCACCTGAGCCGGGACTAGAAGACGCCGCCCGGCCCGGCGATCAGATAGGTGATCTTCGAGCCGTTGAGAAAGAAGGGGGATTTGGTGGCAAAGGTGGAGAGCAGCTTGTTCTGGAGCTTGAGGTTGGTGGTGGAGACTGATACCCCGATCAACGGCGTCCCCTCAAGTTTGATGTTCTCGTAGTCGAGGGTATAGTCGGGCCGAGTCAGATCTTCATTGAGTCCCCCGGGGAGGAACTTGCCGAGGCCGCTCGGTACCTGGCCCGGTCCGCTTTCCTCAGGCCAGGCCTCGTACTCGGCGTAGAAGTTGAACACCGCCACCGTCACCGACCGGATGTCTCCCGCTACCGCCGCCGTCTGCGCCGTGGCTCTGAGGTCGATGTATTTGAGCACAGCGACGCCGGCCAGGACCACGAGCACCACCACCACGATCAGCAGTTCCACGAGGGTAAAGCCCCGGCGATTCAATCCCGTCATCCGGTCCGCCGCTGCAGGGCCCGCACCGCGCTGATCACAATCGGCTGGAGGGAATCGGTGGACCTCACCGCGATCAGGGCGTCTCCGGCCTTCAGCGTGAGTTCGAACTCTCCGTTGTCGAGAGGCCGGAGCGAGATCGCGCGGTTCGTGACACCGGCATCGCCGGGCTGACGGGGAAGTTGGCCGGATTTGGTGACGTAGGCCCGGATCTGCACGACGGCTTCGACCAAAGCCAGTCGGGCTGAGGCGCCCTGGATGACCGTGGTCTCAATCACCGGTTCAGGCCCAACGAGCCATGGCGGCCGGATCAGGAGGACTGCCGCGCCCGCCACCGCCGTCGCCAGGAGCAACGCCCGAAATCCGATCCGGGTCGAACCGACTGCCGCCCGGGCAGCCGTCGCCTTGGTCTTTTGCTCCTCCACGGCCGCCTGCGCGGCCTCGAGCAGCGCCGACTTGCTCTCCCGAACGGTCGGCTCGTTCTCCCTCCGATTGGCGCCCAAACGGTCCCCCGAGCGAAGGTGGTTGCTGGCCGTCAAAGCTAATGAAACCCCGGGCCCTGCGCCCGGGGAAATCCGGTCGGCCGTCAAGCTGGGAGGAGGCGGCGAACCTGGTCGGGGAAGGTCGCGATGTCGATGGGTTTGCTGATGAAGGCGTCGAAACCGGCCTGTCTGGCCAGGGCCTGATCTTCGGGGGAAGCATGCGCCGTCAGCGCCACCACCTGGAGTCGTCGTGGGAGGCGGCGTAGTTCGGCGAGAACGCCGAACCCGTCAAGGTCCGGCAGTCCGAGGTCGAGCTGGACCAGGTCCGGCGGGTCGGTCGCGGCACGACCGGCGAACCCCACTCCAGTAGCGAATTCGGTCACCCGGTGTCCCGCCCGGGTCAGGACCGCTCGGACCAGCTTGAGGTTATCCGGGTTGTCGTCAACGATTGCAATGGTCGCCATGCCGGCGAATCTACTGCATCCGGGTTCGTCGGAGCACCGCCCGTACCCGGGCCTGAAGCGACACCGGCTGCACCGGCTTGGTAATGAAATCGTGAGCGCCCAGATCGAGGACCTGGGCTTCGGTCTCGCCGGTCCGCGCGGTCAGGACGATGACCGGGAGGCTGGCCGTGACGACCCGGGCCCGGAGCTCCTCGAGTACCCCCATGCCGTCGAGGCGCGGCATGTCGAGGTCGAGCACCATCAGATCGATCTGACCGGACTCGATCACGTCCAGCGCATCGAGCCCGTCGGCGGCTTCCACCACCTCGTGACCGTCGCGCTCGAGGATCATCTTCACCAGCCGCCGCATCTGACGGTCGTCATCCGCGATGAGAATACGGGTCTTGCCGGAGCCGCCAGGCCGCGTCGGGACCGGCGGCGGAGCCGACTCGGCGGGGACCACCTCAGCGATGGCAGCCACGGCGGCCGCGACTGTCGGGAACGGGGCGCTCGTCGGATTGGCCGGGGCGGGCACGTCCTCTTGAACCCGCTCGCCCAGCACGCGGACGACTTCGTCCAGCGTCGTCAACCCTTGCCAGACCCGGTCGAGTCCGCTCTCCCACAGGGTCTTGAGGCCGGCGGGCCGTGCGGCCGAGATCAACTCGTTGGGCATGGCACCGGCGCCGATCAGCCGGGCCACTTTGTCATCGACGGGGAGTATTTCGATGATGGCCAGTCGGCCGCGATACCCATTGCCGCCGCACTGCTTGCATCCGACGGCTCTCCGAGGGGCTGCCGTGCCGACCCACTCCGGGCCGGGTCGGGCCTCCGGGGGCAGGTCGTCCACCGCCATCGGCACCGAACATTCCGGACAGATTCGCCGCACCAGGCGCTGGGCGACCACGCCCTTCAGGGCCGACCCGATCTTGTAGCTGTCGATACCCAGGTCACGGAGCCGAATCACGGCTGAGGCCGCGTCGTTGGTGTGCAGGGTCGACAGCACCAGGTGGCCCGACAAACTGGCCTGGGTCGCGATGGTTGCCGTTTCGAGGTCCCGGATCTCGCCGACCAGCACGATGTCGGGATCCTGGCGGAGGACCGAGCGAAGCGCGTTGGCGAAGGTGAAGCCCTGGGCCTCGTTCACCTGCAGCTGCGAGATCCCCGGCATGTCGTACTCCACCGGATCTTCGACCGTCACGATGTTGACCTTGCCGGTCTTGAGCTGGTTGATCGCGGCATACAGCGTCGTCGTCTTGCCGCTCCCCGTGGGGCCGGTGACCAGGACCACGCCCTCGCGGTGACCGAGCAGCCTGACCAGCAGATCCTCCTCGACCGCCGGGAGCTTCAAGTCGGGGATCGAGGCGCGCAGGTTGGTCTTGTCGAGAATCCGGACCACGACTTTCTCGCCCCGGCGCGCCACCGGCACCGTCGAGACGCGGAGGTCCACCGGCTTGGCATCGACCCGGACCGCGCACCGGCCGTCGTGCGGGTGGAGCGGATCGGTCACATCGAGCTTCGCCAGGATCTTGATCCGGCGGACCAGCGCCGGCCCGGCGGAGGGCGGAAGGCGCATGACTTCCTTCATCACGCCGTCGATCCGGTAGCGGACCGAGGTGCCCTCGACCAGTGGCTCGCAGTGAATGTCGCTGGCGCCCTCGCGGACGCCGTCAGAGATCATCGCATCGACGAGCCGGGCCATCGGCGCGTCGAGCATCGGGTCCCGCGGCACCTCCGGAGGCGGGCTCTCGTCGATCGTCTCGACCGAGGTTGGATTGAGTCCGTCCACCAGTCGGTTGACCGCCTCGTCGGGGCGGTACACTTCGTCGATCTTGGTCGCGATCTCGTCCGGGGCGGCGGCCAGGAACAGCACGTCGCGGCCGGTCACGAAGGCGAGAGTCTGCTCCAGGGCCAGGTCCCGGGGATCGGCCGTGGCAATCCGGATCAGCCGGTCATCCGCGCCGATGGCGACGATCTGGTATTTTCGGGCCAGCGCCTCGGGCAGTAGCGCACCCATCCGCGCTTCGACCCCGTGGAGATCGGCGACCGGCACCTTGAAGCGAATCGAGATCGTTTCGAGGATCTTGGCCGAGGTTGAGTAGGCCCGGGACAGGATGCCGAGCCAAATGCTCTCGTGCTCGTTGGTTCGCAGTTCCTGCGCCTGCGTCGCCGAAATGGCGCCGCCGTCCACCAACGGCGCCAGCAGCCAGAGGTCCTTGGGACCCTGGCCGATGGAGCCCGGCGGTGAATGAGGTTCGGGAATGGTGGGGCTTCCCTTGGTCGCAGTTGGCTGCAAAGCGCTGGTTCCTCAGCGTTGTGTATTCTAAGTTGTTACCTGACAACCGTCTAGCGTACTTCGCCAGGATGTCCTGGCCCGGAGGCTTTGGGTTAACGCTTTGATTATCGTCCCGGGAGACAAAAGCATTACCCATCGGGCGCTGCTGCTCGCCGGCATCGCCCGAGGGACGACCAGGATCGTCCGTCCGCTCGCATCGCTCGATGCCCGGTCGACGGCGCGGGTGCTCCGGCAACTCGGGGTCGCTGTCCCGCCGCTGCGGGCCTCGGCCGGTCCTTTGTTGCTGGCCGGTCGCGGTCGGTTCCGGAGCCCGGAGGCTGCTCTCCATTGCGGGAACTCCGGCACCACGGCTCGTCTGTTGATGGGGCTCCTGGCGGCGCACCCGTTTGCCGCCCGTCTCACCGGAGATCGTTCGCTCCGGAAGCGCCCCATGCGGCGGGTGACGGAGCCGTTGACCGCGATGGGCGCCAGGTTCGCTCCCGGGCAAGCCGACCGATTGCCCCTCGAGATCCGGGGAGGCCGCCTCTCGCCGCTCCGCTGGGAACTGCCGGTGTCCAGTGCGCAGCTCAAGAGCGCCATTCTGCTGGCCGGCGTGGCCGGCGGGGTTCCGGTCTCGGTCCGGGAGCCGGCCGGCCGCTCGCGCGATCACACCGAACGGATGCTCGAAGCGTTAGGCTTCCGCTTGGCGGAACAGAACGGCTGGATCCATCTCGCCGCCGGCGGTCCGGTGCCGGCCTTCGACATGACCATCCCCGGCGATCCGAGCTCGGCCGCCTTTCTCGTCGGGGCGGGCCTGCTTGGCCGTCACGCCGTGACCCTGGGTGGGGTTGGCCTGAATCCGACCCGGACCGGGTTTCTGGCTGTGCTCAGGCGAATGGGGGCGGACGTTCGGGCGGAGGGGTCCGGCTCGGCCCTGGGCGAGCCGATCGGTACGATGCACGCCGCACCGGGTGATCTCACGGCCACCACCGTGGCGCCGGTCGAAGTTCCCGGCCTGATCGACGAGATTCCGCTGTTGGCCGTGGTCGCCGCCCGAGCCGCGGGGACCAGTCGGTTTGAAGAGGTGGGCGAACTGAGGGTCAAGGAGAGCGACCGGCTCGCCCTGATGGCCGATAACCTTCGGCGGCTTGGCTATCGGGCGTCGGGGGCGGGCAATGGCCTGACCGTGGAGGGGAGCGACCACCCGCCTCGAGGCCGGATCCGGACCGACGGCGACCACCGGATCGCGATGGCGTTCGGCGTTCTGTCGATCGTCCCGGGGGCCCGGATCACCATCGACGACCGCGACTGCGCGGCCGTGAGTTTCCCGGGATTCTTCGAACTGCTCGATGGCGTAAGGCGGGGCCGAATTTCATGAGACGTGTCATTGCCATCGACGGGCCCGCCGCTTCGGGCAAGTCTTCGACGGCAGCTGCCGTTGCCCGGGCCATAGGTGCCCATCATCTCGACTCCGGGGCCCTCTACCGCGGGCTGACCCGAGTGGCCCTCGATCTGAACAGTCTCGACCCGTCGTCCATCGCCGTCGAGGCGGGCCGCCGCAATTTGGGGCTGTACCATGGTGGTCGGGAGATCGTCCCATTCCTGGACGGCCGGCCGGCGGAGCCGGTGATCCGGTCGGCCGATGTCACCGCCGCCGTGTCCGCCGTGGCGGCGATCGGCCCGCTCCGGGACTGGGTCAACGACCGGCTCCGGGCGGCGGCCAGCGACGACTGGGTTCTCGTTCTCGATGGCCGGGATATCGGCACGGTGGTCTTTCCCCAGGCCCTGCTCAAGGTATTCCTCACCGCGACCCCGGAGGCCCGGGCCCGCCGTCGTCTGGCTCAGCGCGGCGAGGAGACCGACGACCGCATGCTGGCCCTCGAAACCGAGCGCCTCGCTGCCCGCGATGCGCTCGATGCCGGCCGGGAGATCGCGCCCCTTCGGCAGGCACCTGATGCCGTGCGGCTCGACACCACCGCCTTGGGCTTTCAGGACCAAGTGGCCCGGATCGTCGTTCTTGCCCGTAATGCCTTGTCCTGAAGCAACTTCGCTGCTATGATTTCTGGTTCTTCCCCGTCCGGTTGACGGGGCAACCTTCACCCCAAACCTGGTGCCTCGGCTGGTTGCGAGGTCCACGAGTGTTCCCCCATGTCCAAGCCGCATAAATCCGGCGCTGCGCAGTTTGCCACCGCCACGGGCCTCCGGGTCCGCACCGACCTGTACGACGAGACATACTCCGACGCCGACTACGAAACCATGCTCTCGATGTACGAGGGCACGATGGCGCAGATCGTCGAAGGCGAGATCGTCAAGTCGCGGGTCCTCCGCATTACCGACAATGCCGTCATCCTCGATGTCGGCTTCAAGTCTGAAGGTTCGGTTCCGCTCGACGAGTTCAAGGAACGGCCGCAGGAAGGTGAAGAAGTCGAAGTGTTCCTCGAGCACCTCGAGGACCACGAGGGCGCCGTCGTGCTTTCGAAAAAGAAAGCCGATTTCATGCGGGTCTGGGAAAAGATCCGGGTTGCCCACGAAAGCGACGAGCCGGTGCAGGGCACCCTGATGAAGAAGATCAAGGGTGGCGTGGTCGTGAACGTCATGGGCGTCGATGCCTTCCTCCCCGGGTCGCAGATCGCGCTCCGCCGGGTGCCGAACATCGACGAGCTCCTCGGCCAGTCCTTCGAATTCAAGATCATCAAGCTCAACAAGCGCCGGCGGAATATCGTCGTCTCGCGCCGGGTCATTCTCGAGAACGAGCGGGCCAGCAAGCGCGAGCACTTGATGAAGGAGCTCCTCGCCGGCCAGACCCGGAAGGGCATCGTCAAGAACATCACCGACTTCGGGGCGTTCATCGACCTCGGCGGCGTCGACGGCCTGCTCCACATCACCGACATGTCCTACGGCCGGGTGTCGCACCCGACCGAGATGGTTCAGATCGGCTCCGAAGTCGAGGTCAAGATCCTCGACATCGACTGGCAGCGTGAGCGGATCTCGCTGGGCATGAAGCAGCTCCAGCCCTATCCGTGGAAGGACATCGCCGAGAAATACCCGGTCGGTACCCGCGTCCAGGGCAAGGTGGTCTCGATCACCAACTACGGCGCGTTCGTCGAGCTCGAGGCCGGCATCGAAGGCCTCGTCCACATCTCCGAGATGAGCTGGACCCGGAACGTTCGCCACCCGTCCAAGATCGTCTCGATCGGCGAGACCATCGAGGCGGTGGTCCTCAAGGTCGACGAAACTGAGGAGAAGATCTCCCTCGGCATGAAGCAGACCGAGCAGGATCCGTGGATGATTCTGCCGCAGAAGTATCCGGTCGGCACCCGGATTCAGGGCAAGGTCCGGAACCTGACCAGCTTCGGCGCGTTCGTCGAAATCGAGGCGGGCATCGACGGCCTCATTCACATCTCCGACATGTCCTGGACCAAGCGGGTCCAGCACCCGTCGGAAGTGGTCAAGAAGGGCGACGGAGTCGATGTGGTCGTGCTGAATATCGATGCCGAGAACAAGCGGATTTCGCTCGGACTCAAGCAGGCCGAGGAAGATCCGTGGCTCAAGATCGGCGAGAACCTGCCGATTGGGAGCATGATCAAGGGCCGGATCGTCCGCATGATGGACAAGGGCGTCGTCGTCGATCTCGGCAACGACCTCGAGGGTTTCGCTCCGATGTCGCAGTTGGGCTTCGAGAACGTCCAGAATCCGGGCGACGTCGTCCAGGAGAACCAGGTCGCCGATGTCGAGGTGATCGAGGTCGATCCGATCCATCACCGGATCGTGGTCACCGTCAAAGGATATCCCGAAGACGAGACCGGGGCGCCTCCCAAGCAGGAGCCGCTGCCGCCGATCACCGACACGATGGAATGATCGTCGTGGTTTGATTTCCGCGGAACGCGGCGGGCCCACTAGGGTCCGCCGCGTTTTTCGCGGGTCTGAGAAACTGAACCAATGTTCCTCCAGGGGCGGTCGTGAATCTTCCGATGGTGCTGGCTCTCATGGCGTCTCCCGCCATCCGGTCCGATACGGGCGCTCGCCGGGTCACCGCCGAACGCCCGGCGGTCGCCGCGGTGGCGACGCCCCAACCGGTCCGGATCGACGGCGTTCTCGACGATCCGGTTTGGCGCCAGGCCCGCCCGGCTTCCGGGTTCGTTCAGAGCGAGCCCAGCGAAGGTCAGCCGGCGTCCGAACCGACCGAAGTCTGGGTCGCCTACGACAACAAGAACCTCTACGTCGCCGCCTACCTGCACGATCGGGAACCCGCTCGGCTGGTGGTGAACGACATCAAGAAGGACTTCAAGGAGCTGGACCAGGACGACTTCGAGATCCTGCTCGACACCTTTGGGGATCGCCAGAACGGCTACGTCTTCATGACGAACCCCGCCGGCGCCCGGGCCGACCGCCAGGTGGCGAATGAGGGGCGCGAGGTGAACACCAGCTGGGACGCGGCCTGGGCCGTCAAGACCAAAGTGGTCGCCGACGGCTGGGTCGCCGAGTTTGCGATCCCCTTCCGGTCCCTTCGATTCGATCCAGCCGCGGGTCATCGCTGGGGGATCAACTTCAGCCGCCGCATTCGGCGCCGGAACGAGATCGATTTCTGGGCGCCGGTGCCTCGGTCCTACAACCTGGGCCGCGTCTCTCTCGCCGGGCAGCTGGACGGACTCCGCTTTTCCTCCAGCGGCGGCCGCAACATCAGGGTCAAGCCGTATGTGGCCGCTCGGACCGTTCGCGAAACCGGCGGGGCCGGCTTCGATCAGGCCGCGGACGTGGGTCTCGACGTGAAGGCGGGAATCGGAGCCGGCCTGATCGTCGATGCCACGGTCAACCCGGATTTCGCTCAGGTCGAGGCCGACGAGCAGCAGGTCAACCTCACCCAGTTCAGTCAGTTCTTTCCGGAGAAGCGTGAGTTCTTCCTTGAGAATTCAGGCACCTTTTACGTTGGGGACGCGGCCCGGAACAACCAGGTGACCACGACACCGACGCCGGACGAGGATCTGCTCCTGTTCTTCAGCCGGCGAATCGGCCTCGGCCCTAACGGCCGCACGATTTCGATTCCCGCCGGCCTTCGGCTGACCGGCAAGACCGGCGGCTTCACGGTGGGCGCCCTGTCGATGCAGACCAGGGCCACCGCGACCACCCGGGCCACGAACTACGGTGTCTTTCGTCTTCGCCGCAACTTCGGAACCGGCACGGATGTCGGCATGACATTCCTCAACCGCCAGGCGACCGACACCTCCGGTGATTACAACCGTGTCGTCGGCGCCGACGCCAACATCCGGTTCTTCAAGCGGCTCGACTGGAATTCCTACCTGGTCGGGACCGACGCGCCGGGAACGGGCAAGGGCCAGTACGCCTGGCGGACGTCGTTCAACGTCGAGTCGAATTCCTACCACGTCAAAGCCGGCATGCTCCAGGTGGGGGAGGGGTTTCGCGACGACCTCGGGTACTATCGGAGGACGGGGGCGAGGAAGTATCTGTTTGATGTCGGGCTCAGGCCCCGGCCGCTCTGGGCCCGGCACGTCGGCGTCCGTGAGATGCACCCCCATGCGGTCTGGAACTTCTACGAGGACCTGCGCGGGCATTCGATCGCCTACAACATGCACACGGGCTATACGTTCTTCATGAGCAATGGCGCGTACTTCGAGCTGTCCTGGAACCCGAACCGCCAGGTTATCACGAAGTCGTTCGCCATCAGTCCGGATATCGCTTCGATCCCGCCTGGCAAGTACGACTGGACCGAATACATGTTCGTCGGCAACACCGATCCGAGCCGGGCACTGTCGGGCTCGCTCCGGGCGATCACCGGCGGGTTGTGGAGCGGGCGCCAGAAGACGGTGAACATCACGCTGACCGCCCGACCGAGCTACCGGTTCCGGGCCACCGGTGGCGTGACCCGGACCTCGGCCGATCTCGATCAACCGGCCGGCGCCCATTTTACGGCCACGCTCCTGACCATGCGGGCGAACTACAGCTTCACCACCAACATGTTCCTCGACGCGCTGACCCAGTATGATCCGGAGCATCATCTCTTCAACGCCAACGTTCGCTTCAACCTGATTCACCATCCGCTGAGCGACCTGTTTGTCGTGTTCAACGAGCAACGGATTACGGTCCCCGGGGAGCCCTATGCTGCGCCGGGCCGAAGCGCCATCATGAAGTTCACTCAGATGCTGGGCTTCTAGCCCGGCTTGGGAGCCGAAAGACTATGTCGAATCCGCGGCGCCTTCTCGACGACCTCCACCATCGCCAGGCCCGGGCCGAGCAGGGCGGTGGCCCGGCCCGGATTGCCCAACAGCACAAGAAGGGGAAACTCACCGCCCGGGAACGGCTCGACCTCCTGCTCGATGAGGGCAGTTTCGTCGAGCTCGACCGGTTCGTGACCCATCGCGCCACCGACTTCGGACTGGCCGACCAGCAGGTTCCCGGCGACGGCGTTGTGACCGGCTACGGTCGGGTTGGCGGGCGGCTGGTCTATGTGTTCTCCCAGGACTTCACGGTGTTCGGCGGATCGCTGTCGGAGACCCACGCCGAGAAGATCTGCAAGGTGATGGACCTGGCTGTGAAGAACGGGGCTCCGGTCGTGGGGCTCAACGATTCGGGCGGCGCCCGTATTCAGGAGGGCGTGGCCTCCCTTGGCGGCTACGCCGACATCTTCCTCCGGAACACCCTTGCCTCCGGTGTGGTGCCGCAGATTTCGGCCATCCTCGGCCCCTGCGCCGGCGGCGCCGTCTACAGTCCGGCCATCACGGACTTCATCTTCATGGTCCGCGGGGTGAGCTACATGTTCGTCACCGGGCCGAACGTCGTGAAGACGGTAACCCACGAAGAGGTCAGCTTCGAGGGTCTGGGTGGCGCCGACGTCCACGGCGAGACCTCGGGGATTGCCCACCGGGTGGCCGCATCCGAGGCGGAATGTCTGGCCTCGATCCGCGAACTGCTGACCTACCTGCCGTCGAACAACCTCGACGAGCCACCGGCGATGGCCGCCGATGATCCGGAAGACCGCCGGGAAGAGTCGCTGCTGGACATCATTCCCGAGTCCTCCGCGAGCCCATACGACATGCACGGCGTCATCCGCGCAGTTGTGGACCACGGCCAGTTCTTCGAGATCGCCGAAGGCTTCGCCGGCAACATCCTGGTCGGCTTCGCCCGCCTTGGCGGCCGGTCGGTGGGCATCGTGGCCAACCAGCCCGCCGTCCTCGCCGGTGTGCTCGATATCGCCAGCTCGACCAAGGCGGCCCGTTTCGTCCGTTTCTGCGACGCGTTCAATGTTCCGCTGGTGACCTTCGTCGACGTCCCGGGGTTCCTGCCCGGTGTGGCGCAGGAGCATGGTGGCATTATCCGCCACGGCGCCAAGTTGCTCTACGCCTACTGTGAAGCGACCGTGCCGAAGCTGACGGTCATTACCCGGAAAGCCTACGGCGGAGCGTACGACGTGATGAACTCGAAACACATTCGCGCCGACCTGAACCTCGCCTGGCCCACCGCGGAGATTGCCGTCATGGGGCCCAAGGGGGCGGTCGAGATCCTGTTCAAGGACGAGATCGCCAAGGCCGCTGATCCCGCGGCGGAGGCCGCGAAGAAAATCGAGGACTACACGCGCACGTTCGCCAATCCGTATAAGGCCGCGGCCCGCGGTTTCATCGACGACGTCATCGATCCCCGGGACACCCGGCCCCGCCTGATCGACGCCCTGCGCGCCCTCCGGACCAAACGGGACCGGAATCCGCCCAGGAAGCACGGGAACATTCCGCTCTGATGGCCATGACTATTACTCGCGTTCTCATTGCCAACCGGGGCGAGATCGCCCTCCGGATCATCCGCGCCTGCCACGAAGAGGGGCTGGAAGCGGTCGCCGTCTACTCCGATGCCGATCGCTCCGCCCCCTATGTCCGCGCCGCCAATGCGGCGGTCCACATCGGACCGCCGCCCGCGGCGCAAAGTTATCTGGTGATGGACAAGATCATCGCCGCGGCGCAGGCGACCGGTGCCCAGGCAATTCACCCCGGCTTCGGGTTCCTCTCCGAACGGGCCGCGTTCGCGGCCAAGGTCGCCGAGGCCGGTCTGGTCTTCGTTGGACCGCCTGCCTCGGCCATCCAGGCCATGGGCGTCAAGACGGAGGCCCGGCGCCGGATGCAGGCGGCCGGGGTGCCCGTGGTTCCCGGAGCGATGGCCGCGGTCACTGACCCTGCCGAGGCGCTCAGGGTGGCCGCGTCCCTCGGTTACCCGGTGCTGGTGAAGGCCGCCGCCGGCGGTGGTGGCAAGGGCATGCGGGTCGTCACCCGGCCGGATGATCTCGCCGGTGCGCTGACGTCCGCGGCGTCCGAGGCCCAGAAGGCCTTTGGCGACCCGGCCGTCTACCTCGAGAAATTCATCGAGCGGCCCCGCCACGTCGAAATTCAGGTCCTGGCTGACCACGAGCGGACCATTCACCTCGGCGAGCGCGAGTGCTCGGTGCAGCGCCGCCACCAGAAGCTGCTCGAGGAGGCACCCAGCATCGCCGTCGATCCGGAACTCCGGGAACGGATGGGGCAGGCGGCCGTCGCGGCGGCGAAGGCCGTCGGGTACCGGAGTGCCGGGACCTGCGAGTTCCTGCTCGCCGCGGACGGCTCGTTCTACTTCCTCGAGATGAACACCCGGATCCAGGTCGAGCATCCGGTCACCGAACTTGTCTACGGCGTCGACCTCGTCCGCGAGCAGCTCCGGATTGCCCGCGGGATGGCGATGACCGTGGCGCCCGGGCCGCTTTCGCCGCGGGGTTGGGCGATCGAATGCCGGATCACGAGCGAGGACCCGGCCAACGGATTCCTGCCGTCCACGGGTCGGATCACCTATCTCAAGGCGCCGGCCGGCCCGGGCATCCGCTGGGACAGCGGGGTGGAGACCGGTGACGAGGTGACGCTGTTCTACGATTCGATGCTGGCGAAGCTGATCGTGCACGGTGCCAGCCGGTCCGACGCGATTGCCCGGATGGAGCGCGCGTTGGCGGAATTGGTCATCACCGGCGTCGCGACCAACCAGCCGTTCCACCTCCGCCTGCTGGCCGATCCCGATTTCCGGGCCGGGCGGATCGACATCCAGTTCCTCGAACGGCGCCCGGATCTGATCGCGGCCGCCCCCGATGAGGAACTGATCGTGCGCCTGGCCGTGGCGGCGGCCATGGCCGAGGAGGAGCGGCGGCAGCGGCAGAAGCCGGCAGTCGCGGTGGACGATCAGGTGGCCAGTGCCTGGCTCGCCCGGGGCAGGGCCGAGGGGCTTCGTTAGGCAGTGGACGAGCGGGTCAGGATCGAGCGGATCGCCGCGGGTGGCGATGGGGTTGGGCGGTTGGCCGACGGTCGGGCGGTCTTCGTTCCCCGGACGGCTCCGGGGGACACGGTGGAGATCGCCCTGACGCGGACCGCGGCCCGGTTCGCCCGGGGCCGGGTGCTCGAGGTGGTGGAGCCGGGCCCGGGGCGGGTCGAGCCCACCTGCCCGCACTACGATGGCGATCGCTGCGGTGGATGTCAGTTGCAGCACCTGGCACCGGACCACCAGCGCGCGGCTCGGCGGTCGATCGTCGGCGACGCCATCCGGCGGATCGGCAAGATGTCACTGGACACCGAC
This sequence comes from Gemmatimonadota bacterium, assembly GCA_031394255.1. Lineage (GTDB taxonomy): Bacteria > Gemmatimonadota > Gemmatimonadetes > Gemmatimonadales > GWC2-71-9 > SHZU01. The sequence continues at coordinate 44,291 of JANMXA010000247.1, forward strand.
CCGGAGCTTGCGGCAGCGCCCTCGGAGTGGGGCTATCGGGCCAAGATCACGCTGGCACGCGGGAGGGACGGCCGCGTCGGCTATCATCCGCTCGATGGCGGCTCGGTGTTCCAGCTCGATACCTGCCATGTCGCGGCCCCGGTGTTGAACGCACTGTGGCAGCGCGTGGTGCTGGCCCGGCGCCATTGGCCCAGGACCCTTGAACGGCTGGCCCTCCGGTTGGATCGCGACGGGGGGCAGCATCTCGTGTTCGAAACGGCCCCGGGGCCCCATTGGACCACGGGGCCGGCCCTCCACCGCGAGATCGGGCTGGCCGGGGATCGGCTGACGGTCTGGTGGCGGCCGGACGGCGGCGCCGCCCGCGCGGTGGCTGGTGCGGAATCGGCCTATCCGGCCACGGCATTCGAGCAGGTCAATCCCGGGATGGGCGACCGGGTCCGGGCTCGCGCCATTCAGCACCTGGGTGACGTGGATGGCCGTCGGGTCTGGGATCTGTACGGCGGCGTCGGCGAGACGTCGGTTAGGCTGGCGGAGGCGGGCGCCACGGTCGAGAGGGTGGAGTGGGACCGGGGTGCGGTCGCCGCGGCG
>JANMXA010000248.1:0-12168 GCA_031394255.1 Gemmatimonadota bacterium
CTCGCTCGACCGCGGCCGGCCGGCGGGGATGAACTGGTCCGCGAATTTGTCGGTGAGTTCCCGCATGACATTCAGGCCGGGCTTCGCCTCATCCCGCATGCTGACCCGCTGGAGCGAGGTCACCACATTGGACAGCGTCATTTCGAATGCCGGCGGCTGCCCGCCGAGGAAGGTCACCAGAATGGCCACGTCGGCATCGGGATAGACCTTCATCATCGAGGAAAAGCCCGGGATGCTGCCGCTGTGGGCGTATTCGAGCCCGCGGAATTCCTCGAACTGGATGAAGGAGTGGCCGCCGCCCGGCATGCCGGGATGGAACCGGGCGTGGGCGAAGTTGGTAAGATCGGCGAAGGCCCGGGGGCTCATCACCGTCCGGCCGTCGAGCGTGCCTCCGTTCAACAGCATCCTCAGGTAATGGGCCATATCGGCACCGGTCGCCGCCACCCCGCCGGCGCCCATCAATCCCTCACGATACAGCCACAACTCGCACTCGCGGACCGAGCCGGGCCCCTGGACGGTATAGCACCGGGCCAGCCGGGCCATGCCGTCGGCCGGCCGGCCGTGGACGGCATTGGTCATCCCGGCCGGCTCGAACAGTCGCTCCCGATAAAGGTCGGGAATGGACTTGCCCGTCACGTCGCGGAGGATCAGCCCCACCACGCCGAATCCCTGGTTGTCATAGGCGACCGCGGATCCCGGCGGCACCAGGGGCCGGAGCCGCCGATCGAGCTCCGCTCGCGACATCCGGATGTCGCCGTCGAAGGGGGCGAACAGCCCGGTGATGTCGTCGTCGAACCCGGCGCGGTGGGTCAGTAGCATCCGGAGGGTGACCTTCGGTCCGATCACCTGGGCCGTCTTGAGGTAGCGATTGACGTCCTGGTCGAGGTCGAGCACGCCCTCGTCGATCAGCTGCGAGGCGATCACCGCCGTCATCGTCTTGCCGATCGAGGCGTACTCGAACAGCGTGGTGTTGGCGTCGGCGGGCGTGTGGTTGGCGACATCGCTCAGGCCATAGGCCTTGTTGAGCACAACCCCGCCCCGCTGGACCACGACGACCAGTGCTCCGGGGATGCCGGAGGACTTGAGGGCGGGCCCGACCTGCCCGTCGACCCAGCGTTCCACGGCGCCGCGATCAAGCGTCACGCGGCCGGCCGGCGGCTGGGAGGCGCCAATGGCGGGCGCCAGAACGACCACCCCCCAGACTTGCAATGCATTGGCAAACTTGGTCATGCGACAAGCTCACGCTCTCAAGGAAGGAGCGCAATACGGCTCCCATTCATCAAAAGCGGCAACGCCGGCCGGCTGCCTGGGAGCCCCTGAATGATTTCGGGGTATTGCCGGGGGAGCCTCGCGGCCTCACCTTCTATGGGTCCACATTCCCCGAGTGTCCCATGCCCGCTCGCTCCATCGGCACCGCCACGATCTCCTTCGGCCTCGTGTCCGTTCCCGTGCACGTCTATTCATCTTCGGAATCGGCCAGCGCGGTCTCGTTCAACATGCTGCACAGGAAGTGCGGGACCCGGCTCAAGCAGCAGTACATCTGCCCCAAGGACACCGAAGTCGTCCCCCGAGACGAGATGGCCCGGGGCTACGAGTTCGCCAAGGATCAATACGTGGTGTTCTCGCCCGAGGAATTGAAGGCGCTGGAGGAGAAGGCGACCAACACGATCGATATCGCGGAGTTCGTGCCGCTGGCCACGGTGGACCGGATCTATCTCGAGAAGGTCTACTACCTGGGGCCCGACAAGGGGGGCGACCGGGCCTACCGACTGCTGGCCGCGGCGTTAGGCGATACCGGACGGGCCGCGCTGGGTCAGTACGCCGCCCGGGGCCAGCAGCACCTGGTGCTGCTCCGCCCGATGAACGGGATGATCGTCATGGAGCAGCTGCACTATCAGGACGAGCTCAAGCCCGCCGGCGACGTTCCGCTCGGCGAGGGGGAGGTAAAGCCGATGGAGTTGACGCTCGCCAAGCAGCTGATCGACCAGGCCGCCTCGGACGAATTCCATCCCGAGAAGTACCGCGATCTGGTTCGCGGCCGGGTGCTCGAGGCGATCCAGAAGAAGGTCGACGGCCAGGAGATCACGGCCGAGCCGACGCAGGACGGCGGCGGTAAGATCCTCGACCTGATGGAGGCCCTCAAGGCCAGCCTGTCCCGGAACGCGGCCCAGGCCGACAGCACCGAACGCCGCGCGTCCTGATGGCGTTTTTCGTCGGGACCAGCGGCTACGCGTTCAAGGAGTGGAAGGGTCCGTTCTATCCGGCCAAACTGCCGGACAAGGACATGCTGCCCTTCTACGCGGGTCGGTTCCCCACGGTCGAGATCAACAACACTTTCTACCGGATGCCCCGGGAGAAGAACCTGCTCGACTGGGCGGCGCAGGTCCCCGACTCCTTCCGATTTGCGATCAAGGCCAGCCAGCGGATCACCCATCACGCCCAGCTCAGAGATGCCGGCGAGCTGGTCGGGTATCTGGCCCAGACTCTGGCCGTGCTGGGGCCGAAACTCGGGCCCACGCTGTTCCAGCTGCCGCCGCATCTCAAGAAGGACATGCCGCGTCTCGAAGCTTTTCTTGATGTGGTGCCCAAGCGCTGGCGGATCACGATCGAGTTTCGTCACCAGAGCTGGTTCGAGGGCGAAGAGGTCTTCGACGTGCTGCGGGCCCATGATGTGGCGCTCTGCATCTCGGATCAGGGCGAGTGGGTGACGCCCCTCGTGGCCACGGCCGGCTGGGGATACGTCCGGCTCCACAAGCTGGACTACGATGACCAAAGCCTCACCGATTGGGCCGCGAAACTGAAGGCACTCCCCTGGTCCGACACGTTCATCTATTTCAAACACGATCATTCGCCCGGCTCGGGCCCGCCGGTGGCCGAGGCGCTGATCGCCAAGCTGGGCTAACCGCAGCCGCGATGCTACTTGAGGATGCCGACCGTGATCTTCGACTCCCGCCCCGGCTCGTGAAAGATCTTCATCCAGGACGGCCGGTAGTCAGACGGCTTGGCCTTGTAGATGTCCACGAACGTCTGCGGATTTCGATCCGCCAGCGGGAACCAGCTGCTCTGAACCTGGATCATCATCCGGTGCCCCGCTTTGAACGTGTGGAGGAGATCGGGTAGCTCGAACTCCACCTTGTCGGGCTGGTTCGGCACGAAGGGCACCGCCTTCTCGAAGCCCTTCCGGAACCGGGCCCGCATGATCTCGCCGCGGAGCAGCTGCTGGTATCCGCCGAAGCGGACGTTGGTGGGATTCGGATCGGGGTCCTTGGCGTCATCGGGATAGACGTCGATCACCTTGACCACGAAATCCGCGTCGGTACCAGACGTCGCGGCGTAGAGCGTCGCGGTGATGGGCCCCGCAATCGTCAGATCGTTCGCCAGCGACTCGGACTGATAGACCAGCACGTCGGGCCGGGTAGCGGCGAACCGCTGGTCCTCGACCATGTACTGGTGCTCGCTCCCGGGGCGGCGGGTCGTGATCTTGTCGAGATATGGCACCGGCTTGTTGGGATCGCTGTAGTACTGGTCGAATCCGGTGGCCTTGGCCGGCGCGCCGACCGACAGCGAACCCTTGGGGCCGAGAAAGAGCGACTGGCGCGTGGTACCGGCCGGGGGCCAGTGGTCGAAGGTCCGCCATTGATTGGCACCGGTCTCGAAGACCTGGGCCTCGGGGAAGCGGCCGTCGCCCTTCCCCTTGAGGTAGTATTTGAAGAACGGCAGCAGGATGTTGGCGTTGTAGTAGTCCGCCGTCTTCGAGCCCCAGCGGACCTCACCGAGCTGGGCCCCGTCCTCGAACCACCACTGGCCGTGGTACCACGGCCCCACGACGAGCGTATTCGCGTGGCCGGGGTTCTGCTTCTCGACCGCCTGATAGGTGTGGACGGTGCCCCAAACGTCTTCGGCGTCGAACCACGAGCCGACGGTCATGATTGCGGGCTGAACGTTCTTCAAGTGGGGAAGCGGCGTCCGCGCCTTCCAGAACGCGTCGTAGGTCGGATGTGCGAACATCTCGTTCCAGAACGGATTCCGGTCCCCCATCTGTTTGGCGCTGAACCCCGCGAGCGACCCCTCCTTCAAGTAGAACTGGTATCCATCGGGCGTGCCGTAGCCGGGCCGGCCGACCCGTTCCCGCGACGGCCCGGTACGCGGCAGACCGAAGCCCCAAAAGAAGTCGAACCCGTCCGCGAGGAAGAGCGCCCCGTTGTGGTGGAAGTCGTCGCCGATGAACCAGTCGGTCACGGGCGCCTGCGGCGAGACCGCCTTGAGCGCGGGGTGGCCCGATAGCGCAGCCATCGTGGAGTAGAAGCCGAGGTAGGAGACTCCCCACACACCGACGTTGCCGTTGTTCGCCGGCTGGTTCTTCACCAGCCAGTCGATGGTGTCGTAGCTGTCGCTGGCTTCATCGATCTCGGCTCCCTTCTTATGGGGATTGAAGGGCCGCACGTTGACGAAGTCCCCTTCCGACTGGTAGCGGCCGCGAACATCCTGAAAGGCGAAGATGAACTGCTCCTCCTCGAACACCACCGACGGCCCGATCGTCGCGAGGAAGGTGTCGGTTCCATAGGGCGTCCGGGTGATCAGGATCGGCAGCGGCCCCTTCGGCGCTTTCGGCGTGTAAATGGTAGTGAAGAGCCGGACGCCGTCCCGCATCGGGATCATCACGTCCCGGCGATCATAGGTTGCCTTGACGCGGGCCGGCTCGTCCATCTGCGCGGCCAGCGGAACCAGCGGCAAGACGTTGAGCAGGAGCCAGCAGGCACCACGAATTCTGTTGGACATGCGGACCTCGAAGAACCGAGTGACGACAGCGGAGGCAACGGGTGGAATTATGGACGCCGAAGGAGCGGGCGACAAGCAGAAAGGTGGCTTAACGATCGCGCGGCAGGAGCGCCGGCTTCCCCCGGATGGCGACGGCACCGAAGTGTTTGAGATCGGTGGTGGCGATCCCGCTGGCCTTGAGCCGCTCGGCGGTGGCGATCACCACGGCGTCCACCAGCCCCAGCCGGAGTTTGTCGTACCGGCCGTCGAGCTCGCGGGCCCGGCGGAGGTCGCCGGGTTCCCCCATGTCGAGCTCGAACGCGCCGGCGGCCAGATCCGTGAAGAAGCCTTGTTGGGCCCGGCGCCCGACATGTTCGCCGAGCAGGTAATCCACCTCAGGAAGAATGGCCCAAGGCAACACCCAGCGCTCCCCGCCATGCACGAACAGGGAGCGGAAGGCCAGGTGGTGCCGGTCATCCGCGTCGATCAGCGCCAGGACCGCGCCCGTGTCGGCAACGATCACCGCCGTCGGCCCATTCCCTTGAGCAGCGACTCGGCCCGGTCCGACAAATCGCCCCGCCCGCTCCGCCCGCTACCGATGCTGGCGGGCCCGGCGGCCCCGCCCGGCGCGGCGACGTACCGGGCGACCGCCTCGCGGACCAGCATGGCGGCGCTCTGGCCCCGAAGCCGGGCCAGGCGCTTCAGGCTCTCGTAGTCGTCGCCGTCGAGGTAGACGGTGGTGCGAGTCGGCTTGGGCATATGGCATACCATATAATTTCAGATCATGTATGTCAAGTTGCCGGCGGCCCCCCTACTCCTTCACCAGCGTGGCGCGTTCGATGATGACGGCGTAGGTGTACCCAGCACCGAAGTCCCGGTTGGTGGCGACGGTGCCCCTGATGGTGACGGTCTGGCCGGTGGCCGCCAGGTCCTGGGACGTGACGGCAATGTCGTTGGTCCCCCCCGCCGGGTCACCGCTGGCCGTCCTGGAGGTGAATCCAGTTCTTGCCCGTGCGCGCGTCCGCCCCGGAGGCTTTGGTGACCTGGCCGACCTCGACCTTCGCGGCGGATTGGAGGCCGGCATGCGGGTCGGCGGCGGCAGCCGCCGCTCCGGCGCCGGCCGGGGCCAGCGTGCCGAAGTAGACCACGCCGAAGGTGCGCTTGAGCGCGGTCGATGCGAAGTTCGTCATCGGGATTGGATTGACCATCCGGACTTCGGTTCCGTTGTCGATCCTGGCCGCGGGAATCGCGGCCCACACTTCGCCCTTGGCGGTCTTGATCCGGAGGTAGACATACTGCCCGGCGTCGAGGTGCTCGACGACCGGCCCGGCCACCTCGCTCACGGATGCGGGTGCGGCGGCGGCCGGCTGATCAGCGGCGGCCTTGGCCGACTCGGCGGACTCGGAGGCACAACCCGCGACGGCGGCCGCGAGCAGGAGAAGAGAAGGGCCGCGACCCATGCGATGAAGCTCCTGGAACGGTCAATGAAGGATGAGGTGACCGCAGGAATATAGGGGACAGGCTTACGAGCCCGTCACGGACGGCTGCCTTCAGCACCAGGGACCGCGGCACGAATAGATTACGATCCCACTCTCGAGACCAGGTCCGAACCATGACACGCCGTGAACTCTCCTCCGCCCTCCTCGCGGTACTGTTCGCCTGCGCACCGGCCACCAAGGCGGGTACCCCCGTTGGCGGTGATGCACCATATGACCTGGTGATTTCGGGCGGCCGGATCGTCGACGGCACCGGCAATCCCTGGTTCTACGGTGACCTCGCGGTCCGTGGCGACCGGATCGTCCGGATCACCCCTCCCGGCCGGCTGAGCCAGGCGGCGGCCAAGGAGCGGCTCGATGCCGCCGGCCTCGTCGTCTCCCCCGGCTTCATCGACATCCAGGCCCAGTCGGTCCGGGAGTTCCTGTTGGGCGACGGCCGCGTGGTCAGCATGGTGACGCAGGGCATCACCACCGCCATCATGGGCGAGGGCGACTCGCCGGCACCGCTCAGCGACAAGGCCCTCGACGCGATCAAGAAACGCGGCGGGCCCGATTCGGTGATGGCGGTTCAGGTCGGCGCCAAACTGCTCGGCGCCAAGGGATTCGGCGCCTGGCTCGACCTGATGAAGGCGCACGGGATGTCCCAGAACGCCGGATCCTTCCTCGGCGCGGCCACGGTCAGGACCTACGTGAAGGGAGAGGCGGAGGGGCCGGCCACCGCCGCCGAGGTCGACACCATGCACGCCCTGGTCCGGCAGGCGATGGAAGACGGCGCGTTGGGCATCGGTTCCGCGCTGATCTATCCGCCCGGGGCCTACGCCGGCACCGCGGAGCTGACCGAACTCGCCAAGGCGGCCTCGCCGTACGGTGGGATCTACATCACCCACATGAGGTCCGAGGCGGACCGGCTGCTCGAATCGATCGACGAGGCGTTCACGATCGGCAAAAACGGCGGCGTACCGGTCGAGATCTACCACCTCAAGGCCGGCGGCCTCCGGAATCATCCCAAGATGGCCCTCGCCATCGCCAAGATCGACTCGGCCCGGAAGGCCGGTGCCGACGTCGGCGCGGACATGTATCTCTACCCCGCCGGCAGCTCCGCGCTGGCATCGTGCGCACCACCTTCGGCCGCCGCGGACGGGAAGCTCTTCGAGAACTTGGCCGATCCGGCCAAGCGGGCCAAGATCAAGACCGACATGCTGCACCCGATCGCCGGGTCGGAGAACCTCTGCGAGCTCAGCACCCCGGACGGAATCCAGCTCGGCGGGTTCACGGTGGACTCGCTCAAGAAGTGGGAAGGCAAGCGGCTGGCCGAGGTTTCGAAGGCCATGAAGCTCGACTGGGTGGACACCTGGATTGCACTCGTGCTGGCGCAGCACGACATCGCGGGCATCTGGCACCAGATGTCTGAAGCCAACGTGGCGCACCAGCTCACGATGCCGTGGATCAAGTTCGGCACCGATGCGGACGGGGTCGACCCCGACAGCATGAAAGGGATGGTCGTCCATCCGCGGGCCTACGGGAACTACCCGCGACTTTTCGGCCGCTACGTCCGGGAACAGGGCGTCCTGACGCTCGAGGATGCCGTCCGGAAAGCCACGTCGTCGGTGGCGAACCGGCTCTCGATCCGGGACCGGGGCGTGCTCCGCGAAGGGGCCTTTGCCGACATCGTGATCTTCGACCCGAACACCATCATCGACCGGTCCACCTTCGAACAGCCGAATCAGCTGTCCGAAGGGGTGCGCGACGTGTTCGTGAACGGGACGGCGGTGGTGAAGGGCGGGAAGCACACCGGCGCCAAGCCGGGGGCGATCGTGCGGGGGCCGGGGTGGACGGGGTGGCGTTAGGCGAGCTCCTTCAACCTCCCAGCCGGCACGAAAGGACGTCCGATATGCGCCTCCTGCCACGCGACCCCGGCCCTCATGGATCTGGAAGGGAAGGAACTCCACTGGAGCGGCGACCTCATCGACGTCGCCACCGGCCAACCGGTCGCGCCGGAGTTGGCTCCGGGCAAACCGTACCGGATCCGCTATCTGTTCGACGCCGAGCGGGGCCGAATCCTCAAGACGTTCAGCCTGGCATCGAACGTCGGACGGACGATCGTGGTCGCTCTCAAGTAGAGGGATTGAGCCGCGACCGCCTGTCCCCGGGCTCCCGGTGAAAACATCCCAGCCGAAGCCTCGTAGGGTAGTCATGCGACCCACACCGTTCGACTACAGCTGGCTTCGGCCGGGGCCGATGCGCATGGTTTCCGCCCTCGTTGCCCTCGGGATCACCTCTCGCGCCGCGTCGAACGAGCTCGCGGCCCAGCCCGCTGACACGACCGCACCGGCCCATCGCCGGCACCATGCGATCGCGTACGACCCGGCGGCCAAACGGGTGGTGATCTATGGGGGCCAGCACTTGGTGAGCAACGCCGAGGCACCGATGCTGGATGACCTCTGGAGCTGGGACGGCCGGCGATGGGCGCAGCTGGCCGCCAGCACCGGAATCCCGATGATCGCCCACCAGCTCTTGGCCGACGGCGAGGGTGGCCTCTTTGCCCGGGGAACGCCGCGGGGGCTGACCACGCGGTGGGACGGGGGCCGCTGGATCATTCAATCGGAGGACCCCGCCTCGCGGCGGGAGATGTCGGCCGGCGCTTATGACACCCGGCGTCACCGCTTCACGCTCTTTGGCGGCCATGTCGACGGCCGATCGTTTCCGCGCGATACCTGGGAATTCGATGGCCACGAATGGTCGCAAGTGGCCACGAGCGGCCCGCCGCCCCGGCTCGGCGGCGTCATGGCCTACGACGCGAAGCGCGGTGTGATCGTCATGTTTGGCGGCATCGATCCCGGCGGCCGGAAGCTCGGCGATACTTGGGAGTGGAATGGGGTGCGCTGGACTCCGGCGGCGAGTGCCGGACCGTCCGCCCGTTTTGGCTCGGGCATGGCGTACGACGTGGTCCGAGCGGAGACCGTCCTCTTCGGCGGTGTGGACTCGACCGATCGAAAGCTCAACGACACGTGGCGGTGGGACGGCGCCACGTGGCGACAGGCGCATCCGCGCGAAGCTCCGCGGCCGCGCAGCGAAGGGTACCTGGCCTACGACGAGGCCCGCGGCGTGGTGGTGATGTTCGGCGGCGAGGGTGTCCAGGTGGTGCCTACCCTGGGCGACACCTGGGAGTGGAATGGGGCCCGGTGGACCAGAGTCCGATGAGATCGACGCCCCGAACCGGTCATGCCTCCGCGCCAGGCCGGCAACCGGGCGGGCCCTATGGCGCTGGGCCGGAAACACCGGGGCCACGACGCTGGTGGCCCAGCCCCGGCCGTCGTCCCCGAAAAGACCGACGCCCCGGCTCCGGGCGCGTGGCGCCGCCGGATTGACCGTCAGGAATTCGTCCCCCTCGAACGGAATCAGGGTGAGCCGTGTCACCACGGCCCTTCGGGGTGGTCGCCAGTGGGGGTCATCGTCATCGAGAGGATCCCCTCGTCGACCAGGGTCATGATTCAGCGCGGCGTTCAGAACCTTGGTCGAGGAGCCGATCTGGATGCGTCATCGGAGTGCCGGGTTCGGCGTTCGCAGTCCCGGCGACCAGGTCGGCCCGGCGGTCGCCGAGGATCACCGAGACCTGGACACCCGCCGCTCAGGACGCGGCCGCCACCCGATTGACGATCCGTTGCAACTCGGCGATCGACGCCGTTCCGATCCGCGCGGTGGCCGGGGCTCGCAGGGCCACCAGACCGTCGGGCGCCATTCCCGCGGCGGCGCGCCCGAGGAGCACCGCCGCGCGTGAGGTATTGTTCGACGGTGTCATGATCGAGTCCCTGGGCGGGTGCCCGTCAGTTGGTCCGCTGACTCGACGGCGGCACGATCCCGTTCATTCTGAGATAGGTAACGATATTGCCGTAATGCTCGCTGTCGTGAGTCACGTTGTACATCAACAGCCAGAGCCGGCTTCCCTTCCCGCCCATCGATTCAACCTGATCCATCGCCCTGGTATCGGACATGGAATAGGCCGCGTCACAGAACGCGAATGCCGCCTTCAACGCCGCCGTCATCTCGACCTGGGAGGTGGTCTTCTCGAAATCGGCCTTGTTCGGATTCGGCGTGCCGGCGGCATCGGCGCAGAACATGTAGCTCTCATTGGCCACATGGCCGAGGAGTTCGCCGTAGGTGCGGACGTCGGGACTCGGGCGGAAGGCGTACTTGGCCTCGGGCATGGCCTCGCCGGAGCGGATGTAGAGTGACTTGATCCGGTCGTAGTGGGGCCGGATGGATGCCACAGCGCCGGCCCCAGTCTGGGCGGCAAGGATCGAGGGGACGAGCACCGAGAGTGCAACCAGGAGCTTGCGAGACATGAACGGGTCCGGGGCCGAAGGTGTCCTGTAAACGCCGGGGGGGCGGCGAGGAAGGTGGAATATACGGAGGCGCGGTATCTTCACGGTTCCTGGAACCCGGAGCCCGAGCGATGCGCCGATTTGCCCTGTTCGTCACGCTGTTGATTCCGTCAGCCGCCCGGGCCCAGAGCCCCGCTCGCCTGACCCTGATCGATGACTGGCAGCACCAGCGGAAACACCTCCTCGCCGTCATTGACTCGGCCACCCCCGAGATGCTCGACTTCCGGACGACGAAGGGGGTGCGGACCTTCGCCGAACAGATCAATCACATCGCGACGGTGGCGGCGCTGATTGTGGGTCAGGCCGTGGCCGGCAAGGCACCGCCGCCGGAACTGGCAGGGGACTCCGCGACCTATCTGCACGATCGGCCCAGGCTCCGGGCCATGGCGGAGCGTCACCTCGACTTCGTGCTGGCATCGTTGCGGGGGATGACCGATGAGCAGCTGGCGGCTGAGCAGGCGTTCGCGGGCGGGTCGATGCCCAAGTGGCGCTGGAATGTGACGGCGCTCCAGCATTCAGCATGGACCTTGGGACAGCTGGTGCCCTATCTCCGAATGAACGGCCGGATTCCGCCCCAGTTCACCCCATTCTGACGTGAGCCGGCGCCGAAGGGCGGCGGGCCCGCCGCCCAGGAATCCGTTCGATCCGTGCGACGGCCCGATCGACTCGACGCTCGATCTGCATGGGGCCACGATCATCGACGTGGGGGCCCGGCTCAAGAATTTTCTCGAGACCGCCGTCCGTCGCCATCCGGGTGGACTGGTGCACGTCATCACCGGCCGGGGTCGGAGTTCCCTCGGGGCGCCCGTCCTCAAGCCGGCCGTGAAACGCCTGCTGGCCGGTGACCTGGCCCGCCTGGTGACGGCCACCGAACGGGACGAGAACGACGGCGGCTACCTGGTCCGGCTCAAGCGTTAGGCGTCGTTCAGATCCGGCGAAAGGCCAGCCCGTGGAGGGCAAAGCCGTTGGCCGTGAAGCCCGTCACCCGGCCGGCCGATCGGATGAACCGCAGGGTCACGGACTCGCCGAAGATCGAACCGGACCAGGCATCGGCCGCGAGCGGCGTCAGTGGCGCCGTCTCAGTGGCGCCGACGCTCCGGAGCACGAGTTTCCCCCGGTCCGCCGACAGTTTCCAGACCACGCCACCCAGTTCGTCACTCCGGAAGGCGCCGACCAGGGCCCGAAGCGCCGCGGCAGACGTGTCGGCCGGTGGAACCTGCCGATAGAGCGTCTCGCGATCACCGATCCGGAGTACCAACTCGGGCTGACCCGCCGGTCGGCGCCTGAAGCTCGGGCGATAGTCCGACCCCGGCACCAGGAAACGGCTGTCGCCCAGGTCCTGAAGGGGTATCACGGCGCCCCCGGGTGCGACGACCGCGAGCGCGCCGTCGACGGTCCGGAATGAGAGCGCCTGCGCCTCCTCTTCGCTCCAGTAGGTGCCAACCAGCCCGGCAACGTCAGCTGTGCGCCCCGTGCCCGCCTCGGCCCTGGTCTCCGGTGCCAGCCGGTTTCCGAGCACCCGCGACGCAACC
>JANMXA010000249.1:0-50091 GCA_031394255.1 Gemmatimonadota bacterium
GAGCGGCCCGTAGGTGTCGCGGATGGTGGTGACGCCCGCCTTGAGCGCCATCTGCGCCGCTTCGAGCGGGTAGCCGAACTTGTTGATCGCGTCCGGCTCGCCGAACAGGGTCAGCGGGAAGAGCTCCTTGAGGAAGCCCACCCCGGTCAGGTGATTGTTGACGTCGATCAGGCCGGGAACGACGAACCGGGCGGTGCCGTCGATGACTGTGGCGCCACGGGGCACCCGTACCGTGGCGCGGGGACCCACGGCTTCGATCCGCTTGTCGCGGATCAGGATGGTGGCGTCGGGGACCGACGGACCGCCGTTTCCGTCAATGACGGTGGCGCCGACGATGGCGACGGTCTGCGCGCGGACCGCCAGGGGAACCGTCACGAAGGCGGCAACAGCGACCCCGAGGGCTCGCCCGCTCGAAAGGAATGGGTGGATCATGCCTTACTGTAACGCCCCCGCGAGCAGCGGCAAGACGCGGCTTCCGAGTTCCTTGCCGATCCGGTCCAGTTCGGCCGCTGTGACCCGGAACCGCCCCTTGGCGATCCAGGCCCGGATCGAGTCGGGCTTCTGGCCCGCCTTGATCATGTCTTCGATACCGGCCCGGAAGGCTGCCCCGTCCCAGCCGTGATCGCGGCTCGGGGTGGCCGTAGCGGCGCGGGCTCCGGCCACCATCGCATCGATCATCCCGGCGGTGATCGGGTCGGGATTCCCGAGTTGCCCCGTGAGCTGGTCGGCGTAGAGAAGGCCGGCCGCGTACGACGTCTTCCAGGCCCACTGGTCGAGTGAGCGATCGGGGGCGGGCAGGCGAGAGTCGGACCGGATCCAGCTCGCGATGAAATCCTCGATCAGGACATTCTCGCGGTTGATCGCGTCGTTAGGCAGTCGCCAGTGATTGGTCGCGACCGCGACCGCCACATCGAGCCCTGGCCAGGCCCGGAAATCGTTATACCAGCCATACATGTGGGCCCCGCCGTGACTGAACGAGGCGCTGGTGCCCTTGAAATTGGAGAGGCCTCCGGTCGTGTCCGGCGTACCGGTCACATCGGACAGCATCCAGGCCAAGCCGAGCTTCGTGCCCGGGAAGGCGTCGGTCTGCGGCGTGAACATCGTGGCCACGGTCTTCGGCTGGAGGAGGCGATAGCCGTTGTAGGTGCCGCCGCCCAGGTAGGCCATGATCAGCTTGATGTGCTGGCCGGGGGTCGAGACCAGGCTGCCGGCGGGGAAGTCTCCGAAATAGATGGTGGGCGTCGGGACCTGGACCTGGCCTAACGATGTGTACCCGGTGGACATCCGGCCCCAGATCTCGGCGCCGACATGGGCCGAGTCCTGGACCGGCGGGTACTTGCTGCCGGTCATGCCGAGCGGGTCGATGATGTGCTTCTGGACGTAGTCCGAGAAGGACAGCCTCTCGGGGTTGGTGGCCTCGACCAGGTAGCCGAGGGTTGCCATGCCGAGGTTGGCGTAGCGGAACGTCGCTCCGACCCTGCTCATCCAGAGCCGGGTGGTGCTCCGGTCGTACATCTCGAGCATCGAGTCGGCGTAGGCTCGCTTGAGGTGGTCCTCGAGGGGCAGCGGCTTCGCGAAGGAACTGCTGGCACCGTTGTCGCCAAGGCCGCTCCGGTGAGTGAGGAGGTCGCGGACGGTGACGGGGCGGTCCCCCATCGGGTTGGTGACCTGGAAGGCCTTGAGATACTTGTTGATCGGGGCGTCGAGTTCGATGACGCCCTGGTCGACCAGCTGCATCACTGCCGTGGCCACGTAGGTCTTGCCCATCGAGCCCGAGTGGAAGACGATGTCGGGGGTCATCGGCCGTTTGGTGGCGAGGTTGGCGTAACCGAAGCCGGCCTCCCAGATGATCTTGCCATGGCGGGCCACGGCCAGGTTGAGGCCGGGCGTGCCGTGGGCCTTCATCACCGACGGGATGTAGGCCTTGAGCGCGTCGATCAGTCGGGAGTCGGCTTCGGCTCCCGGCCGACGGATCTCGCTCACCGGCATGCTGTCGACAGCCGGCTCGGCCCGAGGGCCGCAGGCGCTGAGGGCGAGGCAGAGAGCCGCCAGGCGGCCGATCGGGAGGATGCGACGCATGAACCTTCTCCTTGGCTACTGATCCAGCTTCAGCGCCCCACCACCAGCTCGAGGTGCGTGGGGAAGCGGGCGGATTGATAGACCCGCTGCGTGGCGGCCCGATAGTCGCTCCGCTTCGCGTCAAAGATGCTCGGCGTGTAGGTCTGCGGGTTCTGGTCGATCAAGGGAAACCAGCTGCTCTGCACCTGCACCATGATTCGGTGCCCGCGGAGAAAGCGGTAGTCGACCGAGTGAAGGTCGAGGGTGTACGGGAGCACGGCGTTGGCCGCCAGCGCCGCCGGTTTCTCAAAGCTGGTGCGGAACCGGCCACGCAGCACATCGCCCATGACCATCAACTGGTAGCCGGCCATGGCCGCGTCTTTGGGATTCGGCTCCGGATAGACGTCGATCAGCTTGACGATCCAGTCGCTGTCGGTGCCGCTGGTCGAGGCGAACAGCTTGGCGACGATTGAGCCGGAGATCACCACGTCATCGGTGAGCGGCGCCGTGGTCCACGAGACCACGTCCTTCCGGCCGCGAAGGAAGCGCTGGTCCTGCACCTGCCAGGTGGGCCAGCCGCCGAAGGTGAGCAGCGGGTCGATCGGGCGCTTCCGGTACGGCACCGGGTCGTCAGGGTCGGATCGGTATTCGGTAAACTCGGCCCCTCCGCTCGGGGCGGTCCAGGCCAGCTTGCCGCCGGGCTGGAGGTAGAGCCGCTTGACCGTGGTACCGGAGCGTTCGGGCCAGCTGGTGTGGGGGACCCAGCGATTGGCCCCGGGCTCAAACGTCAGCGCCTCGGGAAGATCCAGTTGGCCCATCCCCTTCAGGTAGTGCCGGAACCACGGGAGCTGGATCTTCTCCCGGAAGTATTTCCCGGTCGAACTGCCGAAGCTGAGCGCGCCTAGTGAGTCGCCCTTGCCCTCGGACCATTCGCCGTGGTTCCACGGGCCGACCACGAGAAAGTTCTGGTTCTTCGTGTCGTGCTTCTCGAGCAGCTCGTAGATCTTGAGCGGGCCATAGAAGTCTTCCTGGTCCCACCACCCAGCCACGTTGAGCGTCGGCACCGTGACCCGATTGAGGTAGGGCTGGGCGGCTTGGCGTTTCCAGAACCCGTCGTAGTTGGGATGGGAGCGGAAGTCGACCCAGGTGGGAAGTTTGCCCCCGCCGTAGCGTTCCTCGACGTTGACCAGCGGGCCCAGATCCCGGTACCACTGATAGGTGTCCGGGTTGGGGAACTCGAACGGCTTCACCTCGGCGCCTCGCTCCATCGCGAAGGCGTACTCCATGGCATAACTCAGCCGGAAGGCCCCGTTATGGTGGAAGTCGTCGCCCAGGTACATGTCGGCCGGCGACGCCTGAGGCGAGACCGCCTTGAGGGCGGGGTGCGGGCTCAGCATGCCCATCACGGTCGTCCACCCATGTACGAGACACCCATCATGCCGACCTTGCCGTTGTGGTTCGGCAGATTCTTGAGCAGCCAGTCGATGGTGTCGTAGGCGTCGGTGCTTTCGTCGATCCCCTTGGGGTCCGCCGGGTCGTGCGGGGGGCGCAGCATGACGAACTGACCCTCCGAGCGTGATTTACCCCGGATGTCCTGCAAGACGATGATGAAGCCGTCTTTGATGAGCTCCTCGTACTGCGAGAGCCCATTGGGGAACCCCTCGGCGTCGCGGCCGAAGAGGACGCCATAGGGCGACCGGGTCAGGATGATTGGCATCCGCTCAGTATGGCCCTTCGGCGTGTAGATCTCGGTGTGGAGCTTGATCCCGTCCCGGGTCGGGACCATGACATCCCGCCGGGCCAGGCGGGCGGACCACTTCACCGGCGCCTGGGCAGCCGCGATTCCGGTCCACAGGACGGACGCGATGAGGGCGACGAGGCGGATCGCGAGATAGCGGCGGCGATTCATCAGATTACTCAGGACGGTGGGAGCCATAGAGAGTCAGCAACGCGTCGTTCATCGCGGGCGCCACGATCGAGGTGTGGGTGTGGCCCGGGTAGAGCTTCGATCGGGCGGTCAGCTGGGGATGCGGGTTTCGGGCGAGCCAGTTGGTGAGGCGCCCGAAGTTCCTGCCCATGTCCTCGTAGAACGGCACGCCGCCCCACGCCTCGAGTTCCCCGAAGCTCAGGAACATCCGGGTGTCGTGGACCAGCCGGCCGGCCGCCACCTTCTCAAACTGGCCCGGCCAGTCCGAGGCGCTGGTGAACAGGCCCGGGCTGCCGAGCCAATACCGGTTGAACAGTCGTGACTGCTTGATGAAGGCGTAGGCCGCGCAGGTGCCGCCGTAGGAGACGCCGAGCAACCCTCCGGGGCCGTCGGCGACCTGGTAGCGTGACCGGATCAGGGGATCCAGCTCGGTTTCGAGGAAGGCCAGATACCGATCCGCGCCGCCCGGCGTCTGCTCCGGGATGCTGCCGAGCTTCAGGACGTCCCGCAACATGGGGTGACCGACGGAACCATCGTCCGGCATCGTGTAGTCGCGGGTCCGGGCATTCATCTTCCCCACGGGATAGTCGACGCCCACCAGCAGCAAGGGCCTGAATCCGGGACGGACGAGATCGGCCAGCTGGAGCATGCAGATGCTGGACGCCAGGTTGAGGGACCAGGATCCATCGAGGAGGTAGAGGACATCCAGTCCGGCGGCTGGTGAGGTCCCGAGCATGGCGAGGAACGCCGGGTCGGGCTGCCAGACGCCGATGGTGAAGGTGTCGCCGACCGCCTTCGACGCGATGTCGAACGATTGCGAGCCGCGGAGCTGCCAGGGTTGTGAGTCGTTCATGGTCGTCATTCCTTGAGTCCGTCCAGGCCGCGGCTATCGGCTTGGGGGCGGAAGGTGCCGTTTGAGGGTAGCGATCGACTCGCTGATGAGCCGGCCCATGGCCGGACTTTGCTGTTGGAGCTGGCCGCCGGCAATCGAAAGATCCCAGCCCGGGACGTAGAGAGAGAAGGTCCCCCAGTAGCCGCTGTGGATGTACGTCACGACCCCTTCGTAGTCGACCACCGAGATGCCCATCCGGTAGTTACCCTGCTTCGCGATGCGCGAGCCGCCGCCGCGGTAGGCCGGGCCCTCTGCTGCCGGCACGGTGGTCAGCATCGTGTCCGCCGTGGTGGTGCGCCGGAAGACTTTCCCGGTGAAAAGCCCCCGGGTGAAGAGCGCCATGTCCTTCATCGTCGCGACGAGCCCGCCGCCGCCCCACAGATCGATCGACGGGTCGATGTCATACACGTCCATCGCTCCGAGATACTGGTGGGCCCGGGCGGTGACGCCGAGGGCCATCGGCTCGAGCGACTCGAGCCAGGTGGCCTTGAGGCCTAACCGCGCAAAGCCGACCGACTCGCGGAGCGCGGGCGCCCAAGGCTTTCCGGTGAGCCGTTCGAGCATCTCGCCCAGCAGGTTGTAGTTGGTGTCGGAGTAGCGGAACACCGCGCCGGGCGGGCCGTACGGCTTCCCCTGTTCCATCGCGAGGCGCAGTTGCTCCTCCCGGCTCCAGCGGTGGGTCGGATCCGCCAGCACGCGCGCGCTGTAGCCTGGCGCATCCCCCCAGTCGAAGATGCCGCTGGTATGGGTGAGCAGGTGGCGGACCGTGATGGCGGCTGGGTCGTACCCACCCTTCACCAGTTCATTCACGGCGGCCGTGGAGAGGTAACTCTTGATCGGACGGTCGAGGGCGATCCGGCCCGCCTCCCACATCCGGAGCACGCCGGCTGCCACGTAGGTCTTGGTGTTGCTGGCCATCCGAACCCCGACGGTGGGCGTGAGCGGGGCTCCCGTCGCCCGGTCGGCCGTACCCACGGCGCCGCTCCACGAAAGGCCGAACCGCGGGGCTTCGACGTGCAGCGTGAGCCCCGGGTTGGTGGTGTCGGCCGCGAGCAGCGAGTCGAGGAGGTGCTGGAGGGCCGCGGTGACGGCGGGGCGATCGACGGCCGCTTGCTGCGCCATGGCCGGCTCTGTGCCGAGGGCCGACGACGCGAGAAGGGCCGCGAAGGCCCAGGAATGTGGCCGCAGGAGGGCGCCGACCACCTCAGGTCTCCGCACGGCGAGCAGCCCGCCACCCGGTGTGCATGAACTTGAAGCGCCCGTCCGGCCCGGGCTGGTGGAACGACACCAGCCCCATCCGGCCCCAGACCCCGTAGAACATCTCGGGTGGTGCACCGGCGACGCCGAACAGGGTTGGTGTGAAGGGCACCCGTTTAACGGGCGGGAAGGCGAGCACGCCGCCCATGTAATCCGACATGAACCGCCGGTGGTCGTCGTCGCGGGGCTCGATGACGGACGTCATCTCGAGTACGCCGTCCACCGCCTTGACCGTGGTCCGGGACTGGAAGTGCCGGTATTCGCCCTCATAGGGCGTGAGGTCCGTTGGAGCCGCCGACACCTGGTACGGCGCCTCGACCGATCGCCCCGCCAATTCCTTCAGCACCGTGGCGATCACCGCGTCGTGGATGGTGACCGACCCGGGCCCGCTGCCAAAGCCCACCACGATCAGGTCGAGCTCGGGGAAGACCACCAGCGACGAGGTCCCGCCCGGCGATCCGCCGCCATGGCCGAGGGCCACGGTGCCGGCGATCGGGGTGAGGCGCCACCCCAGGCCGGATGGCTCGCAGTTCGGGGTGCCGGGCCCGAAGCTCGCGGTCCGCATCAGTTCCGCGGACTCGCGGGAGAGCACCCGGGTACCGTTAGGCGATACGCCATGGTTCAGGTGGGTTCTCCCGAACGCGATCAGGTCGGCCGCCGTCACGATCGGGGTTGCTCCGGCGGGGGCCGCGGACACCGGCAGCATGAACAGGTGGGACGCCCTGACGCCGCCGGCGGCCGGGTCGGCGAAGGCGCCGATCGCGGTCCGCCGGAGGATGGCCTGGGTGGCCGAGGTGGACGAGTCCGGCATGCCGACGGTGGCGTAGATCTCCCGCTCGAAGGCCTCGTTGAATGGCAGCCCGGTCACCAGTTCGATGATCCGCCCGGCCAGGGTAAAGCCGGGGTTTGAGTAGTGGCTGAAGGTGCCGGGCTCGAACAGGGTGCCGCAGCCGGCCAGAGCGGATATATAGGATGCCACCGCCCCGGGCCCGAACTCGCGGGTGGGCATCAGGGTGTCGGCATCGATGCCGTTGGTGTGGTTGACGAGGTGGCGGACCAGGATCCGCTCCGCCGCGCCCGGCTCGCTGAGCCGGAAATCGGGTACGTAGCGAACCACCGGTTGGTCGAGATCCACCTGGCCCCGTTCGACCAGCCGGAGCAGTGCCGTGGTGGTGAGGACCTTGGTGATCGACCCGAGGAGCCAGCCGGTGTCGGCGGTCATCGGGGCGCCGGTGTTGAGATTGGCGATCCCGTGGACCGGCGTGATCTGCTGGCCGGCGTGGTAGACGCCCGCCACGTATCCGGGGACCAGGCTCTTGGGCGCCAGTTCGGCGAGCTGGGCCTGGAGGATCGGTTCGAGCGCGGTGAGAGGGGTCACGCTGGAGCCTTGGCGGAGTAACAGGTGCGAAGGAAGCTGAACCACGCCGGCGGCAGCCCGGTGGCGTGGGATTCGTGATCGATGAGATGGCTGCTGAACGCGAGTCCCTTGAGCGGCTGCTGTCCGGCCAGCGTGATGAACTCGGCCGTGCCCATCGCGACGACGGGCTGGTAGTAGGACGGCGCCGTGAGCTCGGGGGTGCAGAGCGTCATGTGGAGTGCCCGCCCGCTGTGGTCGGCACCGCTCGCGAGCTCGGCCTTGTACATCGCAAAGATCCGCGACACGCCGGGCAGAATTCCCGGGCTCCCCGCGCCGATCCGGCGAAACAGCGGTGACCGCGACATCGCGACGTAGGCGGCGAAGAGGCCGCCGTAGGAATAGCCGAACAGGCCCGCCGAATCCGTGTCGATCCGGAACTGCTTCGCCAGCAGCGGGTGGAGCTCGTCGGTCAGGAAGGCCAGGAACCGGTCGGCGGCGGGGTTCTGCAGGTTGTGGGCGTAGAGGTCGATGCCGGCCTGATCGAGGATGCCGGTCTGGAGCAACCCGGGAAGCCCCTCAAGAGTACCGGGGAGCAGGGGTTCACCGGGCGGGAGAAGGTCACGCGCGCGGACCGCCAGCGCGCGCTTCGCGTGGTCACCGACGTAGCCGACATGCACCGACACGAAGGCCCGGATCGGGTGGATCGGATCGAAGTCGAGCAGGGGATGCGCCGTCGACAACATCGGCGCCGTCATATTGCCGTCGGGCTGGTAGATCGCCGGGTAGCGCTGATCGGGCCGGGCGTGGTAGGTCGGCGGGACCGTGACCCACACGGCGTACCGGGCGCCGGCCCGTTTCGAGTCGACCTCGAAGTAGCTGGTGAGCGGCAGGGTGACTGAGAGCGGCGGGTCCGACGGGATGAGCGACATGGATTCGGTCTTTCGGGAGAGGGTCAGACGTTGAGGTGCAGCCCGCCATCGACGTACAGCCCATGGCCGGTGATGAACGCCGCGTCGTCCGAGGCGAGGAACGCCACCGCCGCGGCGATGTCCGCGGGCGTCCCCAGTCTGCCTAACGGACTGTGGGCCCGGCCGAAGGCGGCCCAGGCCTCGAAGTCCGCGAAACCCCGGCTCATCGGCGTGTCGGTGGCGCCGGGAAGGACGGCGTTGACCGTGATGCCCGAGCCGCCGAGCGTCATGGCCAGGCATTTGGTCAGGCCGTAGACGGCGTGCTTCGAGACGGGGTAGGCGGGGCTGCCGGGAGACGGGTATTCCGAGTTCACCGAGCCGATGTTGATGATCCGGCCATGGCCCGAGGCCTTGAGGTCGCCCTGCAGGCGGCGGGAGAGCCCCCACACGGCGTTGACGTTGACCTCCATCACCAACCGCCAGTTCTCCTCGGTGCCGAAGGGGTCGCCGCCCAGGTCGCCGACGATGCCGGCGTTGTTGACCAGGATGTCGACTCGGCCAAACAAGGCCCTGGCCTCGGCCGCGATCCGGTCGAGATCATCGGGCTTGAGGAGATCGGCGGCCAGGAACCTGATCCGCTCGCGGTCGGGATGCCCGGCCGTCTTTGCCGGCAGGTCGACCGCCAGGACGCGTGCGCCGTC
This sequence comes from Gemmatimonadota bacterium, assembly GCA_031394255.1. Classification (GTDB taxonomy): domain Bacteria; phylum Gemmatimonadota; class Gemmatimonadetes; order Gemmatimonadales; family GWC2-71-9; genus SHZU01. Next base: position 9,101 of record JANMXA010000249.1, read on the forward strand.
GGCGGCGAGCCGCTCTGCGATGGCGAGTCCCATGCCACCCCCGGCGCCGGTGACGATCGCCACTCTTCCCTCGAGTCTCATGCCATGGCCCAAGTGAGAGGGAGCAGTCGTGCGGATCTCAGAATGTGGGACGGGCTGTCGAATGGTGGAATCCAAGAGAACCATTCGGCATCGACTCCAGCAAGGCGGCGCCCCGGTGACCTTCGACAACACCAACGCCACCACCGCGGACACCGAAGTCCGCTACCTCAAGTCTGCGATCGTCGGCGACGAATTCAAACTCTTCGTCGCCCATCCGGCGCCGGGTGTCGAGCCCGGAAGAAATATCCAGTGATCTACGCGCTCGACGCGAACGGGAGCTTCGGATCGGTGGTCGATACCCTCAGGTTCCTCAACATGACCGGCGAGGTGCCGCCCTGTTACGTGGTGGGGATCGGGTACCGGATGGGCGGCCTTCACGAGACGCTCAACGTCCGGTGCCGGGACTACACCCCGACCCGGTTCCCGACCTTCGAGGAGTTTGCGCCGAAGATGTGGCCCGGCGCGACCGGGCCGATCGTGACCGGTGGCGGGCCGGCGTTCCTCCGGTTCATCCGCGAGGAGCTAAAGCCGTACGTCGAGCGGGAGTTCTCCGTGGCCCCCGATGATGCGACGATCTCGGGCGCCTCCTTCGGCGGCCTGTTCCCGACCTATACCCTGCTCAATCGGCCGGACACCTTCCAGCGCTACATCCTCTGCAGCCCCTCCCTGTTGTACGACGGCGAAGTGATGTTCCGCCAGGAGGAGGCGTACGCCGCCACCCATCGCGACCTGGCGGCCAGGGTCTTCGTCTGCTGCGGGGCGCTCGAGAATGCGGAGGAGTACACTAGAACGGTGGCGACGATGCCGCCGGCACTGCAGGTGGCTCTCGACGAGATTCGCCAGAAGGTCTGGGAGCCGAGGATGGTGGAACTGGTCGAGCCGTTCGTGGCCAGGCTGGTGAGCCGGAAGTACCCGAACCTCCGGCTCGCCTCTCACATCTTTGCCGATGAAAATCACAACTCCGTGTACCCGGCCGCGGTGAGTCGTGGGCTCCGGACGGTCTTCGGGCGGCTGGGTTAGGCCGGGCCGTGGCGATTACGCGTCCCCTTCATCTTGGCCTGGTCGGAGACGTCCTGGTGGACCGGGACGTGCCGGCCGAAGCGTTTGACCGAGTTCGGTCGTTGCTTGCCGCACCGGACCTTCTCTTCGGAAACCTCGAGGGCGTCTATACCGACGCGCCGCAGCCGGCGCCCAGTCTCGGGGTCGCGGTGTTCCCGGCTCGGCACAACGTCCAGGCCTTCGGTGCCGTCGGGTTCGACGTGATGGCCTGCGCCAACAATCACATCGTGGACGCCGGGCACGCCGCGATGCTCGCGACCGTAGCCGACCTCAGGGCCCAGGGGGTCCGCTGCTGCGGCGTGGGGGAGAGTCTCGCCGCGGCGAGGAAGCCGGCCGTACTCGAAGCGGGCGGATCGCGCGTGGCGTTTCTCTCCTACGCGTCGGTTTTCCCGATGGGGTATGAGGCGAGATCCATCGTGCCCGGCCTGGCGCCGCTCCGCGCCTACAACCACTTCCACGAGGCGTACGCGAACTATCACATCCCGGGCACCCCTCCCCGGATGGAGACCATCCCCGACTCGAAGGATCTGGCCAACCTCGCCGAGGACATCGCCGCCGCCCGGAGTCAGGCGGATCTGGTAGTAGCCGCATTTCACTGGGGAGATTTCCTCCGGCCCTTCCACCTCACCGACCACGAGCGCCGGACCGCGCGGTTCTGCATCGATCACGGTGTCGACCTGGTGGTCGGCCACCATCACCACGCGCTCCGCGGGATGGAGTGGTACCAGGGCAAGCCGATTCTCTACGGGCTCGGCCACTTTGTGTTCGACTGCCGGATCGAGGTCCCGGCCGAAATCGCCGCCGCCCTCGCGCTGATCAAGAGTGACGGATACGAGGTGGCGCCGCGGGAAGGCTGGCCGTTGCTGCCGCTCCATCCGGACACCCGGATGACGGTCTATGCCTGGGTCACCTTCGTGGGCGGCCAGCCGACCGGGATCGGCTTCGTCCCCTGCCGGCTCCGTCCCGACGGGCGTGTGGATGCCGTCAGCCCGGAATCAGACGAGGGCAGGGAGGTGGTGGAGTACATGGCGCAGTGCAACAGGACCCAGGGGCTCAACGGGCAAATCGAGGCCGATGGGCCGGTGATTGGCGGACGGCGGAGTCTGCGAGTCGTTCCCTCGAAGTAGCCACGGCAAAGCCCCCGTTTCCGGGGGCTGCCGTCTGATGACCGACTATCGAAGGATGTTGGAGGCCCGGTACCCGGTCCACTCTTTTTCGACGAGGGCTGCGTCGTCGATCGAACGCGGCTTGACGCCGACCACGATCCCGCCGTGCTCGATATCCGTGGTGTACAGCTTCGCCCGCTCCTCGGGAATCCCGAGCCCGATCAGCGCGCCGAGCACCCCGCCGGCTGCCGCACCCGCGCCAAGCCCCGCGAGGCCTGCCGCCAACGGCCCGGCGAGCACGATGCCAAGGCCGGGAATCGCCAGGGTTCCCGCGACCGCGAGTACGCCGGCAATGGCCCCGACGGTGCCGCCCACCGTGGCGCCGGTCAGTCCGCCTGCAGCGGCCTTGGTGCCGAGGTCGCTGGTGACGGTCGTCTGCGAGAAATGGCGCTTGCGGGTGTCGTCCGACATCATCACGTTGATCTCGTCCTTCGTGTACCCGCGATTGACGAGCGAATTGTAGGCCTTCTCGGCGCTCTCGCGGTCCCGGAAAGTTCCGGTCAGGAGTTCGCCGTGCATGGTTCGTTCGGGGCTCATGGTCATAGGATCTCCAATCATTGTGGTGCGTGAGCGACCAGGGCCACCTGTGTCGGCGCCCCGGCCGGGATCAGATTCACATCGCTTCAGTCCAACGGCCGACTAGCGGCGAAAACGGGTATAACCCCAACCGCCGCCGCCCAGCAGCAGTACAACCAGAATCACGACAAGTAAGGTCGACATCGAGCCCTCCCTCCTATAAAGAGCAGACCAGCCTGCTTTACCATCGAAACCTATCCACCCGCAGCGACCCGACAATCGCTCGTAGGAGTGATCGGAGACCCACCGTCCGAAGGATCTGGTTGGATCGGACCTCGGGTGATTCTTGTCTGTCTCATGTTGTGAGACGGCTTGTCGAGTTGTAGAACGCCACCCTACCTTCGTTGCTGGACTGATCCGTTGCCGGGTACGCTGCCGCTGATTTGGGAGGTCTGATGGATCGCCGCGAACTGCTCAGGACCCTGGGTGCCGCCGGTGCCACCGTGAAGGTAGCGGCCGTGCTGCCACCGTCCGTGCCCACGACTGGAACGCCGGCACGTCGCCGGGCTCCGGCCAGCGACCTCCAGGCCAGGCTGACTGACGCGCTCGCCCGCCACAAGGTGGTGGGCGCCAGCGCCGCCGTCTGGCGGAACGGTCAGATGGAAACGGCCGCCGCCGGGGTCATCAACGCCACCACGGGCATCGACCTCACGCCCGACACCGTGATGCACATCGGGTCGATCACGAAGGTGCTGAACGCCACGCTGATCCTCCAGCTCGTGGACGAAGGACTCGTCAAGCTCGACCAACCCCTCAAGCACTACCTCCCCGACTTCGCCGTGGCCGATCCCGAGGCCACCCGGCGGATCACGGTCGGGATGCTCCTCAACCACACCAGCGGGATCGACGGAGAAATCATTCCCGAAATGGGCCACGACCGGGAGCGGATCGAGGACGCGATCCCCCGGATCGCCAAGCTGGGTCAGATCCACGCCCCCGGCGCCGACCTCTCGTACTGCAACTCGGCCGTGGTCCTCTCGGGGTACCTGGCGCAGCGGCTGACCGGGAAGAGCTGGTACGAGTTGATCCAGACCCGGATCTACGACCGGCTGGGCCTCCGCGACTCGATCATCGTGCCGGAGTTCGCGCTGCTCCACCGGGCCAGCGTTGGGCACTTCCTCAATCCAGCCACCGGGAAGCAAACCCGAACCAGTTTTCCGTTCCTGCCGCTGAGCTTTGCGCCGGCTGGCGCGACGGCCATGCTGTCGGCCGCGGATCTCGCCACCTTCGCGCTGGCCCACTGTCGGGACGGCCTGGGAGCCAACGGCACCCGCCTCCTGTCGGCCGAGAGCGCTCTGCTGATGCGGAAGAAGACGGCGTCCTACCGCACCCCGGCCTTCGCCGACATCGGGCTCGGATGGATGCTGCTCGAGAACGGCGTGGTCACCCACGGCGGCGGCGGGCCCGGGATCGTCTCGGTCATCTACGCCCACCCGGCGTCGGAGACCGTGGTGTCGGTCCTCACGAACTCGGCCCACGGCGGGGTCGTCGGTTCTCAGATCGCCGCCCCGGTGCTCGAGGCTGCGGCGGGCGCCAAGCCCTTCGGCGCAGCGGCGGCCGAGCTGGCCAAACGGGCCACCGATCAGGGGGTCGATCCGCGGCCGTATGTGGGCACCTACGAGAACGTGTCGGTGGCGATGCGGGTCATCCCGCAGGGCAACGGCATCGCCGTGGCGTCGCGGACCAAAATCAAGTTCTACGACACGACCAGTCTCGATGAGGGACCAGCCGTGCCGCTCCGTCCGATCGGGAACGGACTGTTCTCGCTCGGTGGTGCGGTGCTCGGTTTCGTGAATCCGGAAGCGAATGGAGCCACCCGGCATATCGCGATGGGTGGACGTCTCTTTCGCCGGGTGGGGTGACCATGACGATCCCTCCGGGCCAGCCTCCGCGGCCGGGCACCTATCCCTTCGGCCTCAGCACCGCAGAGGAAGACCGGGCATCGCGCCTCCACGCCGAGAGCATTGTGATCGACCTGCTCTCGCAGCACGCCGGCGGCAACATCTTTGCCGCCTATCCTCCGGCATTGCAAGCCGCCTACCAGGCGAGGATGGCCGAGGTTGGGCGTGGCTTCCTCGGGATTGCGGAATCCCTCTATTGGCCGTACGAGCAGTCGCTTTCCGGGGCATCGGACCTGATCCGGGACTGGTACCGTGAGTCCGGCCTGACGTGCGGGACCTACCACATCGTCCTCCACGACGGGCACCACCCGGTCGGGCTTCGGTGGAACGAACTCACCGCGCGCTATGCGTCGCTCCCGTGGATGCGGTACGTGACGACCGCGGCGGAGATTCGCGCCGCCAAGCGGGACGGCGTGCTGGCCTGCTACGCCAACTGCCAGCCGACGATTCCGATTCCCCGGGACCTCACCACGATCGACACCGCCTACGCCCGGGGCCTCCGCTCCCTGATGCTGACCTACAACCGGATGGATAACGTCGGGGCCGGCTGCACCGAGCGGGTCGACGGCGGGCTGTCCCGTTATGGCCTGGACGTGGTCAAGCGCTGCAACCAGCTTGGCATCATCGTGGACACCAGTCATTGCGGTCCGGCCACGACGCTCGACGCCTGCCGTCACTCGACTCGGCCGGTCAACGCCAATCACACCTGTGCCCGGAGCGTGTACCCGTCCGCCCGCGGCAAGACGGACGAGGCGTTGAGGGCCATCGCCGACACGGGCGGGGTCATCGGGGTCGTGGCGGTGCCGTTCTTTCTGGCGCCACCTCCGAGAGGCACGATGGACGACATGCTCGATCACATCGATTACATCGCGAACCTGGTCGGCTGGCAACATGTCGCGATCGGCACCGACTGGCCGATGCAGGCACCCGATGCCGTGCTCCGGGTGACACTGCAGCCGGAGGAGGCTGATCTCGGATTCCGGCCGGAAGACAACGTCGACGTGACCAACCGGTTGATCGGCTTCGACGATGTGCGGGACTTCCCGAACGTGACCCGGGGCCTCGTGAAACGCGGCTATTCCGACGAAGCCATCAAGGGAATTCTGGGCGAGAACGCCCTCCGGGTGTTCGCGGAGGTGTGCGGTGGGTGACCAGAAGGCGGCCGATCCCAGTACCCTGGCCTGATGTCCAAACTCGTAAGCGGAGCGCTTTGCCGATGACCCCTCCCAATCCCGCCGCCGGCATGACACCCGGCGTCCGTCCGATCCCCGTGACGGAATCGATCCGGACCACGAACTACGGCGATCTGGCACTGGTCGAGGCCCTGCGCGCCTACATCCCGACCGTGATGCGATCCCGCAGTTGCCCGGGCGTCAACATTGCGCTCGCCCGCCGTGGCGAGATCGTCTGGGAGGCGGGCTTCGGCCTGGCCGACGTCGCAAAACAGACGCCGATGACACCGCAGACGGTGTTCCGCTCGGGGTCGATGGGGAAGACCTATACTGGCACCGCGATCATGCAGCTGGTCGAACGGGGCGTGATCGGCCTCCACGACCCGATCAACAAGCATCTCCCCTTCAAGGTCACCAATCCCCTCGGCGGCCGGGAGGTGACGGTTCACGACCTCCTGGTCCACCGATCGGGGCTCGGGACCGACGCGGCCGGGTGTTACTTCGAACCCCCGCGGCCCCTCCGCGAGGTGGTCGCCGAACAGTACGCGCAGGCCTCGGGCCTGATAGCCGGCATGGACATGCCCCGCTGGATCGCCCGAGCCGGGTACCAGATGAACTACTCCAACCTCGGGATCGCCACACTGGGTCTGATCGTGGAGATGGCGAATCCCGAGGGTCTCTCCTTTGGAGCATGGGTGGACAAGCACATCATGCTGCCGCTCGGCATGACCTCGGCGCAGTACCCGATTTATCAGGCCGAGGACCAGGTCCGTCCGGACATCTGGCCCCGGATGAGCACCGGGTACGCTCCGATGGGCAAGGTGTGGATTCCTACCGCCACCGTGTACTTCGGCGAATATCCGGCCGGCGCCTTCGTGGCCACGCCGGCAGATCACCTGAAGCTCCTGCTGGCGATGGCGAGTGGAGGGCAGTACAACGGATACCAGGTTCTCAAGCCGGAAACCGTCAAGGAAACGCTGACTCCCCAGGACGCCGGGCCGGGGTATCCGGGCGTTCCGGGCGCCCGCCAGGGCCTCATCTGGTGGCTGTTCGATCCGGGAACGAAGCAGTTCCATTACGAGCACGGTGGTGCTCACATGTACGGCTGGTACAACATGGGCCAGGCCTGGCCGGAGCAGGGCACCGCGTTCGTGGTGGCGCTCAATACCTGGCCGCTGCCCAGCGTGACGCCGGCGCTCTCGATGATCCAGCAATTCATCGGCCGATGGGTGGCGGACGAACAGTCGACGGTTGCCGTCACGGCCGATGCGTCGAAGGAATGGGCCTGGAAGGTGTCGTACCTTCGCGGACTGTTGTATGTGGAGGCCTTTATCGCCGGCATCGGAACTCCGACCCGACTGGTGGACGCGGAGATCGTACGAATCGCCCGGGCGTCGGCATCGGACCCTGAGTCGGGTGTCAGTTGGGACGCCGAGGCGTTCATCGCCGGGGCCCGGGACATGAATGGGGTGGAGGCTCCCACCAATGCGGCGATCCAGGCGCTGGTGAAATCCGGCCGGCTCCGCATAACGCTCGAAGAGGCGGAACTGGCCTGGAAGGAACTCGATCCGCAGGCCCCGCTCGCGTTCGCCTCGCTGGGCGGACTGCTCAAGGTGTCGTGATGAACTACCAGAACTTTGCCGTGTCGGTCGAAGACGGCGTGGCCCGGGTGACGTTGAATCGCCCGCAGGCGTACAATGCCATCGACCTTCAGTCGGCCCGGGAGCTCTGCGACATTGCCAACCGCCTGACGGGGGATCCCCGGGTTCGGGCCATCCTGATTACCGGTGCCGGCGACAAGGCCTTCTGCGCCGGGGGCGACGTCGGGTCGTTCGCCCGCGACCCCGAGTCGGTCGGGCTGCTGCTCCGCGAGCTCACCGGTTACTACCACCTGGCGATTTCCCGCCTGGCCTGGGGATCCGCGCCGGTGCTCGCGGCGGTGAACGGGGTGGCGGCCGGGGCGGGCCTGAGTCTCGTCGCGGCCTGCGACCTGGTGATTGCGGCGGACACGGCCACCTTCACCAGCGCCTACACCCGGATCGGGCTCACGCCCGACGGCAGTTCGACCTACTTCCTGCCCCGCATCATCGGGATTCGCCGGGCGACCGAGCTCTACATGTCGAGCCGGGTGTTGAGCGCGGCGGAGGCACTCGACTGGGGACTCGTCAACCGGATGGTACCAGCGGCCGAGCTCGCCGGGGCGGCGGCCGGGTGGGCCCGCGAACTCGCGACCGGCCCGACTCGCGCCTTCGCTGGCGTCAAGCGCCTTGTAGCGGTGGCTACGACGGAAACCCTCGAATCCCAGATGGAGCGGGAGACCCGGGAAATCGTCGACGCCGCGCAGACCGCCGACGGCCGGGAGGGGGTGCGGTCGTTCGTGGAAAAGCGGAAGCCCGGGTTCACAGGGCACTGAACCCGGGCTCGCATGGGCCTTCACCCGCCTGGCCTCGATCGGTCGAACCCTACTCCCAGCTCGGCTTCGACCCGTAGTACGTGTGAACCGTGGCGCCCCAGGTCTGGTCCGCCATGTCCGGCCAATGGTCCTTGTCGAACCCGGGCGCGGCCTCCAGTATTTCCTTGGTCTGGTCGAGGACGACCCGCTTTTCGACCGTGTCGACCCTGAGCGCGCTCCACGGAATGGCAAAGAACTTGCCGCCCATTCCGAGCATCCCGCCGAAGCTCAGCACCGCATAGGCAACCGTGCCCCGTTCCAGGTCGATCATCAGGTCTTCGATCTTGCCGAGCTTCTCGGCCTTCGCATTGACTACGGTGTCCCCGGTAATCGTACTGGCCGACAGCACCCGCGTCGGCGACGTGTGAGTAATCGCCATGATCATACCCTCCGAAAGAAGTGAAGCTGAACCGCTGACCCGGAGCCCGCTCGCGCGGGCCGGGCTTGCGAAGATCGTGGGTCGGGGGGATGGATGGTATCGCTCGTTGGGACCATTGGGAGAGCCCACCGGATCTCGTCCTTCGGGTCCGCCAAGCTGATTCGTTCATCAGAGGTCTACGCCGGCAAGACGGTGCTGATCTGCTGGAATCACGAGAGCATCCCCGAGCTGATGGCGGCGCTCCGGATCAAGCCGAAACCGAATTGATGGAAGGGACCAGTCTTTGACCGCGTGTATCTCCTGTCGGCCAGCCGTCGTGGCTCCCCGCATCGCACGGACTTGAGTAGTCAAACGCAATACGGTAGAGTTTACCAATCTCGCAATCGTGAGCTGACTATCGCCCCACCGGTGGACAGGTGAGGCCGGAAGCGTTGCTGAAATGACTCCGGACGAATCTCCCGCCCACCTCGGCCTTCTGCCTGCCCGGTTCCGACTCGAACAAGAGATCGGCCGCGGTGGGATGGCCGTGGTCTATCGGGCCCACGATCAGCACCTGGATCGTTACGTGGCGATCAAGGTTCTTTCCTCTGGAATGTCCCATGCCTTGGGGCCGGAGCGCTTCCAGCGGGAAATCGCCCTGATGGCCAAACTGGTGCACCCCGGCATCGTCGCGCTGTTCGACGCCGGTGAGGTGGCTGGGCAGTTGTACTACGTCATGCCGTTCGTCGCCGGCGAGACCCTGCGCGTCCGGTTGGGTCGCGAACGACGGTTGCCGGTGGCGGTGGCGCTGGCCTACGGTGCCGACATCGCCGAGGCGCTTGCCTACGCCCACGGATTCGGGATCGTCCACCGCGACGTCAAACCCGAGAACATCTTCACCGTTGGTGGCCGGGCTCTCCTTGCCGACTTTGGCATTGCCCGGATCGCCGGCACGCCGAGCACTGGCGGGGCGAACCTGACGAGCGAGGGAATGGTCATTGGCACGGTCGCGTACATGAGCCCGGAACAGGCGACGGGGGATGCCGACATCGACGGCCGCTCTGACCTGTACAGCCTCGGGTGCGTGCTCTACGAGTTGCTGGTCGGTACGCCGCCGTTCGAGGCGGCGTCGTTCATGGGGGTGCTCTCGAGGCACCTCACCGAGGCACCTCGTCCGCTCCGAGACCACGACCCGGGAATACCGGCCCCGATCGACGATCTCCTGATGCAATTGCTGGCCAAGGAGCCCACCCAGCGTCCAGCCACGGCCGGCGATGTCGCTCGGGCGTTGCGGGCCGCGAGGCTGCCGTCGCGGGCGCCGCCGACGTCCTCGACGGTCAGTGAGCCCGATCGTCTGGTCGCCGAAGGCCAGTAGGCCTACCGGTTCGGGGCCAGTGGCGGCGGCTCGGCGCGGTCTCACTTCGAGCAAGCCGAGGTGTACTTCAGGCGAGCGCTGGCGCTCGATCCACACCACGCCCGCGGTCTCTGTGGCCTTGGCAACTGGCACTACTTGATGGGCAACCTCGGGTGGATGCCTCGAACGGAGGCGTTCGCGAAGGGACGAGAGCTGCTCCTTGCCGCCCTCAGCGCTGACGACCAATGCGCTGAGGTCCACTGCTCGTTGGGAAAAGCCGCGCTGTACTACGACGATGATTGCCATTCCGCGGCCCGTCACACCCAGAGGGCGTTCGGGCTCGACCCCGACAGCACCGAGGTGCTCCGGTTCCAGAGCATTCTGTTCAAAATCCTGGGCCGGGTTGAGGACGCCGTGACGGCGGCTCAAACGGCGACCACGATCAATCCCGAACTGCCGTCCCTCTGGAACGCCCTCGGCGATGCCTTGCTCGCGGCCGGCCGCAACGCCGAAGCGATTGATGCGCTCAAACGCGCGATCGCGCAACAGCCGGGCTACAGCGCCGCCATTGAGCGACTCGAGTTGGCTCGACGGCGGCTCGGCGAACTCGACCTGGCCCTGGAGAGCCGCATGTCGCGGTTGGGTCTGGCGGGCCAGACCGAGCGGGCCAGTCTGCTGGAGGCTGAGGCGAAGACCCTTGGAGCGACGGAAGCGATCCACCGCGACTTCCGTCGCGAACTGGACGCCTTCCTGGAACAGGCCGCGCAGGGCGATCCGTTCGCGGACCCCTCCAACACCCGGACGCTCGCCGACCGGATCGTCTTGGCCTACGCCGAGTTGGGGGAGTGGCACCGGGCGATGGACTGGGTGGAGCAAGCGTATCAGCGACGGCCCGGGCGGCTCCGCCGCATGCTGACGGACCTGCCTTTCGACCACCGCGGCCTGGCGGTTGATCCGCGCTATGCTCGGCTGTTGCGGATGGCGGGTTTGGAAGACCTCCTCTAGAGGGCTGATTGAATCGCAGCCCGTCGGAGCCAGGGTTAGCCTGGGCGCAGCGGCGCGTGCGCGAGATACTGGACCCGGGCGCGGTGCCCCCGGCGCCTGCTCTGGTCGTGCTGGCCTGGTTCTCGTTTGCGTTCCAGCTGATGAGCCTCACCGTTGGGTAACCCTAACGGCGAGTCGGCGGGCCGAGGTGCTCGAGCAGGTAGCGGTTCCTCGCCTCGGTGTAATAGGCCATCACCGGCGGCGCCAGCCCGTGGGTCTGTTCCGGGAAGACGATCAGATCAAAGAACTTCCCGGCCTTGATGAACGCGTCGGCGAGCCGCATCGTGTGGTTGAACGTCACGTTCACGTCGGTGGTGCCGATCGTCATCAGGAGCCGACCCTGGAGCCGGTTGGCCAGGCGGACGTTCGAACCCTGCTCGTACCCGTCGGGGTTGCTCTCGGGTGTCCCCACGTATGGCTCGATCGGTCCGTGGTGGGCAATGAAATCCACTACGGGCGCGCCGGCGACGCCGACCTTGAAGACATCCGGCGCCGTGAGCAGGGCCCGGATGGTGAAATACCCGCCCCAGGAGTAACCGGTGATCCCGACCCGGGTCGTATCCATGTAAGGACGGGTGGCCGCCAGCTGACGCAGTGCGGCGACGTGATCCGGGACCTCGATCTTCCCCACGTTCATGTAAGTCTGGTCCTGAAACGCCTTCCCGCGGCCCGGGGTTCCGCGAGCATCGACGATGTAGACCACGAAGCCCAGTTGGGTGAGCGACTGGGCGTCGTCGCCGAGCCAGGTGCCGCTGAAGGTTCGCGGGGCGGAGTGAACGAAGTTGCCCATGTACTGGAGATCCACCACCGGGTAGCGGCGGGACGGGTCGAAGTCGTGCGGTGTGTAGAGCGACCCGTAGAGGTCGGTCTTGCCGTCCGCCGCCTTCACCGCGAACTCCTCGGGGGCCCGCCAGCCCAGCGCCTTGAGCCCGGAAATGTCCGCGGTCGTCATGGTGCGGACCAGGGTACCATCGGCGCGTCGGAGATCGGCCGCCGGGGCCCGGTCGACGGCGGAGTGGGTATCGAGGAAGAATCCTTTGCCGGGGGCAAACGCCGCGGCGTGAACACCGGTGGCCTCGACCAGGCGGACGCTTCGTTGCCCCTCGAGGTCCACTCGGTAGACCTGTTCGTCGTAGGGTCGCTTCGGGTCCCCGTGGACGGTGTAATAGACCCAGCCACCCTTCTCGTCGATCGCGTCCACTCGTTCCACCGGGGTGGCGCCGGCGGTGAGCCGCCGGATCAGGGTGCCGCGGGCGTCGTACAGGTAGAGCTGGCTCCACCCGTCCCGCTCCGAGCGCCAGACGAAGCGGGATCCGTCCCCGAGCGGGTAGTACATCGTGCGGGAAGCCGTGCCGAACGCCAGGCCCTCGACGAAGGTCTCCTGTCGCTCGGTCAGGACGGTCCGGACTCGCCCGTCCGGCGTTGCGGCGAGGAGATCGACCCGTTTGAACTGGCGATCCGCGCGCAGAAAGACGAATTCGGAACCGTCGGGCTTCCAACCCAGAGGAGTGACGGCCTGGCCGTCATCATCGCCGATCGGAATCCGGACTCGACCTCCGCTCACACTGAGAATCCACAGTTCGGTTCGCTCGGCCGTCTCGCCCGGCCCGGCATACGGTGTCCACGTGATCTCCTCGTGCTGCGGCTTGAGCCAGTGCAGCACCGGCATCTGATGGACCGCCCGCTCGTCGGTCCGGAGCGCGATCAGGTGGGTGCCGGCCGGATGCCAAGCGCCTGGCGGCAGGCTCCACCCGTACCGTTCGGATCCGTCGGTGGTGAGCGCGACCGTGCGCCCGTCGGCCGGCGATCGGAGTTCGATGTTGGAGCTCTGCACCAGGGCCGTCCACGCGCCCCGGGGCGCCGGCTGCTCGGGGGCGCTGCCAGCGGATGGCGGCCCGGCCGGGGCCGGTGCAGGGCCAAGCGGTGTCAGGCGGTAGGTGGAGAGATCGAGCCGGAACCGGCGGTTCTCGACCGTGAAAGTCGCGGCTGTTTCGCCGTCGACGAACTCGAAGGTGTCGAACGGCGCGCCCTCGAGGGGCGGCCGATGCCCGAGCGCCTCGGCCAGCGCGGACCGAAGCCGGGGGGTGTCGAACACTGGTGCATCCGTGTTCGAGGACGGATCAACCCTGTGGAAGGTCGGACTGACCGGGCTCCCTTCCACGTACCAGAACGACTGGCCGTCCGCCATCCAGTGCGGCGTCACCGCGCCGCCTTTGACCAAACCCGCGAAGCCTAACATCTGGCGGTAGACGGAGTCTCCGAGGGGCGGCAGGTTCGACTGGGCACTCGCCGACCGGGCCGACAGCAGCATCGCGAATCCGACACAACGACCGAAGCGGCGCATCTTGAATCAGGCCTCCATGTCGGCCTTGAGGGTCCGGGCGGCGCGGAGCAGGTAGTACCCGCACGGAAGGAAGGTCAGCATCACCACCATCATGGCGTACCGGAGCCCATCCGCGGGCCCGACGGTCCGGGCGAACGTATCGGAAAGTCCTCCCGCGATGATCGGCCCGAGTCCGAGCCCGAGCAGGTTGGCAAAGAAGAAGATGATCGCCACCGACGTGGCGCGTCGCTTTGAACCGCAGACCAGATGGAGGGCCGCGAACATCGACGGCACCGGCCCGGTCAGGAACACGCCGCCGATCATCAGCACCACCACCAGCGCCGTCAGGTTCGGCATCATGAACGCCGTTTCGTAGACGAAGAAGGCCCCGATCATCCCCCAGCCGGGCAACCGCGCCGCCCAGGCGGGATCCCGCTGGCAGAGCCGGTCGGTCAGCCCCCCGCCGATCGCGTTCCCGGCCACCGCGCCGACGGTCGAGAGCATCCCGAAGATGGCGCCGGCCTTTCCCACGGTGATCCCGTAGGTCCGGATCATGAGCGGCACGATGAAGACGAACGCTCCGTACGCGATCAGGAAGTAGAGCACCATCGCGATCAGGATCGCCACGAACGACGGTTTGGCGGTGAGAGCGCGGTACGAATCCCGGAGCGACTCGGACTCGGTGGCTGCGACCGCGACCCCGGCGTTCAGGCGGGGCTCGTCGAGTACCAGGCGGGCGATGACCGCGAGCAGGACGCCGGGAATCCCGACCACGAGGAAGGCGGTGCGCCAGCCATAGGCCTGGGCCAGCTGCCCGCCCAGGACGGTTCCGATCACGTAACCGGCCATCGACGCCATCATGAAGCCGCCGAGTGCCTTGCCGCGCCTCTCGGGAGGGAAATAGTCGGCGATGAGACTTTGCCCCGGGGGAATTGCCCCCGCTTCGCCGGCGCCCACGCCGATCCGGGCGGCCGCCAGCTGCCAGAAGGACTGGGCCAAGCCGCAGAGGGCCGTCATCACGCTCCACAATGCCAGCGAGACGGTGATGATGAGCCGACGATCACCCCGGTCCGCCCACCGGGCCACCGGGAGGCCCAGGGTGGCATAGAAGACCGCAAAGCTGAGCCCGGAGAGGAGGCCCAACATCGTGTCGGAGACCTTGAATTCCTGCTTGATCGGCTGGAGGAGCACGCCGATGATGTTTTTGTCGACGTAGCTCGAGGTCGCGACCAAAAAGAGCACACCCAGCAGAACCCAGCGTTGGCGCTCGGAATATCGGTCCCACGGTTTCGCGGCAGTGGTCATGTCGAGTTCACCCGCAGCAAGGGCAGGCAATGGCGGCGCCTGAGGAACCGGGGCTTCGGCCGACTGACTCGACCGGCATCGGCGAGCCGGTCGTCATCACGCCGGCTTCGGCGGGAAGACCGGCGCCCGTCGTTCCCGTCGCCGCGAGGAGGCCTCGCTCCCACGGGGGGACCACGATGTCGAACTGGTGGCGTTCGATGTCGGTGTCCACCGTGATCTCGCCCGCGCCCGAGACCCGCCACTGGTGGTGCTCGACGCCGTCGCAGTGGACGCGGACCAGGTCCGTGGGGATCCCGGTCACCCGGAACGACGTCGCCTGCCCCCGGCGGGCCGAATCGGCGGCGTAGGTCCCGATGGTCAGGACGCCGGCCGCGGGGTCGTTCCAGGCCCGGGCCACGCCTAAAGCCGGAAAGTCGACACCTTCGAGCGTCGGCTCGTGGAACTTCGCCATGTTGGGCTCGGAGAACAGCCGGGCCCAGGCACCCCGACCCCCCGCCTCGGCCATCATCATCAGCGCCGAGAGCTGGCCGCGGGGCCACGGCTCCGCCAGGCGGAACCACCAGCCGAAGTCATCCTCCCCCGAGCCGAAGAACCGGGGCTCGAAGTGCTCTTCCGCATAGCCGCCGAGCCGGCGGTCGGTCACGTCGTCGCCGAACTCGGCGGCGAGGACCCTGCCTAACGCCACGAACCGGGGGTCGGCGGTCGGCTTGACCGGACGGGCGGGGTCGCTCCAGCCCATCCGAGCCGCGGCCCCGTGGTAGAGCGTCTCGGCCAGGGCGGGATCCTGCGGCATGAGGTAGAGCGCGTTGGCAAAGCCACCGCTCGGCCCGATGGTCTGTTTGTGTTTGGCGAGCGGATCGTAGTAGAGGGCGACCCACTTGAGCTTGTCGTCCTCGATCCCGTAGTAGTCGTTCCGGGTGGCCTCGTGCCAGCCGGCCCACGCCGCATGACGGTCGGTACCGTAGAGCCGGTCATAGAGGCTCAAGCCGAGTCCCGCGGCGTTGAGGCAGTAGGGCCAGACCTTGGTGTTTTCGCAATGCGGGCCGGCCGGATGGGCGCTCCACGAGTCGACCAGTCTCCGCGTCAGGCGGTCATGGGTCCACTCGAAGGAGGATCCCTTGACCCCGGCCACCGCGAAGGACTCAGTCCGGCGGTCCTGGCCGGTGAGGTAGCCCCGAAGGGTCAACAGGAGGTTGAGCCACCCCTTGAAGAACAGGTTCCCTTCGGCCGCGATCGGGTCCGGTGCCAGTCCCCACGGGGCGATCCCGTTGGCCACCCAGCCGGGCGTGTCGTACTGCCCGATCAGATGCTTCGGGATGTAGGTGTCGATCCATTCCTGGGGATAGGAGCCGCGGCGCGGGTCCGGCCCGATCTGGGTCAGCCAGTCGATCGCGGCCCAGTGGGTAGTGTGGCGGCGGACCAGTTCGTCGAGAATCCGGCCGTAGGCTTCCCGCCAGGCCGGGGTGACGTCGGCCATGACGGCCACGGCGTACGCGGACTCGGACAGGTCGAACCGGGCGAAGTTCATCACCGGCTCGGAAGAGTACCGATCCCACCAGGCATGGGGCTCGCCGGACGCGGACCAGTCGTCGGGCGTGGTGGCCTTCCGCCAAAGGAAGCGGAGCCAGCCCCGGGCCCGTGGATTCAGTTCGGGGCCGGTCACCGGGCCGGCTCGCGCTGGTGGAACGACAGGAGTCCCTTCGATCCCAGAGGCGGGTCGGATTCCATGCGCGACATGGCGTTTCTTCCATTCTCACATCGTGAGACGATTTGCCAGATGGTAGAATCCAACAGTACCATTCGTGAACCACGCCAGCAAGGCGACCGATGACGACCGGTTCCGCGAGGCGTGGCGCCCACGTTCGATGCCGATCCTTGAACTCTTGTGGAGCATCATGACGACTCCTTCCCTTTGGCCGATTCGCGGCGCCGTTGGATTCGAAGTCCAGTCCAAATCGGTCGGCGACACCTTCGCCGTCGGGGTCTGGCAGCCCGACGCCCAGTTCCTCCCCCCGACCGCCGACCCGTCCGGCCAGGATTTGCTCGTCTGCTACGTGCTCGATGGCGCCTGGGCCCTCGGCCTGGCGTCCGCGATCAGTCTCCTCCAGATGGCGGATATGCTGCGGCCGGGGTTCCCCCCGCTGCTGCTGGTGGGCGTGGACTATCCCGAAGGTCGCGTCGGCTCACGGAGCCGTGACTACACGATGGCGGATGCGGTTCCCGATCACCCGCTCCTCACCCAGGCGGCCGCCAACCCGCTGACCCGACCCGGCGGGGCCGACGCCTTCCTCGAGTTCCTCGAAACCGAACTCGATCCGATCATTCGGTCGCGGTACCCGACCCGCGGCACGACGGCCGGGATCATCGGGGATTCGTTCGGCGGGACGTTCACGTTCTACGCGTTTCTGAAGCAGTCCCCGCTCTTCGACCGGTACTGGCTCGGGAGCCCCGGCCTCTTTACCACGGGAACCGACTACCTGGCCCGGCTCGACGCGGTCCTTGCCGGGCCGTTGGTCAACGACACGAGGATGTTCCTGAGTCTCGGCGAACTGGAGGCCAACGGTGGCGTGGCCTTCTACGAAGACATGGCGCGGAACTACACCCGGCTGACTGAACTGCTCGCCCGCCGGGCCCATCGCCAGCTGACCCACCGCGCCAAGGTCTATCCGGGCCACACCCACACCACGGTCGTGCCGCCGGCGATGACGGATGCGTTGCTGTACCTCTATGGGCCGCACTTCCCCGGGTGACCGGGCCCCCCACGCGTGGTCATGCGCAGGGAGTGAGGCTCAGACGGTGAGGCGTTTCGGAATCCCGCCATGCATCACCATGGCGAGGTTGGCGCCGTTGGCGGCGAGGAGGTCGAGATTCCGGAGCGGGTTGCCGTTCACCAGCAGTAGATCCGCTCGCGCCTCGGGCTTGACGCAGCCAAGCTCGCCCTCGGCGCAGAGCAGGGCGGCGTTCACGGACGTGACCTGCCGGAGGATCTCCGCGTTCGAGAAAACTTCCCGGCGGATCCCGAATTCGATGCCCTGACGATCGTGATGGGGGCCCAGCAGGTCGGTCCCGAATCCGATTCGACAGCCCGCGTCTTTCATGATCTGCAGGCTCGCCACGGCCCGCCGGGTGATCTGACGGAGTTTGGCCACGCTCGCGGGCGGCAGGCCCAGGGCGGCGCCGTCCTTGTCGAGCGCAAAGATCACGGCCATGGTCGGGACGAGATAGGCGTCGCTCTTCGCCACCATCCGGGCCGTGTCCGGTTCGATCAGGGTGGCGTGCTCGATCGACCGTACCCCCAGTTCGACCGCTCGGCGCACCGCGGCGTCGGGATGACAGTGGGCCGCGACGTACTTGCCATGGCGGGCGCACTCCTCCACGATGGCGGTGATCTCCGCGGGCGAATACTGGATCGCCTCTAGCGCGTCACTCGGGGAGGCCACCCCACCGGAGGCCACGATCTTGATGTGGTGGGCCCCCCGCCGAAGCTGCTCGCGAGCGGCGCGGATCACCCCGTCCACGCCGTCGGCGATGATCGCCATCTTCTGGTCGATGGCACCGCAGCCGCAGAGCGTGCACGCCGGGTCGTCGTCCTCGGGCGGGCGCCAATCGGCATGCCCCCCGAGCTGGGACAGAAGCTGGTTGCCGTAGTAGAGGGTCGGCCCTTCGAGCAAGCCGTCGCGGAGGGCGGCCGCGAGGCCATAGTCGCCGCCCCCGGTATCGCGGACCGTGGTGTAGCCGCACCGGAGCATGTGGCGGAGAAAGGTGGCGGCGTAATGGGCAAGGTAGGTCCATGGCCGTCGGCTCACCCGGGTAAGGTTGAGTTCCGCCGCGTAGACATGCACGTGGGCGTCGATCATGCCAGGCATCAGGGTCAGGCCCGTGGCATCGATCCGTCGGTCCGCCGCCCCCGTGATCGGCCGATCACTGACTTCACGGATCCGGTCGCCTTCGACGGCAACATGGGTTCCCTCGGCCAGTTGGTCGCCAAAGCCGTCGAAACACGCCGCGTTCTCGATGATCGTGAGGATTGGAAGGACCCTCCAGCAGATGGTGAACGGGTCAATCGCCTTCGAAACTACTCCACGGGTGACGCCGGGCGCACGTTCTCACATTGCGAGATGGTCTGTCATCACCGTGATCTCAAGGCTACCATTCGTGATCCGGCCCAGCAAGGCGGCCGTCGATGGAGATTCCGCCCATGACCGCACCCGTAATCGCGCGCCTCGATCTCGATGGCGCTCCTGCCGCCATTTCCGGAACCTGGGAGCCCCGTTTCCAGCCCGTCGTCGACGCCTTCGTCGCCAACTTCCGAGATCGCCGCGAGCTTGGCGCGGCCGTCACCGTGCAGCTCGAAGGCCGCGTGATGGTGGATATCTGGGGCGGCCACCGCGACCCCGCCCGCACCTCCCCCTGGGAACGTGACACGATCTGCTCGATGGCGTCCGCCGTGAAGGGGGTCATGGCCATGGGCCTCCATCTCCTCGCCGACCGCGGGAAGATCGACTACGACCAGCCGGTGGCCCGCTACTGGCCCGAGTTCGCCCAGAACGGGAAAGAGAAGATCACGGTCCGCCAGGCGATCAGCCACCATGCCGCCATCCACTTTGCCGACGCGTCGGTGCCGGGGGACATGATCCGCTGGTATCCGCTGGTCCGCGCCGTGGCGGCGCAGCGTCCCGAATGGGAGCCCGGCACCCGGGGCGTCTACCACACCATCACCATCATTCCGATCCTCGGTCACCTGATCGAACTGGTCTCCGGCGAACCCCCGTGGGCATTCCTCCGGCGCGAGATCACCGACGGGCTCGGGGTGGATTACACCGTGGGCCTCGGACCGGCCGAGTTTGCCCGCTACACCGGCGACTTCGAAACCGAGCCGTTCATGGCCGGGATCCAGGCCCCACCTGACGTGGTCGCGCGGTTCATGAAGGCCGCGGGGGATCCCGCCACGGCGCTGACGGATGCGGAGCGGGCCAACCCGGTCTTTACCGGGGCCGGCGGGAACGCCCGCGGTGTCGCCCGGCTGTTCGGGATCGCGGCCGAGAACGGCGTGCTCGAAGGGAAACGGATCCTCGCTCCGCGGACCATCGACCTGATGACCGAGGAACAGTGGCACGCCCCCTGTGCCGTCTGGGGCTCCCCCATGCGGGTGGCGTTAGGCCTGCTGCTCAACGACCCCGAGTTCTACTACGTCGGACCCAACCCGCGCGCCTTCGGGACTGCCGGCGCCGGCGGGAGCCTCGGCATGGCCGACCGGGAGAACCGGCTCAGCTTCGGCTACAGCCAGAACCGCTGGTGGCCGGCCCTGGCGCTCGGCGAACGGGCCCGCCACCTGATTGACGCGACGTACGCGAGTCTCTGACCCGTCAAGAGTTCGCGACCGCACCAAAGGACATTCCGCCCATGGCAAAGACCGCGAAGGACCTGCTCGCCGAATCGATCGTCGTCGACATGACCGCGCCGGGGTCTCCGCTCCAGCCGCCCGTCACCCCCACGGTCGCGGACACCGACCGCTGGATCGAGCACTACGAGTCCGGCGGGGTGACCTGGGCCTCATTCACCGTGGCCGCCGATTTCACCGGCGGAGTCGAACCCACCATCCGGAACATCAACCTGGCGCGGCGGTTCTTCCTGTCGCAGCCCAACCGCTTCATGCTGGTGGAGCGGGCGGACGATGTCCTCCGGGCCAAGCGAGAGAAGAAGCTGGCGGTCAGCCTTCACTTCCAGGGAACCGTCCCCGTCGGAACCGACCTCGGCCTGGTCGAGATCTACAAGCGACTCGGCGTGGTCCACATGCTGATGGCCTACAACAACCGGAACCATGTGGCGGACGGCTGCCACGAGCGGACCGATGCCGGCCTCAGCAACTTCGGGCTCTCCCTGGTCCGGGAAATGAACCGGGTCGGGGTGCTGGTCGACGTGACCCACACAGGGTATCGGAGCGCCATGGACGCGATCGAGGCCTCGACCGCCCCGGTCATCATGTCCCACTCCAACCCGAATGCGCTCTACCCCCACGACCGAAACGTGCCCGACGACCAGATCGTCGCCATGGCCAAGACCGGCGGGGTGATGGGGATCCACGGTGTCGGGATCTTCCTCTCGAGCAGTGGCACGGATGTGTCGCCCGAGATCCTGGCCCGAAACATCGACTACACCGTGCAGCTGGTTGGCCCGGCTCACGTGGGGCTCGGTCTCGACTATATCGAAAACTTGTCTGTGCTCCTGGCGCTGGTACGGGCCACCGGCGACGCGATCTGGTCCAGGGCTGGCGGATACCACAATCCGGACCAGAAGTTCGCCTCCCCGCGAGTCATCGAGGGAGTGGCGGAAGTGCTCCTGCGGCAGGGGTATTCCGAGTCGGATGTGAAGGGCATCCTCGGCGAGAACTGGGTCCGGGTGCTGCGCCAGGTCTGGGGGTAGGGCTCCAGCGGAGCAGCGATGAACTCGATCGCAAAACGAACGGGCCACCTTGCCGAGCTGTGGCTCGCCCTCCGCGCGGCTTTTGGCCGCCCGCCACTTGCCACTTCCCGCGGGCATGTATCTCGGCCCGCGCGGCCCCCGGGCCCCGACGATCGGCGATCTGGGCTACGAGCGGGGCGCAACCGCCGGAAACCGGTCCGACATCTATCGGTTCATGGTGCCCGACGTGATGCATGAGGCCTTCACCGATCAGGGGGTGACCGTCCAGGACACCCTGATCCGATTCCGCCTGGGCGACTCCGCCGCCGCCGCCCGCAATGTCCAGGTCCAGAATGACCTGGTGCTCGGATTTCTCGACTGCGATGTCAAAGGGCTGGCGAACGGCTACCCGGCGACGGAACTGCGGCGTTACCCTGATCTCATTCATCTCGATCGACGCCGAAAGAAGCCACGGTAAATGCGCCTCACCTCAATCGCCGCTGCAATCGGTGCCGCCGCTTCACTGGCAACGCCCGTTTGGGCGCAGCAGGTCGATCACGACGCACGCTATCGTGCCCTGGTGGGGCGCGGAGTCGCCTCGCTGATTCGCGGCGGGACCGTGGCACCCCGATGGCTCCGCGACGGGAACGCGTTCTGGTACCCGGAGTCGGCCGGCGACAGTGTTGCGGCCTGGCGAGTGGACCCCGTCACCAACGCCCGCACCGCGCTGGTCGACGCGGGCCGACTCCGCCGGGCCCTCACGCAACTCCTCGGTCGAGACCTGAGCGGGCGTGGGTTGCCTGGCATCAATCCAAGGTTTTCGGAGGCGGACCGCACGCTCCAGCTGCAAGTCGACGGCGACGATGTGGTGGTCGACCTCGCAACCTACCAGGCCCGCCGGGCGCCCGTGCTGAGTCCGGCCGAGCGGGACCGGAGCACGCCGCGCCTGGTGCGAACCGGTTTCCCCCAGACCGCGCCCGACGCCTACGAGGTCCCTTCGCCCGACGGCCGCTGGTTCCTGGGCGAGCGCGACCACAACGTATGGCTCCGGGCCACCGCCGACGGGCGCGATCAGGCGCTCACGAACGACGGCACGGCGGAGCAGCTCTGGTCCGTCCACTCCGACATCTCCCTCGGCACCTTCGGTGACGGTAACTGGTCGCCGGACGGAAACCGGGTCGTGCTGTATCGGACCGATGTTCGCGGCGTCGGGACCGTTCCGTTGCTGCACTGGCTCAAGCCGACCGAAGAGGTCGAGTACCGGACCGCGACCAAGGCAGGTGGTCTCAAACCTCAGGCTGACCTCTGGGTGGTCGACATCCGGAACGGGCAGCGAACGCGGCTGGACACCGGCCCGGACCGGGACGTCTATCTGAGTCTCAATGGCTGGCTGCCGGACGGATCGGAAGTGCTGGCCACGAGGGTCAACCGGATCTTCCAGCGCCTCGACGTCCTGGCCTTCGATCCCGCGACCGGCAAGGCCCGGACCCTCTTTCAGGAAACCCAGCGGACCTTCATCAAGGGGATTGGCGCCCCGGGCTGGGGCGACCTGGTCACCCTGCTGCCCAAGTCCAGGCGCTTCGTCGCCATCTCGGAACGGGACGGGTGGGATCACCTCTATCTCTACGACTGGCAGGGCCGGTTGATCCGCCGCCTGACCACCGGGCGGTGGCCCGTGACCGGTCTGTTAGCGGTGGACGAGGACGGCGGGTGGGTCTACTTCACCGGCCACGACGATCCGGTGCACCCCTACGACACCCATCTCTATCGGGTAGGGCTCGACGGGCTCGGCTTCAAACGTCTGACCGACGGCCCGGGGCGTCACGCCGCGGAGTTCTCGCCCTCCCGGAAGTTCTACCTCGACACCCACTCGTCGCTGACCGAGCCCCCGGTCGCCGAGCTGCATGCGGCGGACGGCCGGCTGCTGCAAGCCCTGTCTCGCGCCGATGTCTCACGGCTCGACGCGCTCGGCTGGAAACCTCCGGAGCCGTTCCGGGTCAAGGCCGCCGACGATACCACCGACCTCGAAGGCGTGATCTACAAGCCGTTCGATTTCAGCCCGGCCCGGAAATATCCCGTGGTGGTCTACCTCTACGGCGGGCCACAGCTGGTGCTCACCCCGCACGGCTTTCCGTCCGGCTACGACGACGCCCGCTCGATCGCCCTGGCGCAGCTCGGCTTCATCGTCGTGACCGTGGACCCGCGAGGCACCCCGGAGCGGGGCAAGGCGTTCCAGGATTGGGTCTACGGCAACTGGGGCCGATACGTGATTCCGGACCAGGTCGCGACGCTCAGGCAGCTGGCTGCCACGCGGCCGTTCATGGACATGACCCGGGTGGGCGTCTTCGGTCTCTCATGGGGCGGGTATCACACGATCCGCGCGATGGTCCAGGCGCCCGAGACGTTCCAGGTCGGGGTTGCGATCGCGCCGGTGGCGGACCTGGACGACCACATGGCCGTAGCCATCGAACCGTACATGGGGCTGCCGGCCCAGAATCGTCCGGCGTACGACTATGCGTCGAACCTGCGGATGGCCGGGAAGATGCAGGGGCGGCTCATGCTGATGCACGGCACCAGCGACGTCAATGCAACGTTCTCCGCCACGATGAAGATGGTGAACGCGCTGATCGAGGCGGGGAAGCCGTATGATCTGGTGGTGGTGCCGGAGATGAATCATGGCCCCGGCCCGACCCGAATCAGGTACTTCGAGGACGCGATCCGCCGTTACCTAGTGGAGCACCTCCGGCCTGATCTCGACAAGCTCCCCTAGCTCGGCGAGGCCACGCCGCCGGAAGCCACGATCGGCGGGATCGTCCTCCTCGGGCGGGCGCCAGCCCAATAGTCGCCCCCGCCGGTATCGCGGACCGTGGTGTAGCCGCACTGGAGCATGTGGCGAAGAAAGGTCGCGGCGTGGTGGGCGAGGTAGGTCCACGGCCGGCGGCTCACCCGGGTCAGGTGGAGCTCCGCGGCGTAGACGTGGACGTGCGCGTCGATCATGCCGGGCATCAGGGTCAGGCCCGCGGTCGCCTTCGACAGCGACATGGATTCCCTCGGCCAGCTCGCTGCCGAAGCCGTCGAAGCACGCCGCGTTCTCGATGATGGTGAGGGAAATGGGGCTCTCCCGCGCGTTGTCGTGATGGGTTTGGGAAGCTCGCATCTACTTCTGTCGTGGCGCGGCGTCGACGTCGACCTGATACATTATTGCCGTTCCCTTCACCCCGGAGTGCACCATGACCCCTCGGTTCCTCGCCATTGCCTCGTTGATCGCCGCCGCCGTCGTCCCCAGGGTGGCGGCCGGACAGGCCGGCGCCCGGCTTACCGTGCCAGGCGGCTGGATCACCTACTACGAGCACGGACCCGGCACGGGCACGCCACTCGTGCTGGTCAGCGGCGGCCCCGGTTTCGGGAGCGAGTACTTCTGGTTTCGGCCCTGGGGAGGATTCGAAAAGACTCATCGCAATGTGCGGTACGACCAGCGGGGCACCGGCCGGGCGTCGCCGGTGGGGCTTACGGACAAGGTCTCGGTCGCGCAGTTCGTGGCGGACATCGAGGCGCTGCGGATCGCCCTCAAGGCCGAGAAGATCGACCTCCTCGGCCATTCATGGGGCGGCTACCTCTCGATGGCCTACGCCACCCGGCACCCCGATCGGCTGGCCCACCTCGTCCTGCTCGACGCGGCCGCGCCCAAATTCTCCGATACCCATTTCCTCTTCACTGAGGCGTTTCCCGACCGCGGTGACTTCATCGCCCAGTTCGGACGCGGGGTCGAAACCGGCGGGGCCACGATGGACAGCGCCCTGACCAGCTACGTCTCGAGCATCTTCTACTCGCCCGACAACGCCGCCCAGTTCCTCAAGGACCTCGGCGACGCTCACTTCAACCGGTTCCAGCACAAGCAGCTGTCAAAGGAAATGGGGGCCACGGACCTCTCGGCCGGCGTGCGGGCGCTCAAGGTGCCGACGCTGGTGCTGACGGGCCGCTACGACATGAACGTGGCACCGCTCACCGCTTTCCGGATCCATCAGATGATTCCCGGCTCGCAATTCGGCATGTTCGAGCGGAGCAGTCACATGCCGTTCTACGAAGAGGGCGCCAAGTTCGGCGCCGTGTTGGCCGCGTTCCTGGGGCGGTAGCCGCCGCTACCGGACCGGGGCCCGCGCCAGGACAGTGACCACGTTGTCCCGTCGGTCCCGGTCGATCAGCTTGACGTACGGGTCGATCCCCGCCTGCGCGGGCATCCGGTCCACCACCACGGTCACGGTCGGATTTCCGCCTCGAATCCATACCTTGCCCACGTAGAGCGGCTCGCCAAGGGCGCCCCCGGCGCCCGCCGCGAAGACCCCGACGTCAACCAGGTCCGCGACCGACACCTCGTGCGCCACGCCGAGGCTGTCGACCCGGAGCTTCTTCGTGGTGCCCCGGATCGTCACCTCGAACTTCCCAGCCGCCCGGCGGACGGCCGTGGCGCTGTCGGTGCGGAAGTCCCAGAGGGTGACGGTCTCGAACAGATCGCCGATCGCGTACCTCAACGAGTCGGGTGTCTCCGCGGCCAGCCGACGGACCAGGTCGAGGCTGGTGGGGTAGGGCGCCCCTTTCAGTCCATACCTCGACACGAACCCGGCGAGCGCCCGGTTCATGGCGGTCTCGCCGATCAGATCGCGAAACGCATAGAGAGCGAGCGAACCCTTGTTGTACTGGATGTAGGGCTGGTTCTCCACCAGGGTGAGCGGCAGTTCCTTCGCTTTCTCCTGGCTCCGGCCGTAGAGATACCGGTCCAGCTCATAAGCCAGAAACTTCCTGACGCCCCCCACGCCGGCCTGGTGCTCCATGAGGCTCAGCGCCGAGTAGTTGGCGAGGCCTTCGGAGAGCCATCGGACGCCGCCCACCTCCGCGCCGGCCACCTGCTGGCCCCACCACTCATGGCCTACCTCGTGCGCCGTGACGTAGAACGACAGGTCGATGTTGTCATTCCCGGCAGCCGGGCGGAAGACGAAACCGGCGCTCTCGGAGAACGGGATCAGGCCCGGCTCGCCAAGGGCGAATTGCGAGTACCGGGGAAACTCCGCGATGCGGAGCTGGCCGAACGGATACGGTCCGAAGCTCCGGCCGTAGTAGCCAATGGCCGCCTTCATCGCTCCCATCATGGAGGCCGTGTTGAAGTCGTGGCCCGGATGGTGGAAGATCTCGAGCCGGACCCCGTCCTGGCTGTCGCGGAGCACGGCGTAGCGGGCCGAGAGTATCGCGAAGTCGTTGGCGATCGGGCGCGGCGAGGCGTACTCGAAGACCCGGCGGCCCCGGTCCTGGTACTCGCGCACCAGCTCACCGGGCGCCACCGCGATCTGGTCCGGCGCCGTGCTGATGGCGGCGCGGAACCGGACCCACTCGGCATCGCGCCCCAGGAAATAGGCGGTGCGGGTGGCGGCCGTGTCGGCCGGGGCCCGCATCCGGTGAGCCGGCGGCAGCCCGGTGCTCCGTCGCGAATCGGGGTCGGCGAGCTCCAGTTCGGCCCGGTAGCCTAACGCCGGGAAATAGCCCCGGCGGAGGAAGGTCCCGTTGGCGGTGATGGCGGTCGACGGGCCGTCGTTGGCGAATCCATGCGCCTCGTACCGGCCCCGAAACCGGAGGCGAACGGTGTCGCCGGGCGCGAGCGGCGCCACGAACCGGTCGACCCGGGTCCCGGTCGCCGAATCGGTCAGCAACTGGGTCGCGGGCCGGTCCCAGGCGAACGTGTCGATCCGGAGCCCCTCATGGGAATAGACGGTGCTCAGCACGGAATCGATCGGGGCTGCCTCGTGGTTCACGTACACGAACGTGCCCGCCACGTCGAACGCCTGCCGCTCCGGCTCGAGGTCCACCCGGAGGTCCTCGGCCACGAGCCGCGGCGGGGCGAGCCGATCGAGCGGGCGAAACAGCCGCTCGTACCGGGCCGCTGACTCGAGCACCGCATCGGCCGGCAGGTAGCGGTGGAGAACATTGGTGTTGTAGTAGATGGCTCCGCCACCGCCGATCGCGAAGGCCAGGCCGGTGCCCGCCAACGCGCCGGTCGTCCGGTTCAGTCGGCCCGGGAGCCGCGCCCACCGGGTCCGCCAGCCGTCCTCCGCGCCCCGAAGCCACAGCAGATACGAAGCCACGCCCAGTAACAGCGCGACGCCGGACCAGTAGATGCTGGTGAGGATCATTTCCGGAACGTACGGGCCGAACCCGTTCAGGTCGGAATACCGGAAACTGTTGGCGGCGTAGTAGAGCATCCGGTGCTCGATTCCGAACGACGCCATCGTCATCCGGCCGACCCACACCAGAATCATCACGGCGTGGCCCGCATACTTGTGATTGACCACCACATGCACCAGGAAGGCCAGTGCGGTAATCTGCATCATCTGCGGGAGATAGAGCCCGAACAGGGTGGTCAGGTAGAGCCCCGGTTCGTACCGGTGGTACCCCACCAGGGTCTGGATCACCATCCCGGTCACCATCAGGAGGAGGATCAGCACGGCCTCCACCCCGACCAGGCCGACGAAGTTGCCCGCCAGGGAAACGCTGGTCCGGGTCGGGAGCGCGTCGGTCACGTAGTGGAGTTTGATCTGACGCTCGCGCCAGACGGCCTCCCCGGCATACAGCGTGATCAGCAGGACGAAGAAGATGCTGAATCCGCCCTGGAGGCCGTCAAGCAGATTCCACGTCAGCGGCCAGGTGATCTCGCCGTAGAGCGAGTTGAGGTTGAGGACGGAGGACAGCAGCGTCAGGATCCCGGCGAAGGCGATGACCACGAACGGGACGTCGCGCACGGTCGAAACGAACGCCAGTCGGGCCGTGCTCATGACCTGTTTGCGCCAGGTCCGGGTGTCGAACCAACGGGGCGGGTGGAGCAGCGCCACGGCAGGTGACGGGCTCGCTTCGGCCGGGGGAACCTGCTTCCGGCTCACCATCCGGGGCGCGCTCCGGAACTGGAAGGTCGCATAGGTAATGGCCAGCAACGCCGCGCCAATCGCGATCCAGAGCAGCCGGTTCTCCAGCACCACGCCCTCGAGCGGAATCATCCGGGCGCTCTTCTCGGCGGCGGTCCAGTACCGGGTCAGGACTTCGTAGGCCCGGACCCCGAACGGGTCGATCAGCGCGCCGAGGCGCTGGTTCCCGACGCTGGCCAGTAGCGGGCGGGAGATCAGCCAGAGCAGGACCAGGACGATGCCCTGGGCGTAGATCGCGAACTGGCTCCGGGTAAAGGCGCCAACCGCAAAAAAGACCGCGCTCACGAAGAACAGCGTCGGGACCACGAGGAGGAAGTACTGCACCAGGTACGGAGCGGCCGAGAACGGTTGCAGCTCGGCCCGGTTCACCCACGGCATCAGCGTGCCGAGCCCGAGGCCGAGCGGGATGCCAAGGTGGAGCAGCACCATCACGGCGAATGCGGCCGCGAACCGGCCACCGAGATAGGCGGCCCGGGTGAGCGGCGTGGTGAAGAGCAGTTCGTGCGTCTTGAACTGAAAGTCGCGGAGGATCGCGGTGCCGACGATCCCGGTCACGATCACCTGGTCGATCGTGACGATCATCAGCATGCCGCCGCCGATGGCCCAGGGGGCGTTCCGGGCCAGGTCCCCGATCCCGCCACCCGCGAGTACCACACCGGGGGAGGCCGTCAGCACCAGGCCCTGGACGATGAAGACGACCAGGTAGAACCAGGTCACCGGCCTGGTGAGCTGGTAACGGAGTTCGAACACCAGCATCGAATGAAACATCTTCGGACGACCTCTCGCCATTTGGGCCCCGTGAGCCGAACGGAGTAGGCTAAGGCCGTTGCGAGGAAGAACCAAGGCTCGGACGAAACCGACTGGCTGGCCCCTCTGTGGTGGCGCCGCTCGTCACTAGATTTCCGATACTCTCCGACTCCGAGTAGTACGATGTCGCTCGTTATACTTGCCCTCCTGGCCGCTTTCGCCGGCCGGGGCCCGTCCTGGTCACCGTCGCGCGAGCCGGAACCAACCCGGCTCGAGATCGGGCGGTTCAAGTCACGGGCACTGCTCCAGTGCTCCGCCACCCTCGACGGTGCCAACGCCCCGATCTTGAGCTCGATCGCCAGCGGCCTTCGGACCGGGGGCCTTCCACACGCTGCATCGGAACGCCGGGAGTCGAGTTTTTCGCGGGGAGCTGGGAGCGGGAGAAACCGGCGTACGACGCCAGACTCTTCCTCAAGCTCACCTGGGCCGATCTGATCGAGAACGTCAATGCGGCGACGCCACCTCGGCAGCTCGAGGAATTGGCGAGGGCCTGCAAGTCCGCCGACCAGGAGCGAGATCGCCGCGATCGCGGTGAGGAGAGACGTCATCACCGACGTGGTGGTGGTCGCCGCCTGGGCGATGGCGGTCTGATCGCGGACCGTGAAGTCGTCGGGGGCGCCGCCGGCCAGGTCATGCGATTCCCGCATGATCCCGCGGATCTCGTCCTGCGCAGGGGCGAGCGCCCCGGCGCTCCCCGTATTGGCCACGATCTGGGCCAGGAAACTCTGGCCGCTGAGCCGGCTCTGCGCGGTGGTGTAGGGGCATCAGCACGATGTCGTCCTGGTCGGCGCCGGTTGCGGTCTGGCCCTTGCGCGCCAGCACGCCGATGACCGTGAACGGGGTCTTGCCGAGCCGGATGGCCGTACCGACCCCGTCGGTCTCCGGGAAGAGGTTGGCGGCGAGGGTGGCGCCTAACAATGCCACGGTCCGTTTGGTCCGCAGGTCCTCGTCGTCGAACAGCACTCCGCGCGAGACGCCCCAGTTCCGCGCCGGTAATCAGCTCGCGGAAACGGCGGCCGTAGCGGCTCAATCCGTGGCCGCGTTAGATCTCGAGGAGTCCTTCGGTTACCCCGACGACCTCGCCTGCGATCCAGACGTTGGTGACCAGGCCCTCCTGCTTGACGGCCCTGGCTTCGAGAACGCTCGGGCGGCCCATCTCCACTCCCTGCCCAATCCGCCAGTGGAACTCCGCCGAGGCCGAGCGGTCGTAGTGCGCCAACAGGCCGGCCAGCGCGGCGTTGGCGCTGCCAGTGGCGGGGTCCTCGAGCAGCGCGTCACTCGAGGAGAACTGACGGGTCCGGAGGTCGAAGCCGTCGCCGTCCCGGGTGTAGAGATGGAGGTAGGGCTGGCCGAACTCCTCACCCGCCAGCCGGTCGAGCCCCGCCACATTCGGTCGGGCCCGTTGCAACGCGGCCCGATCACGGACCTCGGCCAGAAGGAAGCGGAGCCCGACCGATCCCGCCAGGGGCTGGTGCGTCGCCGTAACGATGTCGGCCTCCGTGAGCGACGCGGCCGCCGCCACGGCCGCGATCGGCACCGTAGCGCCGAGTGAGAGCCGTTCCGGGGCCTCGAGTTCGCACCGGAAACGCCCGCCGGGCCGCCGCTCGATCGTAATCGGAACCAGGCCGGCCTTCTCCTCGAACATCACGACATGGGCCGGGCCGATGTCGCCCAGTTCTCCATGGGCGGCGAGCATCGCGGCCGTCCCGATGTTCGGGTGGCCGGCGAACGGAACTTCGCAGGCCGGAGTGAATATCCGGACCTTTCTGGTGTGCCCCGTCTCGGGCGGAAACACGAAGCTGGTTTCCGCGAAGTTGAACTCGCGGGCAATCTGCTGCATCTGACCGTCGGTGAGTCCCTCGGCCGTCGGGAGGACCGCCAGTTGGTTCCCTCCGAAGCGGGTGTCGGTAAACACGTCGCAGGTGTAGAACCGGTACTTCATGGGTTGCTCCGTGGTCTTTCAAGGCTGGGCCGAGCCTGGCCTGGCTGGTCCAGGTGTTGAGCGGAGTGGTGCCCGGGAAGTTTACTATTGACGACTCCAGTCTGCATCCGCGGGGTGAACGACCCCGGCAGGAGTGACATTCCAGGCGAGGGATGCGATGGTCGAAGAGATTCTTGAGCCAGACCTGCCGATCATCGATCCCCACCATCACCTCTGGGACCTGACGGCGCTGCTCGGCACCATCCCGGGGCCGATGTCGCCGTTCGTCGCCACGGTGGCGATGACGCCCTACTACGCCTTCGATCAGCTGCGCCGCGACCTCCAGAGCGGCCATCGCGTGATCGGCACGGTCTTCATGGAATGCGGCGCGTTCTATCGCGCCGACGGCCCGGCGGAGCTCCGGTCGGTCGGTGAAGTCGAGTTCGTCAACGGGGTGGCGGCCCAGGCCGCGAGCGGTCTTTACGGCGAGTTGCGCGCCGCGGCGGCTATCATTGCTCGCGCCGATCTGACGCTGGGCGATCGGGTGCGGCCGGTGCTCGAGGCCCTGAGCGCGGCCGGCAACGGTCGGTTCCGGGGCATCCGTCAGGCGTCTGCATGGGACCCGGATGCCGACGTCCTCGGTGCCCTTCAGTCGCGGCAGGGGCTACTCTCGAGCGACGCCTTCCGCGCCGGCTTTGCAACCCTGGCCCCGATGGGCCTGTCATTCGACGCCTGGGTGCTCGAGCCACAGCTGGGCGATGTGCTGCGGCTGGCCAGGGCCTTTCCCGACACGAGCATCATCCTGGACCACTGCGGCACCCCTCTGAACATTGGCAGCTATCGGGGTACGCTCGGCGAGAACTTCGGTCGCTGGCGCACATCGATCGGGGCGCTCGCCCAATGTCCCAATGTGACCGTCAAACTGGGCGGCCTCGCCATGGCCTTCTGCGGGATGCCGGAGGAGGGGCCGGAGGCTGGGCTCAGCTCCGAAGCGTTGGCGGCGATGTGGCGTCCCTATCTCGAAACCTGCATTGAAGCCTTCGGCGCCAACCGGGCGATGTTCGAGAGCAACTACCCCGTCGACAGGTGGGGGGCGAGCTATGCCACGCTGTGGAACGCCTTCAAACGCATTACTGGCGGAGCATCCTCAGAGGACAAACGCGCACTCTATGCCGCCACCGCTGCGCGGGTCTACGGAATCGAGTATCTGGCGCCCCCCACCGTCGGTCGGAGCGTCCCCTAGGCTTGGCCCCTCGCCGAGATCATCGCGTGGTCATCTCCGCCCAAGCCGGCGGCATGCGGCAATGGAGGGCCGTTTGTCCCGTACTACGGCCAGCGCGATGAGGAATGAGGCAAGGGTCACTCCGCGTTCCGTCACTGGCCGGCCGGCATTGCAGCCGAGGTCACCCCCAGTTCGGTCGCCGAGCCGCTGACCGAGGCCGGGTCGGGCCTTGTAGCTCAGCGTCGTTCGACGAGATCGCCGGTGTCGATCGGCCCGGCGGCCCCCGGGACGGTGCGCCCGCCGAGGACCCGCCGGAATCCTCGGAAGTAGGCCGGCAGGCCCAGGGACGTCGAGCCCGGTGCCGGTTCCCACTTCGTAGTGCAGGTGTACGGTGTAGACCGAACCCGAGAACCCCACCTGGCCCTGTTGTTTGCCTGCGGCCACACGCTGGCCGACTCGGACCACCAGGCTGCCGCGCTCCACCCCGGCGCAAAGGTAGATGCCCAGGATCAGGAGCGGCCCGGCGACCTTGAGATCGAGGGCCGCGGGCACGGCCGTCGACATCGGGGTGAAGGTCGAGGCCGCCGCGACCAGCGCCACCCGGCCGCGCGGGCTCTCGAAGTACGCCG
The DNA here is from genome assembly GCA_031394255.1 of Gemmatimonadota bacterium. Classification (GTDB taxonomy): domain Bacteria; phylum Gemmatimonadota; class Gemmatimonadetes; order Gemmatimonadales; family GWC2-71-9; genus SHZU01. The sequence continues at coordinate 41,838 of JANMXA010000249.1, forward strand.
GGGCGCGCGCCGCCTTGAGGCTCCGGCCGGTGCCGGCGAGGGTGAGGCCGATCTGGTCGAGCAGACGGACATCCGGGCCAGGATCACCAGGACGGCGGGGTCAACCGGTCCAGGTCGCCCTCGACCTTGGCAAGACAGGCGGGACAGATCCCGTTCCTGGAACACCATCGTGTTTCCGAGCACGCAGCGGGCCCGGGCGCCCTTCACCATCTTGGGGTCCATGAAGCCGTTCATACCGGTGAAGGTGGCGTGGTTCCCGACCATCGGGAATCCTTCCACCACCATGCCCGGGATCCCGCCCGACTGGAGCGTGTTCATCATCTGGACCCAGTGGCCGTCACCGTCGACCACCGCGAGCTCGCAGCTTCCAGTCGGTTGCTTGGTGCGGGCATGGCCGCCGGCGGGCATGCCGGCCGCGCTCATCCGGGGAAGCCCGGGGCCGGCCGTCAGGGCAACGTGCGTGGTGAGATCGATCGTCGGCTTGAGGCCGCGGATGATCCTCGCAATCGAGGCGTGGAAGCCGTCGTCGAGGATTGCCTCGACACCGTAGTCGGCCACGGTCGGGTCGCCGATCATGCCGCAGTAGCAGAGCCCCCTGTCGCGCCTAGACGAGGAGCTCGCCCCGCACACAAGTCACACACTGCCCGCCCACGTGAACCTCGCCGCCATCGATCCGCACCCGGATTTCGCCGTCGCGGCCGATCTGCTGCCCCTGCCGCGCCAGATATGCGTCCCCGTCCCTGATCGTGCCCGCCCTGATGCGATGCACCGCCACCGCGGCGTTGCCGCTCCCGCACACCGGGTCCTCAACCAGCCAGTCGGTGAAAAAGAAGGTCCGGACGGCGATCTCGCCGGGCCCGGTGTCGGAGTAGGCGGTGAGCCCGCTCGCGTGGTTTGCCGCGATCCGGGCTCTCAGGCCGGCGGCATCAGGCGCCAGCGCCGCGACATCCCCGACCCGGGCGACCAGCCAGTGCGGCCCGGTGTCGATCATCTCTGCCTCACCGATGATGGACGCAATCCCCAGGTCGCCAGGCAGCCTCTCGGCGCCAACAGCGGTACGCGGTACGGCGCGCGGCAGGCGGAATGAAAGGCCCGCGGCCGCGACCGAGACCTCGACCAATCCGGCCGGGCACTGCATGATCAAGGTGCCGTTCTTCGCCGAAGCGATTCCCGCTTCGAGTACAGCGTGGGCGGTGCCGAGCGTTGGATGGCCGGCAAAGGGCAACTCTTCCTTGGCGGCGAAAAGCCGCACTTGATAGTCCGCGCCCGGCACCGAGGGCGCCAGGACGAAGGTCGTCTCCGAGAGGTTGGTCCATCGCGCGATCCGCTGCATCTCGGCGCTGCTGAGCCCCTCCGCCTCGAGGACCACAGCGACTGGATTGCCGTAGAACGGCCGTGCCGTGAACACATCGACTTGAGCAAACCGGCGCCGGACGGGCATCTTGTGAACCTCCTCGATGATCGGATGGTCAAGACTCCAAGGATCCCTGTCAGGTCCTGATCGCGACCTCTCCCTCGATCTCCACCGGAATGTCGAACGGCAGTTCCGCCATCCCGACCGCACTCCGCGAGTGAGCCCCGATCTCGGGGCCAAACAGCTGCAGGATCAGGTCGGAACAGCCGTTGATGACCGCCGAATGGCGGTTGACCCCCGGGGCCGAGGTTGACCATGCTGAGAACCCGACCCCACGCGGTGATCCGGTCGAGATCGCCCAGGGCGCGCGTGAGGCTGCCGAGCAACGACAGGCCGGTAAGCCGCGCGGCGTAATACCCGGTCTCCCACGATCCGAACGAATCAGAACGGGAACACGATCCCGGGCGGCGCCTCGACTGGCGGCGGGAGGATCAGGCCGAGTGCGGCCAGTCGTTGTTCGATCAGAGCCATATTTGCCTGCAGAATCCGGTTACTCGAGACCCATCGCCAGTTCACGCGAGCATTCGGCCAGCCGGTCGAGCCCGTAGCCGCCCTCCTGCACGAAGCAGAGCGGGCGGGTTGTTTCCTTGAAGCGCCGTGCCGCCCGCCGGAAGAAACCCGGCGTCATTGCCCAGCCGCCGTGGGGATCCCCGATGACCGGATCGTAGCCGAGCGAGACCACGATCGCGTCGACCTTCGAGAGCGGCCCGAGATGCTCGGCCAGCTGGGCGAGATAGACATCCTCCGAGGGCGGGTCCTCGAACGCCACGAACGTTTGGTTCGCGGCGCGTGGCGTCGTCTCGATGTAGGGGAAGGCGGTGATCGTCGAGGCGTGCAACGAAACGAACGGGACGTCATCCTCCGCGGCCAGAATGTCCGCGGTGCCGTTGCCGTGGTGGTAGTCGATGTCGACGACGCCGACGCGCTTGCCGGCGTCGCGGAGGACCCGCGCGGCGGCGCAGGCGTTGTTCAGGAAACAATACCCCCCCATGAACGCACGCCCGGCATGATGCCCGGGGGGACGGCACACGGCGTAGGCCTGGCGTTCGCCCCGGACAAGCTCGTTTGCCGCGGCAACGGCAGAGGCGACCGCCCGGATGGCGGCGACGTAGGCCCCGGTCGTGACAGGTGTGTCGGGAACGACCCCCGCTTCGGCGAACCGGGCGTCGATCACTTCGCCCTCGGCGTCCTCGCTGGTCGTGGCCAGGAACCGGAGATACTCGCTCGCATGCACCCGGGCCACGACCTCGAGCGCCTGATCGTACGCGGAGGCCGCGCTCGACCAGCGGACGTGGTCGCACGAGCGCAGACCCGCGACGATCCGCTCGATTCGCGCCTCCGTCTCGAGGATCGGGGCGGACCCGCCGACCCGGTCCCGAAACGAAGACAGCACAAAGTCGCCGGCGTCGTAGACAACGGCTAGGGTGGCCGTCACGTGAGTTCCCTTTGCGAGCGTGATCCGGTGCGGACCGTCGCCACCCCGGCGAATACCAGCGCGGCTACGGCCAAGGCGGCGATCTGCGCCTGCGATCCGCTCAGGATGATGGCCAAGTTGGCCAGGATCGCCACCACCGCGGCCACAGGAGTAAGCCGCCACTCGGTGACGCGGCCCACTTCCGCCACGCCACGCCGTCGAAGGACCAAAGCCGCGGCGCAGCCCAGCACATAGACCGCCATCGACGCCAACGAAGCCGCGATCGTGAGCGGTTTGAATTCGCCGGAGGAGGCGAGCACCGCGACCAGGATGCCGTGGGTCGCGATCGCCACGTTCGGGGTGCGGCGCACGGGATCCAGTCGCCCCAGGGGGCCCGGCATCAAGCCGTCCCGCGACAGGGCAAAGACCATCCGGGGAATGGCCGAGGCCAACCCGGCGGCGCTGCCCAGCATCGAGACGATGGCCGCGGCCGCCATGACCGGCGGAAACCTCGGCCCGACCCGGGCAGCCGCGGCCACAAGGGGCGCCCTCGACGTCGCCAGAGAGGCGCCTAACGCATGCCCAGCGGCCAGCTGGATCGCGACCGCCAGGGCCGAATACACGAACAGGGCGCCGAAGAGCCCGGCCGGGAGCGTCCGGACCGGGTCGCGCACCTCGCCGTTCATGACGGTCCCACTCTCCACCCCGGCGCAAAGATAGATGCCAAGGATCAGGAGCGGCGCGGCCACCTTGAGATCGAGTGCCGCGGCCGGGGCCGCGGGGGCCGAGGGAAGCATCGCGGCGAGGGCGACGAACAGCACCAGCGGAGCGATCTTGATCGCGGTCGTCACTTCGCTCGCGAGGGCGCTTTGCCAGGCCCCGCGCATCGGGATCCACATGAAGACCGCGCAGATGGCCGCGATGACAACGGTACGCGCTCCGGGACTTCCGATCCACGGTACGAACGGGGTGACCTGATCGATCGCCGCCGCCAGGATCCCGGCCGCCGCCAGGGTGCCCGACAACCAGATCATGCCCCCCACCACCGCTCCCGCCGCGGGGCCAAGCGCCGCCCGCGCCACTCCGTATATGCCTCCCGCTCTTGGAACCCGGCTCGACGCCTCGGCAAAGCAAAGGGTCACGGCGCCCATTACCAATGCGCAAAGCGCGATGGCGGCGGGTGCCCAGGCACCGAGGACACCCATCGCGGCCGGGATCACGAACAGTCCCGATCCCATGATGATGTTCATGGTCACCGCGGCAACACCCAGTGCGCCGATCTCGCGGCGAAGTTCGCCCTGGGGTGCCTCGCGGCCGGATGCCGTCATGGAAACCACCCTCTAGATCGCGAGGAACCCCTCCGCCACGCCGACCACCTCGCCGCCGATCCAGCGCGGCGTTGGCGCTGCCGGTGGCGGGGTCTTCGAGCAGCGAATCGCTCGAGGAGAACTGCCGGGTCCACACCGCAGGTGTAGAACGGATACTTCATAGCTCGGCCGTCGCCCGGTCGACCGCCCGTCCCACCATCTCGACGATCAGGTCGGCGTCTTCCCGGTTCAGGATCAGCGGCGGCGCCAGGCCCACGATGTCGTTGACCGGCATCGGCCGTGCCAGCACGCCCTCCTCGAGACAGAGCGCCGACACCCGGGTGGAGAACTTGGCCTCCTTCGGCAAGTGCCGCCGGGGCGGTCCCTCGGCCACGAACTCCACGGCCGCAAGCATTCCTTCACCGCGAATCTCGCCGACCAGCTTGTGATCGCCGAGCCGGGCCGTCAGGCCGGCGCGAAGATAGGCGCCGACGTCGCGGGCGTTGTCACAGAGGTGCTCGTTCTCGATGATCGCGATGTTGGCGAGGGCCGCCGCGGCGCACATCGGATGGGCGGAATAGGTGTAGCCGTGACCGAAGATCCCGTGCTTGGCGCCGCCCGCCTGGAGCGCGTCCCACACCTTGCCGCCGACCAGCACCGCCGAGAGAGGCGCGTACCCGCTGGTGAGTCCTTTGGCCACGGTGATCAGATCGGGCTCGATGCCCCAGACCGAGCAGCCGAACATCGCCCCGACCCGGCCAAACGCCGTGATCACCTCGTCGGCGACCAGCAGCACGTCGTGCCGCCGGAGCACCTCCTGGACGGCCGCCCAGTAGCCGGGCGGCGGCGGGACGATCCCCCCGGTCCCGATCATCGGCTCGGCGATGAAGGCGCCGACGGTGTCCGGTCCCTCTTCGATGATCAGCCGGTCGAGGTCGGCGGCACACTGCTGGGCAAAGGCGGCCGGGTCTAAGCCGTCGACCCAGAACGGATCGGGCGCGGTGGTGTGCCTAACGAGGGCGAACGGGAGGTCGAACCCCTCGTGGTAGAGCGGGAGGCCGGTCATGCTGCCGGCCATGATCGTTGCCCCGTGATAGGCGCGGCGCCGAGCAATGATCTTCTTCTTGCCCGGCCTGCCGAGGATGTTGTTGTAGTACCAGACCAGCTTGACCTGGGTCTCGTTGGCGTCCGACCCCGAGAGACCGAAGAAGACCCGCCGCATCGAGGGCCCGGCCAGCGCGAGGAGCTTGGCGCCGAGGTCGATGGCCGGCCCGTGCGTCGCCCCCGCAAAGACGTGGTAGAAGGCCAGCGTCCGCGACTGCTCGGCCATCGCGTCCACGATCGCGTCCCGGCCGTACCCGACATTCACGCAATACAATCCCGAAAAGCCGTCGATCACCGAGCGGCCGCGGCTGTCCGTGACCCGGACCCCGTCGCCACTGGCGACGATTCGATGGGCCCCTTTGCCGGCCGCGTAATCGGCGACCATGGTGAGGGGGTGAAGGAGCGACTGACGATCCAGGTCCTCGGCGCTCAAGCCAACGGTCATGCCGTACCTCCCTGCTGCGCCGCGATGTGCTTCGCGGCAAGGTGACCGAAGACCATGGCGGGACCGATCGACGTTCCCGCGCCGGGGTAGGTGCCGCCCATGAAAGCGCCGGCGTCGTTCCCGGCGATGTAAAGCCCCTCAATCACCCGGCCGTTGCCGTCCAGCGCCCGGGCCGAGGCGTCGGTCTTGAGTCCGGCAAAGGTCCCAATGTCGCCCGGAATCAGCTTGATCGCGTAGAACGGCGCCTGGACGATGGGGGCCAGACAGGGGTTCGGCGTGTGGCCCACCGTGCCATTGAACCGCTCGTAAACGTCGGTGCCCTTGCCGAACTCCGAGTCCTGGCCGCGCGCGGCGTCGGCGTTGAACCGGTCGATGGTCGCCTTCAGCCCGGCCGGATCGATCCCGCACTGCCGGGCCAGGTCGGCGATGGTGTCCGCCTTCTGGATGTATCCCGATTTCAGGTGGGGGCCGAGACGGCCTGGCGCGGGTGGTGCGCGTCCAAGACCGTGACGACGGATCGCTTCGGCATCGCAGATCACGTGACAACTCACTTCGGGGTCGTTCCGGCAGGCGTCGACCATGGCCGGGACGAAGTCGTGATAGGAGCGGGCTTCGCTGATGAACCGGCGCCCCCGCCGGTCGACCGAGATGTAGCCGGCCTTGCCGCGATCGTTGAAATGCGGGAACGGAATGGTCGAGCCGTCAGGCTGGGGCACCAGTGACACCGGCGTCCAGGCGGCCGGGCTCAACTGATCGCCGACCACGCCGCCGCCGGCTTGGGTTCCGACGCGGAAACCGTCGCCGCTGTTGGTGGCCGGAGTCAGGGTGCGGTGATTCTTTCCCGCCGCCACGTGCCCGAAGAAGCGACGCCGGAGTTCGTCGTCGGCCGGGAAGCCGCCGCACGCAAGCACCACGCCGCGGCGGGCCAGGATCGTCCGTTCCCCGGCGGCCGTGGTCACCACCGCACCGGCCACCCGGTCGCCGTCCCGGATCAATCGGGCCACCGGCGTTTCGAGCAGCAACTCGATCTTCTGGTCGAACGCCGTCCGGGCCAGCATCGCGATCAGCGCGTTGCCGTTCGACAGCCGGGTACCGCGCGGGTAGCGGAGTCGATCTTTGAGATAGCGGAGGTAGAGGCGGCCCACGTGGGCGGCCGAGCGCCAGGAGCGGGTGATCGAGTAGAACTTCGGCAGGTCCTCACGGCCCACCATCATCCCGCCGAACAGCATTGTGGTTGCGAGCGGGGGCCGGAGCTGGCGGAAACGGTCGCCTAACGTCCTCCCGTCGAACGGCGCCGGGCCGAGGGACCGGCCGCCCGGGGAACTGCCGGGGAAGGCGGGGTGGTAATCGGGCCAGGCGGGCGAGAGCACATACCGGACGTGGGTGTTGTCTTCGAACCACGCCAGAATGTCGGCCCCCTGGTTGACGTAGACCTCGGCGCTGGCCCGGCGGAGCCGATCGCCGGCCTCCGCCGCCAGGTAGGCGAGGGCCAGGTCGGGGCTGTCCTTGATGCCCGCGGCCCGGGCCTGTCGGCTGCCTGGGATCCACACCATCCCCGCTGAATAGCAGGTCGAGCCGCCAAACCAGGCGGCTTTCTCGACCATGACGACCTTGAGTCCGTTGGCGGCAGCGGTAACGGCAGCGGCAAACCCAGCGGCGCCGGTACCGCACACCAGCACGTCACAGTCGATCTCGTTTGTGCTCATCCCCGTTTCCTTGGTTTGGTGTCACGGACGGTCTTGAGGTGCTTGAAGACGGTGGCCCGCCCCATGTCGAGGAGCCGGGCCACGTAATCGGCGGCGCTCCGGCCCTCGAACGCCCCGTGGCGGTGCAGGGCGAGCACGAGTTCCCGTTTTTGTTCCCGAGTGAGGTTGCCCAGCGTGAGCCGCCGCTCCGCCAGCCAAGGATGGAGGAACGTGAGGATCCGCTCCTGCCAGTCGTCCCGGAACAGTTTTTCGGGCTGCGGGGCCACCTGCACGCCGCGGACAAACAACTCGAGGGTCTGGCGGGCCTGTTCGAAGGCCGAGATGGTCAGGTTGACGCAGGCCACGCCGATCGGCCGGCCGGCGTCGTCGCGGATCAGGACGCTGATGGCCCGCATCCGGCTGCCGTCCCAGTTGCGCTTCTCGTAGGGGCCGATCACGCTCTCAGACGCGTCGAAGTCGATGTCGTCGAGCGCGGTGGCGTCGCCCACTTCGCGGCGGGACAGGCTGTTCACGATATGGACGATGGTCTGGCTCTCGAGGTCGTGGACCACGACCTCGGCGAACGGAAAGAGCAGGGCCGCGATGCCCTCGGCGAGCGGCCGGGTGCGCACCAGCAGGCGGCGTTGGGCCGGAGTCAGGCCGGTCCGGGTACCGATGGCTCGGGAGGTTTTGGGCATCGGAAGTCCAATATAGACTTTCGAGTCCATGTCCGCGAGTGGCGGTGACCCGACACCGTCGCCCACGTCGGACGCGCCGCGGCCGAGGCGAAAGTACGACTACTTGGCGTTGGGGTAGATGCCGAGGATGACGATCTCGTACGGGAGCGGCCCGATCAGCCCCGCCGGGTCCGCCGTGGCCTGCTGC
>JANMXA010000250.1:0-1739 GCA_031394255.1 Gemmatimonadota bacterium
GAGTGATCGGCTACTTCTCGAGCGCGTTACCGCTCCGGACCCGGTTTCAGCCGGGCGACCGTTTCAGCGATGTGCTCCGCCGTCTCCGGACGACGGTCCTCGGCGTCCTGCAGCACCAGGACGCCCCGATCGACGGCGTGATGCACGAGATTCAGTCGAACCGGGCGAGAACGACGCCGTTGTTCCAGTGCGTGCTGACCATGCAGAGCGGGCTGGGCGCCACGCTGGAGCTGCCGGACATCGCGATCGAAACCGTCGAAGCCGACACGGGGGCCACGAAGTTCGATCTCACCATGCTGGTGTCGGAGATCGGGACCGAGTTGGAATTGTCCCTGTGGTACCGCACGGCATTGTTCGAGCGAACGACCGCAGAACGATTCCTCGGCCATTTTGAGAGAGTCCTTCGGGAGGTCGTCCGGGATCCGGCCACACCGATCGACGCGTTGCCCTTGCTGACGGGGGTGGAGGCGACCCAATTGGCGGGGTGGCAGGGGCCGGCGACGGCGTTCCCCGGGGTGCCGCTGGCGACCCGGCTGGCGGCCCGGGCCGTCGCGACGCCCGCGGCGCCGGCCGTGGTGCACGGGGCGACCACACTGGCCTACGGCGCGCTCCAGACCCGGGCCACCGGCCTCGGCCAGGCGTTAGGCACCGCCGGGGTCCGGCCCGGCGACCGGGTCGGGCTTCTGCTCGAGCGCGGGGCCGACCTGCTGGTCGGCGTTCAGGGGATCTGGCTGGCCGGCGCCGCCTATGTCCCGCTCCTCCCCGACCTGCCCGCCGCCCGGCTCGCCACCCTGCTCCAGGAGAGCGGGGTCCGGGTCGTGGTCACCACCGCGGCGGTGGCGGCCCGGTTGCCCAGCGGGATGACCCCAGTCTTGGTCGAGGCCGCCCAGACGGCGACGGCCGCCGCCGTGCCCGGCGCCCAGCCCGACGCGCTGGCCTACGTCCTCTTTACCTCCGGCTCCACCGGGGTCCCCAAAGGCGTTGGCGTGACGCACGCCAATCTCGCCCACTACGTCGAAGCCGTCAGCGCCCGGCTCGGCCTGGCGCTCGACGGCACGATGCCCTGGACCGGCGCCTCCGTCTCGACCCTCGCCGCCGATCTTGGCCACACCGCCGTCTTTCCGATCCTGGCCGCCGGGGGGACGCTCCACCTCATTCCGACCGCCGTCGCGATGGAGCCGGCCCAGTGGGCCCAGTACACCGCTCAGCACCGACTCGACCTGCTCAAGATCACGCCGAGCCATCTCAAGGCTCTGGTGGGCGACGCCACCGGGCCCGCGCTCGCTGCCCTGCTCCCCCAGCGCTGGCTGGTGTTAGGCGGCGAGGCCGCGCCCCTGCCCTTCGTCGCGGCCCTGCGCGCCGCCGGCGGGCCCCGGGTGCTCAATCACTACGGCCCGACCGAGACCACCGTCGGCGCCTGCACCTATCTCGCCGACGAGGAGCCGGCCCCGGCCGAAACCCTGGGCTCGCTCCCGATCGGCCGGCCGCTGCCCAATCTTTTGGCCGAGGTCCGGAGCGCCCACGGGCAGGTCCAGCCGATCGGCGTGCCCGGCGAACTCTGGCTGGGCGGGCCGCAGGTGGCGCAGGGCTATCTCGGCCGGCCCGACCTCACGGCCGAGCGGTTCGTCACCGACCCGGCCGGAGTCCGCTGGTACCGGACCGGCGACCGAGTCCGGCGGCTCAGCACCGGGGCGCTCGAATTTCTCGGCCGGCTCGACGCCCAGGTCAAGGTCCGTGGC
>JANMXA010000251.1:0-6139 GCA_031394255.1 Gemmatimonadota bacterium
CCGGTCGTTCCTCTCTTGCGGTGTTGAAATCACGCGCGATATTCCAACTGTGTCAAGCAGACCACGGACCCGGCCCTACGTCATCCGGCGGCGCGATCAGATCGCCGCCCTCGAATCGGCCGTCCGCCAGGAGATCGTCGACACCATCCAGGCGGCCGGTCCCCTGTCGGCTTCGGAGATTTCCGGGCTCATGGGCCGGCCGGCGGACGCGCTCTATTACCACCTCAAGCGGCTGGTCAAGGTCGGCCTGCTGCTGGTCCGGGCCACGCGGCGGAGCGGGCGGCGCGAAGAGGCGGTGTATGATCTGGCCGGCCATCCCCTGGTGCTCGACTATCCGGCCCGCGCCGAGGGCAAAGATCATCCGCTATCGGGCCTGGTGCGGTCGATGCTGCGCACGGGGGAGAAGGATTTCCGCGCCTCGGTCGGCACCGATGCGGCCCGGCCCGACGGCGATCGACGGAATCTCTGGGCCGGCCGCCGGCATGCCTGGCTGTCTCCGCGGGATCTCGAGCGGGTCAACCGCCTGGTCGACCAATTGGTGGCGGTCATGACCCGAGCCCGGAATCCCGGCGGCGGTGAACTCTGTACGTTGACGCTGGTGCTGGCGCCCCGCGCCTCCCGGGCCGGCCGCCGGGTCACCCGATCCACTCCCAAACGGACCTCCCGATGAGCCACGACCCCGACGATCTCTTCGCGCCCGAGGTCATTGCCGATCCGTACGGCTACTTCGGCCACCTGCGGGAAACCGATCCGCTCCACTGGAACGCGCGGTCGGAGCTTTGGATCGTGACCCGTTACGAAGATCTGGTGTGGCTGGTCCGTCACCACGAGCTGTTCTCGTCCGCCGTCATCAAGTCGGACCAGCGGCCGCCCTATCCTCCGATTGACGCCGAGGACCGCGGGCTGTTCGACGAGGTCCGCCACTTCCGGTCCGATCAGCTGGTCGAGCAGGACCGGCCCGCCCACACCACGATGCGTGAGGCGGTCCACGAGTACTTCACGCCGACCGCCATGGAGTCCTGGCGCCCGTTCGTCCGCGCGGCGGTGGCCGAACTGCTCGACGAGGTGGCGCCGAAGGGTCGGATGGATGTGCTGCAGGCCCTGGCGGCGCCACTGCCGGTCCGGATCATCACCCACATGATGGGTGTCCCCAGCGAGGATCGGGACCATCTCCGTGCTCTGGCCGACAAGCTCCTCTACATCAATCGGGGCGAGTCCTACCGGATGAAGCCGCTGATGGAGGGGATTCGCGCGATGATGGAGTACGTCGAGCCCAAAGTGGGCCAGCGCGCCGAGAAGCCGGAGAACGATTTCATCTCGGTCCTTGCCGCCGCGGAGAAGAACGGCGTCTTCACGCGGCATCAGGTTCTCGTCAACACCGCGCTGCTCCTGTTCGCCGGGCATGAGACGACCATGAACCTGATCTGCAACGGAACCCTGGCCCTGCTCTGCCACCCGGACCAATGGGCCAGACTCACGGCCGATCCGGCCGGCACCGTCCGCGTCGCGACCGAGGAGATTCTTCGTTACGACCCGCCGGTCAAATCGACCCAGCGGATCGCGGCCGCCGACGTCGAGCGCCACGGGAAACAGATCAGGAAGGGCGACCGGATCCGCTGGATCATGGCGGCCGCCAATCGCGATCCCAGGATCTTCGAGAATCCCGACCGGTTCGACCTCTCCCGCAGCCCCAATCCGCATGTATCGTTCGGATCGGGCATTCACTACTGTCTCGGCGCCACGCTGGCGCGGGTCGAGGGGCAGGAAGTCTTCCGGGCGCTGGCTGAACGGTTTCCGGACCTTTGGCTCGACACCGATGTGCTCGAGTATCAGCCGAGCATTCAGTTCCGGTCGCTCAAATCGCTGCCGGTTGCTTGGGGGCATGGGGCCTGATGAGCCGCCTGCTCAAGATCACGGTCGACCACCGGTACTGTGTCGGGAGTGCCCAGTGCGTGAACCTCGCTCCCGGCGTGTTCCGACACAACGAGAACGTCCAGTCGGAAGTCTTCGACCCCGCCGGTGCGCCGGAGGCGGCGGTGCTCAAGGCCGCCCGGTTCTGCCCGACCAGCGCCATCCGGGTTGAGGACGCCAACACCGGCGAAGTGCTGTTCCCCCAAGCGTAAGGACGCTCCCATGGCGGAATACCTGGGCGACGCCAGGAAACGGGTCACCACCCTGGAACTCGTGAAGATGAAGCGCGAGGGCCGGAAGATCGTCATGATCACGGCCTACGATGCGCTGTTCGGGGCGTTGGTGGACCAGGCCGGCGTGGACGTGGTGCTCGTGGGCGACTCCGTGGCCCCCGTCATCGCGGGGGAAGAGACCACGATCCCCGCGACCGTCGAGCAGATGATTTATCACGGCCGGATCGTCCGCCGGGGCGTGAAGCACGCGCTCCTCGTGGTCGATCTTCCGTTCCTGAGTTATCAGGTCTCGATCCCCGACGCGATCGCCAATGCGGGAAGGATCATGAAGGAAACCGGCGCCGCCGCCGTGAAGCTCGAGGGCGGCGCCGCGTGGGCGCCGACCGTTGCGGCGCTGGTGACTGCCGGAATCCCGGTCATGGGGCATCTCGGCTTCACGCCGCAATCGGTCCATCAACTGGGCGGCTTCCGGATTCAGGGCAAGCAGCCGGACGCCGCGGCCCGGTTGGTGGCCGATGCCAGGGCCTTGGAAGAGGCCGGCGCATTCTCGATGGTGCTGGAACTGATGCCGGGCCCGGTCGGCGCGGCGGTCACCAAGGCCGTGTCGATTCCCACGATCGGCATCGGCGCCGGTCCCGAGTGCGACGGTCAGGTGCTGGTGCTCCACGACATGCTCGGGCTGAACGAAGGGTTCACGCCTAAATTCCTCAAGCGCTACGCGGAACTTGGCCAGGCGGCCCGCGACGCCGTGAGCCGGTTTGGCGCCGAAGTCCGGGCCGGCGACTATCCCGGCCCCGATCATACCCACGGAGGCTGAACGATGACCGACGCCATGTCGGAGCGAGCCCGGGCGGTTCACGACCGGGCCATGGTATGGGACGCCCACTGCGATTCGCTCCAGCGGGTGATCGTGGAAGGCGCCGATCTTGGCCTGCCGAGCGACGCCCAGTGCGACCTCCCCTCCTGGCGGGCCGGCGGCGTCAAAGCCCAGGTCTTTGCCGTGTGGGTGGACACGATCTACGGGTCGGAACACGCCGCCCGGCGGGCGTTCGAGCAGATCGCGGCGTTCCATCAGTTCCTGGCCCGGTATTCCGAGCAGGTCGGCCTCGCGGTCACCGGTGCCGATGTGCGGCGACTGGCGCGGGAGGGAAAGCTTGCCGCGATCCTTGCCATGGAAGGCGGCCTCGCCATCCAGAACGATCTCGGCCTGCTCCGGACCTACGCCCGGCTCGGCGCCACTTCGATGACCCTCACCCACTCGGCGTCGCTCGACTGGGTCGATTCCTCCACCGACCCGGCCCGCTCCAACGGTCTCTCCGAGTTCGGCCGCGAGGTGATCGCCGAGATGAACCGGCTCCGGATGATCGTCGACGTATCCCACGTCTCGGACGCGGTCATCGAACAGGTCACGAGGCTCTCCACCGCACCGGTGATCGCGTCCCATTCCTCGGCCAAGGTGATCTGCAACCACCCCCGGAACGTGACCGACGCGCTGGCCCGCGCCATCGCCGACACCGGTGGCGTCGTGGGCGTGAACTTCGTCAACGAAATCGTCGACCAGGCCTCCTACGACAGGGTGTCCGCCGGCCGAGGCTCGGTGCTCAAGATCCTGAACGAGCCGACCCACTACCGCCCGGAGGAACTCGACCGGGTCGCGGCCGAACGGATCCGCGGGTTCTTCCTCGACCAGACCCACCGCCCGCCGTTTGAGCGGATCATCGAGCACATCATGCACCTGGTGAACGTGGCCGGCGCGGATCATGTCGGCATCGGCGCCGACATGGACGCCTGCCGGATTCCGCTGCCCGTTGGCTTCGACAGCGCGCGGGACTACCCCAAGCTGACGGACGCGCTGTGCCGGAAAGGTCTCTCGGACGACGCCATCGAAAAGATCATGGGCGGGAACTTCCTCCGCGTGTTCGAGGCGGTGCGCGGTGGCTGAGGTCCGGCGAGAGAACCGGCTCTTTCTCCTCCTCTGCGCCCTCAACCTCCTGAACTACATCGACCGGCAGGCCGTGACCGGCCTGCTCGAGCCGATCCGCAAGGATCTCGGTGCCACCGACGCCCAGATGGGGCTGGTCGGATCGGCCTTTCTGCTCACCTATACCCTGTTGCCTCCGGTCTTCGGCTGGCTCGGCGATCGGATCAAGCGGACCCGGCTGCTGGCGTCGTCCGCCGCCGCCTGGTGCCTCGCGACCGCGGCGTCGGGTCTGGTCGGATCGGTCGGCCAGCTGGCGCTCGCCCGCGGAGCGGTGGGCCTGGGCGAGGCCTCGTACATGGCGAACACGCCGGGGATCATCTCGGACCTCTACCCCGTCAGCCGCCGGGGACGGATGCTCTCGATCTTCTACTCGGCGGCGCCGATCGGGGCGGCGTTAGGTGTGGCCATCGCGGGGTTCATCGCCGGCAGCGTTGGCTGGCGGGCCGCCTGTTTCATCGTCGGCCTGCCGGGGCTCCTGCTGGTGCTGGCCCTCTATCGTTCGGCCGACCCCGCCCGCGGCGCGATGGACGGCGCCTCCGCGGTGGCCGGGCCCGCGGCCCTGCCACAGATTCTCCGGGCGCTGTTCGGCAATCCGGTCTACCTCCTGCTCACCCTTGGTATCGCGGGCCAGGTTTTCCTCCAGAACGCCGTGGAGTACTGGCTCCCGACCATTCTCCAGCGCGACAAGGCGATTCCAATCGCCGAGGCCAACGCTACCTATGGGGCGATGGTGTTCATCGCGGGGGTGGTGGGTCCGCTGCTCGGGGCCTTGGTCGGTGACTGGCTCCGGCGGAAGACGCCCAAGGGATACTTCCTGGTGGCGGCGGGCGCCGTGGTGGGTGCCATCATTCCCCTTGCCATCATTGCGGTCGCGTCGAGCCGCACGGCCATCTTTGCCTGCGTGCTGACCGAGGCGCTGTTTGGTAATGCGGCCGTCGGGCTCGTCATGGCCATGGCGATGGAACAGGTCGGGGCCCAGGTCCGGAGTACCGCGGCCGCCGTCCTGCTTACGTCGATGCACCTCCTCGGCGACCTCATCTCCTGGCCGCTGGTTGGGGCGATGTCCACCGCGATGGCCGGGGGCGGCCTGGGCTGGCTTCGGGCGCTGGCGGTGTCGTTCGGGGCCCGCGACGCCGATCATCTGAGTATCGCGCTGGTCTCCGTTGCCGTGCCGGCCGGCTGCGTCGCCTTCATCTTCTTCCTGGCCGCTGCGCGGCTCACCCGGACCGCGACCGCGAGGCCGTCGACTTGACCGCCCTGATACGCGCTGCCCCGTGATGCCGACCGTCCAAGCAACGCGCCCAATCGGCGGCGATGGATACGCCGCAAGAAACGGATGGCTGCGGCCTTTTCCCCGCGCCATCTTGGGCTCGTCCTCACCGGAGCTCAACGTGCCGTCAGTTCGTTATGTGGGAATTCCAGCCGACCTCGCCGCCACCGTCCGCGCCACCATACGTTCGGCCCAGTATCCTCACCCGGTCCACGCCGAGGTCGCCGCGGGTTATGGTCCGTGTCGAGAGTGCCTCGGCACTTTCCGGACCGGTGAAGAGGAGCGGCTGCTCTTTACATACCAGCCGTTTCCCGAAGGCCAGCTGCCGGCGCCCGGGCCGGTGTTCATTCACCGCGAATCATGCTCGCGGTACGAGTCCGCGGCGTTTCCCGAGCGCCTGAGAGCGGTGCCGCTGGTGGTGGAAGGGTTCGACGCGGCCGGAAGTCCAGTCCGGCGCGAGGCAGTCGGCGGAGGTCGACCCGAAGCGGTGGTAGAGCGGGTGATGTCGGCGCAGGGAGTCGCGTTCGGCCATCTCCGGAACGCCGAGGCCGGTTGTTTCATTGCGAGGATCGAGCGGGCCTGATCGAGGCCGGTTCGCGTGAAACAACCTGGGCAGCGGGTCGCACTTTCGGCGGGCCGCCTGCTCAGCCCGTCATCGCGTGCGGCGCTTTGGCGGCCGGGCCGCTCGCCCGACGGGAGGCTGCTTCCCTACGGTCTGGGGTGGTTTAGCAAGGATTTCGAGGG
>JANMXA010000252.1:0-34110 GCA_031394255.1 Gemmatimonadota bacterium
TCGGCGCCCTGCGTGGTGTTCGACGCCACAACCGCGAACCCGTCGCGCGTGGTCACCAGGTCGCTCACCACCGACGGCAGCCCGGCCACCGGCTCGGCCCGGCCGTCCGGCCGGATCACCATCGCGTCGGTGCTGAAGCCAGAGCCCGCGAGGGCCAGGATCGAACCGTCGGATCGCCAATAATGCTGGAAGATCGGTCGGTCGATCGCTCGGGTCAGGTCCGCCGGCTCGCGACTGCCCGCACGGAGCACGAAGAGATCGTGCGGCGACGGACCGCCTTCGGGAGACCCCGTGAACGATAGCGTGCTTCCGTCCTTCGAGACGTCGAGATCGCCGAACGGGCCCACCGGTCGGGCCAGCTCGGTGAGGCCGGTATCGGACGCGGCGAGCGTGAACAGCCGCTCGGTCCAACGGTCCTGCTCGGGATGGTCGGTGGCGCTCACGGCCAGTCGGTCTGCGGCCGGGTACCAGACGTAGTCGCCGATGTGCCACTTCGAGCCGGTGACGCGCCGAGGCTTGCCGGCGGCCACATCGTAGATCCAGAGGCCGGTTTCCTTCCCCGGCTGATCCACCAGGCGGGGCTCGTTCCTGTCCTTCCTGTCGGCGTCGTTCGGCTCGTCGCCCGCCAGGTAGGCAATCCGCTTGCCGTCCGGCGACCAGTGGAATGATTCGATGGCCGCCTTGCCCTCGACCAGCGGCAGCGCCTCGCCCCCCGCTGCCGGGAGAAGAAAAATTCGCGCCGCGCCACCCCGGTCGCTCAGGAAGGCGAGGCGCGTCCCGTCGGGTGACCACTCGGGCGCCCACTCCGACGCCGCCGACGCCGTAAACTGCCGGACGGTCCCGGCGGCCACGTCCAGGAGATAGACGTGCTGGTTCGCCGTGCTTCCCTTGAGCTGATCCGACACCGCGAATGCCACCCGGGCGCCGTCCGGCGACGGCACCAACGGACCGATCCGGCGTGACACGATGACCTGTGCCGGCGTGAGGGCGGCGGCGGCCTGCAGCAGCAGCCCGCTCCACAATGCGCTAACCATGACTCAGGACTCCTGGCGGAGGCGGCGCCACACGGGGCCGTCGGGGAACTCGAACTCGGTCAACGATCCCGGCTTCATCTCGATGCTGTAGCCGGCTTCGAGCGGCGCCTGATAGCGGGCCCGGCGGATGACGCACGGATCGATGAAGTGCTCGTGGAGATGATCGACATATTCCAGCACCCGGTTCTCGAGGGAAGCACCGATCGCCACGTAATCGATGATCGACAGATGCTGGACATACTCGCAGAGCCCGACTCCGCCGGCGTGGGGGCAGACCGGCACGCCGAACTTGGCCGCCATCAGCAGCACGGCCAGCACCTCGTTCACGCCGCCCAGCCGGCAGCTGTCGATCTGACAGAAGCTGATGGCCTTGGCCTGGAGCAGCTGTTTGAACACAATCCGGTTCTGGCAGTGCTCCCCGGTGGCCACGCCGATCGGCGCCACGGCCCGGGCAATCGTGGCGTGACCGAGCACGTCGTCAGGACTGGTGGGCTCCTCGATCCACAACGGATTGAATGGGGCCAGGTGCTTCATCCATGCGATCGCGTCCGGCACATCCCAGCGCTGATTGGCATCCACCATGAGGAACCGGTCCGGCCCGATCTCCTCGCGGACGATCCGGAGCCGCCGCATATCATCCTCGAGGGACCCGCCCACCTTGATCTTGAAATGGGTCCAGCCCTCGGCGATGCCCTCGCGGCAGAGCCGGCGGATCTTGTCGTCGGGATAGCCGAGCCACCCAGCCGAAGTCGTATAGGCGGGGAACCCGTCACGGCGCATCTCCGCTTCGCGCGCGGCCTTGCCAGGCTCGTTCCGGCGGAGCAGTGCCACCGCCTCGGTCGGGGTGATCGCGTCGGTGATGTAGCTGAAGTCGACGCAGGCCACCAACTGCTCCGGTGTGAGATCGACGACCAGCTTCCAGAGCGGCTTTCTCTCAAGCCGGGCCCAGAGATCCCAGAGCGCGTTCACCACGGCGCCAGTGGCCAGATGGGTGACGCCCTTTTCAGGACCGAGCCATCGGAGCTGGCTTTCCTGGGTGATCGAGTGCCAGAACCGCCCCCACTGCGGCGTGATCTCCTCCAGCGTGTGACCCACCACCAGCCGGCCCAGCTCCTCGACCGCCGCGCAGACGACCCCCGTTCCCCGCCCCAGCGTGAAGGTGAGGCCGTGGCCGGTGTGCGGCCCGTCAGTCGTGAGTGTGACGTAGGCGGCCGAGTAGTCGGGATCAGTGTGGAGCGCATCGGAACCGATGTGCTCGAGCGAGGTGGGGAAACGGATGTCCCGGACGGTAAGCCCGGTGATCCGGGTCGGCTGAAGCGGCGTCATGAGATCAGGCCGTGAAGCCGCCGTCCACGACGAGCGCGGTGCCGGTGGCGAAGCTGGCCTGGTCCGACGCCAGGTAGAGGATGCCGTCGGCGATTTCCCGCGGTGTGCCGAGGCGTCCCATGGGCTGGCGCGCCGTCATCGAGGCCATGGTGGCCTTGGGATCCTTCGATTCATTGACCCGCTCGGTAACCCACGGTGTCATGGTGGTGCCGGGGCAGATGCAGTTGACCCGGATCCCGTCCGCCACATGATCGAGCGCCATCGCCCGGGTGAGGCCCACCACGGCATGCTTGGAGGCGGTGTAGGCGGCCCGGTCTTTCACCGCCGCCACGCCGACCATGGACGCGGTGTTCACGATGACGCCCTTTTTTCGCCGGAGCATCCCCGGAAGCGCGGCCCGGGACATCAGGAACATCGACTTCACGTTGACCCGCATCAGCCGGTCCCAGTCACCTTCGCTGGTGTTGAGGACCGTGCCGGCGATGCCGGTGCCGGCGTTGTTGACCAGGATATCGAGCTTCCGGCCCCGCTTCTCCACCGCCGCGACGATCAGCGCAGCCGTCCCCGCGTCCGAGACGTCGCCGGGCACGGCGAAGGCCTTGCCCCCGGCCCGCTCGATCTTCCGGACCGTGGCCGCCGCCTTGGCGGGGCGCAAGTCGTTCACCGCCACGGTGGCGCCTTCGCGGGCGAAGCCTAACGCCGCCTGTTCGCCGATCCCCGACCCGGCGCCCGTCACCAGCACCACCCTGGCCTTGAATCGCGGCGTCATCGCTTGCCCTTTCGTCCGCCCCTCACCGCCGCCGTCACCGCCCGGGCCGCCGCCGCAACCGCCTGGCTCGGCGAGAGTCGCCCGATCAGGGCCTTCTGAACCGACCGCCAGATCGCGTCCTCGCAGGCGGGATAGTTCGCGAACCGGGGCGGGATGATGAGGCCGGTCGCCATGGTCTCCGCCAGCATCGACCAGCGCCGGGCCTCGAACGGCTCGTCCCGGACCGCGCGCCGAACCGCCCTGACGGCGCTCATCCGCGCCGGGATGGCGCCCAGGACCGCCTCCGCCTTCTGGGATTCCGGCGCGGTCAGGAACTGGAGCAGCGCCAGGGCGCCCCGCTTGTTCCGGGCCTTGCGGGCGATCGCGAAGGAATGGCACCCCGCGTATGCGGCCCGTTTGCCCGTGATGCCCACTGGCAGCAGGGCCACGCTGGTCTCCCCGGCCACCTTGCTGGTGGAGGTCCCGATGTAGAGATAGTGGCTCCCCGGCCAGTCGGTGGTCATTGCCGCGTGCCCGCGCCGGTACTCGGCCGAGATATCGTCGTAGTGCCAGAGGGGCAGAATGGCCGGCGTCACTTCCCGGCGCCGATGCAGCTCCACCAGCCGGTCCACCGCCCAGATCCCGGCCGGTGAATCGAAGGCTGGAGTCAAATCGGAGTTGAAGAGGTCGCCACCGGCGCCCACGAGCAGCTCATAGAACGTGCCGAAAAGGCCCGAGTCCCGGCCTGGAAACAGGAAGCCGGCGTGGGCCTTGGTCGTGAGGATCGTGGCCGTGTCGATCAGATCGTCCCAGGTCTCCGGCACGTCGAGTGGTTTCCGGAAGGCGCGCTGATAGCGGCGCTGGAAGGTGACGCTCTCGAACAGATCGCGGCGGTAATACATGAGCCGGAGATCCATGTTGCGGGGCATCTGCATCAGCCGGCCATCGATCGTCGCCAGTTCGAGGGCCCGCGGATTGAGATCGGCGCGGTCGGCCCTCGGCACCAGGCCATCGAGCGGCAGCAGCCATCGCACCTGGGACGGCGCATACTTGGTGTGGGTCGACAACAGATCGATGTCCGGCCGGCCGAGGGAGAAATCCCGGACCACCCGGGCATTCAGTTCAGGGTGGGGCAGCCGGGCCACGACCTCGACCCGGTAGCCGGTCAGCCGCTCGAACGCGGGGAGCCGGTCGTAGAGCCGGTCGTACATCGGACCACCGACCAGCAGCGTGCGAATGACCTTTGAGCGATCCATGCGATGCCTAACGCTTGGTCCGGGGGCCGGCCAGGAACGTCCTGATCCGGTCGTTCAGAAACCGGCGGTCCTTCGGATCGAGACCCGCGCCGGCGGGATGGCCCCACAGCGAGGGGATCGGCATCAGGGTCGCGGTCTTCATGAGGCCGGCCTCGTACCGGGCATCGGTCACCGGGAAGTAGAGGTCGGTCGCGGACGGCAGGTAGAGGAAGGGCACCTTGATGGCGCCGAGGGCCTTGGCGAGACTGCCACCGTAGCCCGGCGTGGAGCCGACATCGTGCCGGCGCCACATCATGGCCTGGAGAATCAGGTCGTTGGCGTCGGCGTTGGGAATGAAGTTCTGAGTGAGGTTCGCGACGAACTGGTCGAACGTGGTCTCCGGCGTGGCCATCTGGTGCCAGAGTTCCTGGCGCCACCACTCCTGTGAGAAGAGCCAGCCGGCCCAGATCAGCGCGAACTGGTGGACGCCGGCTTTGGGTTGCTCGGTGTAGTCACCGCCATTGAACAGCGGATCCCCGGTGATGGCGCCGATTTCGGCGTCGAGGCGAACCATGCCGTGGGGCCAGCAGCGGGCCGTCCCCGACGTCGCCACGATCCGGTCGGCAAAATCCGGATGGCTTACCGCCCACTGGAAGGCCTGTTCCGCCCCCATCGAAAACCCGATCACGGCCCGGAGGTGACTGATGCCGAGCCCGTCCTGGAGCAACCGGCGCACGGCTTCGACGTTGTCGCGGATCGTGGCGGCCGGAAACCGGGGCCCATGGAACGGCTCCGGCGTGTTGCTGGGCGACGATGACTTCCCGTTGCCGAACAGTTCGGTCATGACCAGAAAGACGCGGGTGGTATCGAGTGCCCCGCCCTTGCCGATCAGCCAATCGTAGCCGTGATGATCGGCCATGTAGTGGGACGGCAGCAGGATGGCGTTGCTGCGATCCGGATTGAGCTTGCCGTAGGTGCCATAGACGACCACGGCGCGGGGCAGCGTCTTGCCGTCCTCGAACCGGAAGTTCTCGATCACGAACTCGTGCCGGTCGAGATCCGGCTTGGCCGGCGACTGGGCCTGGCTCGACGCCGCGCTTACGAGCAGAGCAACGACGACAGCACCAGCCGGGCTGTGCCGGCGGATCGGGGAACCTGACATGCGGCGCTTGCCTCGACTGGGGGATTGGACGTTCGAAGGACCTCGCAATATATCGCCGCGAGGGCGATCGGTTGGTCCCGGCCTGCCGCCCCGCCCCTGCCGCTCTACCTTACAGCCGGACGAACCTCCATCGGAACGAACAACCCGGGAGCCAGATCGGTGACCTATCGCGACAAGGCAGTGATCGTGACCGGCGGAAGCCGCGGCATCGGCGAGGGGATCGTCCGGGCGTTCGTGACGGCCGGCGCCACCGTCGCGTTCTGCGACCGCCGTGCCCAGGAGGGCCGGGCGCTGGCGGAGTCGCTCCACGGGCGGGCCCTGTTCCACCAGTGCGACGTCAGCCGCGAAACGGATCTGACCACGTTCATCCACCAGGCCGCCGCCACG
The DNA here is from genome assembly GCA_031394255.1 of Gemmatimonadota bacterium. GTDB lineage: Bacteria > Gemmatimonadota > Gemmatimonadetes > Gemmatimonadales > GWC2-71-9 > SHZU01. The sequence continues at coordinate 5,893 of JANMXA010000252.1, forward strand.
ATGGGCCGGCTCGACTGTCTCGTGAACAACGCCGGCTGGCACCCGCCGCACCGGCCGATCGACGACGTCACCGCCCAGGACTTCCGTGACCTCCTGGAGCTCAACCTGGTCAGCGTCCTGGTCGCCTGTCGGGCGGCCCTCCCCGGGCTCCGGGCGTCGGCCGGCAGCATCATCAACATCGCCAGTCTGGTCGGCTCGATGGGCCAGCGCCACGCCACCACCTACGTGGCCACCAAAGGCGCGGTGATCGCCCTCACCAAGGCGCTGGCGATCGACGAAGCCGCCCATGGCGTCCGGGTCAACTCGATCTCTCCCGGCAATATCATGACGCCGCTCTGGCGCGAAGCCGCGGAGGCCACATCCGACCCCGCCCGAGCCATCGCTGACGGTGAAGCGGCCCAGCTACTGGCACGGATGGGCACCGCGGAAGAAGCAGGGCGGCTGGCGGTGTTCCTGGCCTCAGAGGCGACCTTCACGACCGGCGTCGACCATCTGCTCACCGGCGGCGCGGAACTGGGCTACGGCCGGAAGGTCTGATTCAGCCCTGGCGGCGGTGGCGGATCCGGTCGATCGCCACCGCGGTCACGATGATGACGCCGGTGACGATCTCCTGGACCCAGTTGGACCAGCCGAGCTGTGACCCGCCGGCCCGGATCACCGTCATGATCAGCGCACCGAGCAGGCTGCCGAGCACCCAGCCCTCGCCGCCGGCCAGACTGGCTCCGCCGATCACCACAGCCGCGATGATGTCGAGCTCGAGCCCGGTGGCGACGGTGGGATCCCCTACCGACAGGCGGGCAAACTGGAACACCCCCGCCACCCCCACCAGCGCACCGCCAAGCAGATAGACCCGACGTTTGACCCGCCCCACCTGGACCCCGGCCAGCCGGGCAGCAGCTTCGTTGGACCCCACGGCCAGCAGGTGCCGGCCGAACCGGGTGTAATTGAGGGTGACCCCGACCAGAACGGCCAGCACCCCCGTCAGCCAGACGCCCGGCGGGAACAGCATCCACCGGTCTTCGGGCCGAAGAGCGGCGAGCGCGCCGTTCACCCAGGTCATCGGGGCGTCGATCTTCTGCTCGTGGGCGAGGCCCTTGGCCAGGCCGCGAAGCGCCAGCATCGTGCCCAGCGTGACGATGAACGGCACCACGCCGAGGACCGTGACCAGAATGCCGTTCAGGGCGCCGGCCGCCGCCCCCGCCAGCACCCCGAGAAGGGCTGCGGCCAATGGAGACATCCCGGCCGACAGTGCCGCCGCGAGCACCACGGTCGACAGCGCGATCACGGCGCCGGCCGAGAGGTCGATCCCGCCCGCCGCGATGATCAGCGTCATCCCGAGCGCCGCCGTCCCGACGATGGCAGTCTGGCGGAGAATCAGTTCGAGGTTCCGCCCCGAGACGAAGCCGAAGTCGCCGGTCTCGCCATGAACCAGGATCGCGAACAGCAGGAACGCACCGAGCAGCGCAATCAGCGTCACGAGATTCCGCCGCATCAGGTTCCTCCGCCCGAGGCCGCCATCAGCAGGGCGTGCTCACTGGTCTCCGCCGCCCGGACCGGCGGCCCGAGTGAGCCGCGCCGCATCACCGCGATCCGGTCGCAGATCCCCAGCAGCTCGGGGAGATAGCTCCCCACGATCAACACCCCGCAGGGGCGATCGGTCCGGGTGACCAGGCGGTCGATGGCCCGATAGATCGCCGCCTTGCTGGCCACGTCGATCCCGCGAGTCGGTTCATCGAGGAGCAGCAGGTCGACGTCGTGCTGCAACAGCCGCCCGAAGGCCACCTTCTGCTGGTTTCCGCCCGAGAGCTGCCCGACCGGCTGGAGCGGATCGGCGAGCCGGATGCCGAGTTCCTCGATCACCGGGCCCGAAGCGATGCGCTGCCCTGCCGCTGTGACCCAGGGGCCGAACGAAGTCAGCATCAGGTTGTCCGCCACCGACAGCCCCACCGCCAGGCCCTCACCCTTCCGATCCTCGCTCACCATCCCGGCCCCGCTCTGCCAGCGGGCGGCGGGCGGTGCCTCGCCCAGGCCCATCACCCGAACCTCGCCTCGAACCACGGGATCGAGCCCGAAGATGGCGCGGATGAGTTCGGTCCGGCCGGAGCCGACCAGCCCGAAGATCCCCACGACCTCGCCCCGGTGCACCGTGAGCGAGGCGTCGTGAGGTCTGGTCAGGCCGGCCAGGCCCTCGATCTCGAGCAGCGGTGCTCCAGCCCGCCGCACGCTCCGGGGAAACGCCTCCGCGCCGGCTCGCCCCACCATGGCCGTCACGATCCGTTCGGGCGGAACCCCGGCGGTGGCCCCGCTTTCCACCAGACGCCCGTCCCGGAGCACGGAGTACCGGTCGCTGACCGCGAGCGCTTCCTCGAGGAAGTGGGTGATGTACACGATTGCCTGCCCCTGCGCCGCGAGCCGCCGCATCGTGGCGAAGAGCCGCTCGGCATCGGGCTTGGGCAGGCTGCTCGTCGGTTCATCGAGGACGAGGACTCGGCAGCCGGCGGCCAGGGCGCGGGCAATCTCGACGACCTGCCTGGCCGCGATCGGCAACGTATCGACCCGGGCATCCGGATCGATATCCGGGCTCCCGAGTTCCGCCAGTACGTCGCGGGTCCGCTGCCGCATCTGCGGGCGATCGAGCAAGCCACGCCGGGTCGGTTCGACCCCGAGAAACACGTTCTCGGCCACCGACAGGTGGCGTGCGAGCGACAACTCCTGGTAGATCATCGCCACCCCGGCCCGGCGGCCTTCGAGCGGATTGCGGGGACGGTAGGGCTGACCATCCAGCTCGATCGATCCCGCATCCGGCGCCAGTGCGCCGGAAAGGATCTTCATCAGCGTGCTCTTCCCGGCCCCGTTTTGGCCGAGGAGCGCGTGGATTTCACCGGGAGCCACGGAAAGATCGACGGCCGCGAGCGCCTCGGTGGCGCCGAACCGTTTGGCGATGCCCCGCATGGCGAGGCGGGGCACGGAGGACGCCGTCACGGCGCGAGCGCGGGACTCACCAGCTGGGCCACGGCGGGGTCACCAAGATTGGCCCTGGTCACCAGGGTGACCCCGGTGTCGATCCGTTTGTCCACCGGCTGGCCCCTGAGATGTTGCACCAGCGTCTTGACCGCGACATACCCCATGTTGACCGGGTTCTGGAGCACCATGCCGTCCATCTGCCCCGCCTTGATCGCTTCGACGAACTTGGGACTGGCGTCGAAGCCGATGAAGTGGACCTTCCCGGCATAGCCGCCGTCCACCAGGGCCCGGAGCATCCCGAACGTCGACGACTCATTGGCGCAGAAGATCCCGTCCACAGCAAGGCCGGTGGCCGTCTTGTGCGCAGCGAGAAGATTCTCGCTGGCCTGGAACCCGGTCTCCGTCGTCACACCGGCGTATTGATTGGAGCTCACCACCTTGAGGCCGGGATATTTGGCCACCGCCGCCAGGAAGCCCTCTTCCCGGTTGGTGGTGCTGGCCGAGCCGACGGCATAGCGGAGAAGGATCAGATTCCCCTTCCCGCCCAGCGCCTGGGCCAGTGCCTCACCGGCCAAGGCCCCGCCCTTGAAGTTGTCGGTGGCCACGAAGCTGACGTAATCCTCGCTCTTCAGATCGGAGTCGAAGATCACGACCGGGATGTTCGCCCGGGTGGCGTTGGCCACCGGCTGGACCAGGGCCGCGTGATCGAGCGGCGCCAGGGCGATCCCGGAGACCCCCCGGATGACGAAGTTTTCGATCACCTTGATCTGCTCTTCGCGGTCGTTTTCCTGGAGCGGGCCCTTCCATTCGATCGTCACGCCAAGTTCCTCGCCGGCTTTGATCGCGCCGGCGTGGACCGCCCGCCAGAACTCGTGGGTGGTGCCTTTGGGAATGACCGCGATCCGGAGCTTGCCGGCGTCCTTGCGGGAGCCCCCGCCGCAGGCGGCGAGCGCCACGACCAGGGCCAGGGAGAAGTAGAGCGGCTTGGGCATGACAGTATGCTATCGCATCTCGTGGTCCGGCACCACGCCCGGGTATCGGAGCCGACGAGGTCGGGGTAAACTTGGGAACCTGCGTCACAGTCCTTCCCGGAGTTGAACCATGCGTCGCCGCGTGCTGCCCTTGGCGTTCCTCTCGCTCGCTGCCTGTGCCGGACATTCGGCCGGCGCTCCCGCACCCGACAACGGGATGCCACCCGCCCTATCCGTCATTCGGGAAGACGAGCTCAAGGCCGACCTCTACGCGCTTGCGGACGACCATTTCCGGGGCCGCGAATCAGGCACGCTCGACGAACTCAAGGCGTCCGCCTGGATCGCCGAACGGGCCCGGGCGGCTGGACTGGCCCCTGCGGGGGACGACGGGACGTATTTCCAGTTCTGGTCGATGGCCCGGCTCCGGGTCTCGCCCCAAAGCGAGATCCGGGTCGGCGCCTCGAGCTTTAAGGTCAACACCGACGCGATCGTGATGTCCCGCACCACCGCAATGGTGGACGCCGCTCTGGTCGATGGCGGCGACGGCAAGTCCCTCGCCTCGGCCGACCTCGCGGGCAAGGCGGTGGTCGTGCAGATCACCCAGCCGAAGATGTTCCTGCCCAGGGACATCTCGGTCCGCTCGGCGCGATACGTCTTCGCCGCCGCGGGCGAGATCGCCGCCGCGCTGGCGCCGAAGAAGCCCGCCGCGATCATCCTGGTCTCCGACGCCGTCGCCGACTCGGCCTGGCAGTTCGTGGGCAACTGGTACAAGAACGGCAGCTACGGGCTCGAATTCGGCGAGACGATTCTGGGCCCTGCGACCAACACCCCGGTCATCTGGCTCAAAACCTCGGCCCGTCCGGCGCTGGTCGCCGCCCGGCGCCTCGAGGCAACGCTGCTGTTCGACACGTTCTCCTACCCGTCGGTCAACGTGGTCGCCAAGGTCCAGGGGACCGACCCCACCCTCCGCGGCCAGTACATCCTTTTCAGCGCCCACCAGGATCACGACGGCATCAAGGCACCGGTCGCCGGGGACTCGATCTGGAACGGCGCCGACGACAATGCCAGCGTCAGCGTTGGTGTCCTCGCGATCGGCCGGGCCTTTGCGAAGAGCCCGGCCCGGCGCTCCGCCCTGTTCGTCTGGCACGGCGCCGAGGAGAAGGGCCTGATCGGCTCCCGCTACCATGCGCTCCACCCCATGGTGCCGAAGGATTCGATCGTGGCCGTCATCAACGCCGACATGATCGGCGGCAATCATCCCGACACCGCGGGCCTTCTCGGCACCCAGCCGCCCCACCTCAACTCGCCCGACCTGGTGGCGTTAGGCATCCGGGCCAACGCCATGGTGGGCCACTTCGTGATCGACTCGCTGTGGGACCGCCCCACCCACCCGGAAGGCTGGTACTTCCGGAGCGATCACGTTCCGTATGCCAACGCCGGGATTCCAGCGCTCTATTTCACCTCGCTCCCGCACCCGCTCTACCACACCGCGCGGGACGAGGCGGCGACGATCAACTATCCCAAGCTGACCCGGATCACCAAGTGGATGTATGCCACCGGCTGGCTCGCCGCCACGCAGACGGCCCGGGTCCGGATGTCGAGAGAGCCCTGACATGGCCGAGACCGCGGCCCAGCCGTATTCGAAATGGTATCTCCGCTACGCTCTCGGCCTCTTGGTCGTGGTCTACGCTTTCAACTTCATTGACCGCCAGATCCTGGTCATCATCCAGGAGTCGATCAAGAAGGATTTGGGACTGTCCGACGCCCAGCTCGGCCTCCTGTCCGGATTCACGTTCGCGATCTTCTACGTCTCGGTGGGCATTCCGATCGCGCGCCTCGCCGACCGGGGCGTCCGCCGGAACGTGATCGCCTGGTCGGTCGGCATCTGGTCGGTGATGACCGCGGTCTGCGGGGTGGCCGGATCGTATGTCCAGCTCCTCGCGGCCCGGATTGGCGTCGGGATCGGCGAAGCCGGCGCCAGCCCACCAGCCCATGCCATCATCTCGGACTATTTCCCACCCGCCACCCGAACCCGCGCCCTGTCCATCTACTCGGCCGGGATCTATCTCGGAATCCTGTCGGCCAACGTGCTGGGTGGCTGGCTCAACCAGCACATTGGCTGGCGGATGACCTTCGTGGCGGTCGGTTTGCCGGGGCTCGTGATCGCGTTGCTGGTCCGGTACACCATCCGGGAACCGCGGCGCGGGCAGTCGGACCCGATCCCCGTCGAGGCCAGGCCCGCCCCGCCGCTGGCCGAAGCCATCCGCACCATCTGGTCCGTCCCGGCGTTCCGGTACGCGGCGCTCGCGTCCGGCTTCAATGCCTTCGTGAACTACGGCGGGGGCAACTTCGCCATCTCGTTCTTTGCCCGGTCCCACCACCTCTCCCCGGCCCATATCGGCGCGACCTACGGGCTGGCGTACGGCATCGCGGGAATGACCGGCACGTTCCTGGGCGGCGCGATCGCGACAAAGGTGGGGCGGACCGATTTTCGTCGCTACGCTCTGGTGCCAGCCACAGCCATGGCCATCGGGCTGATCCTGAGGCTGTTCGCGTATACGGCCACCGACTCGACCCGCAGCATGGCCCTCCTGATCCCCGCCGAAATGCTGGGGGCCTTCTTCCTCGGCCCCACCATCGCGATCGGCCACGCGCTGGTGGTGCCGGGGCTCCGGGCTTTCACCTCCTCGATCCTCTTCTTCGTGCTGAACCTGATCGGCCTGGGGGGCGGGCCGTTGTTCACGGGATTGGTGAGCGACTATCTGGCGCCGCGCTTCGGAACCGAGTCGCTCCGCTGGGCGCTCATGACGACCAGCCTGGCCGCGATTCCATGCGTCGTCCTGTACTTCCTCAGCTATCGGGTCCTGGGCCGCGACCTGGATCGAGCCCACGCCGCCCGGGACTGAATCAGGCCTATTCCGTTCCACGGCTTGGCAGAGTATCGTCTGTGGGCGCTCTCCTTCCGCGGGCGCCTCTTCGCACCTCCTCAGGGAAACCCATATCGCCATGGCGAACGCGACCGTCCCCCTTACCAGGCGCCGGTTTGGTGAAACGATGCGGCGGGACCGCTGGTGGATCCAGCCGGCCATCGTCTTCACGATCCTCTCGAGCTTCCTGGTCTACGCTACCTGGGCGGCGTTCCAGAACGCGCACTACACGTTCGGGAATTACCTCTCGCCTTTCTACAGCCCTGAAATCTGGGGGGACTCGCCCCACGCCTTCTTCGGCCCCAAGCCGATCTGGTGGCCGGGCTGGCTGCCGTTCTCCCCGGCCCTGATCATCCTGCCGGTGCCGGCGCTGTTCCGCTTCACCTGCTACTACTACCGCGGCGCCTATTACAAGGCATTCTGGATGGATCCCGTGAGCTGCACCGTCGGTGAGCCGCGCAAGACCTATCTCGGCGAGCGCTACTTCCCGCTCATACTCCAGAACGTCCACCGCTACTTCCTGATCCTCTCGGCCATCTTCCTGGTGTTCCTGGCCCACGATGCCTGGCTGGGCTTCCACTTCACCGACGCGGCCACCGGTACGACCGGCTTCGGCGTCGCGGTCGGGAGCCTGGTGCTCACGGCCAATGTGGTGTGCCTCTCCGGCTATCTCTTCGGCTGCCACACCGTGCGCCATGTCTTTGGCGGCTGGCGTGACCAGTTCTCGAAGAGTCCTGCGTTCAAGACGCCCTACGCCTGCTCCAGTTGCCTCAACCGAGCCCATCACCGCTGGGCCTGGGTCAGCCTCTTCATGGTGGCGTTCACCGACATCTACGTCCGGCTCTGCTCGATGGGGATCTGGACCGACGTCAGGATTTTCTGATGGCTGACCTGAAGACCTACGACCACGACGTCCTGGTGATCGGCGCCGGCGGCGCCGGCCTCCGCGCCGCAATCGAAGCCGCCTCGAGCGGCGTCTCCGTCGGGCTCGTCTGCAAGTCCCTTCTCGGCAAGGCCCATACGGTCATGGCCGAAGGAGGCATGGCGGCCGCGATGGGAAACGTCGACGATCGCGACAACTGGAAAGTTCACTTTACCGATACCCTTCGCGGCGGCCAGTACGTCAACAACTGGCGCATGGCCGAACTCCATGCCAGGGAGGCGCCGGACCGGGTCAAGGAGCTCGAGGCCTGGGGCGCCCTGTTCGACCGGACCAAGGACGGCCGGATCCTCCAGCGGAACTTCGGCGGCCACCGCTACCCCCGCCTGGCCCACGTCGGCGACCGGACCGGGCTCGAGATGATCCGGACCCTGCAGGATCACGGGATCCACCAGGGGATCGACGTCCACATGGAAGTCACCGTCACCACCCTGTTCACGCAGGGCGGTCGAGTCGTCGGAGCGTTAGGCTACGACCGCCACCACGGTGATTTCCACCTGTTCCGGGCCAGGGCCGTGGTGCTGGCCACCGGCGGGATCGGGCGGGCTTACCAGATCACCAGCAACAGCTGGGAGTACTCCGGCGACGGCCAGGCGCTGGCGTACCAGGCCGGCGCCAGCCTGATGGACATGGAGTTCATCCAGTTCCATCCCACCGGGATGGTCTGGCCGCCGTCGGTGAAGGGCATTCTGGTGACCGAAGGAGTCCGCGGAGAAGGAGGCGTGCTGCTCAACAACAAGGGCGAGCGCTTCATGTTCAGCGACATCCCGGACAACTACAAGGCCCAGACCGCGGACACGCCCGAAGAAGGCTGGCGCTACACTCAGGGCGACAAGAACGCCCGCCGGCCCCCGGAACTCCTGACCCGCGACCACGTGGCCCGCTGCATCATGCGGGAAGTGAAGGCCGGCCGCGGCAGCCCGCACGGCGGCGTCTTCCTCGACATCGCCTGGATCAAGGAGAAGATCAAGAACGCCCCGGAGCACATCCGGAAGAAGCTCCCCAGCATGTACCACCAGTTCAAGCAGCTGGCGGATATCGACATCACCGCCGTCCCGATGGAAGTCGGCCCCACCACCCACTACATCATGGGCGGGATCCGGGTCGAGGGCGATTCCCAGATGTCCGCGGTGCCCGGTCTCTTTGCGGCCGGTGAATCAGCCGCCGGCCTCCACGGCGCCAACCGGCTGGGCGGAAACTCGCTGTCGGATCTCCTGGTGTTCGGGAAGCGGGCCGGCGAGTACGCCGCGGAATTCGCGAAGGACAACGCCGCCATCGCTCCCGACGCCGGCGAGGTGGCCGAAAAGATCAAGGCGGCGCTCGAACCCTTCGACCGGAAAAGCGGCGAGAGCCCGTACAAAGTCCAGCATGATCTCCAGCACATGATGCAGGATCTGGTGGGGATCGTCCGGAAGGAAGACGAAATGCTCAAGGCCGCCGAAGGCCTGAAGGCGCTCAAGGCCCGCGCCGCCAGGGTGTCCGTCACCGGCAGCCGGGAGTACAACCCCGGCTGGCACACCGCGATCGAGATCCAGAACCTGATCACCGTCTCGGAAGCCGTCATCCTCTCAGCCGTGGCCCGGAAGGAAAGCCGCGGCGGGCATTTCCGCGAGGACTACCAGGACAAGAAGGCGGAGTTCGGAGCCTTCAACCACGTGGTCGACCAGGCCGCCGACGGCACGATGAAACTCACCCAGAAGCCGATTCCGCCGATGACCGCGGAACTGAAACGGATCGTCGAGGAGATGAAGTAATGGCCAAGGCAACCTTCTCCATCTGGCGGGGCGAGGCCAATCAGGGCCAGTTCACCAACTATGAGACCGAGGTCACCGAAGGCATGGTGGTCCTCGACGCCGTCCACCAGATCCAGGCCGAGGACGCCACCGACCTCGCCTGCCGGTGGAACTGCAAGGCCGGGAAATGCGGCTCCTGCTCGGCCGAGATCAACGGCAAGCCCCGGCTCATGTGCATGACCCGGCTCAACACCCTCGATCTCTCCGAGCCGGTGACGGTCGAGCCGATGCGGGCCTTCCCCCACATGAAGGACCTCGTCACCGACGTGAGCTGGAACTACGAGGTCAAGAAGAAGATCAAGAAGTTCACCCCACGGAAACCCGATGCCCCCGACGGCACCTGGCGGATGACCCAGGACGACGTCGACCGGCCCCAGGAGTTCCGGAAGTGCATCGAGTGCTTCCTCTGCCAGGACGTCTGCCACGTTCTCCGGGACCATCATCTTCACGACGAGTTCATCGGGCCCCGCTTCTTCGTCTACGCCGCCAACCTTGAAATGAACCCGCTCGATGCCGAGAATCGGCTCGACGAGCTCCGCAGGCTTCACGGAATCGGCTACTGCAACATCACCAAGTGCTGCACCAACGTCTGCCCGGAAGAGATCAAAATCACGGACAACGCTATTATTCCCCTGAAGGAACGGGTGGTCGACCATGCCTTCGACCCGCTGGCCAAGATCATCGGGCTGGTGACAGGCAGGATCCCGGGACCGTGAGGAGGACTTCATGTACGAACTGAAGCCGATGACGGCGGGCGGAGTGAGTTCGGCCGTCGCCAAGGCCGAGCGGTACCGGCTCCTGAACGAGCCGGAGGCCGCGGAAAGCATCTGCCTCGACATCCTCTCCATCGAGCCGGCCAACCAGACGGCCTTGATCATTCTCCTGCTGGCCCGGACTGACCTCATCGCGCGGGGCATGGGCGGGGCGGTCAGCAAGGCCCGCGAGGTCCTGCCCCGGCTCAAGGACGAGTACGACCGGCACTATTACGCCGGAATCATCAACGAGCGCCGCGGCCACGCCCAGATGCTGAGTCCCTCGATGGGCGCCTCGGCGCTGGCCCACGACTGGTTCATCGAGGCGATGGAGTGCTTCGAGCGGGCCCTGCCGATCAGGCCGGAAGGAAACGACGACGCCGTGCTCCGCTGGAACAGCTGCGCCCGGCTGCTCAACGCCCACCCGGAGCTGGCGCCCCGTCACGAGGAGCACCACGTCGTCCTGGACGACTGATCCGTTCTGAATGCAGATTGCCCAGGTTGACCTCCGGACCGACCTGATCGACCTGGGCGTTGGCCAACCCGGCCTTGCGCTCCTTCCCGCAGACATCATTCTCCAGGCCGCCGACCATCGAATGGCCCGTGACGGCAATGCCTATCTCCAGTACGGCGCCGAACAGGGCGACGGCTGGTTCCGGGAAGCGCTGGCCAATTTCATCGCCCGAACCCATGGCTTTGTCCCGGATCCGGAGCGGCTCTTCATCACGGCGGGCGCTTCGCAGGCCCTCGACCTCATCTCCACGCTCTTCGTGCCGCCGGGCTCGGTGGTCTGCGTCGAGGAGCCGTCCTATCACCTGGCCCTCAACTCGCTCCGCGACCACCGGTTCCGACTGGAGAGTCTCCCCACCGACGGGGACGGCCTGATCATCGAGGGTCTCGAAGCGCGCCTGGCGGAGCTCAGGCCCGCCATGCTCTACCTGATCCCGACCTTCCAGAACCCCACCGGCGCCACCCTTCCGGTCGACCGCAGGGAACGCCTCGTGGACATCGCCCGTCGCCATGACATCCTGCTCGTGGCCGACGAGGTCTATCATCCCCTCGGCACCGACCTCGTCCCGCCGCCCTCGTTTGGCCGCTACGTGGACGAGGCGCCGGTGCTGGCGTTAGGCTCGTTTTCCAAGATCCTGGCACCCGGACTCCGGCTGGGCTGGGTCCAGGGCGCCGCGGAGCGGATTCGCCGGATGGTGGGGTGCGGCCTGCTCGACAGCGGCGGTGGCCTGAACCCGTTCGTGTCGGGGCTGGTGCGCTCGGTCGTGGAACTGGACCTGCTGGAGCCGCACCTGGAGCGCCTGACCACCGAGTTCCGCTCCCGGATCGGCGCCATGGCCGAGGCGCTCGCCCGGTACTGCCCGGGCGTGACGTTCTCGCTGCCGCGCGGCGGGTACTTCTTCTGGGGTCGGCTACCCGACGGCCTCGACGCGTCGGCGCTGGTTCCACGCGCCAACGCCCAGGGGGTCGGGCTCCGGCCCGGCGCGCTGTTCTCCACCCGCAACGGCCTCACCGACCGGTTCCGGCTTTCCTTTGCGCCGTACGACACCGACACGCTGGTCGAGGGAGTGCGGCGGCTGGGCCGGGTACTCGACGCCGGGCATCCCTGACCGCACCTCATTCCGGGTACTCGGCTGATCGCGTTCGGGAGTAAAGTCCGCCGTTTCTTCCCTCCGACATCCACTCCGCCCGGCCCCCTACTCGCTCGTTGGAATGAATCCCTTAATGGCCCCCACGAGCGATACCCGATGCTCGGGCCGGTCAACATATTGCGACTGCACTCCAACCCGATGGGCGGAAGGAGCGATGCCGGACCCACGCTTCAGGCGCCGCCTGACCACGGTGGTGTTCCTCCGGGACGGGCCCATCCGTGAAGAGAGCCGCCATGAACGCAGCAATCACCTTCGCCGGCCTCCTGTTTATTGGGGCCGTCGCCGTCGCCCCAGTCAGCGCCCAAGAGACGCCCGAGGGCCTCCGTGGCGGCGACATGGTCCGTCTCAAAATTTGGCGGGAACCCGATCTCTCGGGCGATTTCCAGGTCGATGAACACGGTGACGTGGTCTTCCCCCGGATTGGCGCATTGTCGGTCACTCGACTCTCCGCCGACTCCCTCAAGCACATCCTGGTTCGGTCGTACGCGCCCTACCTCCGCGATCCTTCGATTGACGTCGGTCTCTTCCGCCGAGTCAACGTGCTCGGGGCGGTTCGCACTCCCGGGCTTTATCTCGTCGACCAGACCGAAACCATCGCCGACCTCCTGGCCAAGGCCGGCGGCGCGACGGCGGAGGGGAAACCCAACGAGGTCGACCTGCTTCGCCGCGGTGACCGGGAGCCGGTCCGGCTCAAGCGGGACGCGATGCTGTTTCGCTCCGGCGTGCGCTCGGGCGATCAGCTCTACGTGCCCACCCGAAGCTGGTTCTCGAGGAATTCTGGACCTCTCGTCGGCGCCGGCATCACCGCGACCGCCATCATCATCGCTACTGTCCTCAAGCCCTGAGAACCCATGGCCGGCCTGCTCCCTCCGCCCTTCGATCCGCCCTCCTCCAGGGGTTACGCGGTCGATGTTCCCTCGACCAGCTGGTGGGCCCTGCCCGGCTTCGCTGGTCTGCTCTGGCGTAACCGCTGGGTCATGCTCGGCTCGATCGTCACCGTCGTCGGCCTCGTGGCGGTCTATACCTGGCGGGCGCGCCCGGTGTACGAGGCGTCCAGCATGCTCCGCTTCGCCCACGAGCAGGTGAACCTGCCTCAGCTCGTCCAACAGCTCGCCACCGAAAGCCGGATCAGCACCGAGATCGAGGTTCTGCAGGGGCCGACGGCGGCGGGCGAGGTCATCGATTCCCTCGGCCTTCGTGCGGAGATCCGGGCGCCGAGGCGGGCCCAGATCACCAAATTGTTTTCGGTGCTTCGGGTGGATCCCGGGGCCGACACGGCGACGCTGATGTTCCGAGCGGGCCCCGACGGGTACAGCATGTCGCCGCAAGGGACCGCCGCGCCCGCTGTCTCCGCCCGCTGGGACCAGCCCGTCACGGTCGGCGGTGTCACCGTCGCACTCGGGCGGGCGGCGACGTCGTCACCCGCCATCGTCCTGCACATCGGCACCACCGACGACGCCCTGCACCGGTTTCAGAAATCCCTTCGGGTCTCGCGCCCCGCCCGTGATGCCGACTTGATCCAGGTTCGTGTCGTCGCCGACGACCCGGAGATCGCTGCCCGAGCCGCGAACCTCCTGGCCGGCCGCCTGATCCAGTCTCGGGAAGCGGAGCTCCGCTCCCGGGCCGGCCTCGCCGTCGCCTTCCTCCACGCCCAGGTCGACACCCTTCGGAACCAGCTGCAGACCGCGGAGGACAGCCTCCAGCGGTACCGTGAGCGGGCCCGAGCCGTGGACCCTGCCGAACAGGCCCGGACGCAGGTGGGCCGCCTCGCTCAGGTCGAGGCCGACCGGGGCGGACTCAAAGCGGAGCGCGATGCCCTCGCCGCCGTGATGGCGCAGATCAGCCAGGATACCCGGACGACCACGCCGAACGGCCCGTCGCCCTACCGCCGGTTGATCGGCTATCCGGCGCTGCTCAGAAATCAGGCCGCCGGCGAGTTGCTGAACAGCCTGACCCTGCTCGAGAATGAACGTTCGGTCCTCCTCCGGCGCCGGACCTGGCAGGATGACGACGTGAAATCGCTCACGGCGCGAATCGGGGACCTCGACTCGCAACTGAAGAACATCGCGACGACCTACCTCGATGGCATGACGAGTCATGTGGCCGGGCTCGACCGGGTCGCCTGGCAGTTCGGCCGGTCGCTCGACTCCCTCCCGAAGAAGGAGGTCCACACCGCCCGGCTCGAGCGGGACGCCAGCATCCTGAGTTCGCTCTACACCGCCATGCAGACCCGTTTGAAGGACGAGCAGGTCAATCTGGCCCGCCAGGACCCGGCGGTCCGGCTGGTCGACCGGGCGCGCCCGGCCGACGAGCCGCTCCGGCCAAGGCCGGCGACCAACCTGGCGCTCGCGCTGGTAATTGGAGGGCTCCTCGGGTTTTCTCTCTCGCTCTGGCGGGAAGTCTCCGACCGGTCGATCCGCTCCCGGGTCGACGTGCTCCGCGCCTCCGGCATGCCGGTGCTCGCCGCGTTCCCGCGAGTGCCCGGCCGGTTCGGCGGGGTCATGCGACGGTTGAGGGGCCCGCGCTTGGCCGCGTTCCCGCCCATGGTTCGAGGCCAGGCGAATCCCGAGGAGCCGGCCGCCGACGGCCGGCCCATGAGCCCGGCCGCGGCGGAACTCGCCCGGCGGCTCGTGCTGCCGGCCGACGCTCCCGGCGCCTACAGCGAAGCCTTCAACCAGCTGCAGACGACACTGGGACTCTCCTATCCGGACCGTCCCTTGAATGTGCTGGTCTTCACCAGCCCGCTCCCGGGCGAAGGCAAGACGCTCACCGCGATCAACTACGCTCTGACGGCGGCGGCCCGAGGCCAGAATGTCCTGCTCGTCGACGCCGACACCCGGTGCGGCATCATCAACCAGGTTTTCGGCCGACCGCGTGAACCGGGACTCACCGACATGCTCGCGGACCGGGCGTCTCTGGATGACGCGATTCACTCCATTAGCGTGAGCCCGACGACGTCGATCGCGCTGCTCCCGACCGGCGCGCTCATCACCGGTCCTTCGCGCGATTTTACCCTCGAGCGCCTGACCCAGACGATCGGTATGCTGCGGACCCGATTCGATCTGGTGGTCATCGACAGCCCTCCGTTGAACATGCTCGCCGACGCGGCCCTCCTCGGCGCCGCGGCCGACGGTGTGATCGTGGTCGCTCGGGCCGGAAAGACGCAACGCGAGGCGTTTGCCTTCGCGATGGCCCAGCTGAGCGCTGTCCGGGCGCCGGTGATCGGCACCCTGCTCAACGATATCGATCTCACCCAGGCCCAGTACGGCGACGCGACCTATCGCTATCTGAGCGGAGTCGAGAAGTACCATGCAGTCAACGGGTGACCACCCGGTGGCCGACCATGGCTGATGCCGCCCGCGACCGGACCGTGCTGGCGCTGCCCGTGGCGCGAAGCCGTCCGCTGGCGCGGGCGCCCGAGCCTCCGCCCCCGGTCCGGTGGCTGGTCGCCGACGCTCTGCTCGCCGTGGCCTTGCTGGTTCTGGTACTGACGGCCGGCAACGTGGACCGGATGCCAAGCGGCGTGGAGGGGTTTCTCGCCGTCCGCATCTCGCTCAAGAATGTGCTTCTCTTGTCCGGATTTGCGGTCGCCTGGCCGCTGGTGCTGTGGGGATGCGGGCTCTACGCCCCTGCCCGCTTGCGCCAGGGCCGGGGAGAATGGTCCCGCCTGGGTGTCGCGAGCGTAATCGCCGGGCTGTTCGCCATGGCGTTCCCACTGACCAGCCAAAGCGGCGCGGCTCATCCAATGCACGCGCTGCTGTTCGCCATGATGGTCGGCCCCACCGCGGCCGCCGCCCGCAGCGGAGTCCGTGCCGCCCGGAGGCCACCGGCGCGCCGGACCCTGATCGTCGGGAGCGGGCCCCTCGCCGCGGCGGTCTACCGGGACCTCCGCGTCAACCCTGATGTGCGCCGCGAACCGGTCGGATTCGTGGACACCGACCCGCAGCCCGCGCTCACCGCGGCGGGACTTCGGCACCTCGGTTCGATCGGCGAACTCGAGCACCTCCTGATGCATGAAATCGTCGATGAAGTGTTGATCGCCCTGCCGGTCAAATCCCGTTACGAGGACATCCAGCGGGCCATTGCCGCCTGCGGTCTGGTCGGCGTCTCGGCGACCCATCCGACGCCGGTCTTTTCAGCCGGGCCGAGCCAGTCGCGAATCGAGCGTCACGCGATGGCCACCGTCCTGGCTCTCCCGCCCGCCCATCATGATTATCGCTACGGCATCAAGCGCGCCATCGACATCGTCGGCGCCAGCGGACTCCTGCTGGTGCTCGCGCCATTGCTGGGGCTGATCGCGCTGGCCGTGCGCACCACCAGCAAGGGTCCGGTCTTCTTCCGGCAGCGGCGCTTCGGTTTCCAGCGGCGCTACTTTCAGATGCTCAAGTTCCGCACCATGGTAGATGGCGCCGAGGGCATGCAGGACGCGCTGGAAAGCCGGAACGAGGCGGCCGGACCGATCTTCAAGATCAAGGCCGATCCCCGGATCACCGGTCTCGGCAAGTTCCTCCGCCGCTCATCGCTCGATGAACTCCCGCAACTCTGGCACGTGCTCACCGGCAGCATGTCGCTGGTCGGGCCGCGGCCGATGTCCCTCAGGGACGTCGCCCGATTTGAAGATCCCTGGCTGATGCGCCGGTTCAGCGTCCGGCCCGGGCTCACCTGTCTCTGGCAGGTCAGCGGCCGCAGCAATTTGACCTTCGCCCAATGGATCGCGCTCGACCTCGAATACGTCGATCGCTGGTCGCTCGGATTGGACGCCATGCTCCTGCTCAGGACCATTCCCGCCGTGCTCAAGGGAACGGGGGCGCAATGAACCCAGCCTCAACCAATGATCGGTGGTCCGCATGTCCGTCGCAGTGATCACCGGGTCGGCGGGACTGATCGGCTCCGAGGCGGCCCGGCACTTCGCCGGCCTCGGGTATACCGTGGTGGGCGTCGACAACGACCTGCGCCGGCACTTCTTCGGCGATGAAGCCTCGACCGAGTGGAGCCGGCGCCGGCTCGAACAGGCCCTCGGCGCGGACTACCGCCACCACGACCTCGACATCCGCGACGGCGACGGCATCAACCGGCTGTTCGCGGACCTCGGGACGGCGGTCACCGTCGTCATTCACACCGCGGCCCAGCCATCCCACGACTGGGCGGCCCGGGACCCGCAGATGGACTTCACCGTAAACGCCAACGGAACCCTGAACGTCCTGGACGCCACCCGTCGCTTCGCGCCCGACGCGGCGTTCATCTTCACCTCGACCAACAAAGTCTACGGCGATACCCCGAACCGCCTGCCACTGGTCGAAGAGGCGTCACGCTGGGAGATCCTGGCCACCCATCCGTACGCCGGAGGGATCCGGGAGGACATGTCGATCGACCAGACGCTCCACAGCCTCTTCGGCGCCTCGAAGATTGCGGCCGACGTGATGGTCCAGGAATACGGCCGCTACTTCGGGCTTCGGACCGCCTGCTTCCGCGGCGGCTGCCTGACCGGCCCGAATCACGCCGGCACGGCGCTGCACGGGTTTCTCGCCTACCTGATGCGATGCGCCATGACGGGTACCCCGTACATCGTGAACGGCTACGGCGGGAAGCAGGTCCGGGACAACATTCACAGCGCGGACCTGATCGCCGCATTCGATGCTTTCTGCCGCGCCCCTCGCCGAGGCGAGGTCTACAACATCGGCGGCGGTCGCCACAGCAACTGCTCCATGATCGAAGCGATCGGGCTCTGCGAGACCATCGTCGGCCGGGAACTCGACTGGACCTACTCCGACGTCAGCCGCGTCGGTGATCATATCTGGTGGATCAGCGATAACGGCCGGTTCGCCGGACACTATCCGGAATGGCATCTCAAGTATGACGTGCCCGTCATCCTCGAGGAGATCTTCGAAGCCAACCGCGATCGGTGGCGCGCCCCGGTGGGGCCGCACCGCCTGGCCACCGTGTAGGTCCGCCATGGAGCAAGCAATGGTGCCGGTTGCCGAGAGACCTCGGCCGGACAGTTCGCCGCGGCGAGCCCTTCGGATCCTGCTGGTTCACAATTACTACCAGAATCCGGGGGGCGAAGACGGGGTGTTCCGGGCCGAGGGGAAACTGCTCCGGGACCGCGGGCATGAGGTGATCACCGACACCGTCCGGAACGACGTGATCGCCGGGATGGGCACGGCTGCGCTCCTCAGCGCGACGGTGTGGAATCGAGACACCTATCGGCGGCTCGGCGAGCTGATCCAGACCCACCGGCCCGACGTCCTCCACGCCCACAACACCTTTCCACTCATTTCTCCGTCCGCCTACGCCGCCGCGCGGGCGGAACGGGTTCCGGTGGTCCAGACGCTGCACAACTACCGGCTGATTTGCGCCAACGGCCTGCTGCTCCGCAACGGCGTCGCCTGCGAGCGATGCGTCGGCCGCGCGGTTCCCTGGCCCGCCGTCACCGGCCGGTGCTATCGCGACAGCGCCGCGGCGAGCGCCGCCGCCGCCGGAATGGTGTGGTTGCATCGCGCCCGCGGCACCTGGGCCGGCGATGTGGACGCGTACATCGCGCTGACCGCCTTCGCCCGGGACAAGTTCATCGCCGGTGGGCTCCCAGGCAACCGGATCGTCGTAAAGCCGAATTTCGTCGAGGATCCCGGCGCGGCCGATCCGGCCGAGCCGCCCGGCGACTACGCCCTGTTCGTCGGCCGGCTCTCGTCGGATAAGGGCATCGCCACCATCCTGGACGCCTGGCGCGCGACCCCCGGGTTGCCCAGACTCGTGGTAATCGGGGGCGGACCGATGGCGTCCGAGGTCGCGACCGCGGCCGCCGTCGATCCCCGGATCACGTGGCGGGGTGTGCAATCGCCGGCCCAGGTCCGTCAGGCGATGCGGCGGGCCGCCGTGCTCCTGGTGCCATCGCTCTGCTACGAGGGCGCACCGCTGGTGATTGTCGAGGCCCTTGCGGCCGGCCTGCCGGTGATCGGAAGCAACCACGGGGCGCCCGCCGCCCAGATCGAACCGGGCCTCACCGGCCTGCTCCACAAGCCCGGCGACCCGCATGACCTCGCCCGCCAGATCAACGCCTTCCGTCGCGATCCTGGTGCCGCGTCCCTGATGCGAACCCGGGCCCGGGAGTGCTATCTGCGATCATTCACCGCGGAGGCCAACTACCGAACCCTGCTCGAGGTGTACGCCCAGGCCCGGGAAACCGCGATGACCGCCCCTCTCCGGCGCCGGTCCCGGTCCGAGGTGCCGCCGGCATGACCGAACCAGCCGTCGCCCTGCCGGTCCCGTCCTATGGCGTGATCGATCACTACCTCGGCTCCAAGGGGGAACAGTATTTCAACTGGCAGGGCCGGCCCGGAATTCTCCAGGGACGCTGGAACCGTCACCTCTGGGCGCCGCACATCCGGTCGGACGACGAGGTCCTCGACTTCGGCTGCGGGGGCGGATTCCTGCTCCGGATGCTCGACGCGCGAGCCCGCATCGGAGTGGAGGTCAACCCGGCCGCGGCCCGGCGGGCCCGAAGCCTGGGCATCGTCACCTACACCACCCTCGCCGAAGTGCCGGGCACCTTCGACCGCATCATCACCAGCCACGTGCTCGAACACATCCCGCACCCGCGCCAGGCCTTGGTCGAATTGCGCGACCGGCTCCGCGACGCCGAAAGCCGGCTGCTGATCCTCCTGCCACTCGACGATTGGCGCAACCGGGCCAACCGGCGCTACGCCCGGACCGACCAGAACCAGCACCTCCACGCCTGGACGCCGCAAACCCTGGGCAATCTGCTCGCCTCATCCGGGCTCGACGTCCTCGACGTCCAGATCGTCCGGGAGGCATGGCCCCCGGGGAGTGCGCTGCTCTGGAAGATCAGCCCCGGGCTGTTCCGGGCCGCCGCCCGAGTTTGGGCTCGCGTGGCCAGGCGATACCAACTGTTCGCTATGTGCCGCCTGCCTCCCGCGGCGAGGGCGGCACCGTGACCGGCCGGGCGGACGTCACCCGGCACCGGGGTACCGATGCCTTGATTGGATTGGTCACGGTCCTTCTGCTCTTCTCCACTGTGCAGAGCCTCGGCCCGGAGCGAAACACGGTGACCAGTGCCACCGGGTTGGATCCCCTCGCCGTCTTCAAGATGGGCGTTCGGTTGCTGGCGATGGGAACCGCGTGGTACCTCTGGCGGCGGTCGCCCGGGACCCTGCGAGCCAGTCTGACCGCCCCGACGGTCTGGTTCCTCGCCTTCTTCGGCCTCGCCGCCCTCACCGCATTCGTCTCGGCTAATCCATTCGTGTCGGCCAGCCGCGCCGTGAGTTTCGCGATCGTGCTCGCCTTCGCCACCGCCGCCGCAGCCACCTACGTCCGGCAGGGGCGGGAGGCGGCTTACTGGCGGGGGCTTTGCCTGCTCGTTCTGGTTACCGCGGCGCCGTTCTTCGCAGCGGTCCTCTGGCGCGGTCGCGTGATCGAGTCCTACGACACCGTCGCCCGGCTGGGGGGCGTGCTCCAACCCAACCAGCTCGGCGCGGTCGCCGGCATCGTTCTCCTGGTTTGCCTCGCCAATCTGCGGCGCCGCCGGCTGGTCCTGCTGTCGCTCGTGATGCTGCCGACCGCCGGATACATCGCCGTCCTCACGTTGTCGCGCGGCGCCTGGATCGCGATCGCCGCGGGCCTCCTGGCCGCCTGGCTGTCGGTTCGGCCGCTCCGGGTCTGGACGCTCCCGGGTCTCGGGCTCCTGGCCGCAACCGCCTGGCTCGGCGTGGCAACCGGGGTGATCGATCCCGATCGCGGCATCGCCGCCGCCGTCCAGCGCGGGCAAAGCCGGACCGAGTTGCTGTCTGGAACCGGACGTACCGGTCTCTATACCTATATGTTGGAGCGGCAATTCCCCCAGCGCCCCTTCTTCGGCTTCGGATTCCAGATGCTGTCGGACGAAGACGTCGCCGGCGATCCGAAGCCGTTCGAGACCGCGATCGCCCGGGAGCTCGGCTGGCCGGCGGAACAGGGGCATAATCTCTTCCTCAGCACGCTGATCGGCACCGGTCTGATCGGTCTCACCCTGTTCGTCATCGCGCTCGGTTCCCTGCTCCGCCAGGTCGGTGGAGCGGCCTGGTCCGGCGATTCGATCGCGACCGACCAACTCATCCTCGTCGCCCTGATTCTGACTCACGCCATGCTGGATACGACCCTGGTGACGGGAGTGGATCACGCCTTCATTCTCGTGGCCGCCGTGGCCGGTCTGGCCTCGGCACGCAAGGCGCTGGCTCACCGAGTTGCCGACCGGTCCACCGCCCGGGGGCCGCTGGTTCGGACCCTGGCATCGCCGCAGCCGAGCGGGGGCCTCTGATCACGATGAACCGGCAGGTCCGCTGCGCCATGCTCAAGCGCAATGTCCTTGGCGTGATGGTCACCGCCATCGAACCGCCCCAGGCCGTCGCCGAGATCCTCGGAGCCGCCCGCGAGCGGAACGGACTCAGCGTGACGGCGACTGCCGTGCACGGTCTCATGACCGGTGTCGAAGATCCCGAGCAGCGCTATCGGCTCAACCACTTCGACATGGTCTTGCCTGACGGCCAGCCGGTTCGTTGGGCGTTGAATCTGCTTCATGGCTGCAAGCTCAGGGAGCGAGTTGCCGGACCCGACTTGATGTGGCGGGTCTGCCAGGCCGCCTCGCTCGAGGGACTGGCGGTCTACTTCTATGGCAGCACGCCGGAGACACTGGCCAGGCTCACCACCGAACTCACCAGCCGACTGCCGGCGTTGACCATCGCCGGCGCCGCGCCGTCGCGGTTCCGCCGCCAGACCCAGGAAGAGGTCGAGGATGCCGCGGCCGCGATCCGTGCCAGTGGCGCCGCGCTGCTCTTTGTCGGATTGGGTTGCCCCCGTCAGGAAGTCTGGGCCTTCGAGAACCGGGACCTGGTGGGGATTCCGGTGCTTGCGGTCGGGGCGGCGTTCGATTTCCACGCCGGCACGGTCCCGCGGGCCCCGAGAATATTGGGGCGCCTTGGGCTCGAGTGGGTCTTTCGGCTGGCACTGGAACCGCGGCGCCTGTGGCGTCGCTACCTCCGCCTCAATCCCCTGTTCCTCGGCCTCCTCGCCCTGCAGGCCGCCGGGCTCCGGCGCTTCCCCGCCGGGAGGCTCCGGGCCCCTCTCACCGCGCAACGGTACGGATGACCGCGCCGCCCCGCGCCACCGGGCGGCCGTCGCGCGATACCTGGAAGGCGTTGGCCGACCAGGGGCTCTACAGCGCCACCTCGTTCGCCACCACGCTATTGATTGCCCGCAACACCTCCGTCGAGGATCTCGGCTGGTTCAGCGCCGGCATTTCCCTCCTGATCACGACCGTCGGGTTCATGAGCAGCTTCGTGGCGATCCCGCTGCTCCTCACCATCCAGGGATCGAGCCCCCGCTCCCGCGCCGGCCACGTGTCCGACGGCCTCGGTGCCGCCGTCGCCATGGCGGGCGCCGCCGCCGGAGCTCTGGTGCTCGCGATTCCGCTGCTGGCGGGATGGAGCCACCATCCCGCCATCCTCGCCTCGTGGCTCCTGGTCCTGGCGGCCGCGGTGATCCCGATGGTGGTCCGCGAATACGCCCGCCAGATGGCCTTCGCCCAGCCGGGGTTGCCGGGCCTTGGCCTGATGGACCTGACCTATTCGACGCTGGCGTTAGGCGGGCTCGCGCTCCTGGCCCGCGGCGGACGGCTCGGAGCCGGCCGCGGGCTCGCGGTGGTCGGTGGCGCCGCCCTGGCGAGCGTACTGGTCTGGATTCTGGCGACCCGGCCGGCGGTCCGCTGGGCCAGCGTCGTCGCGGCGCCGAGGTTCCTCAAGAGTCACCTCCGGATGAGCCGGTGGCTCTGCGGCGCCAGCGTCCTCTACGCCTGCAGCATCTCGGCCATTCCCTGGCTGCTTGGCCTCCTGGCCACGTCGGCGTCGGTGGGCACGTTCGCAGCCTACGCGACCATCGCCGGGGTTCTCAATCCGCTGCTCCTGGTCGCCGGCAATCTGACCGCGCCGCGAACCGCGCGGGCCGCGATCGCCGACCCGAAGCGAGGCGTGCGCCGAGTGGCGCTCATGGCCTCGGCCGCACTGGGAGCCGGGCTCTGCGTGGTGGCGCTGGGAATCGCGTTGGGAGAGAACACCCTGATGCCGATGCTGTTCGGCACCGCGTTCCAGCCGGTGCCGTACCTGCTCCGATTGTTGCTGGCCTCCGCCGTCTGCGAGGGTCTCGGGATCGGGGCCTTCTGGGGCCTTCACTCGATCGGCCAGAGCCGGCTGGCCTTCTGGGCCCGGGCGGCCGCGGTCGCGATCTCGCTGCCGCTCGGAGCCTGGGGAATCCTCCGCTTCGGGGTCCTCGGCGCGGTCTGGCTGATGCTTTCACTCCGCGGGCTCAATGCCGTGTTCAACTGGATGGTCTTCCTCACGGTGTCGCGCAGCGCGGACCGGGTCCCGCGGGTGGCCCTCCTCGTCAACCTGGTGGCGCCCTACCGGGTGGCGTTCTATGACGAGATTGCGCGGTACGTCGATCTCGACGTGCTCTACTCCGGTCACGAAGACAATAGGATCGGGTGGGAGGATGCCCATCGAGGGCTCACCCGCGCCCGGGCCAGACGGGTCTGGGGTTGGGTTCTCAAGCGGAGGGATTCCCGGTACCTCCACATCTCGCCAGGATACTTTTTTGACCTGGTCCGCTCCCGTCCCGATGCCATTGTCACGTCCGAGATGGGCTGGCGGACGCTGGTCGCCCTCGGCTACGGCCGCCTGACCGGCACGCCGGTCTGGGTCATGGCCGAAGTCTCGCTCCATTCCGAGCGCCACTGCGGGCGGTTGCGGTTGCTGGTCCGGAAACTGATCGCCGCGGTCACCCGTCACTGGATCGCGGTCGGCGAGTGTACCGCCGAGTACCTCGAGTCGCTCCGAGTGCCGGCGTCGCGCGTCACCACGATCCAGAATACCGTTGATGAGCGCCCCTTCCGCGGCGGCCGTCACGTACCGGTCGCCGCCCACCGGAAGCCGGTCGCCGTGTTCGTGGGCCAATTGGTGCCCAGAAAGGGCGTCGGGCTGCTGCTCGAGGCGGTGGCCAATCTGGCCGGCCGGGGCACCGCAGTCGAGCTGCTCATCGCCGGCCAGGGGCCCGAGCGACCAGGGCTCGAAGCCCGGGTCAGTGAGCTCAAGCTCGCCGGCGTGTCGTTCCTGGGCCAGCGAACCACCGATCAGGTCGCCGAATTGTTTCAGCGAGCCGACTTCCTGGTGTTCCCGACCCTCGAGGATGTTTGGGGCCTGGTGGTGAACGAAGCGCTCTGGTCCGACCTGCCGGTGCTGGCCTCGCGCTACGCCGGGAGTGCCAAGGAACTCCTCCCGGCCGAGAACATCTTCGACCCACTGGACGACGACTCCTTCGTCGCCGCGCTGGAGCGGGCCTCGGTCGGCGGCCTGGGGCCCGCCGACCAGACGCCGCTCTGGTCGACCGCGAAGGCGGCCCGACGCGTGGCCGAGACGGTGCTGGCGGCCCTGTGACCGCGCCCCGCAAGCCGATGCTCGGCGCGCTCACCGGCCTTCGGTTCCTGGCGGCCGCGCAGGTCGTGCTCTTCCATTCGATCGGTCCGCGGCTCGACCGGCTTTCGCCGCCGCTCGCCGGCCTCCTTGGCGCGGGCTACACCGGGGTGAGTCTCTTCTTCGTCCTGTCCGGGTTCGTGCTGGCCTACAACTATCTCTCCCCCGGGCAGGGAGGCACCACCAGGATCGGCGATTTCCTTGCGGCCCGGGTCGCCCGCATCTATCCGGTGTACCTCATCGGAGTCCTGCTGGCCCTTCCCGGGTTCGCCGGCAAGCTGCTCCGGACCCATGGCCCCGGCGACGCGTTCCTCGCCGGTTCGCCGGTCGTGGTCTCGGCACTCACGCTGACCCAGTCATGGATCCCGGCCTACGCCTGCCGGGTCAACTGCCCCGGATGGTCGCTGTCGGTGGAGGCGTTCTTCTACCTGGCGTTCCCGCTGTTGGGAGTCTTCCTCGCAACCCGCGCGAAAACGCGGCTTGTCCCGATCATTCTTTCCTGCTGGTTGCTCGCGATGACGGCGGCGGCCACCTACCTCGCGCTCGATCCCGACGGACTCGTCGTGATTACACCAACGTCGGAGGGATTCTGGCTCAACGCCCTCAAGTACAACCCGGTGGTACGCCTGCCGGAGTTCGTGATCGGGATGAGCCTGGGATTGCTCTTCCTCCGCCAGGCCGACGCCGTGGGCCGCCGGCCGGGCCTCGTCGCTCTGGCGGCCTTCGGCCTCGTCGGAGTCGTCCTGGCGGAAAGCGGCCGAGTTCCCTATCCGATCATGAACGGCGGGCTGCTGCTCGGACCGTTCGCGCTCCTGATTCTGGCACTGGCATCGGGGAAAGGCCTGCTGGCGGGGATCCTTGGGTCACGGCCCGCCATCCTGCTCGGCGAAGCGAGTTATGCCTTGTACATCCTCCACGGACCGATCCATTCGATCCTCCGGCACATCGTCCCCGCCACCGGCCCCCTGGCGCTGGAGTCGACCGGGTTCCTGATCCTCTACCTGATCGTCTCGGTGGTGATGGCGATCCTGGTGCTCAAGCTGGTCGAGGTGCCGGCCCGCGGGGCGCTTCGCCGGGCGTGGGCGACGTGGCAGGCCGGCCGCCGCGGCCGCACGCCTCACGGCGCAGAGGAGAACGTCCCCGTCGTGTCCTGACCTGAGGCGACCCACTCCGCCACGGTCCGCTCCGAGTTCCGCCACGCGAACGGCGTCCGGTTGGTGGGGGCGACCACGTACCGGTTGTTGCGGAACCGGTTGTTCCAGCCGGTAAACATGTCCAGCCCCAGATCGATGTTCTGCGCCATCCCGGTCATCCCGACTGCCATCGTGATCGTGTTGTCGTGGATATCGTTGTTCCGGGTATTCCACGGCCCGAACGGTTTGGGCAGCGAATCTTCGTACGGCGTCGCCCCGCGGAGTTGATGATACGCGGTAATGCCCTGGCGGTTGTCGGCCACGGTATTGCCGTAGATCTCGACGTCCGATGAATTGGCGAGCATGATGCCCGCGCCAAGAACCCAGGCGGGTTCCGGCTGGGAGAAGCCGTTCCGCCTGACCGTGTTGTTCCGGATGATCGCCCGGTCGCTCAGCTCGATGAAGATCCCGGCGAAGGCGTTGTCCTCAACCCGGTTACTCTCGTACAGCGTGTTGATGCTGGAGATGTCCGACCAGAGACCCATGCCGTTGTTGTGATGGACGAAGTTTCCCCGGACCACCAGATCGTGGGTGAGGACGAACTTCCCGCCGCCCGCTTCCCATCCCGCGTCGACCCCGCGGGTGTTGTTGTAGGCGATCTCGTTGTCGGCGACCAGACTGCTGTCGCCCACGCCGCTGATCCCGATCTGGCCGTTGTGATGGACGTTGTTGCCGAGGACCTGGGTGTGCGAACCGATCCGAATTCCGCCGGCGCTGTTCCCGGTGACCTCATTGTCGCGAATGATCCAGCCGCTGGTAACGGCCGCGGCATCCCACATATGTCCGGCGAGTACGGCGGACGACTGGAGCGGCCCGTCGTACCCCCGGATCACCAGTCCGCGGATCGTGACGTTGCTGGGGAACGGGGCGCCCCGGGTCACACCGTCGAATGCGTAGCGCGTGGTGTTGCCCCCGTCGAGGATCGCACCCGCTTCTCCAATGAAGACGTCGCCGCTCTTGGGGTACACGGTCTGCCCCCGGTGAACGCCCGCCTTCAGGAGGAACTGAGTGCCCGGCGGCGCCGCCTCGACGTTCTGCTGAATGTCATCGCCGGGGTAGATCGTCACGACCGTCACGACCGAGCTCCATCGAAGCCGTTCGTCGATCGATGGCGGCGCAAGCGAGTACGGCTCGAGCCCGGCTTCCATCGGCTGGCTGGTACAGGCGGACAAAGCCCAGAGCGTCGCGAGCGTTCCTATCATGCGGACCACCTCTCCTGCTTGCATAGTAGTCGAACGCTCCTCGCCTGGGGGGCCGAATGTCCTCCTCTCGGTGCCGGATGCTCATCTCGGCGACGGACCTCAGGGGCAAGCGCCGAGCCAATGGAAAGGGGCCGGTTTCCGGTCCCAAGGCGAACCCGGTGGCCGGCGACGGCCGTCCTCCTGCAACGGTCGCGGCAATCTGCGGCGGACGGGGCCGGACCTGCTGCAGTAGTCTCGGCAATCTGCGGCGGCCGGCGGCGGGGGCCGAGGCGCCCGAAGCCGGGCGACTCAGCCGAGAAGACGTTGCGATGGTGATGGGAACTGCGCGGAGAGTGCTGCGGGAGACTCCCTCAATGAGGCGGCAAGGCCTGGGTTCGAGCGTCGGTGCCGGTGCCAGAATGGTCGAGCCCAATGATGGCCAGCGTCGCCCCGGTACTGATCTGCTTCAACGTGGCCGCGAGAGTCCGGGTCGCGTTGTCGGTGACGGTAATCGACTAGACCTGATCGTTGGCCTGGTCGGTCACCGTCCAGCCCGGCCGCCCCGCCGCTGGCCGTCCTCTATTGCCGGGCCGGATAGGCTTGCACGTTGCTGACCCGGAATGGCTGGCCATTCGACAGCGTGCCATCGAAGCGGAGGAAGCGGACCTCGCTCGCGGCGAAGGTGTCGGTCTGCGGCCCGCGCCAGGGCCCGTGCCGTCGGTCGACCAGCCTGGTCCAGTGCAGTCCATCGAGCGACCCCTCCACGACATAGTGCGCATAGGGCTGGGCGCCCCGATGCCAGTCGGGATTCGAGAAGTCCATGAACTCCGGCAACTCGTAGCGCAGGGCATCGAGCCGGACCGGGCGGTCCCAGGTGATCGCCGTGGCGTTCCGCTGGCCCGGGCTCACCAGGTTCGCCGCCGGATCGAACGACCGCGCCCCGTCGAGCAGGTAGTGCAGTGTGTGACGATACAGTTCCCGAAAAAGCGTGTTGCGGCTGTCGTTCAGAATGAGGGGAAAGTTCTCGCCGGACACCAGACCGAGACGCATGTTCCGGTGGATCGCCAGGCCAACCCGGTGGAACGGCGTGGGGTCGTAGGCATCGACCCCGAACTCCCGCTCGTCGGGCGCCGCACTGTCTGATCGGATGAGCACATCCCAGGCCTGCGGCTCATAGGGGATGTCGACTTCCCCACCCCACGGCCCGGGGACCTCCTGCCCCATCGCCAGCTTGAGCCCCCGCGTGATCGCATGGGCGGTATCCGCGATCACCGCCTTGGCACCGGGAATCCAGTAGCTGACACTGGTGTGGAAGACGTTCAGG